>JAEKNQ010000027.1 GCA_016464825.1 Candidatus Dormiibacter inghamiae | reverse complement strand
GCTGATCGTGGTGCTGCGGCGCCCCTGCACAGACCCTGCTGCGCGACTCCCGGCCCACCGTCAGGAGCACAATAGACCGGCCCACTCAGGTGGCTGGTTTTGACCTGATCGCAGGTGGCCGGTTTTGGGTGATCGGTGACATCAAGAGCTCGCGCCCTTCGGCGACGTGCTCGAGATCGCCTGCGGAACAGGTTGGTGGACTAAGCGGCTCGCGCGGTTGGCGGACTCCGTCACGGCCCTTGACGCGTCTCCGGAAATGCTCGAAATCTTCCGACACCGCGTCCGGACGGCCGGCGTTCGCCGCGTTCAGGCGGATGTATTCAGTTGGAAACCCGACCGCTCCTACGACCTGGTCTTCTTCGCTTTCTGGCTCTCGCACGTGCCGCCGGACCGCTTTGAGGAGTTCTGGGGGCTTGTCCGTCGCAGCCTGGAGTCGCGCGGCCGTGTCTTCTTCGTCGATGAGATGGCGTGGGATGGGGTCGAGGGCTATGAGCAGGCGCTTGGCGACGGGCGGGGTACGACGGTGCGGCGCCTGGAGGACGGCCAAACATTCCGGATGGTGAAGGTGTACCACCGCCCCGCGGCACTTCGGCGCCGGCTCCGGAGCCTGGGCTGGTCGGCCGAGGTGCGGCCCGCGGGCGACCGGATCTACTGGGGGGTCGCCGGTCCCGAGGCGGCGCGCGGCCCAACGCCTGATTCGGCCCGCCCATAGCCCTCAGCTAACTACCGATAAGTGCAGGGGGCGGCCTGCCCTCAGCGCTTGATCCGTCCCCGCAGCGAGAAGAGCGCCCGGCCCAGCAGCGTGGCACCGATAGCGGGAGCACGGCGTCAAGTCCTGCTACTACCTCTGGCGGTGCCGTCCAGAACCATGCAATCAGCCGGGCTGCCTCGCGCGGGCCAACGTCGACCGCTGGAACGGCTCGCGCGCCCGGTCAGCGTGGCATCAGGTAGGCATGCCGAGATCGCTGTTCTAACTTCCGATAAGTACCTTGTGCCGGACGTCAGGAGCGTTGGCTCAAGGATGAGGACCATCGCAAACAGCTAGCCCAGGTCGAGGCGGCACACAACTCAAGCCTGAGGACCCCGACCGGGTACGGCGGAGTCGAGGTCGAAGCTGAGGAACAACTTTGGCTCCACCGCTTTGGAGTCCATCATCGATGATCACCTCCTTGCTGGGACGTGAGCTGGGACGGGCACCACCATTTTCTTGGTGTCACCCCCCGGTTCGGCCGGAGGGGGTTGGCCGGTGGCGGCTGCCCGCTCGTCGATCCGCTCCAGCGCCCGTTGGACATAGCGCACGCCCATCCAGCGCACTGGCTCGGGCTCACCCGAGATCAGCCCGGCCTCGTCCTGGTTGTAGTTGTGACCCAGGAGGTCAGGGCTGCGGGGGGAAGTTTCCGGCGACCGAGCATTGGGGAGGCCATCGGAGCAGCGGATGCGAGCCGTTACCACCCATCGCCGGGCTCCAGGTTCTCCTCGCTCAGATCAGTCAGGATGGCACTGTCATCAAGGAGGCCGGCGGCGAACTCGACGGCATAGGTTGTTCGGAAGAGGCCCTCGTCGACGCGCAGCACTCTGCCCGCACGTCCCTGGGGGATGCGCCGGTCGCCGTTGCCCAGGGCTTGGGCGGCCCTGACCCTGTCACCTACTCGGTAAGCCATAGATCGTTCACGTCCCCGCGCAGGCTTGGAGGGTACAGCGTCACGCCTTCCGCGCCAGGAACTCTCCTGCCCTATGACCAAACGAGGAAAGCGGCTCCTTGTCCTCCGGTCCCCACAGCTCGGTGTCTTCGCCCTCCTGATTCACCACCAGTCCTCCACGTTGTCAGCCTCCCGGTCGATGAGGAGCTTCGCGTAGAAGCTCGCCAGCTCCTCAGACCAGCCGACCTCCCACCAAGCGCCCGGACCCCGAGCTCATGACCGCAGAGGAGAGGTCGCCGAGATCGGCCAGACGAACTCACGGCGACGTCTCGAGCTCGTCGTTCCAAGTGACCTCACTGTCGGGCGGCAGACCGATCGCACCATCAGCGACCTGGACGACCATCAGTGCCTCGACAGCAACGGCGCCCGTGCGGGCGGATGAGGCGATATTCTCGCGACGACCAAGAACGACGATGCCTGACCCTCTGCAGACCGCGCGCCAGGCCAAGGAGACAGCAGCGCTCCTCCGCGAAGCACGCGCGCTGCTCCGTCGCATCGACAAGCTCGCCGCAGGCGCGGAGGGGATGGAACCCCCGACGCCAGCGATGGCGACCGCTCTACGCGAGCAGGCAGACCGGCTTGTCCACCACCTCGCCCGTCAGGAGCACACCCTGCAGCAGCGGACCAAGCAGGCGATCCGCAGAGGCAGCAGGACGTAGCGCGTCACGCGGCGATCGAAAGCTCGCCGCTCAGACCGCGGATCTTCTCGACGTCGAGGTGCAGCTGCGCAGCGAGGACGTCTGCATCGAGTCCCAACTCAAGATCCATCTTCTCGAGCGCGCGCTTGAGAAGTCGCGGCTCGTCAGGAGCGGAGGCGAGGGCCGCCGGCTCATCGTGGTCCCAGCCATTGGCGTGAATATGGACGTTGGCTCGGTAATACGCGTGCTCGCTGATCGCCCCCAGGTCGCGCGCCTGCCGCACTATTGATGCCACCGAGGTACCCCAACGACGCTTGAGCGCCAGATACCGTCCCCAGTTCACGCGTTCCGGCAGCTCCTTGCGGATCGCCTCTGGAGGCATCAGGAACGCGGCTGCGAATGCGTCAGCCTCACGCTCGATCACGCGATCGTTCGCTGGCTGCGACCGGTGGAGGACGAAGTGCCCCAGCTCGTGAGCCGCATCGAAGCGCGAGCGCGCGGCATCACGCTTGTCACTGGCTAGGACGACGACCGGTCGCTCATTCAGCCACCGCGAGAAGGCGTCGACCCTGGTGGTGTCGAGCTGTGCCCTGGTCACGATGACCCCCTGTCGTTCCAGAACGCGGACCACGCTCGTCAGTGGCCCGAAGTCGAGGCCCCATTCCCGGCGAACCAGTTGCGCCGCCTCCTGTGGAGCCCGACCCGCCAGGTCCGGGATCGACACGGGCGGCAGGGTGACGTGCTCCTCGACCACGGCGAGCAGCTCTCCGAGGAGTTTGAGCCGAGCCAGCAGCCGGCTCCGCAGCCCCTTGGTCGCTCCTTCCAGGCGCCGGAAGTACGTCGTCGTCTCGGACGCCGTCGCGACCGGTCGCCCGGATTCAAAGAATGCCGGCGCGAATCCCAGCGCCAACGACAACGCAGCCACCGTTCCTCGGCTGGGCTTCGACCGGCCCTGCTCGAACTGTGTGATAGCACCCGGCGTCAGTTCGATGACCCGGGCCAGCTCGACCTTACGGAGTCCTGCGTACTCCCGCGCCAAGGTGAGCCGGGCACCATCGAAGAGCAGATGCGCGACCGAGAAGTCGTCCATGCTCACCCTCCAACGGCGTGATCACTCTCCCCTGCCAGCCGGCGCAGCCCGAGCGGAGGGTCCTCCACGTCGACTGGCCGCGGCTCGTCCGGTGGCATCCCAGCGTCGCGGCTGGCCACCCAAACGTCCATCACATCCGTCCAGCTCTCGATTCGCTCCTCGCGGACTGACCCCGCCGCCTGCAGTCGGATCGCCCGCAGGCCGCCCTTGAGCGACCCATATACCCCGAACACGATCACGGCCGCATCCAGCTCCTCCAGCCCCATGGGCAGGCCCAGCTGCGATCCCGAACCGTTGGCGGGGTCGGCAGCCCGCCCGGCAGGCCCGCCATGCTCCGGGAACGAGGCCCAGGGGTCGTCGTTCTCCGAGACGCCCAGTTTGTGGATGAAGAACTTCCGTCCTCCGCACTCGTATCGCTGGGAGTTATTCTCCGGCACCACCCGAATGGTCTCGCTCTTCTCGAACCACCTCTTCAACAGATGTGGGATGGTCTTGGAGTTGGTGTGGGCGAACGTGTACTCCCCGTGACCGAGGCTCGGATCCTGTAGGGGCGCGTTCTCGCGGTATGCCTCCTGGATCGCGGCGGTGACGGTGGGCAGGAATTCCGGCGCCAGGTCCGCTGCTACCTTTCGCAAGATCATCGCGCGAAAGTTTAGCAGACGCGCCAGCAGCGGCCACTGGACATTAGCCGAGGCAGCCTTCGATCGGCCTTACCCGAGGCGCTCCAATTCGCCCAGGTAGCGCGCCGCGAAGATCCGCGCCACCTCCAGCGCCAGCACATGGACGTCGCAGAGCGCCAGCGCCAGACGCAGCGGTGGCTTCTTGGCACCGCTCACCTCGACCTCCACGACCACCCTCGCCAGGTCGAGGCATCCCACCCGCTGGCACTCCACGGGCCCCCGGACCTTAGCGGCCACCGCCACCACCAGCCGCTACCCTTACCGCCGCTGAGATCGCCCCTCGCACCCCTGATGTGTCCTCGCAGCCGCGGCCCTCAATCCGCCTCGGGGGGGCCGCCGCTCTCCACGCTACCGAAAGCTGCAGAGTATTGCAAGCATCAGACTACCGAATTGCGGAGAAAGACATGCCCCGCCGGCGAATGACCAGCCGCATCCGCGAGCTGCGCACCGCCCTCGTCCAGCGCTTCGGGGACGACGAGTTCGGCGTCCGGGCTTGCGCCCGCCGCGCCGGCATCAGCGAGCGCTCCTGGTGGAGCTACGAGCGCGGGGAGTACATGCCGCCCGCCGACGTCGCCTTACGCATCGCCGACGTCCTCGGCGTCACCGTGCGCCAGCTCGAGCTGCAACGCGTGGAGTCGTAGACGCCAGCTCAGGACCCCGCGGTCTTCCGCCCACTTTCTTCGAGGCCACCGGAACAGCCTGATCGGTACGCCGCT
>JAEKNQ010000033.1 GCA_016464825.1 Candidatus Dormiibacter inghamiae | reverse complement strand
GGCCAGCTCGAGAACGCCATCCGCCTCTTCGTCGCCCTTCACAACCACAGCCCGAAGCCCTTCGTATGGATCAAGACGGCAGACCAGATCCTCGCCAGCATCCGCCGCTTTTGCCAAAGAACTTCGGAGACAGGACACTAGAGGTGCGGTTGAAAAGCCCGTCCGGATCTTGGGCGCCCATGCGGGCCATCACCGGCGTCGCCTCCTGCGCTCCTCGCTCCGCGTATGTGGAATACGCTCACTGCGGTGCTCGTCGGCTCCTTGGACCTGACCCACCTGGGCACCCAATCTCTCGGCAGGGTTCCCGGCCGCACCTCTAGGGCTTTTCGGGGACCGGCCCGGCGAGGTCGTCCAGCCGCAGCGAAATCCCGCAGACGCGCCGGGCAGGACCTATCTGAACCAGGTGCCCGTCGGCCAGCTGCTCAACCTGCAGCGTTCCCCCCGGCATGAGCACTTCAAGGCTGCTGTTGCAGTGGCCCGAGCGGATGAGGGCTGCCGCGACAGCGCTGGCGCTGGTCCCTGAGGCCAGCGTGTAGCCGGCGCCGCGCTCCCAGATCTCGACCCGCGCGCGGTCGCGACCGAGAGGCTCCGCCAGTTGAACGTTTGTCCGGTTGGGAAAGCGAGTGTGGTTCTCCAGCAACGGTCCCAACTGGCGGCAGCGCTCAGCCGTCACAGGCTGCCCGAAGACCACGCAATGGGGGTTGCCGACATCGACGGGCCGACAGCTGACCCGACCGGCGGAGGTCTCCAGCTCCAGGCAGGAGTCGGGCTCGAACCGCGGTGTGCCGATGTCGAGGCGAGAGACTACCTCTGGTCCCCGGCGCTGGAGCACAAGGATCTCGTTGACGCGATCCCGGGTGGCGATCGCCAGGCGACCCGTCGCCCCGTGCTCCAGCACAGCATGGCACGCTGCTATGCGCAAGCCGCTGCCGCTCTTCTCCGCCTCGGACGAGTCCGGGTTGAAGATGCGGAGTGCGAAGGTGGCCGGATCGAAAGCCAGGAGGCCATCGCTGCCGACGCCCCGGTGGCGGTCGCAGATCTGCGGCAGCAGCTGAACGACTGCTTCGAGTGGAGCTGGCAGGTCGAGCACAAGGTAGTCGTTGCCGAGCGCCTGATACTTGACAAGATCGAGCCTGGCCGGGGGTGCGCTGGTCATTCCTTAGAATCGTCGAGCATGCGGCACCTCTTTCGCTGGCCGGCCCAGCGTCTGACGCACTGCCCGACCTGCTTCTGTAGCTAGTCGGCTCTTCAGCCGACTCTCGCCGCCGCGCAGCTTTCGCCGGTGGTCGATCATTTTCCCATCTTTACTGGAGCTATTTTTCATATGTCTGATACAACCGTCATCGTCAACTCGCAGGCGCTGGTCACCACTGGCTGGCTGGCCGATCATCTACACGAGCCTGACTACAGCCTGATCGAGGTCGACGTCGACCCCACCGCCTATGACCGCGGCCACATCGAGGGCGCCTTTGGCTGGGACTGGAAGCGCGACCTGCAGGACCCCACAGTTAGGGATCTGGCCAGCCGCGAAGCTCTGGCTCGCAAGCTGGGGGAGAGCGGCGTCAGACCGGACACCACTGTGCTGCTCTACGGCGACAACAACAACTGGTTCGCGGCCTATGCCTATTGGGCGCTCAAGTACTACGGCCATGATCGGGTGAAGCTGGTGGATGGCGGTCGCGTCAAGTGGGAGGCCGAAGGTCGTTCCTACACCACTGAGGCGCCCCAGATCGAGAAGACGAGCTATGCGTTTCCGGCCGAGCCGCGGGAGGAACTCCGCGCCTACAAGGAGGACGTTCAGAGCTCCCTGGGCAAGGTAGGCTTGGTCGACGTCCGTTCGCCGCTCGAGTTCTCGGGCCAGCTGTTGGCCCCTGAGAACCTGCCCCAGGAGGGCGCCCAGCGCGGCGGCCACATCCCGACGGCAGTCAACGTTCCCTGGGCCACAGCTGTGCAGCCGGATGGCAGCTTCAAGAACCCGGAGGAGCTGAAGCGGATCTACGCCGACAAGGGCATCACTGGCGAGCGCGAGGTGATCGCGTACTGCCGCATCGGCGAGCGTTCGGCGCACACCTGGTTCGTCCTGCAGGAGCTCTTGGGCTTCGACAAGGTCCGCAACTACGACGGCTCCTGGACGGAATGGGGGAGCACGGTCCGGGCGCCGATCGAGAAGTAGAGGCGGGCTCCATCGGCACGGGAGGTGGCCCTGGCGGACCGCCTCCCCACCTTGCCGAGCTGCGGTCCCAGCGCCACTGGCTGCGGCCACCGCTGTCGCACCATGGCGTTCGCTGGCTCCAGCGTCGCTATGGGATGCGGGGCGGCAGTCTCAGGGCCGAGGCGGCTGCGGACCAGCGATCAGTTTGTTACGGCCTCGGGACCGGCTGCTGCAGCGCCCATGTGTTGCCGTCGGGGTCGGCGAAAGTCACGAAGTAACCCCACGGCTGGACGTCGACCTCGCTGGGTTTGACCCCACGACTGATCAGCTCCCGCCGCGCCCGTTCGACATCTTCGACGACGACCTGCAGGCCTTGCTGGGAGCCAGGTGCCATCTGCGTGATCCCGGTTCCCAAAACGACCGAGCAGGCGGAGCCCGGAGGGGTGAGCTGCACGAAGCGAAGCCCGTCGTGCACCTGGTGGTCGTGGTCGGCGCGAAAACCCACCTGCTCCACGTAGAAGGCCTTCGCGCGGTCGACGTCGGTCACGGGAACAGGCACGAGCTCGAGCTTCCAGTCCATGCGCACCAACGATACTTGGCGACCGAGGGTCCGGCTTTATAGCGTGCCCGCGCGCTCAGGCGACCAGTTAGAGGTTCAGCCCTGGCAAGCCGTGCATCCCCAGCGTTAGCGAGATCTCGCCGCCGTGGTGGAGGTCGTGCTCGGCAATATGCCAGACGACCCACTGGCGTGTGCGGACGGACCTCTCGCCCGCCTCGTCGGGGAAAGGCCGCTTCACGTCCGCGTCCAGGTCGGCAACCGTCCAGCGCTCCAGGCAGGAGGTCAGCAGAGATCCGGTTTCCTTCAACCCCTGAAGCAGCTCGGACGCCGAGCGCCTGGTGGTTGCCTCGAGACTGGCAGTGTCCTCGAAGTCGTCCCAGCTGGCGTACCTCTCGGTCCCGCCCTCGTCGAGCCAGGAGTGGGCGTACCTCTCGAACTCGGTGCCTCCCTCGCCCAGGAAGAAGTGGAACCACCACGCCCGCGTGGCGATGACGTGACTAACCAGCATCCGAACCGACCAGAGCTTGGGAGCCGCGGAAAGGTTCAGCTGGGCGTCGTCCAGCGGGGCGATCGCGCTCACCAGCTTCTCTTGATACCCATCCCACCCGCGGTAGAGGTCAGCCACGCTCCGACTGGCGGTTCGCTGCATTCCCCCAGGCTAATGGTTAGCGGACGAAATCCACGTTGAGGCGTGCGTCCACTCGCGAATAGGACAGCTTAACCTTCGCTAGGTGCTCGTCAGGCCTCCCATCGCCTTCCGGCTCCGCTTCCTTGGGCTCCTGTCCGCCATCGTCGCGCTCACGGCAGCCTGTGGCCTGGGGACGACCGGCCCGGGGGACAAGACGCTGCTGGTGGGGGCCGTCTACCCTCTGTCCGGGTCGCAGGGAGAGGGTGGCCGGCAGGAGCTGGCGGGCTTGCGAACCGCTCTCGAGCTGGCCGGCGGACGTCAGGTCAAGCTCCAGGTCGAGCCTGTACAAACGCCGGCGGGCGCCCAAGCAGCTGTGGACCGGCTGATCGACAGGAGTCATGTCTCGATCATCGTCGGCACCTACGGCAGTACTCTCGCCGAGGCGGCGGCGGCTCGGGCCGATGAGCGGCACGTGATCTACTGGGAGACAGGCGCAGTGGCGGACCTGGTCACTCAACACCGCCGCTACGTCCTTCGCACTGTGGCAACCGGGAGTTCACTTGGTCGCATAGCCGTGGACTTCACCGGCCGGGTCCTGCTCCCGGCGGCCGGCCTCCAGCCAACGCAGGCGAGAGCAGTGATAGTCAACGTCAGCGACGTCTACGGGCGGGCGGTGGCGGACGGTGAGGAGCAGCTGGCCGCGGCGACCGGCATTCCAGTCGTGAGCCGCATCCAGTACGACCCTAACGCCTATAGCTCTGCTGACATCGCGCAGCAGGTCTGGGCGAGCCACGCCGACTACCTCTGGGACGTGAGCTACATCGCCGACGGGATCGACATCTGGCAGGCGATCCTGGCCCGCGGCGTCAAGTTGCGCGCGGCTGTGGGCACCAGCTCGGCGTTCTGCATGGCGGCTTTCGGGCGCAGCCTGGGCGCCCAGGCGGTGGGGGTCTTCGCCGCTGACAAACCAGACGATCAGGTCAATACCGAGGCGCTCAGCCCTGCGGCGCGTGAGCTGCTCGGCCGCGCCAAGGCAGCCTACGCGAAGCAGCAGCTTGGTTCTGAAATGCCCATCCCGGCGCTGGCTGGATTCGTCGGCGGCTGGACGCTCTTTCACGAAGTGCTGCCCGCCGCGAAGGGACAGGTGACACCTGACGCTGTGCGAAACGCAGCCTATCAACTGGACGAGCCGGCCGGTACCAGCATCAACGGCGGAGGTGTCAAGTTCGCCGGCCCGGGTGAGCCGGATGCCGGTCAGAACCTTCGCGCACCGGCTGTCGTGGGTCAGTGGCAGGCGGTCAACACGATGAGGGTCGTTTACCCCGCAGCCTTCGCTCGGGCCAAGCCGTTAATGCCCTAGCCTCCCGAGCCGAGATCCCTTATTCCGAGAGTGACTGCTGGACCAGAGTGATGTCCATCCAGCGGCCGAACTTGTAGGCGGCGTCTTTCAAAGTCCCCACCTGCTGGAAGCCCAGGCTCTCATGCAAGCGCAGTCCTGAACCGTTGTCGGCCGCCACGGAGGCTACGACCGTCCGGTGCCCCGCTGACCTTGCCTCCTCCAGTAGGCGGTTAAGCAGCTGGCGCCCCACGCCGAGCTTGTGATAGACCGGATCGACGTAGACCAGGTCCTCGACCATGTGATAGCCCCGCTGCCGCCAGGGCAGCAGCCGAGCCCAGCCGGCAACCACGTCATCGTCGACTGCGACAAGTGTGACTGTGCTGCCGTGCTCGTCCCACCAGGCCGCCGCCTCCTCTTCGGAGAGGGGCTCCGAGTCGATGGTGGCGAAGGTTTGGTTGACCGCCCAGTTGTAGATGCCGACGATGGCCGGCATGTCGGCTCTGGTAGCTGCTCGAATCGTGAAGGTCTGCCCAGCCGTGCTCATACAACTAAGTGTTCCACGTCGGGCGGCGGGCGTGCGGCCACCGTCCATCTGAGGGCCCACGCACCACGATCTGCGCGGCCCAACCGTGGCTTCCGCTCGCCCGGGATGAGGCCACAGAGGGCTGGCCGGTGTACTTGTGGACAGGATGTCAATGGGCTGTCGGGGTCGGGTCAAATCCGGCCGGCCGCTGACGTCAGATTCACTTACCGCTCAACAGCGGTCGGGGTGGCGTACGCGCGGCGGCAGGCGGCGGCGAGGGCGAAGGTAGAAGCCGCACTTAGTCCGACCAGAATCGAGAGCCGCCTGGGCATCCGATTCCGAACGCCCAGCCAGGCCGACAGGGCGGCGTCACCCGCCTGGCTCCAGGCCAGCCAGCCTGCAGCCGTCCGGGCGGCGTCCGCTTGGTTTCGCCTGGCGGCGTCGAAGAGGGCCCAGGCTAAGCCCAGCTCCCGTACGGCGAAGAGGCGCCAGGGCCAGCTTGTGGTCCCCGTGGGTGGGGGTTGGCCGCCGGCGCGGGCGAATAATTCCGGCCGGATCAGCGCCCCGGCACCCAGAGCGAACCCCAGCCCCGCAAGCACTCCCAAGCAGGCTCGGGCTCGTTTCCTCCCCAGCCCTGGACCGAACGTCATCAGCGAGACTGTAGCTGCTCATGGGGTTGCAGCTTGAGGCCTGACTGGCTCTTCGTGGACGGCTCCAGCCTGATCTTTCGCGCCTTCTATGGAGTGCCGCAGACGGTGGTGGCGCCGGACGGTCGCTTGGTCAACGCCGTCCGCGGCTTCCTGGACACGTTGGCCCGCCTCATCTATGCCCGCCGCCCGAACCTCCTGTCGGTGGCCAGCGATGAGGACTGGCGTCCGCAGTGGCGAGTGGACCTGATTCCGAGCTATAAGTCGCATCGCGTGGCCGAGCCGGTCCCCGATCCCCTGGAGCCCCAGTTCCCGCTCATCCACGAGCTCCTCGCCGCCGTCGGCGTTGACTTCGTCGGCGTGCCGGACTACGAGGCGGAGGACGTGATAGCGACCTGGACGGCCAGGGCGGTGGGCATGCGCATCGAGGTCGTGAGCGGGGACCGCGATCTCTTTGCGCTCGTCTCGGACCAAATCAAGGTGCTCTATCCCGAGCGCAAAGGTCTGGCCGAGGTGGACGATGCCGAGCTCCAACGCCGGTACGGAGTCCCGGGCGCGTTGTACGGCGACTTCGCAGTCCTTCGGGGCGACCCCTCCGACGGCTTGCCTGGCCTGCCTGGAGTGGGGCCGAAAACCGCTGCTGAGCTGGTCAAGCGGCACGGGGGCGTGCGCGGGCTGATCGATTCCGGTCGGTACAGCGAGGCGCAGCGCGACTATCTCGAGCGGGCGCTGCTCGCGGTGCTGCCGGTTCGGGATGCTCCAGTGGAACTCCCACCTGGCCGCCGCGACGCCTATCCCGCCAATCCCGAAACGGCCTCCGAGCTGGGCCGCCGGTACGGTGTGTCAAGCTCGGTCGACCGCCTCGTGGGGGCCCTGCAGAGCAAGCGCTGACTGACCAGCAGACGCTAACTGCTGGCCGGCCGGAGCACCCCCCGGCTTGCCGTTGCCCCTGACAGGTCGGGCTCAGCCTCAGGATCGACCGTCGACCAGGGCCTTACACAAGCTTGACCTTCCGCGGCGCAGTGCTTTTGCAATGCAGGGGCAGGCTGTGGTTATGAACATTCCGAGCGTTTCCCTAGCCACCAAGCTGGCCGCCGCTGGAGTCGGCCTCCTGATCGTCGGCGGTGGCGCCGCTGCCGTCGTTCACGACCGGCAGAACGGTGGTCAGAACACCGTTCAGGCCGCGGCCCCGGCTGCGTCCAGCACTCCCACACCGGGCATGCACTCGCCTGCCACTGCCAAGAACAGCGCGGCTGCCAACCAGCTGCGCCTTGCGATCGGCACCGCTGAAGCTCAGGTCCTCGGCATCAAACGGACGGATCTGGTCGCCGATCTGAAGCAGGGCAAGACCGTCCAGCAGTTAGCGAGCGACAAAGGCCTGAGCGAGGACCAGTACCGCACCCAGTACCAGGCTGCGCTGAAGCCGCTCCTGGATCCGTTGGTTCAGAACGGAACCCTGACCAGCGCGCAGGAGAACAAGGTCCTCCAGGCCAAGAAGATCCCGAACTGGAACAGGCCTTCAACAAAGCCCGCCACCAGCCCGAGTCCCTCACCGCAGACATAAACCCTCCTCCCTTTCCAAACGGACCGCGGGAAGCCGGGCTTCTCGCGGTCCCTCCGTTTGCGGTCACAGGCCGCAGTGTCAGAAATGTCAAGCGACCGTTCCAAAGGAGATCTCCGCGTAGACCTGGCGGCCGCTGGTTAAATGCTCTGGCGTGCAGTCGAAGATCGGGCTTTGCGGCAGTTGCGGTTTCGCCGCTCGGGTCAGCGGTGCGCGCAGCGAGTTCTGGTTCTGCCGGCTCTCGCAAACCGACGTTCGCTTTCCGCGTTATCCCCGCCTACCTGTGACCTCTTGCTCCGGCTATTCGCCTGTCCATCGGCCTCACGCCGGCGGCGAGGAGCGGCAGACGGACCGGCCACAACCGTAGCCAGGCCGCCGTTATCTCGGTAAGGTGGAGGGCCACAGGGCCGAACCGCTCGACGGAGAGGTGGGGAGGCGCTAGGGGGCCGTCTTCGAAGGCAAACTCAAATGATTGGTATTGGAACTCTCAGGCTGCGGGGCCCGTGCTGAGCACCAAACCGGGCCCTGGGCGGAGTGCGCTGAGAGGCACAGGAGGGCCGGTCCCCGAGCACACAGCCAAGATGGAGCACCCGCCAGGCTCGGTAGTCCTCCAGGACGCTGTGGCGGGCTATGGCACCCGGAAGGTCCTGGATCGCATCACCTGCAGCTACGTGCCCGGCCAGTTCGTGATGGTGACCGGCGCCTCGGGCGCCGGCAAGACGACCTTCATGCGCCTGCTCTACGGGGTTGTGCGCCTGCGTTCGGGAGAGGGCTTTGTCGATGGCATAGACCTGCGCCGGCTCTGGCCGTGGCAGGTCTCGGGGCTCCGTCGGCGGCTGGGCTTCGTGTTCCAGAGTTATGAGCTGCTGCCGCATCTCACTGCTCTCGAGAACGTGCGGCTTCCGCTCGAGCTGGCACAGTGGTCGATCGAGTCGCCGGAGGATGTGGCCCACCAGGCCCTGAGGCGGGTAGGACTGGCGGACCTCGCCGACCGGCGGCCCGATCACCTCTCCGGCGGCCAGCAGCAGCGAGTCGCCATCGCGCGGGCGATCGCTCACCAGCCGCGCATCTTGCTCGCGGACGAGCCGACCGGCAACCTTGACACAATCGCCACCTGGCAGGTGCTCGACCTGCTGGCGGAGCTGAGCGAGGACGGCATGACAGTTCTCCTCGCAACCCACGATGCCACCGCCCTCCAGCACTTCGACGGAGAGGTGCTGCGCTTGTGAGGTCCGCCTCATCACCAGCGTTCGCCCGAAGGATGGGCCGCCAGCTGAACGCGGTCGGGCGCCATGCCCTGAGCCTCTTGGCTTATTCGTGGCACTGGCAGCGTCCGCACCTGATCTCCTGGGCAGGCTCGGTGATAGTGGTCGGCAGCCTGATGGCTCTGGCGGCCACGGTTCAGCTCACTGTGACGCTGGTCGGCGGGGCGGTCGAGAGGGAGATGCAGTCAGCCTCTCAGATTCAGGTCTTCCTGGCCGACGAGGCCAAGCCGGAGGACGTGAGCGCGCTGACGGCTCAAGTGAAGGCCATCCAGGGGGTGAAAGGCGTGCAATATCGGAGCAAGGCGGAGGCGGCCAAGCTGGCCAGCCAGGACAGCCAGCTTGCCCCGCTCAGCAACGGCACCCAGAGCAATCCCTATCCGGCCACGCTGGTCGTCGACGTGCAGGATCCCGCCGCGGGCGGCCGGGTGGCCGAGGCCGCTCAGAAGAGCGCTGCGGCAGACCGTCAGGTGCCCGTCTCCTACACCCCGGAGGACGCTCGCAAGCTGAGCCGCATCCTCGACGTGCTGCGGTTCGGTGCCCTGGCCCTGGATCTCGGCGTGGCGCTGGTCGCCACCATGGCCGCCCTGCGGCTATTCCGCTCAGAAGCGCGGGCTCGGCGCCAGGAGCTGCGCATCCTGGCCCTGGTGGGCGTGCGGCCGACGGTGCTGCGCGCGCCGCTGCTCTTCCAGGCGCTCAGTGTGGCCCTGGCCGCCTCAGCGCTGACTTTACTTGCTCTCTGGTGGCTCGGCACGACCCTGCCCAAGGGACTCAGCTACGCGCTGCCGTTCCTGACGCTGAGCCATCCTCTCGCCGCCGCCAGGGACATTGGCTTGGTCACAGTGGTGGGAAGCTGCGTTCTGCTCGGTAGCTCCGCTCTGCTGGTGCGGGTGCCGAAATGAGGCGGCTCATCCTGTGTTTCGCCCTCCTCTTCGCGTTCTCGCCGGCTGCCGTGGCCGCTTCTCCGCCAGCCACACCCTCACCCTCACCCTCACCCAGCCCCAGCCCCAGCCCAACGCCCTCGGCCAGCCCGAGCGCGCCGCCGACGGCTTCTCCCAGCGCCGCCCCCACTCCCAGCCACGGCCCGTCGCCCAGCCCCAGCCCCAGCACCTCGCCGGGAGGCCCGCCGCCGCCGCCCAGCGCCGAGCAGAAGCTGCTGGCCGAGGTCCTGGCGGCGCTCGATCAAGCGCAGGCTGAGCAGAAGGCCGGCGAGAGCCAGCTGGCACCTTTGAACGGCCAGATCGAGCTCGCGCGGGCCCATCAGTCGGCTGCCGACAAACAGGCAGCGCAGGACCAGGCGGAGATCGACTCGCTGCACCGGGCGATCAGCGCCAACGCTCGCCAGCGCTACGAGACGCGGGGGCTTGACCTGCAGCGCTTGCTCAACGCTCGCAGTCTCTCTGACGTCTGGGCGACCGCTGCCGAGTCGAGGCTGGTGGCGGATCGCTCCCAGCGCCTGCTGGAGAGGCTGCAGTCAATTCAGTCGCGGGACAAGAGCTCCCGCAGCGCAGCCCGGGCCGAGCTGAACAAGCTGCTGGCCCAGCGAGGCACGCTGCTGGACCGGCTGACCAAGGTGAAGCAGAGGATCGACGCGTTGAAAGCCTCCCTCCACGGGGCGTCCGACAAGGTGGCCGCCCTCCATGGCTTCAACAACGGCAGCGGCGTGGTCGGCGGCTTGGTCGAGAGCGACGCTGGGGGCTGGGTGCCCACCTCCGCCCTGGCCAACACGACAGGCGCGCCTGGTCAGTGCACTTGGTACGCCGAACAACTCTGGTACCTCATCTCCGACCCCAACAGCCCTTCGGTGATGGGCGACGGGGCCGACGTGGCGCCGAATCTCTCGAAGGCGACCGGCCGCCCGATCCAGCTCGAGCCGGAGCCCGGCGCAATAGTGTCTTGGGAACGCCCGCTGCTCGATCCCTACCACGGCCATGTCGCGTATGTGGCCTCGGTGGAGCGGAGTGCCGATGGGCAGATCGTCTCCTATACGGTGTGGGAGATGAACTACGTCGGGCCGTTTCGGGTGGACACGCGCCAGATCCCCTGGTCCGGCACCAACGCCCAGATAGTCTTCCTGGCCCCGCCTCAGCCGACCGACCCGATCGCCGAAGAGGCAGCCCTAAAGCATTGACCTGCGGTCCTCGTCGGCGGGGCGGAGCCTGCTACCCACTCGCCGGCGTTCTTTAGCCGGTTACTTCGTGGGCTGCCAGGAAGACCCGGTTCGCGTCGTATTCAGCGCGGATTCGGACCAGGCGTTCGTACCTTTCCTGGCCGAAGAGCGTAACCGCGGCTGCGGCTCGGCCCGTCAGGTTCAGGACAGGGCGGCCGGCATCCCACCGCGCCAGCGCAGCTAGGACGCTCGCGGCTGCGGCTCGAACGGCGGCTTTGAGCTCGGGGTTGACGACCATGCCTACTGCCCAGACGACGAAACGACCGTCGACAGTCCCCGCAACAGCGTGCTGCGGCCCCGAAATATCGCGTCGTTGCGCCCGCCTCGATGGCCTCTTGGAGCCGCACTTCGGCACTGTCCAGCCTGCCCCTCAAGGCGTCCACGGCGCCATACGCGATCTGGCAGTGAGTGACCAGGATCCCCAGCCCCTGCAGTCGAGGGTTGTCCTCGATGGTCCGGCACCACTGTTCAGCGCGATCGTGGTCGCCGGCCGGCTCGCACGCAGACATCAAGGCGCAGAGCGTAATCCCTCGTATCTCCGGGTCTCTCACCTCGTCGGCGGCTATCCCCACCATCACTTCATCGAGGAGTGCGAAACCCTCGACGACTCGACCCTGGCAGACCAGCGCGAGCCCCTTGTCGGCCCGGGCTCGGAGCTCAAGCGCGTGATCATCGAACTCCTCGGCGACCGCCAGCGCCAGCTCCGCCTGCTTCAGAAGCTTCCTCGGATCGTGCACGTCGCAGCCCACCAACGCGACAGCGTGGAAGCCGCGTTCGAGGCAGGGACCGATGGTCTCGAGGTGGCGCCAGCCCCGCTTCTCCCAGGCCTGGCGCCCGACCAATCGCCGAACATCATGCGCATCCCAGTGATGCGGGTGGTGACGCGAACCGCCGCCACGTAATCCTCCTCAGCAACGAATGTACCGTAGGCGCGTTCCAGGGTCCGCAGCGCATTCGGATAGGCGCCCATTTGTCGTTCAGAGTTCGCGAGTCGTTCCAGTAGCCACCCCGGTGGCCTGGGGTCAAAATCAACCAGTTCGGAGTAGGTGGCCGTGGCGTTCGCCCAGTCGCCAGCGGCAGCTGCCTTGTCAGCCGCCGCCAGTTTCGCCCCGCGATCCCTCGCCGAGCTAGTGCTTTTCATCTCGAGCGCTTGAGAGTCTATTCCGATTTCCTGCCTCGGCAGGTGGAATCCGGAGCCGGAGGCAAGCGATCGCGGCCAACCTCAACGACTCAACCCGTTCCTTTTCAGGAGGCCTCCGGCAGATGACGAGTCGGATGAAAGACAGCAACTCCGGCATCGCTGGTCAGAGTCGATTGGATGGGTGCCTCTACAAGCGGCCAAGGCGGCGTTCCCTATTGCTGCACTAGAAGCAGTCTTTTCCAGGTTGCGGCGAGCCAGGCCTGGAAGCGCTCCGGCTCCCAGCCGCGATCTCGCACCATCAAAAGGAAGAACTCCGGCGAGTTGGTGGCCCAGATCACATCGGCCGCCTCCTCGATCTCCACTTGGAGGCGACCGGTGCTGGCGATGTTCGCTGCGAGCAGGCGCATGTTGGCAGCGCGCCGGTCGGCAATCTCTTGCCAGAGGCGCGCCAGCTGCTGGTCGGTGGCCGCGGCGTCGCGTACCAGCGCAACCAGCGGCGCAAGCCGAGTCTGGATCGCGGTGACCGCAGCCGCGTAGATCTCCAGCTTTTGTGCCGCCTCCGGCTCCGCCTGAATGAGCTTGACGTACTCCCTGAGCTCGGCCGGAACAGCCTCGTCCTGGCCCGAGATCGCCGTCTCGATCAGCTCGCGAAACAAAACTGGCTTCGCTCCCGCTGACGCGTAGACGGTGTCCAGCGCGACGCCGGAGCGCTCCGCGATCGCCGGCATCGTCGCGGCGACATAGCCCCGCTCGAGGAAGACTTCGCGCGCCGCGACCAGGATCGAGTGCCGCGTTGCCGCAGCTCCTGCCTGCCGGCCGGTGGCGTCGTATCGCCGCTTGACAGCAGGCTTCACTCCTGCTAGTCTAGCAATATTCATCCGATTAGACATCGGACTAATCCAAGGAGGCGACCACGAGCCAGACGAGCGGCAGCGATAGTCGAGCCCAATTGGAGGCCTTTCGCCGCTGGATAGTGGAAGGTTTCAGCGGCGACGACACAGCGATTGTGGACGAGGTCTGCGCTGACGACTTCGTCGAGCACCAAGACGGGATCGAGCCAAACGACCGCGAAGGCCTGAAGGGTGCGATAGGTTTTCTCCACGCTCTATCGCCTGACATCGAGGTGAAGGTCGAGGACGCGATGGTCAGCGGCGACAAGGTCTGGGCACGGCTGAAGAGCCGAGGCACCCACGGCGGCCACGTCCTGGGCAGTCCGACCGGACGGCCTTTCGAGATCGCAATCGTGGATGTGTGCAGCTTCCGCGACGGCAAGATCGTCGAGCACTGGGGGGTCGCCGACCGCCTGTCTCAGATGCAGCAACTGGGAATCGTCGGTCGCCCGGGGCAACCCGCGGCACCCGCAATGGAGGAGGCTGGACGTGCGCGACGCGAGAAGGACTGAGTCGTTCGGGGTGGTGGTAGTCGGCGGCGGCCAGGCCGGGCTTGCCATGGGCTACCACCTGCAGAGGTTGGGACTTGAGTTCGTCATCCTCGATGCGGCCGCACGCGTTGGCCAGAGCTGGCGCGAGCATTGGGATTCGCTCCGCCTGTTCACGCCTGCTCGCTATGACTGCCTGCCCGGAATGCCGTTTCCAGCGGCGGCGAACTCATTCCCGACCAAGGATGAGATGGCCGACTACCTCGAGGAATATGCTCGGCGGTTCGCACTGCCCGTTCGATCGCAAACTCGTGCCAACCGGGTGGCCAGAGACGGCGATCGCTACCTGGTCGAGTGCGGCGACGCCATCTTCCGGACCACAGAGGTGGTGATAGCGACAGGTGCCCATGCGATCGCCTCGATCCCCGGCCTGGCTGCCGAAGTCGACACTGAAGTTCTCCAGCTTCACGCTCAGGACTACCGCAACCCCGCGCAGCTGCGGCCAGGTCCGGTGCTAGTGGTCGGGGCGGGTAACTCGGGCGCCGAGATCGCGATGGAGGCGGCCGCGGCCGGTCACGAGACCTGGCTCGCCGGACGCACGGTCGGACACATTCCTTCTCGGGCCTACGCCTTCGGCGGGCGGATCTTCTGGCTCATCGCCAACCACGTGGTGTCGCGACGCCACCCGCTGGGCCGGCGGCTGCTGGCCAAGATGGCATCGAGGGGCGGCCCGCTGATCCGGCTGACCATCGATGATGTCACCGCCTCGAGGGTCCAGCTTGCTTCTCGCGTGGAGGGGGTGTCCCAGGGTCGCCCCCGGCTTGCCGACGGCCGGGTGGTGGCTGCCAATAGCATCGTCTGGTGCACGGGCTTCAGTCAGGACTTCTCCTGGATCGACGCAGGCCTCGTCGAAGCGCCCGGGTTTCACCTCGTCGGCATGCCCTTCCAGTACAAGCTCGCATCGGCCTTCGTGGGCGGCGTCGGGTCGGACGCCGGGCGCATTGCGCGAAGAATCTCGGCCGCGCGTAAACGGCGAGGGCGCGCGAACCATCTCCCCGCGCTCTCCTCGAGCCATGAGAAAGTCACACCAGGCAAGGCCCTCTGACCAACATCTTTAGATAAGACGCAACAGCAATGACCACGGTTTTCGAGAGGTCGGCTGAACCCGAAGTCCGGCTGGCGTCTCTGCACGAAGAGGCGTCCCCACATGATCTGGCGACCGTCAGACGTGGGTCGTGCCGCGCCGCGCGCCGAACCGCCAGTGCAAGTTGGCTCATGGACCCGCTATTTGCCTCCCGTCACGCCTCCGTCAACAACGAGGCCTGAGGCCATCACGAAGCGCGATTCGTCGGAGGCCAGGTAGAGGGCCGCGTAGGCCACGTCCTCTGGCTGGCCCAGGTCGCCCCCCAGCTGGCGCTTGCGGATGGAGGCGTAGCCCTCCTCCGGATCCGCGTACGACTCCTTCAGGTAGCGGTCGACGAAGGGCGTCAGGATGGTGCCTGGCATCAACGCATTGACCCGGATGCCGTGAGGGGCGAGATCCACCTGCATCGACTTGGTCATGGCCAGCACCGCACCCTTGGACGCCGCGTAGGAGACCCGGCGGGCTAGGCCGATGTCGGCGATGCAGGAAGACATGTTGATGACGCTGCCCGCCTTCCGCTCGATCATGAGCGGCACTACCGCCCGGCTCATCAAGTAGACGCCCCGCACGTTGACTGCCATGACCCGGTCGAAGAGATCAGGCTCCGTCTCCAGCACGTCGCCCACCCCGGCGATGCCTGCGTTGTTGAAAAGGACGTCCACCCGGCCGAACCGTTCGGCAGTCCAGCTGGCCAGCGCCTGCGCGTCCTCCGGCTTGGTGACATCGACTCGGCGCGGTTCGGCTGCGCCGCCGGCGCCGGTGATCTCGGCTGCGGTGGAGTCCGCGCTGGCCTCGTCCACGTCGCTCGCCACCACTGTTGCGCCCTCGCGGCCGAAGAGCAAGGCGGACGCCCGACCGATGCCTGACCCGGCTCCGGTGATGACACAGATCTTGTTCTCCAACCTCAAGGCACCTACCCCTCCTGGCAACTAGGCGGATTCCCTCGCCGACAGGCTCCGCCATGCGGGACCGTCGGGATACGCGTACTGAGCCAGCGACTCCGCTTTCATCTCGATGCTGTAGCCCGGCGCGCTCGGCGCCTCGTAGTGGCCGTGCGAGATGCGACACGGGTCGACGAAGTGCTCATGCAGGTGGTCGACGAACTCGCAGATGCGGTTCTCCAGCGAGGCGCCGACGGCGATGTAGTCAAAGATCGCCAGGTGCTGCACGTATTCGCAGAGGCCCACACCGCCGGCATGTGGGCAGACCGGGACGCCGAACCTCGCCGCCAGTAGGAGCACGGCCAGCACCTCGTTGACGCCGCCCAGGCGGCAGGCGTCGATCTGGCAAAAATCGATGGCCTGTGCCTGCAGCAGCTGCTTGAAGATGATCCGGTTCTGGACGTGCTCCCCGGTGGCGACACCGATGGGATGCACGGCTTGGCGAATCGTTCGGTGGCCGAGCACGTCGTCAGGGCTGGTCGGCTCCTCGATCCACATCGGGTCGACCTCGGCCAGCGCCGCCATGGCCTTGATCGCCTGCTCGACGCCCCAGACCTGGTTGGCGTCGACCATGAGCTTCATCTGGGGGCCCATGGAGGAGCGGAGGATGCGGGCACGGCGGAGGTCAGTTTCCGGATCGGCGCCCACCTTCATCTTGATGTGGCTGAAGCCCTGCTGCTTGGCCGTCTCGACCCGGTCGGGCAGGCTCTCCTCGCTGTAGCCGAGCCAGCCCGCGGAGGTGGTGTAGGCGGGAAAGCCGTCGCGGAGGACCGTCGCCTCTCGCTCGGTGCGTCCGCTCAGCCTGCTCCGCAGCAGCTCTATCGCCTCGCCCGGCTTCAGCACATCCTCGATGTAGCGGAAGTCGATGCAGTCGACCACCTGCTCCGGGCTCAAGTCGCTGAGCAGCTTCCAGAGAGGCTTTCGCTCCACCTTGGCGTAGAGATCCCAGACCGCGTTGACCAGGGCGCCGGTGGCGAGATGGATCACGCCCTTCTCGGGACCGAGCCAGCGCAGCTGAGAGTCGCCGACCAGGCTCCGCCAGAAGCCGCCAAAGTCGGCAGTGATGTCCTCCAGGTCGCGACCGACGACGTGGTGCTGCAGCGCTTGGATGGCTGCCACACAGAGCTCGTTGCCGCGTCCGCAGGTGAATGTGAGGCCGTGGCCGGCCAGGCCCTGGGCATGGTCGGTCTCCAGGACAACGTACGCCGCCGAGTAGTCGGGATCGACATTCATAGCGTCAGAGCCGTGCTTTTCGAGCGAGGTGGGGAAGCGCACGTCGTGCGTGACAGCACCGATGATTCGCGTCGGCATGGGCGGGATCATAGCGACGTGAGCGATCCGCCGCTGAAGTCAGCGGCTTTGGCCGCCATGCGATGTGACACTTGGCCGCCCCGACTGGCCGGGGTTGACGACGCTAGCCGACTGACCGAGGCGGCGGTGCGCCGAAAACTGCCATCCTGTGCGGAACGCCTGTTACGCCTCGTCAACCTTGGCTCGGAGGAACCGACATCATGATTCTGATCTCGCACCACACCCCGCGGGGAATCGCCCTGGCCAGCAAGGATGGCGGCGGCACAGTTCGCGACCTGGGGACTGGGGACCTGGCTGCTCTGATGGCCGGCGGTCTACCTCCCGCAGGAGCCGAGCTGGAGGAGACGCAGCTCAAGCTCGCTCCCTGCGTGCCGAGTCCGGGCAAGATCATCTGCGTCGGTCTCAACTACCGGCGTCACGCCGCCGAGGCGGGAATGGCAGTGCCTGAGACCCCCGTGCTGTTCAGCAAGTTCAACAACTCGCTGGCCGCCAGCGGCGAGGACATCCCGCTGCCGGCAATCGCCGAGCAGTACGACTATGAGGCGGAGCTGGCAGTTGTGATCGGCAAGCGCGCTCAGAACGTCGCTCAGGGTCAGGCGCTAGACCATGTCTTCGGTTACTGCAACGCCAACGATCTCTCAGCCCGGGAGCTGCAGGCCCGGACCAGCCAGTGGCTGCTCGGCAAGTCGCTGGACCACTTCCTGCCGATCGGGCCCTACCTGGTGAGCAAGGAGGAGATCCCCGACGTGACCCGGCTGGGCATCCGCTGCTTCCTGAACGGCGAGAAGCGACAGGACTCGACGATCGCGGACCTGATCTTCGGCGTGGAGGAGCTCGTGAGCTACATGAGCCGCCATCTCACTCTGGAGCCCGGCGACATCATCTCCACCGGCACTCCGGAGGGCGTGATCCTCGGCCGCGCAGAGAAAGTCTGGCTCAAGCCCGGGGATCAGGTCGTGGTCGAGGTCGACGGCCTGGGCCGGCTGAGCAACCGCATGGTCAGCTCGGCCTGAGCATTCCCGTTCGCTGCATTTTGGGCGGCGACGCGGCGCCCCCGCCCCGTCAGCTATTTCATGCGGGGGTCGAGGGCGTCGCGGAGGCCGTCGCCCAGCAGGTTGAAGGCGAGGACGGCGCCGCAGATGCAGAGCCCCGGGTAAGTGAGCAGGCCCGGGTCACTGAAGATGTACGTGTGGGAGAAGCCCAGCATGGCGCCCCATTCAGGCGTCGGCTGCTGGACACCCAGCCCCAAGAAGCCCAAGCCGGCGGCCACCAGAATGGCGCCGCCCAGCTGCAGGCTGGCCTGCACGATGAGCGGACCGAGCGAGTTCGGCACCACGTGGCGGAGCAGGATCCGCCATGACGGCACACCCAGGGCGCGGGCGGCTTCCACATAGGGAGCTTCGCGGATGGAGAGGGCCGAAGCCCGCACCAGCCGGATGAAGCCAGGCATGGCCACGATGGCCACCGAGACGATCACGTTGCGGAGACCGACGCCCAGCGCCGCGACGAGTGAGATCGCCAGCAGGATGCTGGGAAAGGCAAGCATCACGTCCACCACACGCTGGACGAGCAGGTCGACCCAGCCACCGAAATAGCCGGAGATTGCGCCCAGCGGCACGCCGACGACGAGGCCGAGCGCCACAGCAGCCAGGGCGAGGGAGAGCGTGTAACGCGCGCCGAAGAAGAGCCTGACCAGTTCATCGCGGCCCAAATCGTCGGTGCCCAGAGGATGCGCTGCCGAACGGGGCAGGAAGGCCAGGCTCAGATCCTGCGCGGTCGGGTCCGAGCGGAAGATCAGCGGGCCGATCAGGCTCGCGAGCACGAGGAAACCCAGCAGGATCATGCCGGCCACCGCGCTGTTGTGCAGCAGCAGCCGCCGCCAGAGCCTCGGCGCCGACTGCGGCGGCGCCTCGCTCAGAGCGAGCGGCGCGGCGTCAGTCGTACCGGATGCGAGGATCGACATAGGCGTAGAGGAGGTCGGTGAACAGGTTCACGAAGATCAGCGCGGCAGCAAACACGAAGACAGTGCCCTGAACCACGGGGAAGTCGCGGGCGAAGATCGAGTCGACCAGCAGCCGGCCCAACCCCGGCCAGGCGTAGATGGTCTCGGTCAGGATGGCACCCCCCAGCAGGGTGCCGAACTGGAGTCCGATCACAGTGATGATTGGCAGCAGCGCGTTGCGCAGGGCGTGCTTGACCAGGACTGTGGGTCGGTCGGCGCCCTTGGCCCGAGCCGTCCGCACGAAGTCCAAATCCAACACCTCAAGCATCGCTGACCGCGTCTGGCGGGCGATGAAGCCGATCGAAAAGAAGGCCAGGGTCAAGGACGGCAGGATAAAGCCCGTCGGCTGGTTGGCGCCCGCCGCCGGCAGCACGTGCAGGTTGACGGCGAAGAGGATGATCAGCAGCAGCCCGAGCCAGTAGACAGGCATGGAAACACCGAAGACCGAGAAGCTGGAGATGGCGAGGTCGATCGGGTTGTCGTGGTTGGTGGCGGCGACCACCCCGAGGAAGACGCCGATCGCAACAGCCAGGATGGTGCTGATCACCGCCAGCTCCACCGTGTAGGGAGCACGGCTAGCTATCTCGTTGAAAACGGGCTGCCCCGAGCGGACCGAGGTGCCCAGGTCTCCGCGGAGGAGATTGCCGATGAAAATCAGGTACTGGACCAGGAGAGGCTGGTCAAGGCCCAGCTGATGGCGGATGCGATCCACGTCTTCAGGCGTCGCATTGGCGCCGGCGATCACTCGGGCCGGGTCGCCGCCCTGCAGATGGACGAGGGCGAAGATGACTGTCGCCACCCCAAACAGGGTGGGGATGGCGATGAGGACCCGGCGCGCAATGTAGCTCAGCATGCGCCGGGTCTCTGGTCCACTGAGAAGGCTAGGCGGGCGAGGCCCAGGAGGTCACGAACTGCTCGTTGGCAAGCCCATAGATGCCAGTCACCTTGCTGGTGGTGACTATCGGGTTCTTCTGGTTGTAGAGGAAGATCCAGGGAGCATCCTTCCAGACCTGCTTACCGGCGCTGCAGTAGTCCTGCTTGCGCTGGTTGGAGTCGGTCTCGCCGTTGGCCTTGGTCACGAGATCAGTCACGCTCTGGTTGCTGTAGTAGGAGGTGTTGAGTCCCTTGGGCGGGAAGTTGTCAGGCGTCATGATCTGGAACTGCTGGGCAGCATCCAGGAAGCTGGGCGCCCAGCCCAGCAGGTGCAGGTCGGCTGTCGCCTGGTCGGGCGGCACGTTGACCATGCGCGAGAGGTAGGTGGGCCAATCGCTGGGGTTGGCCAGCTCAACCTGGAGGCCGACCTTGCGCAGGTCGCCCGCCACTGCCTGGGCTACCTGGTAATCGCCTATGTAGCGGCCCTGGGGGGAGATGACCTTGATCTTCATCCCCTCGGCACCGGCATCCTTCAGCATCTGCTTGGCCTTCTCAGGGTTGTAGTCGTACTTGCCGACGCTGCAGTAGCCGAACAGGGCCTTGGACATCGGGGCATCCAGCGGGGTGGCGGCGCCGAAGAGGGCGTTCTTGACTATCGCATCCTTATTGACCGCGTAGTTGAGCGCCTCCCGCACAGCCGGCTTCTGCAGCAGCGGCTGGAACTTACCAGGCGTGTTGATGCTCATGAAGATGGTGCGGTCGGAGGGGCCGAGGATGACCTTCAGGTCCTGGCTCTGCTGCAGCGCGGGCAGATCGTTGGCGGGTGGCAGGTAGGAGACGTCCGCCTGGCCGGCCTTCACCAACGCCTCTCGCGTCGCCGCGTCCGGCACCACCTTGTAGACCTGCGCGTCGTAGTTAGGCTTGCTGCCCCAGTAGCTCGGGTTCTTGTCGAAGGTCACGTGGTCGCCATTGACCCGTTCCTTGAACACGTAAGGCCCGGTGCCGACTGGCTTCTGGATCAGGGCGGGTGTGTTGGGCGCCTGACTGACAGAGTTCGGTGCGATGATGGCGGCGACCGCCTGGGTCATCGCTCCCAAGAACGGAGGAAAAGGAGTTTTCAGGCTGATCTTTACGTGGCTGTCATCGACCACGTCAGTGCTCTTGATGACACGCAGGACGCCCGGCTGGGTCTTGAAGGTTGCGGGATTCAGCATCCTGTCCAGCGAGAACTTGACGGCCGCCGCGTTGAACGGCTCACCATCGCTGAACTTGACCCCCTGCCGAAGCGTGAAGGTGTAGCTGAGGCCGTCCGCGGCGGCGTCCCATTTTTCGGCCAGGACCGGCTTCAAAGTGTTCTTCTCGTCGTAGGCGAGGAGCGGCTCGGTGATCATCAAGACCATCTGCTGGACAGTGGTGGTGGTCTGCGCGGCGGGGTCCAGGGTGTCGGGGTCGATGCCGACCGCCACGGTCAACGTGCCACCATGCTTGGGGCCGCTCTGCTGATTGGAAGTGCTGGTGCCGCCGCCGCAGGCGGCGATCAGCAATCCCGCCAGCATGAGGAGGCCAAGCGGTCTTGATCTCATTGCTTCTCCTAGACGAATGGTCGGCTCCGGAAGTGTGGAGTATAAGTCTGGACCGTTCGACCTCCAAGCGGTGAACGGAGCCGGGAGGGCCGTGTCAGCAGGTGAGCGGCAGGTGCGGCCATCCCATCCCGCGGCAAGGTCCGCGAAGCTGGGGTGCAGAATGACGTTCATGGATAGGGATCGCACGCGTGAGCGCTTGTCGACCGAGGAGTTCGACCTGGTAGTGATGGGAGCGGGGGTGATCGGAGCCCGAATCGCATTCGAAGCTGCCCACGCCGGCGCCAAGGTGGCACTCATCGACGCCCGCGACTTCGGCTCCGCCACCTCCAGCGCCTCCTCCAAGCTGATCCACGGCGGCCTCCGCTACCTGCAGATGTATGACTTCGGCCTGGTCCATGAGGCCCATCAGGAGCGAGCCAAACTGCTCGATCGCATAGCTCCTCACCTGGTGAAGCGTCTTGACTTCGTCATCCCGGTCTTCAAAGGTGGCCCGCACAACGTGCCGATGATCGCGGGCGCCATGCTCACCTACGCGGCCCTTTCAGGCTTCCGCCACAGCCGTTCTCGAATGGTCGGTTTGAAGGGCGCTCAGCGCCTCATCCCAGCTCTCCAGGGGAACGGGTTTCGCGCCGCCGGCGTTTACGAGGACGCCCAGACCCACGACAGCCGGATAGTCCTGGCCACCGTCCAGGCCGCGGCTCAGGCCGGGGCTGCAGTCATCAACCACCTGCCGGTGACCGAGCTAGAGATCACCAGCGGCCGCGTGACAGGTGTTCGCTGCGACGGGCTGCGCATCGGTGCCCAGCAGGTGATCAACGCCACAGGCCCTTGGGTCGATCGGATCCGCCTGCTGGAGGACCCCGACGCCCAGCCCATGGCCCGGCTGAGCAAGGGTGTCCACCTGGTTCTCGATGCCCCCCAGGAACCCTGGCACGCCGCCCTCACCACGCCGCTGCCGGGTGGCCGCGTCACCTTTGCAGTGCCCTGGGAGGGGATGCTGCTGCTGGGCACGACTGATACGGAGTACCTGGGAGACCCAGCCGCTCTGGCGGTCACGCCGGACGACGTGGACACGATCCTCGCTGAGGCGGCGACCGGGCTGCCGGCGGAATTGCTGGCGCGGGAGCGGATCCGCTACACGTTCGCCGGGCTGCGCGTGCTGCCCAAGAGCGACGGCACCACTTCGGGCGCCAAACGGGAGGAGGTGGTGCGAACCGGGCCTGCCGGCATGGTGTCGGTGGCGGGCGGCAAGCTCACCACCCATCGCCAGATAGCATTGAAGGTGCTGCGCCATCTGCCCGACTTCTCGCAGTTAGGCATCACCGACGAGCCACTGCCAGGCCAGGGTCAGCTGCCCGAGCGGCCGGTCGAGGTGGAACCGAGGATCTGGGACCACCTCACCCACCTCTACGGCGACCGTGCCGCCCACGTCGCGTCGCTGGGACTGGAACCCATCCATCCCGACGGGCCTGACATCTGGGGCCAGGTGCACCAGGCCCGAAGCGAGGAGTGGGCACTGAAGGTGGAAGACGTCATCCGCCGCCGGACCACCCTCCAGATCAGGGGCTTGGCCACGGATGACGTCCGCCGGCGAATCGCTGCAACGCTGTCGGCGGAGCCTGTGTTGCAGTCAGTGGATGGCCCCTGAAGAGCTGACGCAATGGCTGGCCCGCGACCTCGATGCCGGCTTCGAGGAGGTGGTCAGAACGCACCAGCACAGGCTTTTTGCGCTGGCGCTCGGAATGTGCGGGAATCCGCACGACGCCGAGGAGGTGGCCCAGGACACCTTCGTCCGCGCCTATCGGGCGTTGAAGCGTTATTCCCCTCAGCGGTTGGCAGAGCTGAAGCTGGCTGCCTGGCTGTCGCGCATAGCAGTCAACCTGGTTCGCAACCGGGTCCGCTCCCGCCGTCCGGAGTTGACGTTGCTGGATGGGGCCGAGGCTGAGAGCGTCGAGGTTCCGGAGCGTCGGGCCGGGCCCGAGCGCACAGTGCTGGCTCGCGCCGGCGTCCGCCGTCTGGCGGGTCTGGTAGCAGCACTGCCGCCTGCCCAGCGCGAGGCAGTGCTGCTGCATTCGGTGCAGCAGCTGACCTACGCGGAGGTCGCCGGCGCGCTGAGTCTGAGCGAGGCGACGGTCAGAAGCAACGTCCACAGAGGCCTGCAGGCGCTCCGCGCGCGAGCGGGTTGGTTGAGCGAGGTCAGCTGAGATGAACATGGTGGAAGAGGCCCTGCATGAGCTGAGCGCAGCGCAAGCCCCTGACGGGTTCCTGGAGCGGACACTCCGCGCCTGCGGTCTGCGCGACTCCTACGCAAAGGTGGCCACGCCCATCGGCGACTACTTCGTGGCCTGGCGGGGAAACCGCGTCTCGGCGGTATCGCGGGCGGATAAGGGCCTGGATTCCTTCCTGGGCTGGTTCGCTGAGAAGGTGGACCGCTCCCTGGAGCCGGCGGCGAGCGTGCCCGCGGCGATCCGCAGTGCCCTGCTGGCGACGCGGGGACAGGGATTGAGCTACGACTTCGGTCAGCTGACCGAATTCGAGCAAGCGGTGCTGCGCAAGACACTCGAGATCCCCCGCGGTGAGGTGCGCAGCTACGGTTGGGTGGCGCGGGAGATCGGTCGACCTGGCGCTGTGCGGGCGGTCGGAACCGCTCTGCGGCACAACCCCATCCCTCTCCTCATTCCCTGCCACCGGGTGGTCAGGGGCGACGGAGATCTGGGCAACTATGCAGGCGGGCACCCCGAATTGAAGAAGGACATCCTGACACTGGAGGGCCTGGACCTCGGTTGGCTGGAGGATCTGGCCCGGCGCCGCAAGCGCTTCCTGGGCAGCCGGACGACCCACGTATTCTGCCATCCAACGTGCTTCCACGCTCGACGCATCGCGCCGGACAACCGAGTGGAGTTCAGTGCCGAGCAGGAGGCCAGGGCGGCTGGTTACAGGCCGTGCCGAGACTGCCGGCCCGTAGCGGCTTAGGATCTTTCAGCAAGAGATCCCGACAGCAACCGTCCGACTGGAAAGGAGGCTCGCCCCATGTACAACCAAATATTGGTTTCGGTCGACAGGTCCAGTGACTCGCAGAAGGCCGTGGCGGCTGCTGCCGAGCTGGGCGCGAAGTTCGGTTCTGAAGTGCTTGTCGTTCACGCGCCGGACATACCTCGAGCCGTCGTGACGGGGCACGGCGCTGTTCCCGCCAGCGATACCGGCATGGAGAGCGAGGCCGAGGCGCAGCAGATGGTGGATGAGGCAGTGGCCGAGCTGGAGCGGGCGGGCGTGAGGGTCACCGGCCAAGCGCTGACCGGCGGTCATGCAATCGCAAGTGAGATCTTGGCTGCCGCCGAACGGCATCAAGCAGATCTCATAGTGCTCGGCTCGCGGGGCATGTCGTACATCTCGGAGTTCATGCTCGGCAGCGTGGCGCACAAGGTCATCCACCTGGCCAAGTGCCCCGTGCTGCTGGCGCGCTGAGGCCCAGCAAAATGAGCCATTACGAGCGACGGGTCTTCGTGCTGGCCGATCAGGCTTTGCAGCGAGTGGTCGATCAGATTGGTGACGGGCAGTGGCAGATGAACATGCCGGCCGACTTCCAGCGGAGGCAATCGGACAAGCCTGTCACGCTGCGCGAGATCATCAACTACCACGCCTACGACGACGCCTGGGTGCCCGACATGCTGGCCGGCAGCACGATGGCGGAGGCGGGGCAGGACAAGTTCCAGGGCGACCTTCTGGGGGACGATCCAAAGGCCAGCTTTGCCACCCTCGTCGCCAAGGCCTGCGCGGCGGTCCAGGGTCTGGACGACTTCCAGCGCACGGTTCACTGTTCGTTCGGTGACTTCTCCGCCCAGGAGTATCTCTGGCAGATCACCGGGTTCCGCGGCATGCGCGCCAACGACATCGCAAAGGTGATCGGCGTGGATCCGACGCTGCCGGACGAGCTCGTCGAGGGTATCTGGGCGGAGATCGAGCCTCACGCGGAGGAGTGGCGGGCGATCGGAGTCTTCGGTCCGAAGGTCCAGGTCCCTGAGAGCGCGAGCCTGCAGGATCGGCTGCTGGGCTTGACGGGCCGCCAGCCGAACGGCTGAACCCGCGCGGCCGAGGCTGGGGACGCTTCCGCTTAAGCTTCTGCCACCCGGACTCCGCTCACCACCGGCGGCTGGCTCGACCAGGGGAAGAGCACCCAGCTGTCAGTGCGCTTCCAGACGTAGTCGCACTTCACTATCGAACGGCTCTTCTCGTAGATCACCGCCGATCGCGCCTCGACCACATGGTCAGCGCAGAAGTCCCTGACCAGCTTCAGGGTGTGGCCGGTGTCAGCCACATCGTCAACCACCAGCACCGAGGCTCCCTTGATGTCGACGACGTTCAGCAGCGGCGGCAGCATCACCGGCAGGTCCAACCGCTGGTCGATGCCCGTGTAGAACTCGACGTTCATGGTGAAAAGGTTCTTCACTCCCAAGGCGTAGGAAAGGCAGGCCGCTGGCAGGAGCCCGCCCCTGGCGACACCCAGGATGATGGTCGGCCGGTAGCCGCTGTCGGCCACCATCTGGGCCAGGTCCCTTCCCGCCTCGCCGAAGAGGTCCCAGGTCAGGATCTCACGGGCCGGCGCTGCCTCTTCGCTCAGCATCGTCCTAAGGCTAGTTGACTGTCCGCGAGCGAGTGCTTCTCTACGTAGAGCCGGGCGAGCCAGGGGAGTCCCCAAAACGGTAGCGCCTGACCCTAGTCGCAACCAGGCAGAGGGCAGCGCCGAGCGCCCCCAGCGTGCCGATCCACAGGGCCGCATGAAGGCCGAGCCATTGACCGAGCAGCCCCCCGGCCAGGGCTCCCAGCGGCCGGACCCCCCAGTTGAGCTGGTCGTTGGCAGCGGTGGCTCTTCCCATCAGATGCCCGGGAATCAGCGCCTGCAGCATCGTGGTGGCGTTGGCGTCGAGCAGCATCAGCCCGATTCCGACAATGACGAAGCCGGCACCGATGATCGCCGTCGCGGTGAGGCGCGGCCCGAAGGCGAGCGGGACCGCCAGGAATCCACCGGTGAACATCACCTCCCCCGCAACCATGGTCCGCCCGCTTCCGGCCCGCCTGGCGAGCGGCGCGGCCGCCAGACTGCCGATGATCGCGCCCAGTCCCGCGAGGACCGCCGGAATCCCGATCAAGACCGGCGGCAGGTGGAGCACCCTGACCATGTAGAGCACACCGAGCGCCGAGTAGATGAAATTGAAGAAGTTCATAGTGCTCACCAGCAGGTAGAACGGGCGCAGGATCGGATGCGAAAAAGTGAAGCGCACTCCCTCGCTGATGCCCTGCCAGAGCGATTGTGGTGATCCCGCCGGCGGGGGCTCTTGGGCCCGGATGCCTGTCACCAGGCCGGCTGAGGCTAGAAATGAAGCAGCGTCCGTCAGCAGGGAAAGGGGCGCGCCGACGATTTGAACGAGCAGACCGGCCACGCCCGGGCCGGCAACGAAGCTGAGTGAGCGGCTGAGCGACAGCCGGCCGTTGGCGGCCGGCGCATGGGACTTGCGACCAGCGACTGCAGGCGCCCCGAGTAGGCCAGCCGGAACAGAACCTGAAGCGCACCGGCGGCGAACGCGATCAGATAAAGAGCCTGAATGCTGAGGTGCCCAGACAGGGCGAGTGCCGGGACGGATCCGATCAGCAGGGCGCGACCCAAGTCGGCCAAGATCATCACCGGCTGGCGCCGATGCCGATCGACCAGGACGCCGGCGGGTAGGTAGAGGAGCAGATGGGGCAGAAGCCCAAAGGCGGTCAGGAGACCCATCTGAAGGGCGCCAGCGCCCAGGGTCAGCGCCGCTGTCAGAGGCAGCGCCAACGAGGTGACGGCGTCACCGAACAGTGAGATCGTCGCCGCGCCCCAGAAGAGCCTGAAGCTCCGGCCGGCCAACCCCTCACCATCGGTCACGGCTCTAGACCGCTCAGGTGCGGCTGATCACGTCGCGCTCCATCCGGGCCACAGCTGTCCGCACTGTCGCACGCAGCGGGTGACGACTCTGCCGCAGAGCGTGATCCAGCTGGCGCAGCGTCGAGTAGAGGGACTTCATAGCCTTGATGGCGTCGCCGATATCGACGTTCTGGGGCAGGGGGATCGAGTCCATGGGGTCGCCCAACGCCCAGTGGTAGGCGAAATCGATGTAGTCGTATGACGGCGGCCGCAGATTGGGCTCGTCCACGTCTTGCTCCAGTTCCGCGAAGCGGTTGTAGAGCGAACGCAACAGCCGCGACACCTGGCCGATGGCCGGTGTGGGGTATTTCCGGGGCTGTCGTGGTCCGCGGTCCCGACCGCGATCCTCAGCTGCCAGCATGACTGTGAGGGCGCAGAGCTCCTCGGGCCCGACGCCCTCGAAATACCCTTGCCAGAGCGCCTCCACCAGCACGAGCGAGTTCTCCCCGTAGACGCGAGCGGTGAGCAGGCCCTTCTCGGTGGGCTTGTCGCCCTCGATGAAGCCGGCCTCGCCCAGCACCCGGTACAGCCGTCGCAGCTTGCGTTGGTACTGGTCGTTCTGCTCAACCTTCGTCCGCTCGCCCTGCTTCAGCTCCCGCTCCAGCTCTCGCTGCTCGCCGAAGCCGGCCAGGTGCTCGCCGAAGCGGGGGCAGCGCGTGATGCGGGACTTGCGCTGCCGCTCCTGCAGCGCCTGGCGCTCCTCCTCCAGACGGTGCAGTTGGCGGCCGGCAAGGCCGTGAGGACGGCCGCGGAAGCCGCCCTGGCCGCGCCGCCGAGCTGGCACGGGAACCGCCTCCCGCCGGAGCCGCCGTGTCTCGAGGCGGATCGAACGCAGCCGTTCCTCGTTGCGGAGATAGTCGCTCACATCCTTGGGCCGGCAGCGCTCGCAGGCCCAGGTGGCTCTCAGATCCTCCAGCCGCAGCCGGACGTTCTGAAGGCGCTCCTGCAATTCACTGGAGGCAGTGCGCAGCTGGAACTGACCGAAGGAGCGCAGCATCAGCTCGTCGGCCTGCTCTGGCGTGTAGATGCGAAGCAGATTGAGCGCCATGTTGTAGGTGGGCAGGAACTTCGAACGGATGACAGGCCCGGGACCCATCGCCACCTCATAGATGGTGCCGATGTCCACATCCTGCTCCTTCAGGATCACGCCATGGCCACGGACGTCGATGCCGCGGCGACCGGCGCGGCCCATCAGCTGCGTCAGCTCGCCGGTCGTGAGGTTGGCGAAACCCACGCCGTCGAACTTGCTGAAGGAGGAGACCACCACCGCCTTGGCGGGCATGTTGATGCCCAGAGCCAGAGTCTCCGTGGCGAAGACCACCTTGATCAGGCCCGCTTGGAAGAGCTCTTCGACCAGCTCCTTGTGATAGGGCAGCAGGCCCGCATGGTGGGCGGCGAGCCCACGCAGCAGCATGTCGCTGTCCACCATGCGCCTGAACAGCGCCGCCTCGTCCGCGTCCACCAGCGACTCCAGCCGCTGCTGGGTGAGCCGCTCGATCCGTGCCTTCTCGTCATCGCTGGTCAGGTCCAGGCCGTGATAGGCGCAGCGCTGTAGGGCTTCCCGACAGCCCCGGCGGGAGAAGATGAAGTAGATGGCCGGCAGCATCTGCTGGTCGTCCAGCTGCTCGACCACCTTCAGCATGTCGTTGGCGGGCAGTCGCCTGAAGCCGTGCGCCTGGCTCATCGCCTCGTCCTCGCGCTGCGCCCGCTGCCAGGTGTCCTGGTTAACCTTGCCGTGGGTGTCGAAGAGCGACCTGAACACGTTCCGCATCGAGAGCCAGAGCCGCAGCTCCGTCGGCCGCTCGGCGTGGTAGACGGTGGCGATGGGACCCCGGTTCTCCGCCATCCATGTGGCCAGCTCCCGGTAGTTGCCAACCGTCGCCGAGAGGCCTACGAACTTGATCTGGCTGGGCGCCTGGATGATCACCTCTTCCCAGACCGAGCCGCGCGGAAAGTCGTCGATGTAGTGAACCTCGTCCAGGACCACATAGCGCACGCCGTCCAGTCGGCTCAGGTCCTCGTAGATGAGGTTGCGCAGGATCTCCGTCGTCATGACGACTATGGGCGCGCGGTCGTTGATGCTGTTCTCACCGGTGACAAGACCCGCGGGGTCGGCTCCGTACTGGCGGACGAAGTCGCGGTATTTCTGGTTGCTGAGTGCCTTGAGCGGCGTGGTGTAGATCACCTGCACGCCATCCCGTAGAGCGCGAAAGTTGCAGTAATCGGCGACAACTGTTTTGCCGCTGGAGGTGGGGGCGCAGACGAGGACGCCTTGGTGGGTGTCCAGCTTCTCAATCGCGTCCCGCTGAAAGGGATCGAGCGGCCAGGGCAGGCTTTCCTGAAAGCCTTCGAGATAGGTGCGGGCGTCTGTCGCGATGCTGGCAATCGTAAGGGCAAGGGGAGGCAGGCCTCCCCTTCCAAAACCCCTCGGGTCCCTGCCCCACGTCGATGCGGTATCGGAGCCGGCCGGTCGTCTTGAAGCCGCCGCCGCCGGACCAGGCGGACGTTGGGTTCCGGCCGGGATGAACCCGGCCTATCGACCTTTCGTCCCGCCAATCGTAAGGGCAAGGGGAGGCAGGCCTCCCCTTCCAAAACCCCTCGGGTTTCTGGCCCACGTCGATGCGGTATCGGAGCCGGCCGGTCGTCTTGAAGCCGCCGCCGCCGGACCAGGCGGACGTTGGGTTCCGGCCGGGATGAACCCGGCCTATCGACCTTTCGTCCCGCCTACACCGGCTGGGCGCTGAGGCTGGTAGCGTGCAGGGAGGGAGACGTCGCTCACGGTTGTAGCGCCTCCGGAGTCACCGGTTCTAACCTTGCTGGCATGGATGCTCCCCAACCGCTGGCTGGCATTCGGGTCTTCGACCTGACGCACGCGCTGGCGGGGCCCTACTGCACGATGCTGCTGGGCGACCTGGGCGCGGATGTGGTGAAGCTGGAACCACCCGGCGGCGACCACGCCCGCCAATGGGGACCGCCCTTTTTGAACGGCGAGTCGACCTACTTTCTGTCAGTCAACCGCAACAAGCGCAGCGTCGTGCTGGACCTGAAGTCGCGCGAGGGCGTGGGTGTGGCACGAGAACTGGCGCTGGCCTCGGACGTGGTGGTCGAGAACTTCAAGCCCGGGACTGCCGAGCGGCTGGGGCTCGGTCCTGAGCGGCTCCGCGGGAGTAAGCCAGAGCTCATCTACGCTTCGATCAGCGGTTTTGGTGCCGAACATCCTGAGCTGGCCGGCTACGACCAGATCGCCCAGGGCACGAGCGGGATCATGAGCCTCACCGGACCCCCAGACGGGACGCCGCACAAGGCGGGCGTGCCGATCGGAGACATCACCGCCGGCATGTTCGCGGCGCACGCCATCCTGGCCGCCCTGCTGGAGCGTGAGCGCGGGGGCGGCGGTCGGACGATCGACGTGGCGCTCAACGACTCGCTGCTCGCCCTGCTCACGTATCAGGCGGGTCGCTACTTCGCCAGTGATGAGTCCCCCGGCCGCGACGGCAACTTCCACGCCACCATCGCTCCCTATGGCATGTACGCGACCAGCGATGGCTTCCTCAACATCGCCGTCGGCTCTGACGGCCAGTTCCGCCGCTTCTGTGAGGTGCTGGAAGCGCCCGAGCTGGCCGACGATCCACGCTTTCTTACCAACGCCAAGCGACAGGCGGCGCGGGACGAGCTGAGCCTGGAGTTGGAGCATCGCCTGAGACGTCGCACTCGGGCCGAGTGGCTGGATCGCCTGGCTGCGGCAGGGGTGCCGGCGGGTCCCATCCATGACCTCGCGGAAGCCTTTGCCAGCCCGCTGGCCGAAGCGCGCGAGATGCGGCTGGAGGTGGAGCACCCGACGGCCGGCCGCTTGAGCCAGGTGGGCGCTCCCTGGAAGCTGGACGGTGCCTCCAGCCCTGTGCGGCTGCCGCCACCCACCCTGGGCCAGCACACCGCTCAGGTCCTGAGCGAGGTGCTTGGCTTCGACGCTGAGCGGGCGCAGGCGCTAGAGCCTGAGCAGCTGGGTGGAGACGGAGCTCACTAGCACGTCGCGAGCGTTCTCCTCGACGTAAGCGAGCACGCCAGCCAGCACCTGATCGGCGTGGCGACCGTCGTTGGAGACGCAGGCCACCGCCAGTGCCGCCACCTGCCAGCGATCGAGCTCATCCACCTCTGCCGCCGCCACCCGAAAGCGGGTGCGGATCCTGGCCAACAGGCCGCCAACCACCTGCCGCTTGTCCTTGAGCGAGGCGCTCTCCGGCAGATGCACAGTGAAGCGCAGCACGCCAATCACCATCGGGGCCAATTAAGCCCTCGTTCGAACGTGGCTGCCTGAAATGGTGGCGGCGTCGAGGCAATTTTGACTAGCGGCGCTATCAGGATTCATAATCCGCATATAATCCGCCGCCCGGCAAGCGGCAGCTGACCGACTCGCGAGGGAGGACATCCACTCAAGCATGAGCAACCAAGACGTGACCGCGGATGAGGGCTACCGGAGGTTCGAAGAGTTCCTTGATGAGTGGTCGCGGCGGGACTTCCTACGCGGCATGGGCGCCGCGACCGCCTTCACGGTCTTCGCCGCCGGCGGCATGGAGCTCCTCGCAGCGTGCGGCGGGGGCGGCGGAGGCGGAGGCCAGAGCTCTTCAGGCACTCCGAAAAAGGGCGGCCACGTCACCGAAGGCTGGGCGTTCGACATCAAGACCTTCAATTCCATGCTGTCCCAGGACGTCTACAGCAACCTTTGTATAGGGCTCTGTCTCGACTCACTGCTGACGACCAAGGCCAATGGCGACCTGACCTCGGCGCTCGCTAGCGAGGTCCCTAAGCCAAGCTCGGACGGGCTCACTTACACCTTCAAGCTGAACAAGAACATGAAGTGGTCGGACGGCACGCCGCTCACCTCAGACGACGTGCTGTTCACGTACAATCTGATCTTCGCGCCTGAGTACCAGGTGGTGGCTTCTCCCCGGCGAGGCGACTTCACGCAGCACGTGGCTACGATCAAGGCCCCCGACCCCGAAACGTTCGTCGTGACGACCAAGGAGCCATTCGCACCCTTCCTCGCGCAGCACGCCCAGTACGGGATCCTGCCCAAGCACGTACTCGGCAGCCTCCAGCCCGCCGCGATCAACACCGCCGACTTCAACTCCGCTCCCAGCGTAGGCAGCGGTCCCTTCAAGTTCGTGCGTTGGGACAAGGGAGCGCAGGTCGTGTTCGATCGCAACCCGAACTACTACCGCGGCTCGGTGCTGCTCGACCGCTTCGTCTACAAGGTGGTCCCCAGCACCATAGCCGTCGGCAATCAACTCAAGACCGGCGAGATCGACGTCGGCCAGATCGATCCCTCCCAGGTCTCCTCGTTGCAGACGGAGACGGGCTTCGGGATTACGAGCTTCGTTGTCCCCAACTTCCAGTTCGTCATGATGCAGCTGAACCCGGACAAGCCGGCCGCCCAGATCCTGGGTGATAAGGCGGTCCGTCAGGCGCTGGTATACGCGCTCAACCGCGAGGGGATGGTCAAGACCGCCAACTTCGGCCAAGGCGAGGTCGCCAAATCGGTGGAGCCGCCTACCTCCTGGGCCGCCAATCCGAACACCAAGCCCGCTTACTCGTACGACCCTTCAAAGGCCAACCAGATGCTCGACCAAGCTGGGTGGCAGAAGGGGTCGGACGGCATCCGAGCCAAGGGCGGCCGCAAGATGCAGTTCACCGTCCAGTTCGCTGTCGGCAGTCCGGTGCTGCAAAGTGTCGCCGCCATTATGCAGGAGAACTGGAAGGCGGTCGGTGTTGGTCTCACGACCAAGACAATCCAATTTGCTCAGCTGGTAACGCTGATCACGGACACGCGAGACTTCGATATGATCCTGGTCGGTTTCAACTTCACGCAGGATCCAGACCAGGCCCAGCTCTTCTCGAGTGCCGGTACTCGGCCGGGCGGCTTCAACGGGTTCGACTTCAAGAACGACCAGGTGGACAAGCTGCTCAGCCAGGCGGCCACAACTGTCGACCAGAACAAGCGCAAGCAGCTCTACTCCCAGTACCAGGACATCATGGCGGATCAGGTCCCGGCGCCAATCCTCTACTTCCTGAAGAACAACTATGGGGTGAGCAAGAGGGTGCAGGGTTACGGTCTGGGAACCTTTGATCAGTACGGGACCCGGCCCTGGATGAAGGATGTCTGGGTGACTGACGGCAAGTGAGCGCAGGCCACAAGTGACAGAAGCCTAAAGGACACCGATGGTCGGCTACGTTGCCCGGCGTCTAATCATGGCGATTCCTGTGCTCTTCGGGGTGACGCTGATCACGTTCCTGCTCATGCACTTCACTGCCGGCAGCTACGTCCCCGGTCTCCAGCTCGACCCCAACCTCAAGCCGTCGGACATCGCGCGGATCCGTTCCAACCTCGGTCTGGATCGGCCGGTGCTGGTGCAGTATCTGGACTGGCTCGGGATCGGCGCCATTCTGCAGCAGGTGGGCCTGGGTGGCCTACTCGGCGGTGGCCACAATATCGATACCGGGATCCTGGAGGGCAACTTCGGGCGCTCGCTGATCGACGGCACGCCGGTCCTCACCGCCGTCCTGGAGCGGCTGCCGAACACAATCGAGCTCACTGCGACCGCGATCGTCCTCGGCGCCGCGGTCTCGATCCCTGTCGGCGTCGTCAGCGCCCTCCGACGTGGCGGCCGCCTCGACCAGGGGCTGACAGCCATCTCGGTGGCGGGATTCGCCGTCCCCCAGTTTTGGTTGGGCTTGATGCTCATCCTGCTCTTCTCAGTCACTTTCCACGCCTGGCACCTGCCCTGGCTGCCGTCCAGCGGCGCCACCAGCCCGATCGGCGGCGGCGGCCTCCTCGACCGCCTCGAGCACCTCGTGATGCCAGCGGTCGTCTTGGCCTTCTTCTACCTGTCGAACTGGTCACGGTTTGTGCGTTCGAGCATGGTGGAGACGCTGTCCCAAGACTTTGTCCGGACGGCTCGCTCGAAGGGCATGACGGAGCGCCGAACCGTCTACGTGCACGCGCTGCGAAACGCGATCGCCCCGCTCGTGACGCTGGTCGGGTTGGAGCTGCCCGGTCTGGTCAGCGGTGCGCTGATCATCGAGGTGGTCTTCGGCTGGCCCGGCATCGGCCTGTTGGCCTTCCAGCGCGCGCTGCAGTTCGACTTCACTACTGTGATGGGGATCACCACCTTCGCTGCCGTCCTCGTGGTCGCCGGCAACCTGCTTGCCGACATGCTCTACGCCGTTGTCGACCCCAGGGTTCGCTACGCGTGATCGAGTCCAACGAGCTCGCAGCGCCAAGGGCCGCGCCGCTCGAGCCAGCAGGCGGCCGGGCCGGTCGCGGCTTCTGGCAGCACTCCTGGGAGGAGTTACGCTCCAACCGGCTCGGCATCGCCTCGGCAGTGTTGCTGGCCCTGCTGATCGTTGTCGCCCTGACGGCGCCCTTCTTCTCGCAGTTCGTGACCCACTTCGGCACGACGCAGCAGGACTTGAACAATCCCTTCAGCGCTCCTAGCCGCACACACTGGCTCGGCACTGACGAGCTTGGTCGCGACACCGTGACCCGATTGGCCTACGGCGCACGCATTTCGCTCGGCGTAGGCTTTCTCACAGTTGCGATCTCACTAACGATCGGCGCTATGGTGGGCCTGTTCGCAGGCTTCTATGGAGGGGTGCTGGATGACGTCCTGATGCGCATAGTCGATGTGGTGCTGGCGCTGCCACCGGTATTCCTCTTCATATTGATGTCAATCCTGTTCCGGCCCAACGCGATCACCCTGTCAGTGATCATCGCGTCGCTCGGCTGGGCAAGCCTGGCCCGACTGGTCCGCTCGGAGGTGCTCTCCCTGCGGTCGCGGGAATTCATAGTTGCCACCCGCTCGCTCGGTGCGCGCAACGGACGCCTGATCTTCCGCCACGTGCTGCCCAACTCGCTCCAGCTGATGATCGTCGCGGCCAGTCTGGGCCTGGCTCAGGTAGTCCTCATCGAGGCTGCACTGGACTTCTTGGGGCTGGGCATCCAGCCGCCCACGCCAAGTTGGGGCAACATGCTCAGCAACGCGCAGGAGTACTTTGTGCACTCGGTCTGGCTGGTGATCTTCCCAGGCCTGATGATCTTCCTGACAGTGCTCGCCGCGAACCTCTTGGGCAATGCTCTGCGCGACGCCTTCGACCCCAGGCTGAGGCATTTGTGACGGCCCAACCGTGGTCGCCGCATGAGCTCGTCTACGGGCTCTCGGCTGCGCTCGAGCCGCAGGTGTCGCCGGACGGCTTCAGAATCGTCTACGCTCTCGGACGGGCTGACACAGCCGGAGCGCCGCCGGTCGCGCAGCTCTGGGTCTGTGGCATCGATGGCAGCGGCGGCGAACCGCTCACCGACGCCGATCACCGGGATCTGTTCCCGCGCTGGTCTCCGGACGGCGGACAGGTCGCCTTCGTGTCGGACCGGGTGACCGAGCGCGGCCTTTTCACGGTGTCGCCCGGCGAGGCGCCGGTCGAGGTCACGCACCACAGACACCCGATCGAGGCCCCCGCGTGGTCGCAGGATGGCAGCCGAATCGCGTACGTGAGCCTCTTCGACCCCGCCGACCCCGAGGAGGCCGGCCCGCCGGAGGGGACAGCGCCGGCGGTCAGGGTCACCCGGCGCCTCGACTACAAGGAGGACGTCCGCGGCTACCTGGGCGATCTTCGCCGTCAGATCTTCGTGGTCGACGCCCAGGGAGGCCGGCGCCGGATGGTCACTTCCGAGTCAGTCGACCATGACTTCCCGCGCTGGTCTCCGGATGGTCGCCACCTCGCATTCCAGACGACAGAGCGCGTCGGAAGCCATTCCTGGATCGAGGTGCTCGACGTCGAGGCGTCCACCGTTGAGCGGGTCGACCTCGGCGACCTGGCAGTCCTCAATCTGCACGCCTGGTCGCCTTCCGGCTCGCGCCTCATCATGGTCGGCGGCATGAGGATGACCGGGCAGCCCGAGTTGTACGTCTATGACTTCGGGAGCGATCGGCCGCGTCAGGTGACTGACGACCTACAGGTGCTGCCCGATGCCGGCTATCCATCGGCTCGGCCGCCGTCGGTGCCGGTCTGGCTCGATGAGAAAACCGTGCTGCTGCACGCGGCCCGGGCAGGCGCCGGTGGTCTCTATGAGGTCACGGTGGAGAGCGGTGAGGTGAGCCCGGTGACCGACTGGAAGGCCCATCACGTTGGACTCAGTGTCGACCGATCCCTCCGCTACCTGGCGCAGATGCATTCGGATTTCGAGCGCGCAGGTGACGTCGTCGTGTTCGATCGCGAGCGAGCGACCACCAGCATGGTCACCAGCCACAACGCTGCCGCGTTCGAGGGCCGGGCTGCGACTCACTGGGAGCGGCTCAGCGTCGACCGCGAAGGCTTCCCGATCGAAGCCTGGCTTCTCTTTCCGCCTGACTTCCGCTCGGACCGGCGGTATCCGGTGGTACTGGACATTCATGGCGGACCACAGGGCCACTATGGCTATCAGTTCAACCAAGTCCAGCAGTGCCTGGCGAGCAACGGGTTTTTGGTCCTGCTGGTCAACCCGCGCGGTTCGACCTCCTACGGCCGTGCCTTCACAGAGGCGGTGGTGCACGACTGGGGCGGCGAGGACTACTGGGACCTGATGGCGATGCTCGACCTGGTGGTCGAGCGGCCCTATGTGGACCCAGAGCGCCTGGGTGCCTTCGGTTACAGCTACGGCGGCTACATGACGTCCTGGATCCTCGGCCACACCGATCGGTTTCACGCGGTGGTCTGCGGAGCGCCATGCTTCAATTTGGTCTCGATGTTCGGGACCAGCGACATCAGCCCTTTCTGGGGTCCGCTGCAGTGGGGCGCGCGACCATATGAGGACCCGGAGTGGTACCGCACGCACTCTCCCTCGACGTACGCGCACAAGGCGCGGACGCCGACGCTGATAGTCCACGGAGAGTCGGATGATCGCTGTCCGATCGGGCAGGGAGAGGAGATGTTCACAGCGCTCAGCCAGGCCGGCTGCGAGGTCCAGTTCGCCCGTTACCCGGGCGCCTCCCACCTCTTCCCGAACATAGGCTTCCCCGGCCATCGCGAGGACTTCCTGCAGCGCATCCTCGGCTGGTTCGACACCCATCTCGGCCGAGGGCCCCGCGATCTTGACTGAGTCGGACCGCACCTACGACCACTTGCTGGAGGTCAGGGATCTCCACACGGAGTTTCCGACTCGCGGCGGCCGCGTCCACGCCGTCGACGGGGTTTCGTTCCACGTCGACCCGGGCGAGACGCTCGGAATCGTCGGCGAGTCCGGCTCAGGCAAGTCCGTCACCGTGCTGAGCGTGATGCGGCTGCTGCAGCCGCCGGGCCGAATCGCCTCAGGCCACGTGCTCTACCGCGGTCGCGACCTTGCCAGCCTGGATAACGCAGAGATGGAGGAGATCCGCGGCGCCGACATCGCGATGATCTTCCAGGACCCGATGACTTCCTTCAACCCGGTCTTCCGCTCGGGTTGGCAGGTCGGAGAGCCCCTGCGCATCCACCGCGGCCTTCATCCAAAGGAAGCGCTGAAGGAGGCGGTCGGGATGTTCGTCAAGGTGGGCATCCCCGAACCGGAGAAGCGGGCCGTGCAATACCCCCACGAGATGTCGGGCGGCATGAGGCAGCGCGCGATGATCGCCATGGGCCTGACCACTGCGCCCTCGGTCTTGATCGCCGACGAGCCGACCACCGCGCTGGACGTCACCATTCAGGCCCAGATCCTGGAGCTGCTGCAGCAGGTCAGCCGGGAATTCGGCACAGCTACCATTCTCATCACCCACAACCTCGGTGTCGTGGCCGGGATGTGTCAGCGGATGATGGTGATGTACGCGGGCCGGGTGGTGGAGGAAGGCCCTACTGACGAGGTCTTCGCCCATCCCACGCACCCCTACACATGGTCGCTACTTCGCTCCATGCCGCGACTCGACTCAGACTCCACCGAGCCGCTGCTGGCGATCCAGGGTCTGCCGCCTGACCTGACAGCGCTGCCGAGCGGCTGCGCCTTCCATCCTCGCTGTCCATTCCGGGAGGAACGCTGCGTGCAGGAAACGCCTGCGTTATTGCCAGTGCGAGAGCGGCAGCGGGCAGCCTGCTGGGTGACGCAGTCTGGCCGCGACCTGACGGCCGGCCCGCCCCCCCGTGGCTGAGGCGCCGGCGCGACCTCAGCTGCGGTCGGTCTGGACCGCCGCCGAGCCGATCCTCGAGGTGCGCGGGCTGACGACCTGGTTTCCGGTCCGGCAGGGGGTGCTGCAGCGCGCTGTCGCGCATGTGCACGCCGTCGATGGGGTGGACCTCAGCGTGCGCCAGGGAGAAACGTTGGGGTTGGTGGGTGAGTCGGGCTGCGGGAAGACCACCCTGGGCCGTTCGATCCTGAGGCTGGTGGAGCCGACCGCGGGTGAGGTGTTCTTCAAGGGACGCGACCTGCTCAAGCTGTCGGGCTCGGAGCTGCGACGGATGCGCCGGGAGGTGGCGATCGTCTTCCAAGACCCGTATGCGTCGCTTGACCCGCGGCAGACGGTGGGCGAGATCGTCGCGGAACCCCTCGACATCCACGGGCTGGCGGCGAACCGCAAACAACGGCACCAGCGGGTTCAAGAGTTGTTGCGTGTGGTCGGACTTAACCCCGGCATGGCGGGCCGCTATCCGCACGAGTTCTCGGGTGGTCAGAGGCAGCGAGTCGGGATCGCTCGCGCGCTAGCTGTCGATCCGACGTTCATCGTCTGCGACGAACCGGTCAGCGCGCTCGACGTGTCCATCCAGGCGCAGATCATCAACCTTCTGCAGCGGCTCCAGAAGGAGTTCAACCTAACTTATCTCTTTGTGGCTCACGACCTCTCGGTGGTGAGACATCTGTGCGACCGGATAGCTGTCATGTACCTGGGCCGGATCGTGGAGATCGCCGGCTCCAACGAGCTGCACCGCCGGCCCAAGCACCCCTACACGGCATCGCTGCTCTCCGCCATCCCGATTCCAGATCCCAAGATCGAGCGGCACCGGCAGCGCATCATCCTGACCGGCGACGTACCCTCTCCGGTCAACCCGCCTTCCGGCTGTCGCTTCCGCACGCGCTGCTTCAAAGCCCAGGAGAAATGCGCGCAGGAGGACCCTCCACTTGACACTGTGCAGCTGGGCGACCACCGCGCCGCCTGCTTTTTCCCTGTCGAGTGAGCGGATCCCTGGCGGAGGCGCTGCTGTTCGCCGAGGCCGGCTGGGACCACTCGGTGGCGGAGCTCAGCGAGGAGCTGCGCATCCCCAGCATCAGCGCTCTACCCGAACACGAGGCAGACGTTCGGCGCAACTGCGAGTGGTTGGTGGATCGATTCCGCTCCTTCGGCTGCGAGGTCTCCAGCCATGAGGTGGTGGAGGGCGGCTACCCGGTGCTGCGGGCGGAATGGCGGGGCGCCGGTCCCGCCGCGCCCACGCTGACTGTCTACGGTCACTACGACGTCCAGCCGCCCGATCCGCTGGAGGAGTGGCACTCACCACCCTTCGAGCCATCGCTTCGGGATGGCTTCATCTTCGCCCGCGGCAGCTCCGACAACAAGAACAACCACTTAGCGGCATTGCTGGCGGCCCGCTTCGCCATCCAGGCGGGGGGACCGCCGATCAACCTTCGCTTTCTGTTGGAGGGCGAGGAGGAAACCACTGGTGAGGCGCTGCCGCGCTACCTACGCCAGCAGGCAGCTGATCTGGCGACCGATTGGGTGCTGGTCTGGGACGGCGGGTTCAGCCCGGATGGCCGCCCTGCCCTGGTCACCGGGCTGCGCGGCATTCTCTACACGGAATTCCAGGCCGGCGGGGCTGCCAACGACCTGCACTCAGGCGGCTTTGGCGGCGTGGCGCCGAACCCGCTCAACACGCTGGCCCGGGTGCTCGGAGAGCTGAAGGGCCGGGACGGACGCATCACGATTCCCGGCTTCTACGACCGGGTCCAGCAGCCCGCGGCCGAAGAGCTGGCCGCCTGGGACCGCAGCAAGTCCTACGGCGAGCTGCTGCGGACGATGATCGACGCCTCAGCGCTGGAGGGGGAGGCCGACTACAGCCCTGTCGAGCGGACCTGGTCGCGGCCAACGCTGGACGTGAACGGCATGATCGGCGGCTTCACAGGTGCGGGGGCCAAGACAGTGATCCCGGCGGCGGCGACCGCCAAGGTGTCGATGCGGCTGGTGCCAGACCAGGATCCGAGCGAGATCCTCGCCGCGTTGCAAGCTCACGTGCAGCGGCTGACAACGCCCGGCGTGCGGATCGACGTGAAGCAGCTGGGCGCTGCTAGGCCCGTACTGGCCGACGTCCGCAACCCGGCGGCGCTGGCCCTGCGCAGGGCGTTCGAGGAAGCTTTCAGCCAACCGGCGATGCCTGTGCGCACGGGAGGCTCCATTCCTGTCGCGCTCGACTTTCAGGAGGCGCTGGGAGCGCCAATTGTGATCAGCGGCCTGAGCCAGCCCGGCTCCGGGGCCCACGGCCCCAACGAGCACTTCAGCCTGGACCACTACCGTCGGGGCATCGAGACGCTCCTCCGCTTCTACTGGGGCCTGGCCGAAACCGCTGGCTAGAGTCCGGACGGTCGAGGCGCATCTTCTTGGTGTTGAGGTCCGCGGGTGTCGATGCCGTGGAAGTGAGCAGCGGCAGTCAGTCGACCGGACATCGCAAAACGCCGCGGGTCACGACCTGGTGCGGTAGTGGATGTGAACGACGCCGTTGCCGAAACGGCGTTCCTCCAGCAGTTCTAGCTTCAGGCGGACATCGTTGGGGAGGGAGTGGTTCCCACCTCCGACCACGACGGGTGCGACGAACAGGCGCCACTCGTCGACCAGTCCGGCCCTGATCGCCTGGGCGGCGAGGTCGGGACCGCCCACGGAGATGTCACTTTCCGCCCGCGCTTTCAGCTGCCGAACCGCTTCAGGGTCGAAGTCTCGCTCGATTCGCGTCCTGGCGCTGGATACCCTCTCCAGCGTCTTGGTGTACACGGTCTTGTCCGCCGCCTGCCAGATCTCCGCGAAGTCTCGGACGAAGGGCGGCTGATCGGTGACAGTGCCCGCGGTCTCCCAGTAGACCATCGTCTGGTACATCCGGCGCCCGTAGAGGTAGGTGCCGACTGGCCGCTCCAGATCGTTGACGAAGGTGTGCACCTCCTCGTCCGGCTCCGCCCAGTCGAAGTTGCCGTCCTCGTCCGCAACGTAGCCGTCCAGCGACGTGATCGCCGAGTAGATCAGCTTGGCCATGGTGCGCTTCCGTTACGCCAACAGATGTCCTGTGGGTCAGGCCGGGTTGTGCGCCAGGTGAATCAGGCGGTCCAAGATTCGGCCGCCGTCGGCCCGGAGGCCGTTGTGGTCGTACTCGCTCGTGAGCCAGACGCGGAGACCAGGGATCGCCCTGGCGGTCTCCTCGGAGAACTCGCGCTCCACGTACATATCCTCGCTGTAGACCGCCGCCGCGGCCGGCACCTGGTTCCGGCTGAGTTGCTCTCCGTCATAGAGACGAGGCCACTCGCGCTGAGCCAGCAGCTCGGCCGCCGCGGCCAGTGGCCTGAGCGCCGAGTAGTCCTCGAACATCCAGGGGTAGACGTGCTCTCCGGTCATCAATTCGGAGGAGTTGAACTCCGCCGGCAGGAGCCGCTCGGCCGACCAGCCGGTGACGCAGCCGTCGGCGTAGCAAGCCTCATGCACGATCGCATAGAGCGGATTCCGGGCAAAGGGCGTCCCTGTTTCGACGTCGTGCAAGAAAGCTGGGGAGTCGGCAGGCAGCTCCAGCAGGTAATGAAGCTTGGCCGCCCCGTCGCTCATGCCCAGAGCGCTGCCCATGCCGGAAGCGACGCCAGGTCAGGCGGTCGCCGCCGGGCAGCCGCACCTCAGTCTCTGCCAACCGCTGCCGCAGGTGCCGCAGGCGCGCCCTGTCGTAGGGATAGCGCTCGTGATAGCGCCGGTTGCGCTCCAGCACGCGCCGGTAGGTGGCGCTGTAGACATCGTCGACAGGTCGACGCAGCGGCGGCAGGCCGCCGGTGATGAAGGCCTCCCGCAGGCCGTCGGGGGCCAGCGAGAGATAGGAGGTCACGCAGAACCCGCCGAAGCTCTGGCCGAGAACGCTCCACCGCTCCACCCCCAGCTGGCGTCGGATCAGCTCAGCGTCCCGCACTATCGAGTCTGCCCGGAAGTTGGCGAGATGCTCAGCCTGCTGCTCGGCGATCAGACCCGGCTGGCTGGCGAGGGGTGACGAGCGGCCGGTCCCGCGCTGGTCAAGCATCAGCACGCGGTAATCCTGGAGCGCTCGGTCCAGCCAGCCGGGTGAGCTGGGAAACCGCGTCGGCCGCGGCGCTTCATGGCCCGGACCGCCTTGGAAGAAGACGAGATAGGGCCGCTCCACTCCGCCCGGATCGGCCACTTCGCGGGCGAACACGGTTAGGTGGTCGCCGTCCGGCCGCGCGTGATCGAGCGGCACTGAAAACTCGTGCTCGGTCAACACTAAGCCGGGGACCCGGAGCCCGACCGCCTCATGCTGTTCCCTCACCCCTGCCATCAAACCAGAATCGGGGCAGCCGGGCTGCCCGGCTAACCTGGACTGGTGCTCGACAACGCCCTTCAACTTGCCCGCGCCGGTCGCCCTCAGGCGGAGGCTGAACTCTTCCAACTGCTGTCCATACCCAGCATCTCCACGCTGCCGGAGCACCGCCTCGACTGTCGGCGGGCGGCTGACTGGCTGGTCGCCAAGCTGCGTGGCATGGGCATGGAGTCGGAACTGGTCGACGTGCGCGAGCCGGGGCATCCCGTGGTGGTAGCCGAGTGGCTGGGCAGGCGCGGAGCCCCCACCCTGGCCGTCTATGGCCACTACGACGTCCAGCCCGCCGATCCGCTGGAGGAATGGCTCACGCCACCTTTCGAGCCCACCCTGAAGGACGGCTTCGTCTACGCTCGCGGTGCCGACGACAACAAGGGCCAGCACCTGGCGGGTGTGAAGGCGGCCGAATACTGGTTTCAGGCCGGCGGGCCGCCGCTGAACCTGCGCTTCTTCATCGAAGGGGAGGAGGAGGCCTCCGGCCGGTCCCTTCCCGACTTCCTGCGCGCCAACGCCGCTCGTCTCCCCAGCGATTACCTGCTGCTCGCGGATGGAGGCTTCACAGCCGCTGGCCAGCCGAACCTGCTGACGGGGCTGCGCGGCCTGCTCTACACCGAGATCGAGGTGAGGGGACCAGCCGTCGATCTCCACTCGGGCATCTTCGGCGGCGCGGCGCCCAACCCCTTCAACAGCCTCGGCCACGTCTTGGCCGCTCTCAAGGATCGCGAGGGACGCATCCTGATCCCGGGCTTCTATGACGATGTGGAGCCGCCCAGCCCCCAGGAGCTGGCCGACTGGGCGAAGGACCCCGTTGACGACGCGGAATTGATGCGCCGGATGGGCACTACGGCGCTGCCCGGAGAACCCGGCTACTCAGCCCGTGAGCGCATCCGCTGCCGGCCCACGCTCGATGTGCACGGCGTCATCGGCGGCTTCACAGGGACCGGCTCAAAGACAGTGATCCCCGCCGCGGCGAAGGCGAAGGTGTCGATGAGGTTGGTGCCGAACCAGGACCCGGCACGGATAGCTGCCGCTCTGCGCGAGTTCGTTCCCTCGCTTGCCACCGAGGGCACCACTGCTCGAGTCATCGAGCTCAGCTCCGCCGCACCCGTTAGGGTAGACGTCTCCCACCCCGGCATCGCCGCCGCCTCCCGGGCCTTCCAGGCGGCCTTTGGCGCGGCGCCGCTTCTCACCCGGGAGGGGGGCTCGGTGCCGGTCACGCTCGATTTCCAGCAAGCGCTCAAGTCCCAGCTGATAGTGACGGGGTTTGGCCTTCCTGACGACGCCCTCCACTCGCCCAACGAGCGCTACAGCTTGGACCAGTACCATCGCGGCACCGAGATGGTCATCCACCTGATGCAGGAGCTGACCGCCGGCTAGACACCGTACCGGTCAGCGAAGGCAGACGTTTCGGCGCGCTCTCAGGCCTCGAGCTATTGATTCCAGGACAGCTGAGTTCCGACGTGCCAAGCCTCTCGCCGCTATTCGCTCTCCAAAGAGCCCGATGCTCGGACGCGGGTATTTCGAGCATCACGTGGAGGGCTCGGTCGGACCTGCGGTACCCCTTCGTCGCTACCGTCCGGCTTCTATCGGAACGTGCACTGCCAGCGCTCCAACTCCGTGGTGCCTGACCAGAATGCGCTCCGAGCTTCTGGCGCCGAGCACTCTTGGCTCACGCCTGGCAGAGGGGCATGGTTGGGTCAGCCCAACTGCGGCCGTCCGGCCGTGCATACCACCCAGGCCGCGCCGGGTCGCGGTCATACTCATAGCCGCCCAACCGCTGATACTCCTCCGCGTAGTGCGCCAGACGCTCGCGGTCCAGGCGTACGCCCAGGCCAGGCTCGCTGGGAACAGCGATCTCGCCGCCGGCATAGGCGAGCTTGCCGCCGGCGATGATGTCGTCGGCCAGCTGGTGATAGTGGGCGTCGGCGGCGAAGCTCAGATTGGGCAGGACCGCGCCCAAGTGGAGCATGGTCGCCAGTTGAATACCTAGCTCGCCGGAGGAATGGACACCGACTCCAATCTGGAACGTCTCGCAAACAGCAGCCGCTTTCAGGCAGGGGCGGATGCCGCCCCAAAGTGTCGTGTCCAGGAGGACGACGTCGACTGCGGGCTGCAGGACGTTGGCTGCCAGCTGCTCGATACCGACGACTACCATGTTGGTCGCAAGTGGCGTCCGGAGCCGGGCCCGCAACTGGCGCATGCCGTTCAGCCCCGGTGTCGGGTCCTCGTAATAGTCATTGGCGAGCGACTCGATGGCCCTCCCGAAAGCGAGCGCCTGGTCCATGCTCAGCGCGCCATTGGGATCAAAGCGCAGCCTGTCGTCGGGGAAGGCCCCGGCCAGCGCTCGATAGCAGGCCAGCTCGTGGGAGGGCGGGAAGACCCCGCCCTTCAGCTTGTGAGTAGTGAAGCCATAGCGTTCCTTGAGCTGGCTGGCATGATCGACCAGCTGCTCGACCGTGCGCACCTCCACTGCGCCCGATTCGGCGCTCGGGTAGCGGAAGAACAGGTAGCTGGCGAACGGGATCCGTTCGCGCAGCGACCCCCCCAGGAGCTGGTGCAGAGGGACGCCGAAGACCTGCCCGGCCAGATCAAGGCAAGCGAACTCGATGGCAGCATGCAGCTGGAGCCGGTTGTTGTAGAGGGTGGCCGTGGGGTTGCACAGCTTTAGCCACAGCTCCTGCAGCTGAAGAGGGTTATGGCCGAGGATGTAGGGCTTGAGACCCGCGACCGCGGCTTGGGCACTCTCACCACCGCCCCCTAGTTCGCCGAGGCCGATCATCCCCGCCTCTGTTTCAACCTCAACGACGGTTCTCACAAAGCGTCCCCAGTGCGTGCCGTTGCTGTGCAGCAGCGGCGCCTCCAAGGGAACGCTCACTGTCGTCGCACGTAGGTCGGCGATGCGCACGGTCAGTCGGGTAGGTGGACGGGCAGCACAGCCAGCAAGCCGCCGTCAACCATGTAAGCAGCTCCGGTGACGAAGGACGCCCGGTCGCCTGCCAGGAAGGTAACGAGTTCAGCCACCTCTTCGGGCCGTGCTACCCGGCCCAGAGGATGGGCGGCTCCCCAGTTTTGGATCAGCTCCTCCGGCTCGCCCTCCCCCGCGAAGCGGCGGGCGGCGCTCCTCAGCATCGGCGTGTCCACGGACCCGGGGCATACAGCGTTGACGCGGATTCGATCCGCCGCATGGTCGACAGCCATAGCCCGGGTGAGCGCCACCAAGGCGCCCTTGCTGGCTGTGTAGGCGGCCACCCCCCGCTGGGTCGCGAACGCCTGCACCGACGCGATGTTGATGATCGATCCGGCGCCGCCCCGCCTCAGCTCCGGGATCGCATGGCGAGCGGCCAGGAAGGCGCCCTTCACGTTGACAGCGAAGACTCGGTCCCAGTCCGTTTCAGACGTCTCGGGAACGGTGCCATAGGACTGAATTCCGGCGCTGCAAACCAGGATGTCCAGCCTGCCGGCGGCTGCCACCGCCGACCGCACCAACTCGGCCATATCGCCGGCGTCGGTGACGTCCGCCGTCATCCCCCTGACAGCCAGACCCTCGCGGCGAAGCGACTCGGCGGCAGACTCGGCCCCTCCGCCAAGCTCGGCACAGATGGTGACAGTGGCGCCGTGCCTGCCGAGGCCCCGCGCCGCGGCCAGGCCGATGCCCGCGGCGCCGCCAGTGACGATGGCGCAGCGGCCTGCCAGGCCGGCATCCGTCACGACTCGAGCTCCAGCGCGATGGCTCGGAATTCGCCTGGACGGAGCCGAGTGTGGAACCAGCCGGCGTCCTGGAATAGGGGCGAGAGGTTGTCTTCCAGGAAAGTCCCCGCCTGCGCCCGGCGAACCCACAGCTGCGGAAATCGCAGCCGGGTCTCGACCTCCTCATCGGCCAATGACTGCAGCTGCACGACAAGGTCAGCGCCCCGTCGCGACGGTCTGAGCGCGACCAGAGCGACGTCGCGGTGATCGATCTCGCAAAAAGAGCCGGTGGCCGGCCACCCCGCATCGCGGCTACGGGCACAGAGCACGCCCATGAAGGGTCGGGTGAGTCCTGCCGCCGTGAGCGCCCCCGCCTCCGCCGGGAGGGTGTCAGGCTGGACCGAGGTGACGGCGTAGCGGAAGACCATCTCGCCTCCCTGCTGGACTGGGAAGTTCGTGTCCCAGACGTTGTTGGTCACCCAGGAGAAGATGTCGGAAGGCGCAACCTGAGTCCGATCAATGCTCTCCGGGAAGGGTGAATAGGGCAGATGGATGTTGCCGAACTCGACGAGCGGCGCCTCGCGACTCGCCCAGGCGATCGTCGCCTTTCTGCTCCGAAGAGCCACCCAGTGCCTGATGGCGCGCATGTGGCTGGCTGAACCGGGTATCCGGGGTAAGTCTGGTCCGTCGGCGCCACCGGTTGTCTCGTACCGAAGGCTGGTCAGCGGGTCGGAGAGCGAGAAGGGGAAGGCGAAGTAGGTGCTCTCCTTTTCAGCTGACGTCAGCTTGACGAGCCGGTTCTCGATCTCCAGCCGCGGCACTCCTTGCACGAGCCGGTACGTCGTCTCGAGCCGGCTGCAGCCGTCCGCCGCCAGACTCAGCCGCACCTCGTCGTAGATCTCGTTTCGCACCCGTTCGATCACCCGTCCCTCGCCGGCGGTGACGCGCGAGCGGAGCAGCCAATCGGCAGCGGAGACCCGGCTGGACAAATGCCCAACGTTGGCGGCCACAGCGTAACGGTCGTGAACGTACTGGTTGAAGCCCACGGCGCCGCGGGAGTCGACCAGCTCCTCGTCGAGGCGGCGGTCGAACAGCCGGGTGACGCAGCCAGAAGCGCTGTCCACCTGGACTAGGTAGTACTCGTTCTCCAGGAAGAGTTGTGGGGGAGGCGCGAGAGCCTCTGTGTCTCCCCGAGCGGTGCGGTACAGATAGCGGCGGTAGCCCAGCGCCGGCACGGCGCTGGCTACGAAGGTGAGACGCGCCCCGCGCGGCCGGTGCCGTTCATGCTCCTGTGGCCGGACGTTGTGGGCGACGGTCAGCCCGGTTGCTTCGTCGATCACTTCCAGTGCTCCGACCGGTCGGATCCGGCTCTCCGGCAGGAAGACCTCGACCACATCGGTGCGAGCCCAGGGGCTGGGATTGAAGACAGCCACTGAGGGACCTGCCGGGCTGGCCAAGATCGGCGACAGGCGGTGAGCGGCGGAGTCGAGGAGGTCCTGGGAGCGCTCGTAGGCACTGAGCGCGAAGCCAGCCTTCTCGCGCCACTGCAGAGCGCCGGAATTCCGGCGCTCCAGCGCGTCTCCCCATGGTTCGGCGGCCCCCCAGGTGTGCTCGTCGAATAGTGCCGCGCTGTCCATCGCCCGCCCCATTGGGGTTCTCCAATGAACGGCATCGGCAGGCCGGACCACATCGGCCAGCTGGTGTACTGTCGCCGCCAGGGCCAGGTCCGACTGAGCCCTGCGGTTCAGCCCGACCTCGCGAGCCGCCGAGCCCAAGCCGTCGGCCCACCAATCGGTCCAGTCGCCTGTGAAGATGGGAAGGTCCGGCCCTAGGCGCTCCGCCACAGCCGTGAAAAACTCGGCGTTGGTCGCCAGCCGGAGCCGCGGATAGACCCAGTTCTGGTTCCAGGTGCGGACGACGTCGGCGGCTGTCGGATTGGGCGGTGCGTTGTCGGCGATGACCCCCTGCACACGCAGGTGGAGGATATCGTGCGGGTACGGCACCTTCGCCGCGAGCAGGTCACGCGGAAGTCCCGGCCAGGTCATGGCCTGCTCTATGCGGACGTACGGGTAAGGTCGCTCGGCGAGGGCGGCCAAGTACTCCGGGAGCAATTCGACTGTGGCATCGTAGCTCTCCGCGAGACCCACCACATTTCCTTCCGAGTAGAGCCCGTGGGCGCTATCGGTGTACCAGACGACCACCTCATGACCCGAGTTCGACCGCCAGCGGAAGGGCCGGGCCAGCAGCTGACCCTCGCCGACATAGGGGACGGCGCGGCCCGCGAAGTTGTGGGCGACTGAAAGATAGGGGACATCGGCGTCGGCGAGCAAGCCCACCAGTGCCTGGCTGGCGCCAGGGACGTCCGTCTGGGTAGCTGTCGTGATCGGGATGTTGTGCTCTTCGCGGAGCTTCGCTGCGATTGCCAGCTGACAGGCGAACTCGTCGATCGAGCAGGCCTCCGTATGCAGATTGAAGCTGAGGGCGTCGATGCCGATCCGGCCCTCGCGCACCCGGTCCATGAACTCTCGCGCGCGGGACGGGGGGCGCGAGCGCAGCCAACGACGGAGTACCCAGGTCCCTTCCACGTTCCAGCGAAACCGTGAGTCGTCCGGGTACTGGTCAGTGCTCGACACCAGGTCGAGCACGCTGTCGAGGTAGTGCAGGTGATGCCGGAAAACCAGGTTCTGCGGGTCGGTGTAACCGACGTCCAGGTGGGTCTGCTGGGCGATGTAAACCTGCCACTTTCGAACTGGCAACACAGTCAGATCGAAGGCGTCGTCGGTGCCGCCGGCCGCCACCCGGACGGACACCGGAGAAGGCTTGCTCACCTCCGGTAGGAACAGGCGAAGGGCCTGCCGTCCCCGGCGCAGCATCGGGAGGGCAGCGTCCACCGGCCGGCCGGCCAACTCCAGGCTGAATCGGGCCGCAAGGCCATCTTCCGGCGACTCCACGATGAGGCTGACCGCCTGCTCCAAGCCTCCCGTGGCTCCTCGCCGGATCAGCGGCAGGACGCTCGCGTGCACTTGGAGAGGGCCCGGTGAGAACGCCTGGCCTGTCGCCCCCGCCCGAAGCTCAGCGCGCGCCCGCTCGTGAAAGAGTCTCTCGGAAGGCGCCCAGGCGGGCACCGTAACGGCCGGACTCACAAGGTTGGCCGCAGGCGGCCCTGCATCACTGTCCTGATCTCGACCAAGTGCTCGCGCATCAGCTGTCCCGCACGCGCCGGCGAACGACCGCGCAGTCCTGCCAGGATCTGGAGATGGTGCTGGTGGTCGCCCCGCCGATCGTTGAAGAGCTGCATGATCAGGAGCTGCTCGCCGGCGTAGAGGTCGAGGATGGAATCAACCACCTGACTGAGGATTCGATTGCCCGCGATGCGGGCGATTGCACGGTGGAACCCGAGATTCAGCTCCTGCAGACTGTTGTCGTCCCCGCTGAGATGGCTCCCAGCCTCGCCAAGCAGGCTTTCCAATGCAATGAATTCGCCGGTAGTGCCGCGCTCGGCCGCCAGTTGCGCCAGCCGGGGTTCGATCAGGATGCGCGCATCGAGCAGCTCGATGACAGTCTCCGACGCCAGGGGCCCGGGATCCGGATTCGGCAGCACCATCCGGAAGGCGCCCTCCAGCACGTAGGTGCCGGACCCGTGGCGCATCTCCACGACGCCCAGCGCCTCCAGGCGTCGCATCGCCTCCCGCATGGTCGGAGGCGCGACCGAAAGGCGCCGGGACAGAGCGTCGACTGTCGGCAGGCGGTCCCCTGCCTGTAGCCCGCCCTCCCGGATCAGTCGGAGGACATGCTCAGTGATGAAATCCGCCGCCGACACTCGTACCGGACCTACACCGAACCGGTTGACGCGGAGCGGTGCTTTGGCTAAGGTCATCTGGTGATATATTGGCACGCGCCGAGAAAGTGGTCGTCGCTGGCGGCTGGGGAGGGAAGCGCTAGGAGGAGGCCTGGGAGGCAGGTTTCGGCGCTGACGTTTGGCGTGCTGCTGCTGATCCTGGCCTGCGGCGGCACCCCGGCGCCCTCCGGTGGGGCGACCGCCTCAACGCAGACCGATGTCGGCAAGGTCGAGTTTCTCTCCTCGCAGGGCCAGGCTGTGAACGAGGCAGAGGGCATGCGCAAGCAGGTCCTGGCAGGATTCAACGGCACTACGGATTTCAACACCTCCCTTACGGGCGCCCAGATGGTGCCCAAGCTGCTGGCCGAACACCAGGCGTCGAAGGTCGACATCGACCTCGTCGGCGACATTCATGGCGACATGGTCCCGCTCCAGGCCGCCGGAGCCCTCCAGGACCTCACCCCTCTGCTGGAGAAGCTGCAGAAGGACCGCAAGTTCAATTCCCAGCTTGTTGCCTACGGCAAGATGGGGACACAGAAGCAGTACTACATCCCCTGGCTGCAGGCCACCTACATGATGGTGGTCAACAAGAAGGCACTTCAGTACCTGCCCAAGGGCGCTGACGTTTCCGGCCTCACCTATGACCAGCTGGCGCAGTGGGGTGAGAACATGCTGAAGGGAACGGGAGAGAAGAAAATTGGCATCCCGGCGGCCACCGGGAGTCGGGGCGGCCTGCTCAGCCGGTTCCTTCAGGGATATGTCTACCCCTCCTACACCGGCGGTGAGGTGACGGGGTTCAAATCGCCGGAAGCTGTCCAGGCCTGGCAGATGGTAAAGCGGCTCTGGGCTGTCACCAATCCCCAGTCCACCAACTATGGCTTCATGCAGGAGCCGCTGCAGTCAGGCGAGGTCTGGGTGGCTTGGGACCATCAGGCGAGGTTGATCGACGCTCTGAAGAACCTTCCTGATCAGTTCCAGGCAGTGCCCGCCCCCAGCGGACCCAAAGGCCTGGGGTTCATGTCGGTGGTGGCTGGCTTGGCGATTCCGGTGGGAGCGCCCAACCAGAAAGGTGCGGAGGCGCTCATCGACTACTTGACGCGGCCCGATAAGCAGAAAAAGACGACTGCCGTCGTCGGCTTCTTCCCCGTGCTGAGCGATGTCAGCGTGAGTGGCAAAGATGCGCCGCCAGGCGTGGGCGTCGAGGCAGAGGCGGCAATCAAGCAGACCAATGCCAAGAAGGCACTGCCGGCGTTGCTCCCGGTCGGGCTGGGGGCCAAAGATGGCGAGTTCAGCAAGACCTATTTCGACACCTTTACTCGCATTGCCCTGCACAACGAGGACATTCAGACAGTTCTCAGCGACGAGGCCAAACTGCTGCAAGCACTGCTCGACACCGCCAAGGCCCACTGCTGGCCGCCGGACCCTCCGAGCACCGGGACGTGTCAGGTCAAGTAGAGGCGCCAGCGCTGCGGGAGGCGGCCGGCCGGCCCCGGCGAGCTGTGAGGTTCAGTCGGCGCCAGCTCGAGCCCTATGCGCTTCTGGCGCCGGCCGCCATCTTCATGACGCTCTTTTTCGCCTGGCCCGCCGTCCAGACGCTCCTCATCGCCTTCCAGAAGGCGAACGGATCGTGGACGCTCGACAACTTCGGGGCCATGGCCAGGGACACCGACTTCCGTCTAGCGCTTCGCAACACCCTCCTGGTCCTGGTTCTCATCATTCCGATCGAAACCACCATCGCGCTCTTGATGGCCGTCCTCGCCCAGAGCCGCCTTTTCGGCAGGGACGTGATGCTCTACATCTGGAGCATCCCGCTGGCTGTTTCCGACCTTGCCGCTGGCCTCGTCTGGTTTTCCATCTTCACCTCCCACGGCTACCTGAATTCGGTTCTTCAGGATCTCCACCTGATCGCTCACCCGGTTGGCTTTCTCGACTACAACAACCTGGGCGGACTGGTCACCGCTATCGTGCTGGCAGAGGTCTGGCGGAGCATGTCGCTGGTCATGGTAATCATCATGTCCGGCATCCAAGCCATCCCGCCGGAGCTCGACGAGGCGGCCGAAAGCCTCGGCGCGGGCGCCTGGCAGCGCTTCTGGAAGGTCACGTTGCCCCTCCTCAAGCCCACCCTCCAGGTCGCCTTGATCCTCCGCACCACCACGGCCTTCCAAGTCTTTGGGGTGGTGCTGGCCCTTGCCGGCAGCGCGCTGCCAGTACTGGCGGTGAAGAGCGAGAGCTGGGTGACCGAGTACCGCAATTACCAGCTTGCCGCCACGTACGCGATTCTGATCCTCGTGCTCTCGTCCTTGAGCACCGTCGGCTACCTCCTCTTTCTGCGAACACCGCGGGAGGTGTTCCAGCGATGAGCGCGGCCATCCGGCGCCCCCGCCGTCGAGCAACGCCCCAACGTCAGCTTGCCTATGCTGCCGCAGGACTGATCACTGCCTTTATGTTGTTCCCGCTCTACCTCATTGCGGTCGCAGCGCTACAGCCCCGCACAGCTGTTTTTGATTATCCGCGGGCCCTCTATCCGAGCCCTTTCTCAATCGAGTCGATGGCCTTTTTCCTTAATGCCACAGGCATCCTACCCGCTCTCGGCCGCAGCCTGGTGATCGGTGTCATGACTGTTGTCTTGGCGCTCGCATTGGGCTGTCCCGCCGGCTACGCGGTCGCCCGCTACCGGTTCGCCGGCCGCGACCTGGTCCAGCTGCTGATCGTGAGCGTCCGCGCCTTTCCGATCCTCATCCTGGCCATTCCGCTGGCGGTCACATTCATCAACTGGAACCTGTACGACAGCGTGCTCTCCGTGGCTCTGGTGCACACTGTCATGGCCCTGCCTCTGACTATCCTGCTGGCGGCCAGCGTCTTCCTGCGCGTTCCTAGCGAGCTCGAGGAGGCGGCCATGAGCATGGGCACGAGTCGCTTCGGGGCCGTCTGGCGGATCGTGCTTCCGCTCTCGCGACAGGGATTGGGAGCAGCAGCGCTCTTCGCCTTCGTTCTCTCCTGGAACGAGGTGTTTGCGGCGGCCGTGTTGACGGTACGCAATCCGACCCTGCCGGCCCAGATCGTGGGTGCTCTGGGCCAGTCACCACTGCCCTTCCGGTTCGCGGGCGGCCTCGCTCTGACTCTCCCCGCTCTTGTCTTCATCTTCTTCATGCGTCCCTACCTGTTCAGCGCCTTCGGTCAGGCGCGTAGCTGACGCGATGGCCGGCATCACTATCGAGTCCATCACCAAGTCCTTCGCGGGCGTCACTGCTGTCGACAACGTCTCCCTGACCATCGAGGACGGCGAGTTCATGGTTTTGCTCGGTCCCAGTGGGTGCGGCAAGACCACGCTCCTGCGTCTCATCGCGGGTTTCGATCTGCCAGACTCCGGCAGAATCGCCATCGGCGACCGCGATGTCACGGATTCGCCACCCGGACGTCGCGACATCGCGATGGTATTTCAGAGTTACGCACTCTTCCCCCACCTTCGAGTGTCCGACAACATCGCATTCGGACTGCGCATGCATCACGTGGGCAAGGACGAGGTGACGTCACGGGTCCGCGAGGCGGCGGAGCTGATGGGCATCGAAGCCCTCCTGAACCGCTATCCCACGCAGCTCAGCGGTGGCCAGCGACAGCGTGTGGCGGTGGCCAGAGCCCTCGTGATGAGGCCCTCGGTGATACTGATGGACGAGCCGCTGAGCAATCTCGATGCCCTGCTTCGACTTCAGATGCGCGCCGAACTCAAGCACCTGCTGCAGGACATCAAGACGACGACCGTCTACGTAACGCATGATCAGGTCGAAGCCCTGAGCATGGGCGACCGCACAGCGGTGATGCGGGATGGCGCGGTCCTGCAGTGCGCTTCACCGATGGAGGTCTACGACCGTCCGGGCGACATTTTCGTGGCAACTTTCATCGGGAACCCTCCGATGAACATAGTTCGGGCTGTGGCCCGTGATTCTGTAGTGAAGGTCGAGGGAGTGGAGGTGGCGCTGCCCGAGGCCAGCAACCTTCCCGCCGGCACCGAGGTCAGCATTGGTATCCGGGCGGAGAACATCGAAGTTCACACGGAGGCCCTGGATGGCGCCTTGCCCGCGACCGTGGCGGTCATCGAGCCGTTGGGCTCACATCTCCTGCTGACCCTTGCCGTCGGTGCCGAGAGCATCAAGGCCTCAGTGCGGACCGACTTCGCAGTCAAGAGAGGCGACCCTCTATGGCTGGAGCTGCGTCAGGGGAGTGTGCGTCTGCTTGGTTCCGCGAACCAATCTGGCCCATCGGACTGAAGCGGTCGCGGCCCAACCGGGTCCAGCTCATTGGTGGTCCCGGCTAGGCTATCAGCGTGATTGCGCCTGACCTCAACACTCTGGCCCGGGATCTGGCGGCGGCGGCGTACTTGGAGGGCGACTTCGTCCTTCGCTCCGGCCGTCACTCGCAGTACTACTTTGACAAGTATCTGTTCGAAACCCAGCCCTCGCTGCTGCGCCGGACGGGGCGGGCGCTGGCTAGGCTGGTACCACCTACCGCGCAGCGCCTGGCCGCCCCCGAGCTGGGCGCCATCCTGATCGGCGGAGTGGTCTCGCTGGAGTTGGATCTGCCGCTCGTCCTGGTCCGCAAGGAAGCCAAAAAGTATGGCACCGCTCGCTCGTTGGAGGGACGGCTCGAGCCAGGTGAGAAAGTCACTGTGATCGAGGACGTGCTGACCACCGGGAGCGCCGCCGTTGACGCGATCACCAAGCTGCGCGACGCGGGCGCGGAGGTGACCTGTCTCCTGGGCGTGCTGGATCGAGAGGAGGGCGCTCGGGAGGCCATCGAAGCCTTGGGAGTGATGTTCAAGCCGCTCTTCCGCAAGTCAGACCTGGGTGTCTGACTTCGTGATCCGGGGAGCTCTAGTTCTCACTGGCGAAGGCCCCCGCCCGGTTGACGTCAGCGTGAGAGACGGGCTGCTGGAGACGGTGGGCAAGGTTCCCGGGACGGAGCTGGAGACGGTTGACGCTGCCGGGCTCTGGCTTTTGCCAGGCGCCATCGACGCCCACGTTCACAGCCGGGACCCCGGCCTGCCAGAGAAGGAGGACTTCATCTCACTCACGCGCGCCGCGGCCGCGGGGGGCGTCACCACGCTGGTGGACATGCCCAACACAGTGCCCGCGGTGGACAGCCCGGCGGTGTTCCTGGAGAAGGTCGAGCGCCTCAGTGAGCGCTCTCTGGTCGACTTCGGTCTTTGGGGCATCCTCCGCTCCTCCACCCAGCCGGATGAACTGCTCGGGCTGCTCGACGCCGGCGCCATGGGCATCAAGGCGCTGCTCGGCTATGCGCTCAGCAAGGAAGATGGCCGGGTCATCTACACCCTCGACTTCGGCCAGCCCGGAATCGAGGCGCCGCCCGACTACGGCAGCCTCGTTCGCCTCGCGCCCGTGCTCGCCCGAGTCGACGGCGTGCTCGCTGTCCACGCGGAGGACCCGGGCGTACTGCGGGAGCTGGGGAGGCCGGCCGACTCGTATGCGGAAGTCCTTGCAGGCCGGCCGGCCCTGGCGGAGGCGATAGCGATTGCGGCCCTCGGTCAGATCTCACTGGCTACCGGCCTCCGAGTTCGCGTGGTGCATATCTCGAGCGAGCTCGGTTTGAATGCAGCTCGCTCGGCGCTCTCAGCTGGCGCCCGGCTGGACCTGGAGACCTGCCCCCACTACCTCTGGCTCAGCGCCGAGGACGCAGAGCGCCTAGGGCCGCCGATGAAGGTCTACCCCCCGGTGAAGCAGCCCGCCGACCGAACGGCTCTCATCGCCGCTGTCAAGGATGGCCTCATCCCAACCGTGGCGACAGACCATGCGCCTCATACCGACGAGGAGAAGCTGGCTCGCTCTTGGGCCGACACTGCACCGGGCAGCCCCGGAGTTCAGATGCTCTATCTGAGCTGCCTGGAGCTGGCTCGCCGCCTTGGCGACCCCTGGCTGGCGGCGAGCTGGGTTGCGGAGGGCCCAGCCCGTGCTCTCAAACTGCGTCCCAGGAAGGGCGTGATCGCTCCCGGTACGGAGGCCGATCTGGTGCTGGTCGACCCGGCGGCGGCCACCGTCGTCGAACCGAAGATCATGCATTCGCTGCAGAAGCATTCGGCGCTGGACGGGTTGCGGTTCGAGTTTGCGATCCGCTCGGTGTGGTGCCGGGGGCAGCTGGTGGCGCAGGACGGGCGGCCGGTCGGCGCGCCCGGCTGGGGCCGGCTGGTCAGCCCCAATCGCTAGCCACGGCGTTCCCAGCCGGCGAGCCACTCAGTTGACACCCTGAAGCTGTAGCATCCCAGGCACCTTGGTTTTGATAGCTGTGATCACCGTCGTCTGCCTGGTGCTCCTGGCAGTCGGCTTTCTGGCCCCCCGGCGTTCGCGGAGGGTTCAGGGCGGCATTGACAGTGGCAGCGACAAGGCGGAGCGAAAAGCCGACGACAAGACGCCTGACGCGCTCACCAAGTTCGTCAAGAAGCCGATCGAGAATGCCCGTAAGGCCGCCGACAAGAGCACCGAGGTCGGCCGCGAGGGCCGGGAGAAAACGTCAGGCGAAGACGTCGACTGAGGTCAGCTGGGTCTGGCCTGAAGCGATGGAGGAAGCGGGCTGATGTCGTCCCTGGCCGTACCCGTCTTCTTCCTCCTGCTCTTGGGCCCCGACGGCAACGCTACTGCTGGTGAAGGTGTTTGGGGCGTTGCGCCGCCGCCGCCGTAAGAGGGAGTACCTCCCATACACCAGCTCGGGAGACGATTCGATCACCGGCATCGAGCCCGGCCTGACAGAGGACGCCTTCGGTGAGCCAGCCCTGCACTGTGATGGAGGAGCGAGTCACCACCATGGCGGCGGTGCGGGCGGACACGAACATGGCTCAGCCGGCGGTTCCGGTGGCGGTTACTTCGACAGCCGGGGCTACGCGCCGGTTGATCCCAGCAGCGCCCAGCCAGGCGGCGACACCGGTGGTTCTTACTCGGGCGGTGACTCAGGCTACTCGGGCGGTGACTCGGGAGGCGTTATCTCCTCCGGTTGAGATCTAGCCGCGGACCGTCTGGAACACAGGGTTGGAACGCAGCTCCGCCTCAAGGTTCGTGACAGGGCCGTGGCCGGGATAGATAGCCGTGTTGAGCGGTAACCCGGCCACCCTGGAATGGATGGAGAACAGCTGCTGGCGAAGGTCTGTCTCAGGGCGCTGCGCGCCGATCCCGCCGGCGAGCAGCGTGTCACCGGTGAAAAGATGGTTGCCGACCGAGAAGCAGAGACTGCCGGGTGTGTGGCCGGCGGTGTGGAGCACACGAAGCTGGAAACGACCGAACTCCAACTCGTCCCCATCGCTCAGGTAGCGATCCGCTGAGCGCAGAAAAGCCTTGGCGTCGGCTATGTGCATCCCGGCCTGAGCACCCGTGGCTTCCTGCAGAGCCGACTTGCCGGCCACGTGACCGGCATGACCGTGAGTGGCAAGCACCCAGCGAACTTTCTGCCCGGCCACCTGCTGCAGCACTTTCTCGGCCGGCTCGACAGGATCGATCACCACCGACTCACTGGTTGTCGTACAGGTGAGAATGAAGCAGTTGACCTCCTTCTCGCCCTGCACCTTGAGGATCCCGAGCCGTGCCATGTTCCTTACCTATACCTAAATGAGGGTTATCGGAATCCTGATGGGCCTCTTGGTGTTGGCCTGGTCGCTCTGGTGGACGGCCGGTTACATCTGGCGGCGCAGCCGCGCGTCGGCCGGCCGCCGCCGCCTCTAGCCAGCTCCAACGATTAAGCGACTGAGCCCGGTGTTGCTACAGGAAGATTCAGAGTCCTTGCGCCTTCTGCCAAGCGGCGGTCGTAGGTGATCACGGCCACCAGCTGCCCCGCAAACAGGCGAGCCGTCGCCAGGTGGATGGCATCCAATGAGCGGAGCCTGCCTGGCAGAAGGTTACCGGCGTCATCCAGGAGCTGCGGGTGGACGGCGACCTGCTGGAATGTGGCCAGGACGTTGGCTGCCCGGATAACGGCAGCAGCACCAGCGAAGTACGCCGCCCGCATCACCTCTACTCGAGCCAGCATGCTGGCCAGCAGCGCCGAAGCGGCGTGCTGCTCAAGGTAGGCCAGCAAGGTAGCTGACTCGCGTTCCTGCTGTACTAACTTGACAATTGCAGAGGAGTCGAGATAGAGCATCAGCGCTCTTCGCGGCGAAGGTCTTGGAGGATGTCGGAAAGACTGGCGCCGTAGTCCTGTGGCGGGGGCAGATCCGACAGGCTTCCATGTCCTCGGCCCAGATGGCCTGCTTCGTAGAGCTCGGCCAGTATGTCGCGCGGGGTCGGCACGAGCCTGGCGACCGGACGTCCCCTCTCCGTGATCTCCAGCGACTCTCCCGCTTTGACCCGAGCCAGCAAACGGCTTGCGTTCTGGCGTAACGCTCGGACCCCAACCTGCTCCATGTGCTACATGATAGCACATGGAGCCAAGGGCCTCCTCGGCGCAGTGACTCTCCGGGCAGCGGTCACCACTGGCCGCGACACGAACCGGAGCCTAGAAGGTGGTAGGCACTTAGGTTTCCTGCATCCACCACTCGACGAAGGACGACGCCTGGCTGTCACCGTTCAAGCGGATGAGCCACAGGTTGCTGAAGCGGGTGGCCTCGGCGTCCTTGTACTGTGTCCACCCGCGGACGACACCCAGGTCACCGTCGACCGCGATCAGCTCATGCCGGAAACTGTGGTCGCCCGGCTCATCCCTGCGTTGGAGCCAGCCCTCGACGATCTCGTTGCGCCCGCGCCAGGGTTGCCGAAAGGGCGCCGTGTAGTACTCCGCGTCCTCGGTGAACAGAGCCCCGATCTCGTTCCTGTTATTACTGTCCCAGGCGGCGGTATACGCCTGCAGCCAGGCCTCGAAATCGGCCCGCTGCCTCATGAGTTCACGCTTTGTCGCGTGCCGACGGCCTTACTCGGGAGGGGCGGCTTGGAGCTTGTCGCGAAGCTGGTCGTAGCGCTCGAACTTCTCGAGCGGAAGCTTCGGCTTCGCCCGCTCCGGGTACTTCGCGGCTTGGATGGCATCCAGGAGGAGCTGCACCTCATCGGCCGCCAGATGCAGGTGCCGGGAGTGGCGGTCCTTGGCCGGCCGCTCCACGACCTCGGTGATGGTGTCCTCGGTCGCCTCCACCACCCGCGGCCGAGTCGGCCGGAAGAGCTCCTCGGAGCCGGATAGTGAGACACGCTTGAACTTGCTCATGACGTTTTCCTCTGCCCTGCCTGCTTGCCGGACATGACCTGGTCGGCCAGCAGGCGGTAGGCGCGAGCACCATCGGAGTTCCCGGCGTAGGTCAGGATCGACGCTGCAGCGAGGGGCGACTCCGCGAAGCGGATGGAATCGCGAATTGCAAAGTCGTAGACCAAATCCCCGTAGTGGTCGCGCACCAACTGCAGCACCTCCTGCGAGTGCAGTGTGCGAGCTTTGTAGATGGTGGGCAGGATACCGGCGACGCGCAGCCGCGGGTTGAGCTTGGCCCGCACACGGTCGACCGTCCGCTGCAGCTGCTGCATGCCCTTCATGCCGAAGTACTCGCACTGGAGCGGGATGATCACGTCATCAGCGGCCACAAAGGCGTTGATGGTGATGAGGCTTAGGGCGGGCGGGCAGTCGATGACTATGTAGTCGTAGCGCCGCTGGACGGGAGCGAGCTTCTCATTCAGAATGCCCTCTCGCCCGATCTCCTGCAGGAGCTGCGTCTCGGCGCCCGACAGTTCGATGTTGGAAGGCAGGTAGTGAAGCCCCGCCAGGGCATTCTCGAGGACCACTTCGCTGAATCCCACCGAGGGATCGACGAGCAGTTCATAAACTGTCTTCTCCAGCTCGTCGGGCAGCTTGACACCCATGTTGATGGTCAGGTGCGCCTGCGGATCGAGGTCCACCAGAAGGACACGCTGACCTTTCTCGGCGAGAGCGGCGCCGAGGTTCACCGCTGTGGTGGTCTTGCCAACCCCGCCTTTTTGGTTGGCTATAGCGATGGTGTGCGCCAAGGGGTGGTCCGAGTTTACTCGCATCTTGCCTTCCCGACCACTGCCGGCAACAAGGAACGGGGCCGGCGCGCCAACTCTATCCTTGCACTTCAATAGGCAGGAGGTCATCCGGGCGCAAACCCGAGACGCCACGGATGAGCGCCCGGCCACGCACCGGCGGCCCGCTAGTGGAGGAGGCCCCGCTTCCACTTCCGGCTGTCGATAAACTCCGCGCCGGTGGTCTTAGACATCCTCTTCGCCGTCATCATCCTGGTGGCGGTGGTGATCGGCTACAAGAAGGGCCTGGTTCAGCCGCTACTGGCCGAGCTGTTCTTCCTCGGCACAGCACTTTTCCTGCTCGGCAACGGGGAGGGCTTTGCCGGCGTCCTGGAGCGGGCCTTCCACCTGAATGGCTACTTCCTCTTCGTTGTGGGGCTGGCGGTCACCATCTTCATGGGCTACTTGGGCGGTCGGTTGGGCGGCATCATCCACCGCATGCCTGTCGTCCAGGGAGTCGATGGGTTGCTGGGCCTGGCGCTGCACGGCTTTGTCGCCATCCTCTTCTGCTACTTCCTCCTCTCAGCGCTACTGGCCTTCAACAACGCTTTTCGGGCCACAGCGGGGGCGGCGGTGGTCACCTATGCCCAGGTGGAGTCGCTGAAAAGACAGCTTGCCGCCAACCCGATCACCGCCGCGTTGATGCCGATCGGCGATGTGCACAAGCTGGAGACGCAGGCGCAGAAGAACAAGAGCGCGCAGCTCTCTGAGACGCCGCTGCTGGGCCAGCTGCAGACGGTAAGTCACGACTTTCTCGAACCGCAGCTGACGGGCTCCCGGCTGGCCCCCCTGGTGCTGAGGATCGGTTCGAAGGTGCCGGTCCTCGGCCATGCGACGAGCCGCGACCTGCCGACGCCGGCGCCTGTTGCCAGGCCCAGCCCGACGCCCACAAAATAGTGAGCGCGCCGCCCGCCGCCGCAGCGCCGGCTGTGCTCACGCTGGCGCCGGCGGCGCCCGCGGCCAAGCTCTCGCGCCCTCAGTTCCTGGCTCTCGTCGCGTACTGGGTGGCGATCGGCTATCTCTGGCAAAGCCTGGGCACGCTGATCCTGCCGGATGTCGTCGAGCGCCTGGTCGGCGGCGCCGCCAAGGGCACTGGGCTCAGCGTGCTGGAGGGCATCGGGACGGTGATCGCGATCGTCTGGCAGCCTGTCGCGGGCACCCTATCCGACCGCACACACACGCGGTGGGGAAGGCGGCGACCCTATCTGGTGGGTGGGACGGCGGCCGATCTGCTCTTCCTGGTGGGACTCGCCCTGGCCGGCAGCTTCTGGCCCCTTGTCGTCGCCTACACATTTCTGCAGTTCAGCTCCAACACTGCCCAGGGGCCCTACCAGGGGCTCGCGCCTGACATAGTTCCGGAAGAGCAGCGGGGGACGGCCAGCGGCTTCTACGGCCTGGCCAACCTGCTCGGCATCTTGAGCGGCACAGTGGGTGGCGGCCTGATCCTGGCAGCCGCCGGCCGGCCGGCAGCAGTTGCCAGCATCATGGCGCTCCTGGCTCTGGGCTGCCTGGCGACGGTCTGGGGGGTTAAGGAGCCTGTCCGGCCACTGCGGCCGGGTGGCGTCGGCCCGTTCCTGGGCGTGGTCAGGTCAACCTTCCTGACCCCGCTCGATCATCCCGACTTCCTCTGGCTCATGGCTTCCCGCCTGCTCATCCTGATGGGGGTGGTAGGGATCCAGAGCTTCGTCCTCTATTACTTCAGCGACACCTACTTTCACGGTTCGACGAGAGCCGCGACAGGAGCCACCACAGGTCTCGTCGGAGCTGTGATCCTGATCGCCGTGCTGGTCACCTGGCCGGCGGCACGGCTCTCCGACCGCATAGGCCGCAAGCCGCTGATCGTACTGGGCGGACTGCTTGCAGCGGCAGGCGTCTCAGTGCTCCTCTTCAGTGGCTACCGGTGGCTGCCCGAGCAACTGCTCAACCGGCTGGCGGAACTCCTCGCTTTGCCGCCTCTGGCCGCTCAGACCCTGCTCGCCGGCGTGCTGCTGGGCCTGGGCTTCGGCGCCTTCATGTCAGTCGATTGGGCTTACATCACCGATGTGATTCCGATCGAGCACGCCGGATTGTTCTTCGGCTTCTCCAACATCGCCACCGCCGGTTCGGGTGTGATCGCGCGCTTCGTGGCGGGCTTGCTGCTCGACCACTTCAATGCCCGCGGCCAGCTTCTGAATTTGCCAGGCGGCTATCCGGTGGTGTTCGCGCTGCTGTTAGCCTGGATCCTGGTGGGTTCACTCTTGGTACTGCCGGTGCAGCGGGGGCACCACCCATGACCTCCATGAATCTGGTGGGCCTGAAGGCCTGGGGGGGCATCCCGGAAGCTCCATTGGAATCCGCTCGCATAGTGCTGGCCGGCCTTGCCTACGACGGCTCAGCTGTCTACCGGCGAGGCGCCGCCGAAGCGCCGGTCGCCATCCGTCGGCTGTCGCCCGTCATGCCGGCGGTGGACGAGCGCGGCCGGGGACTCGATCGGCTCAGCATCTTTGACCTGGGCGACTTGAGCCTGGGGGAGGCTGTCGAGACCGGCTGGCAGGCTGCCGCTGAACGTCTGGCGACAGTCCCAAACGACGCTTTCCTGACAGTCCTGGGCGGCGACCACTGCTGCGCAATCCCCATCCTCGCTGCTCAAGCCCGCCGCCATCCCGAGCTGGCAGTGCTCTGGGTCGACGCTCATCCCGACCTTTGCGATGCCTCCCGAGGCGGTCGCTGGACCTGTGGCTGCGCGCTCCGGCGGGCTCTCGAGGTGGCCGGTTTGGAGCCCCGGCGCGTCGCCCTGGCAGGCTGCCGCGACATCGACGCGGACGAGCTGGAGTACGTGCGTGAACAAGGGCTGGTGATGGTCCCGACAGTCGACTTCGCCAGCGATTTCGCCACCGCCGGCAAGCGAGTGCTGGACGCGCTGGGGGACCGGCCTGTGCATGTCTCGCTGGACATCGACGTGCTCGACCCAGCCTATGCGCCAGGAACCGAGATCGCCTCGGCCGGCGGCTGGACCACGCGACAGGTGCTGGACCTGCTGGCCGAGGCAAATCGGCGCTGCCGGCTCGTCGGGCTGGACATCTGCGAGATCTCGCCGAATCTCGATCACGCCGATGTGACAGGCCTCGCGGCGCTCAAGGTTCTCTTCGAAACCTGGAGCGCGGTTGCGCACCGCTGAGGTAGTCATCGCCGGCGGCGGCGTCGTCGGCTGCGCTCTGGCTTACCAGCTGGGTCGTCGGGGAGCAGACGTGCTCCTCTTGGAGCGCGGTCAGCTCGGGGCTGAGTCGACCGGCAAATGCGCCGGCGGAGTGCGGCAGATGTTCTCGCACGCTGCCAACGTGCGTTTGCAGAAGGTCTCGCTCCGCCTGCTCCAGGAGTTTGAAGTGGAGACCGGCATGGACCCCGAGCTCCGCCAGGTGGGCTACCTGTTCGTGCTGACCGAGCCGGCCCAGGTAGCCGACCTCCGCGCCCAGCTGCGCCTCTGGCACGCCGAGGGCGTGACTGAGGCACGCTGGGTGGATCCGGAAGAGATCCAGCGGCTCTCTCCTGCGCTCAATGTGGAGGACGTGCTGGGCGGTACGTTCTGTCCCAGCGACGGCCTGGCCAGCCCGGCAGGCGTCACCCAGGGCTATGTCTCCGCGGCCCGCCGCCTCGGCGCCAGGTTGGAGGAGGGCGTGGCCCTCACAGGCGTCAGCCACAACGGCGGCCGGGTGCGGCAGGTGGAGACGACTACGGGCCCCGTGGCCACCGAGCTGCTGCTCTGCTGCGCGGGCGCCTGGTCAGGCGAGGTGGGTCGCCTGGCGGGAGCCGAGGTGCCTGTGCTGCCCTACCGGCGGCACGTGTTCGTAACAGGTCCCTTTGCGGCGGTGGGAAGGCGCAATCCTATGACGATCGATCTCAGCACAGCCTTCTACTTTCACCCCGAAGGCGACGGCGTGCTCTTCGGCATGAGCGATCGAGACGAACCGAGCAGCTTTCGGCAGGAGGTTGACTGGGCCTGGCTGGAGCAGGTGGTGGCGGTGGCGGCGCACAGGGCGCCCCCGCTGGCCGCCGCGGGCTTGAAGACGGCCTGGGCGGGGTTGTATGAGATGACGCCGGATCACCAACCACTGCTCGGCCCGCATCCGAACCTGCAGGGCTTTTGGTGCGCCTGTGGTTTCAGCGGCCACGGCTTCATGCAGGCGCCGGCGGTTGGCCTGGCGCTGGCGCAGATGATCACCGGCGAAGCGCCGGCTGTCGACCTCAGTGCCTTCACTCCTGCCCGCTTTGCGGCGGGCCGGCTGGAGAGCGAGCGCAACGTCATCTGACTAGTGGACCGTGACAGCCCAATATGGAGCATCCGCCGCCCCAGAGCCACCCCACGAAGCACGCTACGTGGGGACCCCGACAGACGGGCGGCCTGCGGGCGCTGATGCCGGCGCTCCATTCTTCGCAAGCGGGGTCCCCTAAGCAGGGGGGCCCGGCGCGCTTCGCCGCCCATCTTGAGATGGGCTCCTAGTTGCGCCACCCGATCCTCCCACCCCACGAAGTCTTCGACTTCGCCGGACCCGGTTGGCACCGCCCGTCTGGAACGCCGGTCTACGAGCCTCCGGCCTGCTCCACATCCGACCGTCACAGTCCACTGGTCAGCTCGGGCGGAACACCACCATCAGGGCGAGGATGCCGATGCCGGCCAGGATCAGCACGGTTCCGCAGCCGAGTGAGAAGACAGTGAAGACAGGACCGCCCATGGCTGCGTAGGTGGCAGCGCTCTCCGCTTGCTGCCGCTGACGGTTGATGGTCCCGAACCACCACGCCACGCCAACCACTATCGCCATGACGCCCACCAGGCCGCCAAGCACAAGCCTCATACCTCATCCCAGTATCGCCCGCCGGGTCAGAGACGCCGCCTGAGCAAAGCGGGCACGCGCCAGAGGCCAGAGCGTAAGATCTCGCCTCGAAATCCGTTGGCGCTCAACAAAGGTGACCTCATGACCGATCCTGTTACTGACAACCCCGACACATTTCCCGAGGAGCCCACCGAAACCCCTGAGCACGAGGGGCAGGAGGGGACCGAGGAGAGCTTTCCCTCGAGCGACCGGCCTTCGACCACGCCTTTGGTCTGAGCGGGAGGCCGCTTCCGGGAGGCGGCGACGGCGACCAGCCGGTTGTACGTCTCCGCGCCTTCGTCGCCGTGCCCGTGCCGCCTGCCAAGGCGTTGGCCACGTTCCTGGCTGCCGCTCGAGAGGCGATGCCAGGGTTTCGTTGGGTCGAGCCGCAAAACCTGCACCTGACCCTGCGCTTCCTGGGTTACCTGGACGAGACCACGGTGGCGCGCCTGATAACAGAGCTCAGCGGGCTACGAGCACAGCCGTTCGAGCTGGGTGTGAGCGAATTGGGCATATTCGGCGGCTCCGGCCTGGCGCGGGTTGTGTGGTTGGGGGTGCGTCGCGGCGCTCAGCCGCTGATCGAGCTGGCCGCTCAAGTCGAAGATGTCTGCCGGCGGGTGGGCTTGCCGCCTGCGGATCGCCAGTTCCGCGCCCATGTCACATTGGCGCGAGCGCGTGACCGGCGGGGCGCACCGCTGGGTGAGCTGCCGCCGGTACCTGCCATCAGACCCTGGCCGGTGCGAGAGGTGGTTCTCTTCCAAAGCCGGCCACGTGCTTCTGGAGCTAACTACCTCCCTATCTTCAGCCTGCCGCTGCGCGTTCCTCAGCCGAGGAGGTCGCAGAGAGCTTCGAGCGCACCTGCGAAGGCGTGATCGGGCGGGGTCCCGTAACCCACCACCAGGGCCGCCGGGGCTTCGGGGTCCGGATCGTGGCGGTATTCACCCAGCCCCTGGACGGCCAGACCTGCCCGGTGGGCGCGCGTCCGGATACTTGGCTCATCTCGACCCCGCAGGCCGCCACCCAGCGCCAGAACCGCTTGGAGACCGGCAGCCATACCCGTCACGCTGACCCCCGGCGACCGCTGAGTCAGCCGAGCCACCAGTAGGTCGCGCCGCTGACGGTAGACCAGCCTCGAGCGGCGAATGTGCCGGTCGTACGCACTCGACCGGATGAACTCTTCCATGGTCAGCTGCTCCAGCACGCCCGTGCGCGCGCCGCTGACTCGCTTGCTTTCGACCAGAGCGTCGACCAGCTGAGCCGGCGCCACCAGCCAGGCCAGGCTCAGCCCCGGTGCCAGGCTCTTGCTGGCTGTGCCGACATAGGCGACAACGTCTGGAGCCAGGCTCTGGAGCGCGCCGAGCGGCGTTCGGTCATAGCGGAACTCACCGTCGTAGTCGTCCTCCACGACCAGCCCGCCGCTGCCCTGCGCCCACTCCAGTGCTGCGACACGACGTTCCGCCGCCAGCGAGACACCGAGTGGAAACTGGTGTCCGGGGGTGAGCAGCACCGCGCTCGCGCCGATGCCGACGAGCTGATCGATGATGGCGCCTGAGCTGTCGATCGCCAGCGGTTGAGTGCGAACCCGGGCGGCGCGGATGATGTCCCTGTGCAGGGCGATTCCGTACGACTCGACGGCGAAGACTCTCGCGCCCTGGCCGTGCAAGGTGGTCGCCAGCAGGCTCAGCGCCTGAGCGAAGCCTGAGCAGACGATGATCCTCTCGGCGGTCGTCCGCACTCCCCTCACCCGGGCCAGGTACTGAGCAAGCGTCTCCCGGAGCCCGAGCAGGCCTCTTGGGTCTTGATAGCCGAGCTCATGATTGGGCGCCGCTGGCAGGGCTCTGCGGGCGGCGGCCAGCCAGAGGCTGCGGGGAAAGCCTGCCAAATCTGGCGTGCCGGGGGTCAGGTCGTAGGTCGTGCGCCTGCGCGCCGGCCAAAGCCGACTCACGCCGGCCGCCGGTTCCGCCGGCATGGCGCGATCCGCCACTCGAGTGCCGGAACCCTGGCGGGCGCTGAGCCAGCCCTCGGCGATCAACTGACCGTAGGCGTCGGCCACAGTGTTTCGAGCCAGACCGAGCTCTTGAGCCAGCGCGCGGGAAGAGGGAAGGGCAGTCCCCGGGCCCAGGCGGCCACTCCTGACAGCCTCCCGGAGGGCCTGTTCCAGGCCTGCGCGCCGACGCTTCCCGCGCGGTTCAAGGTAGAGGTCGGGGGCCAAACTGGCCCATGTTCGCGGCATGGAATTTGACTATATCTGTGGGCCGCCAACAGCTTAGGTTTGAGACATGGCAAGCACCCAGACCAAACAACGGATTTCCATCAAGTCATTGGCCCCTCGCGTCTACAAGGCGATACTGGCTCTCGACGCGGTCGCGGGAGAGGGGCTCGAGCCGCCTCTGAAGGAGCTGGTGCGAGTTCGCGCCTCTCAGCTCAACGGCTGCGTCTACTGCATAGACGCGCACAGCTCAGACGCTCGCAACGGCGGCGAGGCAGAGCAGCGCCTCTACGCGCTGCCCGCGTGGCGGGAGGCGCCCTATTACACCGAGCGGGAGCGGGCGGCTCTCGAGCTGACTGACTCCATGACGCTGCTGAGCGAGAGCCACGTGCCAGATGGCGTGTATGAGCGAGCGGCGAGCCACTTCTCAGAAGAGGAGCTGGCTCAACTGATGAGCCTCATCCTGACGATCAACGGCTGCAACCGGATAGGTGTTGCCACGCGGCTCCAGCCGGGTTCGTGACTGCCGCCCAGCCGGCAACAACAGTCCGCAGGCGACTTAGGCACGAGACCAAGAATGACTGAAGACGCAAAGGTCCTGGCCGGCATCTATTTCAGCGCCTGGAAGGCGAGGGACTTCGATCGGCTGCGCTCGATACTGGCCGATGACGTCAGCTTCGTCGGACCGCCAGCTGACGGGGGCCGAAGCCTGCCGGCAGGGCATCGAGAGTCTCTCCCAAATCGTGACCGACATCGTCGTGCACAAGACCTTCGTTGAGGGCCCCGATGTGTTGACCTGGTTTGATTTGCACACCACAATCGCCCCACCCTGCGCGACCGCCAACTGGAGCCATGTGGAAAACGGCAAGATAACCGCCGTGCGCGTGACCTTCGACGCCCGGGCCCTCGCTGCCCAGCCTACGAAATGACTGTCCGGCGCGCGCAGTTCCACTCGTGGCCACAGTCGTCGCGGTTCTCCTTGGCCAGCGCGACCGGATCAGCCCGACCAGTCTTGCCGGCTTGGCCATCGGCCTCTTCGGCGTGGCAGCGATATTGGGGTCTGATCTGCGCGCGACAGGCTTCCTGCCCCTGGCCCAGCTCGTTCTTGTAGTGGTCGGTTACGCCTTGGGGCCGGTGATCCTGGCGCGCCACCTGAGCGACCTGCCGGCGGTCAATGTCATCGCTGTCTCACTCGGACTGTGCGCATCGGCTTATGCGCCAGTCGCCGCGGCACAGTGGCCTAGGATGATCCCAGCCACCGGCGTACTGAGCTCCGTCGCTGCCCTGGCCTTGGTCTGCACGGCAGTTGCGTTCCTGCTTTTCTTCGCGCTCATCGCGGAGATCGGGCCGGTTCGGGCCACAGTCATCACCTACATCAACCCGGCGGTTGCGGCGCTACTGGCGTGGTAGTGCTGGGCGAGACTTTCACGTTGGGGATGGGCGCCGGTTTCGTGCTCGTGGTCTTGGGCGCGGCCCTGGCGACGACCCGACGCCGCCACTCAGCTGGTTCCGCTCCGCCGCCAGGGGCAAGGCCTCCGAGTCAACTGTCCCCCCTGAGCTCGGCGGACCCCTGGCTTAGGGCCGGTCGAGGCCTGCCTGGGCGCACTCCCTGTCCTGGGCCGGCGCACCCCCGCTTACACCCACTGCGCCCAGAATCTTGTCGCCCCGGCGGATGAGCAGCGAGCCCTCGCCGGGCATGATCGGCAGCCGCGCCAAGCGGTCGACTTGCGTGAAGAAGGCCGGCCGCTGCTGCTGGACCTGCGCCAGCGAGTCGCCCTCGCGATGCCATAGAGCGGCCCCGACCGCCTTGGCCTCGGCGATCTGAGCCGAGATCGGTGGGGCGCCGTCCATGCGACTCAGCACTTGGAGTAGGCCCCCTTCGTCGACCACTGCAACTGTCACCTCGATGCCAAGCTCTCGGGCCTTGGCGTGGGCGGCGGCGACTACGGCTTCGGCGTCTGTCTGAGAGCAAGGCATCCGCCGAGTGTAGATGGCGCCGGATGGGCAAGCGTCCAGCGCTAGGTACCCTCTCCCGTGCCCGAGTCGGCGCGCGAACCACCACAGCGGCGCTGGGCGGATTTCCCAGGGCTTACTCAGAAAGCTACAAACTTCGGCCTGGCGGCGAACGGGTTTTCGAAGTTGCGCCGACACGGCGCTGTCGCTTAACCTGAATTTGGTCGGAAACAGAAACGGTTAGGCCACACCGCCAGTTGCTGGCGGTGGTGGTGGCACTTTTCCACAGAGTACGCACACGTGTGCATTGTCTTGACTGATCACTTGTTTTGGATTGCCTAGCGGTTAGCGGCTGGCAAAGGCAGGGTTAGAACCGGCGGCCGCGAACTCGGTCGATCGAGAACTGCGCAGTGTCGGCAACCAGCATCACCGCCATCACGCCAGCCTCCAACGGGTCGCTCACCACCAGATCGGCCGTTTCCACTACCGAGCCGGCCATGCTTGTGCACAGGACTATGATCCCCGCCTCTTGAATTTGGCGAACGGCAGTCGTGATCTCACCGCCCATGAGCGCTCCGGCCAGCACCAGTGCTCGAGCGCGATGCAGCCGGGCCACAGCCCGCACCGACTGTGCCAGCTGACTTTCTCCGACTAATGGGATGGTGTCGACCGAGATGCGCTCACCGCGGATGTTGTGGCGATCCGCCTCGGCGATGGCGCCCTGCGCCACCATCCCTACCTGCGCGCCACCTCCGACCACTATGACGCGCTTGCCGAAGATATGGTCAAAGGAGGGCACAGGCAGCACCGATTCCACCACTCCCAGCGCCTGCAGGTCGGCCAGCAGCTTCCCGCTGTCGGCGAACCCCTCAAGCTCAATCTGCGTCTCGCCCACCGCTGAGGTGGCGATATAGGTGATGTTGGCCTGATGGCTCAGGATGGCGCCTGCTATCTCGTGCAGAACGCCTGGCTCATCCCTCGTCTGAACGAGCAGGGCCAGCCTCCGGTCCTCCGGCTCAGATGTCATGTGTCGTCGCGAGGAGGCTCAGTAGATAGGGGTCTCGGCGGTGACCGCTTCCAGCCACCGGCGGCAACTGGTCAGATAGCGCGCTGCTTGCAGACCGTCCAGCGTCCGATGGTCGAAGCTGAAGCACAGGTACATCATCGGCTTGATCCCGATCATCCCCCCGACCGCCACGGGGCGCTCGACGATGGCCTCCATGGTCAGGATGCCGGCCTGGCCCGGGCTGATCACCGAGTAGCTGAACAGCGTGCCGAAAGTGCCCGAGTTGTTCACAGTGAAGGTGCCGCCCTGCAGGTCATCCCCCTTCAGCTGCTGTGTCTTCGCGCGGCCGGCGAGGTCGTTCACCGCCCGGGCGATGCCTGCCAACGAGAGGGAGTCGGCGCTCTTGATCACCGGCACCAGCAGCGTGTCCTCGAAGCCAACCGAGACGCCGAGGTTGATCTTGCCGTGGACCAGGATCGCGTCGCCATTGAAGGTGGCGTTTACCTGGGGATGCTCGCGCAGGGACGCTACCGCGGCGGCGATCACATAAGGCAGGTAGGTGAGTGAGAAGCCTTCGCGCTCGGCGAAGGCCGCCTTGTGGTGAGAGCGGTTGGCCACCACGCCGCTCATGTCCACCTCCTGCGTCTGCCAGGCGTGGGGGATGGTCGCCTTCGACTTGGTCATGTTCTCGGCGATCAGCCTGCGCATGCGCGTGAGCGGGACTGTCTGGTCGCCCTCGCCGGTGGCAATCGGCCGGTCGGCCGCGGTGTCTGGCGTCGAGGTGGCGCCGGTCGGCGCCAGTTCCCCCGGTGCAGCTTCCGGGCCGTGCTGTCCTTCCACGAACTGGCGCACGTCCCGCTTGGTCACCCGGCCGCCGAGCCCTGTCCCCTTGATCCGAGCGAGATCAACGCCGCTCTCCTCGGCCAGCATGAGCACGCCCGGCGAGAAGCGATGCACCGGGCTGTCCGGCTGGGCGGCCGCTGGGGCTTTGGCCGCTTCCGCTGGACCCTGACTGGGAGACTCCGGCGCCGACTGCGGCGACGGTCTGGGCTGCGCGTCGGCGGCTCTCGCCTGTTCAGCCGACGGCATGGCGTCGCCGCCGCCGGCCGGCTCATCTGCCGCCGCGGCGGTCGCCTCCACCTTCTCAGGAGCGGCTGCGCCGTTGCCCTCACCCTCCAGCTCGACGACGGCGATCTCGCTGCCGGCCTGGACTGTCGCGCCTTCTTGGGCCAGGATCTCCTTCAGCACGCCCGTCACCGGCGCCGGCACCTCGGCGTTCACCTTGTCGGTGTCCACCTCGAGCATGGGTTCGAACTCCACCAGCTTGTCACCCGGCTTCACCAGCCACTTGGCGATGGTCCCCTCATGGACGGACTCGCCCAGCTGCGGCATCGTTACCTTGGTCGTGGGCATCAGCTAGTGTCTCGCCCCAGACATTCGCTGGCAGATTGCGGCTCCGGACGCCGATGCGCGCGTCGTGGGGCCCGGCCCGTCGTCGCACGCCCCCGCTGCGGCCCCGGCTGGAAGTGCGCTCGTCCTAGTCCCACCGATTCCTGTCGGCGCCCGGACGGGCGCGCACTGGGCGCCTGCCACAATCTACTCAACGAACTTCTGGCGCAGGACACTAGAACTCCGCCAGTTCCTTCAGCGCCTGCGAGACCTTTTCGGGATTGGGCATGAAAAAGTTCTCCATCGGCTCCGCATACGGCATCGCCGGCACATCCAGGCCGCCCAGCCGCTTGACAGGAGCGTCGAGCCAGCGCCACGCCTCATCGGCGATGATGGCTGCTACCTCGGAGCCCACCGACACGCTGAAGTTGTCCTCGTAGAGGACCAGGCACTTGCCGGTCTTGCGGGCTGAGGTGAGGATGGCGTCCTTGTCCAGTGGATAGACTGTCCGCAGGTCGACCACCTCGACGCTGTAACCCTTTTCCTCCAGGTTCTTCGCCGCCTGCAGCGCGTAGTGCACCATCAGGCCGTAGCAGAATACCGAGATGTCATCCCCCGCTCGCACGACCCTGGCCTGCTGGAGGGGGATCAGGTACTCACCCTTGGGCACAGCCTCCTTGAACATGCGGTAGAGGCGCTTGTGCTCGAAGAAGAGCACAGGATCCTCATCGCGCATGGCTGCGAAGAGCAATCCCTTCGCCTCATACGGGGTCGAGGGAATGACTATCTTCAGGCCCGGTGTCGCAAAGCGCGCCTCAATCGACTGCGAGTGGTAGAGAGCGCCATGTACGTGACCGCCCATCGGCGCCCGGATGACCATGGGCACGCCCCAGTCCCCGTTGCTTCGGTAGCGGAACTTCGCTATCTCGTTGGTGATCTGATTGAAGGCCATGTGGGCGAAGTCTGTGAACTGCATCTCCGCCATGGGCCGCTTGCCGGCAAGCGCTAAACCCAATGCGACGCCCGCAATGGATGACTCGGCGATCGGCGTGTCCAGCACACGTTCGGCGCCGAAGCGATGGTAGAGGCCGTCGGTGACCAGGAAGACGCCGCCCTTCGGTCCGACGTCCTCGCCCAGCACCACCACGCGCTCGTCGTGCTCCATCTCCCAGGCGAGGGCATCCCGCAGCGCCTGCACCATGTTGACCTCTTCCGTCTCGGCGTCCGGCGCGGGGTCCGTGGCCTCGGGCACACTCGGCGCGTACACGTTGGTCAGCGCGTCCTCAGGTTTGGCGTCGGGCGAGTCGAGCCCCTGTCGGGTGGCCTGGGTGACCTCCTCCTTGACATCATCCTCGTACTCTTGGACCTGCTTCTCGCTGAGGATGCCCTGCTCGACCAGCTTGGTGCGAAAGCGGCTTAGGCAATCGTTGGAGGCAAGCTTTTCCAGCTCCTCCTGGGTGCGGTAGCGCCGCTGATCGTCTTCTGACGAGTGCGCCCCCAGACGGTCGACGATCGTCTCGATGAGCGTCGGGCCCTGGCCCCCACGCGCTCGAGCCACCGCCTGTTTGGCGACGTGGTAGACGGTTACCGGGTCGCGCCCGTCGAGGGTGACGCCGGGGAAACCATAGCCGAGAGCCCGCTGCGCAGCGTGCTCGACCGCGTACTCCTTGCTGAAGGGCGTCGAGATGGCAAAGCCGTTGTTCTGGCAGAGGAAGACGATGGGCAGCTTGTAGATGGCTGCGAAGTTGAAGGCCTCATGGGCGTCACCCTCGGAGCCGGCGCCCTCACCGTAGGAGGTCATGACCATCTTGTCCGAGCCGTCCATCTTGAGCGCGTAGGCCGCGCCGGCGCCGTGGACCATCTGTGTCGACAGAGGGGAACCGCCGGAGATGATGTTGAGCCGGGTGTCGCTGAAATGGCCGGGAGTCTGCTTGCCGCCGGAGGCGGGGTCCGCCGGCTTGGCCAGCACCGAGAGCATGAGGTCCAGCGGCGTCAAGCCCATGCGGAAGCAGAGGACGACGTCGCGATAGTAGGGAGAGATCCAGTCGTGCTGGGGCCGAAGCGGCCAGGAGGCCCCGATCTGGGCAGCCTCGTGGCCGGCGCACGAAATGATGAAGGGAGCGCGACCCTGGCGGTTCAGGACCTGGCAGCGGTAATCGATCTGACGGCCAAGAAGCATGAGATGAAACCAGCTGCGCAGCGTCTCCTCGTCCAGATCGGTGTCTCGCCAGTCCACGGGTTCCTGGTAGTACCACGCTCCGACCTTGGTGGTCGTCTCTTGTGCCTTGGATTGCGTCTGCGCCATGTTTAGTCTGCCTCTTAGATGTTGAGCGCGGCTCCATCGACCGCGAGCGCTGCCTCGCCGAGCACCTCGGTCAGGGTCGGGTGGGGGTGAATGTTGCGGCCGATCTCCCAGGCGTCGCCCTGGAACAGGCGGGCCAGGGCAGGCTCGGCGATCAGCTCCGTCGCCTGCACGCCGACGACATGGGCTCCCAGCAGTTGGCCTGTTTTGCCATCGGCGATCAGCTTGGCGAAACCTTCGGTCTCACCGTGAATCAGGGCGCGACCATTGGCGAGGAAGGGAAACTTCCCGCTCTTCACCTCGTGGCCCTGCTCGCGGGCCTGGGTCTCAGTCAGGCCGACTGAAGCGATCTCTGGTGTCGAGTAGGTGCAGCGTGTGATGAGATCCTGCTCCATGGCTTGGATTCGCCGGCCGGCGATGTCCTCGACCGCCGTGACACCTTCGTGCGCCGCCGCATGGGCCAGCAGGTAGCCCCCGACCACGTCGCCGATCGCCCAGATGCCTGCCTCGTTCGTTCGCATCCACTCATTGGTCTTGACGAAACCACGCTGGTCACACTCGACCCCGGCTTCCTGAAGCCCGCAGTCTTCACTGTTGGCCACCCGCCCAATGGCGATCAGCAGCTGCTCAGCTCTCACCTCACCATCTTCCAGCTGCAGAGTCACGCCTTCTTCCGCTGGCCTCACCTCTCGGACCCTGGCGTTCACGCGGCAGTCGATGCCTGATTTCTTGAACGCTTGCAGCATGACCTTCGAGACTTCCTCGTCCTCCAGAGGGACGAGCCGGGGCAGTGCTTCCACCAGCGTCACCTCGGCTCCGAGCTGCCGGTAGTAGGTGGCGAACTCGACGCCGATGGCACCGGCGCCGATGATGGCCACCGACTGGGGGATCTCAGTGGCCAGGACCGCGTGGTCGGAGTTGATCACGCGCCGCCCGTCGAACTCGACTCCGGGTAGGCCTCGAGGGCGGGAGCCTGTCGCCACGATGACTGCCTTGGCCTTGACAGTCTGCTCGCCCACCTGGATGCTGTCTCTGCCGGTCATCGTTCCGTGGCCTTCGATGACATCTATGCGGTTCTTCTTCATCAGGCCCTGAACTCCCTTCCAGAGCTGGTTCACGATAGCGTCGCGGCGGCTGGCCACGGTAGCGGCATCGAATTTGACCTCGCCGCTGATACCGTACTCGCTGCCCCGCGCGTGAAGTTTGTGGAAGAGGTTCGACGACTCCAGAAGGGCCTTAGTCGGGATGCAGCCGAGGTGGAGGCAGGTTCCGCCCAGCTTGGCCTGCTCCACCAGAACCACGCGCTGTTCGAGCTGCGCTGCTCGGATCGCCGCGGTGTAGCCGCCGGTACCGCCGCCCAGGATGGCGACGTCGTACTCACTCGCCGCCATTAGTGTCCTGCGCCAGAGATTCGGCGGCCGATTGCGGCTTCGGGCGCCGATGCCGGCGTTTCGGAATGGGGCCCGTCGCAGCACGCCCCCGCTGCGCGGGCCCCGGCTGGAAGTGCGCTCCTCCTAGTTCCACCCGTTCCTTGTCCTCGGCACCCGGACCAGCACCCTTCGGGCGCTTGCAACAATCTGTCCACCGAACAGCTGACGCAGGACACTAGTTCTGCTTGCCGCTTGAGTTGTGGGCGCCTGGCTCCGGGCCCAGCCATTCGGAGGCGGGACGGAGAATGCGGCCGTCCTTCGCCATGTACTCCAGCACGTGGGCGGTCCAACCCACCACGCGGGAGGCGGCGAAGACGCAGCTGAAGAACTCCTTCGGGAAGCCGGCCGCGGCCAGCACGCCGGCTGAGTAATAGTCCACGTTGGTGGCGTTGGGCCGTTCAGGGTGGCGAGCCAGCAGTTCGCGTAGGGCCACTTCCTCCACCTTGGCGGCGACTGCGTAGAACTCGGGATTGCCCTGCTCCGCCAGCTGCTTCAGGATCTTGGCGCGCGGGTCGTAGGTGCGGTAGATCCGGTGGCCGAACCCCATCAGCCGGCCCTTGGTGTTGAGCAGGTCGACGACGAACTTTTCAGCGTTGTCAGCGCCGCCAACCTGGTGCAGCATCACCATCGCTGCTGTGGCGGCTCCGCCGTGAGCGGGCCCCTTCAGGGCCGCAACGCCGGCGACGATGGCAGAGGCCAAATCGCTGCCAGTCGAGGCAGTCACCCGGGTGGCAAAGGTGGAGGCGTTGAGGCCGTGATCGGCCAGCAGGACCAGGTAGCTCTCCAGGTAGCGGACTCTGTCCGGGCTCGGTTCCTTGCCCTCCAGCATGTAGACGAAGTTGGCGGCGTGGCCGAGGTCGCTGCGAGGATCGATTGGCTCCTTACCTTGGACCCGTCGGTAAAAGGCCGCCACCTCGGTCGGCATGACGGCAGTTATCTTGACCGCCTCTTCCAGCGTGGGCTTGGGACAGCCGGGAGCTGCAGTCTGGGCGGAGAGCAGGGTGCGGAGAGCGTCCATCGGGTCCACGTCCGCGCCGAGGCCCGCCAGCGCCGCTCGGGCCTGTTCATTCAGCCCGCGATGCTGGGCGAACTGAGCCTTGAGCTCGGCCTCCTGCTCCTGGCTGGGCAGCTCACCGTGCCAGAGCAGGTAGGCGATCGCTTCGTACGAGCGATCGGCAAGCTCGTTGATGAGGTGGCCGCCGCGATAGATCAGGCGGCCGTTCTGCCCATCGACCTCGCTGATCTCGGTTTGGGCGGCGACCACGCCCTCCAGTCCAGGCCGAAACGGGACAGTCTCCATCCGAAAAATGAGTTTAGGCACTTCGGACCCGCGATCTTGACCGGCGGCGATGGCACTTGGAGGCAGTACCGGAGCAGGTCGGGCGAAAAGGCCGCCACCTGTGGGGCCGTACCCCAGTCACCGCTCTCTCGTTTCGTGGGCAAGCTAAGTCACCTGCACCAGACCGCTCGCCGCGGGGACTTGAACGCGCCCTTGCCCCGCCCAGAATTCTCGCGGTTGTGGTGACCGGGGTCTGGGCGGTCGCTTGTCAGATCGTCGCGGTCGGTGGTGCTGTCGGTCCCCCCTTTCGGCTCATGTCGTGGCCTCGGATCCTGCTCCCACTGCTCCTGACGCCACTAGCCCTGGGGTTACTTGGCGGCGCTCTGAAGTGGCCTGGCGTCAGGTCCCTGCGGCTGCTTTCGCTCTGGCCCTACGGCAGTGGAGTCCTCAGCCTTGGTCACCTCTTTCCTTTCGCGGGAGCCATGGACGGTCGGGACTGCGGACCGTCGAACGACTGTGAACACGGACTTGCCGTCGGGTGGATGCTGTTCTCGGTGGCGGCCTCATCGGCTCTCGCCCTAGGGCTCGTGGTCTACCCATCACTCGGCTGGCTCCTCGACAGCCGTCGCTCCCGCTGATCGGAGCGCCAGCGGAGGAGAGTTGGATCCTCAGGACCCTGACTAGACCATGCCCAGTTCCCAGCGGGCGTCTTCGGTCATCCGCTCGGGGGTCCAGGGCGGGTCGTAGACGATCTCCACGCCGGCGTCCTCGATGCCTGGCAGCCGCAGCAGGTGCTCCCGGACATCCGTCATCACCTCGCCGGCCATGGGGCAGCCCATCGCCGTGAGTGTCATCTTGACGTCCACGCGCTGCGGCTGGATCGCCACTTCGTAGATCAACCCCAGGTCCACCACGTTGACAGGGATCTCGGGGTCGTAGCACTCACGGAGGACTTGGTAGACGTCCTCCTCCTTGATAGTCGCCGTTGCTGCCTGCGCTTCCTCGGTCATCAGAGTCCTTTCTCCATCGGTTTGCCCGCTTCCCGCCAGGCCTTGTGGCCGCCGCGGAAGTTGACGACATCCTTGGCGCCCAGCGCGACGGCCATCTCGGAGGCGACAGCTGAGCGTTCGCCCACCTCGCAGGCGAAGATCGTCTTGTCAGTGAACTTCTGAGCGGTGGGGTTCATTAGAATCTGGTTCAGCACCATGTGGCGCGAGCCGGGGATGTGCCCGCTCTCGCGCTCCCAGCCCTCCCTCACATCGACCACCTCATACTCGCCCGAGTCGATCAGCTTCTGGATCTCTTCGATCGTCAGGTCCCGAAAGCCACTCTCAGTCATTTCCTCAGCTGTCATCCTCATCCTCTTCGAATTCCTCCTCCGCCAGGCCGTAGGCGCCCACCTTCACCACCTTCAGCGAAAGGAGCGCGCACTTGATCCGAGCCGGCGAGATCTGGATACCGAGTTCTTCGAGCACTTCTTCCTTGGAGATCTTCCGCGCTTCTTCCAGTGGCATGCCCTTCAGCCGCTCAGTCAAGAGTGAGGCGGAGGCCTGCGAGATCGCGCAACCGCGGCCGTGGAAGCGCACGTCCTCGATCCTTCCCTCCGCCAGCTTGAAGTCCATGCCAATCACGTCGCCACAGAGCGGGTTCAGCTCCTCGTGGCTGACGTCGGGCTTCTCCAGCCGACCGAAATTCCGCGGGTTCTTGTAGTGGTCCAGGATGTACTCGCGATAGAACTGGTCGTCAACCATCAGGCGAAGATCCTCTGGGCATCTCTGAGGGCGACCAGCAGGCGGTCCACCTCGGCGCGCGTCGTGTACAGGTAGAACGACGCACGAGCAACGGCCGGCACGTCGAGCCGCCGCATCAGCGGCTGCGCGCAGTTATGGCCGGCCCGGACCGCGACGCCGTGGCGGTCCAAGATGGTGGCCACGTCATGCGGATGCACACCTGCCAGATCGAACGGCACGACGCCCGCGCGGCGCTGCGCCGGTGGACCGAACAGGCGCAGTCCGTCGATCTCGGACATCGCTTCCAGCGCGTATTCGGTCAGCTGCTGCTCATGCTCGTGGATGGCGGCGAGGCCGATCTCGCTCACGTAGTCGATGGCTGTGCCGAGCCCGATGACCTGCGCGATCGCCTGAGTTCCGGCTTCGAACTTCTCGGGGAGCGGCGCGAAGGTGGTTCCGCTGGTGGTGACAGTCTTGATCATGTCACCGCCGGCCATGAACGGCGGCATCGCCTCCAGCAGCTCGCGCCGGCCGTAGAGGATGCCGGCCCCTGTCGGACCGCAGATCTTGTGTCCGCTGAAGGCGTAGAAGTCGCAGCCGGTCGCCTGGACGTCGACGCCCAGATGCGGCGCCCCCTGCGCCCCATCGATCAAGACCACCGCCCCGGCGGCCTTGGCCGCGGCCGTCATCTCTCGATAGGGATTGATGGTGCCAAGGTTGTTTGACACTTGGGCGAAGGCGACCAGCTTGGGCTCCTGTTCCAGCAGCGCCCTGAATTGATCCTGGCGGAGCTCGCCCCCCTCGTCGATGTCGACGTACTCGATCCTGGCCCCCGTCGCTTCGGCGACCAGCTGCCAGGGCACCAAATTGGAGTGGTGCTCCATGATCGTCAGCACCATCAGGTCGCCCGGGCGCAGGCTGGGCCGAGCCCACGAATGGGCGACCAGGTTGATGCCCTCCGTGGTGCCGCGGGTGTAGATGATCTCGCGCCGGGAGCGGGCGTTGAGAAAGCGCCTGACAGTCTCGCGGGTCGCCTCGTACCGCTCGGTCGCCTGCTCCGAGGCTTTGTAGGCGCCGCGGTGGACGTTGGCGTTGAACTGCGTATGGTAGGCGTCCATCGCCGCCAGCACCGGCAGCGGTCGCTGCGAGGTGTTGGCGGAATCGAGGTAGGCCACGCCAGTCGCCAGGAAGGGGAAGTCACGCCTGATTCGCTCCACGTCCAGCGGCGGCGCGGCCAAACCGGCATTCAGGGCACTAGAGCTCGACGTAGACATCGTCTCCTTCCACAGTCACCGGATAGGCCCGCACAGGCTCGGTGGCCGGCGGGCCGGAGCAGGCTCCGGTGACCAGATTGAAGCGGGAGCCGTGCACAGGGCACTCCACCTGGAGGCCCCACAGCTCACCGTCGCTGAGCGAAAACTCCTCATGGCTGCAGATGTCCGAGATGGCGTAGTAGGCCCCGTCCTCAGCATGCGCCAGGCACACCTCCTCGCCGTCGACGACGACCTTGCGAATGGTGTCGACCGCCTGGTCCTCGACCTTGCCCACCAGGTGTTTCACTGGTCCACCTGGCACCGACTGTCCACTAGAAGCCGATCCGATCCTCGAGCTCCTGTTCGACCAGCTCTCGCGCCTGCTGGACGGGGATGCGCTCCAGCACCTGGCCGAAGAAGCCGTGCACCACCATCCTCTGGGCGACCATCGGCGGGATGCCCCGGCTCTCCAGATAGAAGAGGTGCTCGGGATCCACAGGGCCCACGGTGGCACCGTGGGTGCAGCGCACGTCGTTGTTCATGATCTCGAGCATGGGGATGGAGTTCGCCTTGGCCTGGTTCGACAGAAGCAGGTTGCGATTGGCCTGGTATGCGTCCGACCCGCTGGCGCCCACCTCGATCCGGATCAGCCCCGCGTAGACGCTCTGGGCCTGCTCGCGCAGAGCGCCCTTGAAGAGCAGGTCCGAGGTCGAGTGCCCTACCACATGCTGCTGGAGCGTGTGGAAGTCGAAGAACTGCTGGCCGGTACCGAAGTAAAGCGCCTTCAGCTCCGCCCGAGCGCCAGGGCCGTTGAGCGACGCTTCCACGCGGTTCTTGCTGAAGCGCGCGCCCAGCCCGGCGTGCACCATGCGGACAGTCGAGTCCTTCTCCAGACGGGCTCGCTCGTCGGCGAACTGCCAAGCGTGGTTGCCCCAGCGCTGCAGAGCCACGTAGCCCACATTCGAGGCCTCTCCGGCGAAGATCTCGGCCGAGCCGCTGGTCAAAGAAGGCTGCTCCAGGTCCGGCGAGAGGAACTCGTCGACGTGGTTGAAGGAGCTGCCGCGGCCCGCGATGATCAGCGTGTGTGGCAGCACCAGTGCGCCGCCGGTCGAGGACCAAAACTGGGAGACGAACGGCTTCGCGATGCTGACGCCGTCCGGGACGTAGAGGAAGGTGCCACCGCTGAACAGCGCGGCGTGAAGCGCGGCCAGCTTGTCGCGGTCAGGCCGTACCTCCTGGAAGAGGTGCTTCTGCACCAGCTCTGGGTATTCGCGTGCCGCCTGCGAGAGCGGCACGAAGAGCACGCCGGCGCGGCTCAGCTCGGGGTCAATCTCCACCTTGCCCGGCTCGGAGCCGCTCTGGCGCAGCACTCCAGCCGTGTCAGCGATGGGCGTGGCGGGCGCAGAAGCGCCGGCCGCCTCAAAGGCTTGGAACGCGTCCAGGTCCAGGCCCTTGAGGCTCGTCCGGCGCCATTCCTCCTCGGTGCGCTGGGGCAGCGGCAGCCGCTCGTAGACGGCGAACGCCTGCCTCCGCTTGGCGCGCAGCCAGGCAGGCTCGTCATGAAGGCCCGCCAGCTCGTCGGCGGCGCTCAGGACCAGTGCCGTCAACCGACAGAGCCCTCCATCTCCAGCTGGATCAGCCGGTTCAGCTCCACTGCATACTCAAGCGGCAGCTCCTTGGTGAACGGCTCGATGAAGCCGTTGACAATCATGGTCTCCGCTTCCACCTGGCTGATGCCGCGGCTCATCAAATAGAAGAGCTGCTCGTCCGAGACCTTGGAAACTGTCGCCTCGTGGCCGATCGTGACCTCGCTCTCATCGCACTCGATGTAGGGATAGGTGTCGCTGATCGACTGGTCGTCCAGCAGCAGAGCGTCACACTTGACGAACGACTTGACGTGGCTGGAGCCGGGCTGGACCTTGACCAGGCCCCTGTAGGAAGTCCTGCCGCCCGCTTTGGAGATCGACTTGGAGGTGATGGTTGAAGTCGTGTTGGGCGCTGCGTGCACCATCTTGGCCCCCGCGTCCTGGTGCTGGCCCTTGCCGGCAAACGCTATCGAGAGCACGTCGCCCTTGGCGCCGGGCTCCATCAGGTAGACAGAGGGGTACTTCATTGTGACGGCGGAGCCCAGGTTGCCATCGACCCATTCCATGGTCGCGCCCTCGTAAGCCAATGCGCGCTTGGTGACCAGGTTGTAGACGTTGGTCGACCAGTTCTGGATGGTGGTGTAGCGGCAGCGAGCGCCCTTCTTGACGATGATCTCGACCACCGCCGAGTGGAGGGAATCGGTCGTGTAGATCGGCGCCGTACAGCCCTCGATGTAGTGGACGAAAGAATCCTCGTCGCAGATGATGAGAGTCCGCTCGAACTGACCCATGTTCTCAGCGTTGATGCGGAAGTAGGCCTGCAGCGGGATATCGACCTTCACGCCCTTGGGCACATAGATGAAGGAGCCGCCCGACCAGGCTGCCGTGTTCAGGGCCGCGAACTTGTTGTCGGCGGCCGGGATGACTGTGCCGAAGTACTCCTGGAAGAGCTCAGGATGGTCGCGCAGGCCGGAGTCGGTGTCCAGGAAGAGGACGCCCTTCTTCTCCAAATCCTTGTGCAGTGAGTGGTAGACGACCTCGGACTCGTACTGGGCGGCCACGCCGGCCAGGAACTTGCGCTCGGCCTGGGGCACGCCCAGGCGGTCGAAGGTGCGCTTGATGTCGTCGGGAACGTCCTCCCAGGAAGTGCTCTGCTTCTCGCTCGACTTCAAGTAGTAGAAGATGTTCTCGAAGTCGATCTTGGAGAGATCGGCGCCCCACGTCGGCATCGGCTTCTTCCTGAAGATGTCGAGCGCGCGCAGGCGCAGCTTGGCCATCCACTCAGGCTCCTGCTTCATCCAAGAGATCTCCTGAATGATTTCGGGGGAAAGCCCTCGCTTTGCCTTGAAGACGTAGTTCTCGGGATCGAAGAAGCCGTACTTCTCCTTGTAGTCGTCGCCGACGTTGATCCTGGGAGCAACCGCCATCGCCTAGACCTCCTCTGCCACCGCCGCTGCCGCGGCGGGTTCGTCCACCCATTCCGAATAACCCGTGTTCTCCAGCTGGTCCGCGACCTCGGAGCCGCCCGAACGCACCACCTGACCGTTGACCAAGACGTGCACGTAGTCAGGCTGGATGAACTTCAAAATCCGCGTGTAGTGAGTGATGATCAGGATGCCGAGCTCGCCCCCCCGCATGGAGTTGATCGACTCACTCACGTACTTGATGGAGTCGATGTCCAGGCCGGAGTCGGTCTCGTCCAGCAGTGCCATCGTCGGCCGCAGCACCGCCATCTGCAGGATCTCGGCCCGCTTCTTCTCGCCGCCCGAGAACCCCTCGTTGACGTAGCGGGAGAGGAAGCTTTTGTCGATCCGCAGCGTGTTCATCGGCTCGGCCAGCAGCTCGCGGAACTCCTTGGGGCCAATCGCCTTGGCCTTATCCTTGCCGTCGTAGCCGCGCTGGGCGTTGAGCGCGGTGCGGAGGAAGTTGGCCATGGTGACGCCAGGCACCACAATGGGGTACTGAAAGGCGAGATAGAGGCCCAGGCGCGCGCGCTGGTCGGGCTGCAGTTCGAGCAGGCTCTGCCCGTTGAGCAGGACCTCGCCGCCGAGGACCTGGTAGCTCGGATGGCCCATCAGGGCATTGGAGAGTGTGCTCTTGCCCGAGCCGTTCGGTCCCATCACTGCGTGGACCTCACCCCGGTTCACCTGGAGGGAGACGCCCTTCAGGATCTCGCGGCCCTCAACGCCGACGCGCAAATCCTTGATCTCGAAATCAGCCAACTGTGTTCACCCCTGTGGCCCCGGAGAGCGTTGCTCCGGGGAAATCACTATCTCGTAGGAGCAGTCAGTGTCACCACCAGCTGCCCATGTCTTGCGTTCGACTTCGGCCTCGAACAGGCGCTTGTACATGTCGAGCTCCTGCCGGCAGGCATGGCCTGTGCGCACAGCGACGTCCCCGATGGGGCAGTTGCAGTGCTTGAGCGAGAGCTTGCCGTCCGCCTCGGTGACCTGCGACATGTGACCCTTCTCGGTCGCCAGCCGGGCCACCTCCAGCACGCGCTCACTCAAGTCTCGACCGGCCAGCCGCTCCTGATACTGGCGCTCGAGACGTTCCGAGCGGCTGGCGAAGAAGCGCTCGAGAGCTTCCCCGTCCAAGAAGGAGACCAGCTCTTGGGCCAGCTCACGGTGGCCGCTGGGGAATGCCTGCTGGGCCGCCTCCGTCAGCCGGTAGATGTGACCGGGCCGGCCGGGACCGCTGGGAGCACCGGTCTGCACCTGGACCAGGCGCTGCTGCTCCAGGGCCTCGAGATGGCGCAGGGCCGCCTGCTTCGAAACCTGGAGATGGTTTGCCACCTGGGCCAGGCTGGCCTGTCCGCTCTCCTTCAGAAACGCGAGGACGTCTGGCTTGCGATCCATGAGGCTTGAATTCTACCGATTTGTCAACTCGGCGGTTGATAAACTCGGTCTCAATGAGTGACCAGCTCGAGCAGCTTGCCGACGCCGAACTGAAGGAGCGCGTCGAGCGACTGATGGCACAGATGCGACCGCTGGAGGAGGAGCTCGGCCGGCTGCGCGCCGAGCGCGATGGCTGTCTCGTGGAGCTCCGCCGTCGCGAGCGCCTGCGCTCGATGGAGCGTCGCAAGAGCGTGAAGCTGGACATGCGGGCAGGAAATTCGGTCAGCATGGAGGCGCTGATCGCCGCCGCGGCGGAAGGGTCTTTCGACGATTACAGGTTCAACTTGAAGACGGGAGGGGAGGTCCGGCTCGGCTTTCCCGGCGCTCGGCAGCAGACCATCGCGTTCACCGATGGCAAGCAGATTGTGCAGGCCCGAGACTTCCAGCAGGCCGCAGATTTGTTCGCAGCCGGCTGGGAGCTGGGCGGACCTGGCCGACCTGGCGTGCGCGTTCACTTTCCGGGCACCCGGCAGGAGCGCCTGAGCCCCGCCGCCGACGTCTTCGCGATCGGTGCCAAATTGGCCGAAGAAACGTCCAACGGCGTAGCCTAGGGCCTATGAAAACAGCACTATCGACAGGAGAGCTGGCGCTCGATCAGCTCATCAAGGGCCTGACCTCCCTGCGGAACTCGTTGGAGCGCCGATTCGAGGGCGTCGACGTGGATGACCTCCGCGATCGCGGCAGCAAGTACGCCAAGGAGGCGCGTAAGCACAGCGAGCGGTATTCGAAGCTGGCTAAGAAGCAGGGGGCGCGCTACGCGGACCAGGGCGGCCGCTATGCGGATTCCCTGCTCGCCTCGGTCGAAGAACGACTTCGTCCCCAGCCCCGTCGCCGCGGTCTGCCCATCGCGGGTGGGCTGCTTCTGATCGGACTGGGGGCGGCGATCGCCTATCTGGCCTACGACCGCGGCCGCCGCGAAGCCCTGGCCGGACAGGCCAAGCAGCTGCAGCGGACTGCCCGCCAGCGCTATGCGGAGTTGGGCGGGATCGGGGGCGTGGTGGACAAGGTTCAGACCCAGGGCATCGGCGGCGTGATGGACAAGGTCCAGAAGGTTCGCGGGAACGGTGGCGCCGGCAGCGTAGCGCTGGGCGAAGCAGAACTGGAGTCGAAGGTGCGAGCTGCCATCGGCGAGAATCCGCAGGGTCTTCGAGTGGCCGTGGAGGGCCGCACCGTCTACCTGCGCGGCGCTGTTGGGGATGCCTCGGCGGCTGATGCGGCCGCTGAGCGCGCGCACTCCATCGAGGGTGTGGTGGCAGTAGTCAACCTGACGACCGCGAGCAGTCCCCTCGGCAACGCCTAGAGCATCGAATCCGAGCTAACTGAAGAGGACGTACGTAGGGGACCCGCTTTCCGTCAGCTCTTCTTGATGTGGGAGATCGGGCCGGCGGCCGCGTTACCTTTTCTCGCCTGCCGCGGTTCTCGCCAGCACGTACGCCCGCACAATGGGCACCCAGGCTGAACGTGCCTAGAATCCCCCCTGCTCAATGAAGGACCCTTCCCATTACGTAACGGATTCGGGGCGCCGGCCAAGAGCGAGGCTGCATGCCCCCTGGTCCCCGCTGGGTCGCCAGCGTTCCCGCCGGGCGGCCCTGCGTACGCTCTTGATCCTCCTCTGCGGATTGATAGTGCTGGCCGGGGTCGGCGACGTCTATGCCACCTCGTTCTTCGACAGCCTGCCCTCGGTCCAGGGGCTCGACTCCAGCGCGTTTCGGGGCGACACCCTGATCTACGACCGTAACGGCGCCCAGCTGGCCGACATCGGCCATCACGGAGACCATCACCAGGACGTCACGCTTGACAAGATCTCGCCCAAGCTGATCCAGGCCACCGTCGACACGGAGGACAGGACTTTCTGGAGGAATGAGGGCTATGACGCCCAGGGCATCCTCAGGGCCGCTCTGGCTGACGTTCGCCACGGCACAGTGGTGGGTGGTGGATCCACCATCACCCAGCAGCTGGTGAAGCAGCGCTTCCTGAACTCCGATCAGACCTACCAGCGCAAGCTCAAAGAACTTGCGTTGGCCTATCAGCTCAATCAGTCCTACTCCAAGCAGCAGATCCTGCAGATGTATCTGAACCAGAACAACTACTCAGAGCAGCAGTACGGCGTGGAGTCGGCCGCGCTCACCTACTTTCACAAGCACGCCAAGGAGCTGGATTTGGCCGAGTCAGCACTTCTGGCCGGCCTACCCCAATCGCCCTCGAGCTACGACCCTGTGCTTCGCCTCCCGGCGGCCAAGGTGCGGCAGGCGGAGGTGCTGGACGCCATGCTGCGGGCCGGCGACATCACAGTCGACGAGCGGGACAAGGCCGCGGCCGAAGTGCTGCAGATCAACGCGCCGACGAACGGTGCCCTGGCGACGCAGTTCGTCAACTACGTCCAGGCTGAGCTGGAGCGGCTGGGCCTCGCCAACTCAGATCAGCAGCTGATCGTCCGCACGACGCTGGACTGGAAGCAGCAGCAGCTCGGCGAGCAGGTCGTGCGGGACAACCTGAACGCCAACAAGTTCCGGGACAAAGAAGGGCTCCTGACCTCAGCCATGGTCGCCATGGATCCGCGCAACGGTGAGCTCATCGCCTATGTCGGGTCGCCGGACTTCAATGGACCAGCCGGGAACTTCGATTTCGTGGGCGACGTGCCTGTGAATCCGGGCTCCTCCGTCAAGCCCTACACGTATGCGGCGCTGATCAACAGCCGCAAGGCCACCATGGACACGCTGATCCTGGACGGGCCAAAGGACTACTCAGTCCCGATTCCGGGCGGCGGTAAGTTCACCCCCCACAACTACAACGTCAACACCTACTACGGACCCCAACCGCTGCGGGTGGCGCTGGCCAATTCACTCAACGTGTCAGCGGTGAAGGCGGAGGAGGCGGTAGGCATTCCGCAGCTCGTCGACTTCTACCGCAACCTCGGTTTGCGGCCGCTGGCCGGGGGCCAGCCGGATGCTGCTCCCACTCAATACGGACCGACGTTGACTCTCGGCGGCCACGCCATCACCTTGCTCCAACATGTGGCTGCGCTTTCGGTGCTGGCCGATCTCGGCTACTACCACCAGCCGGAGGTGATCCTGCAGGTGACGACGAACCGAGGCCAGACGCTGTACCAGGCAGACCCCGAGCGCGGCAAGCGCCTGGCGCTCGATCCCGGCGTCGCATTCATGATCTCTTCCATCCTCGACGACGATCAGAACCGCAGCCTCGTCTTCGGCCGAGGCACCCCGCTGCATCTGACTGACCGCCATGCCGCCGCCAAGACGGGAACCACCGAGAACTTCCACGACGCGTTGACGGTGGGCTGGACGCCGCAGCTGGCCAGCGTCTTCTGGGTTGGCGACCAATCGCCAGACCCGAACAAGCAACACTTCATGAGCGGCAACTCAGACGGCGTCTACGTAGCGGCGCCCGCCTGGCATCGCTTCATGGAGGGGGCGCTGAAGGGCCAGCCGAACGAGTGGTACCAGCCGCCCAGCGACGTGATGAAGGCCGCCGGCAACAGCTGGGCGTTGAAGGATGCGCCTGGGGTCGAGAGCCTTAACGGCGAGGTGAAGGCCACGCCGGCGGCCAGTCCCTCCCCGGGTGCGCCCGGCGCTCCGACGCCTTCGGCGGCGCCGGGCGTCCCGCCCGATCCTGGCGGTCCAGTCGCGGGCCACTGTCCGCCGCAGTGCTCGCCGCCTCGGCCGAGTCCGCCCGGACGCTGAGTTAGCGTCCCCCGGCCGCCAGCATAGAGGCTGGCCGGGCTTGGTCGGCGGCCGGTACCCGCTGCGTAGAATGGGCGACCGCATGTCGATCACCCCCCTTGCCGAGGTGGGCATCACCGTGAGCCAGGAGACCCTGCCCGAAAGCCAGCTGAAGCTGTCGATCGAGGTTCCGGCCCAGCGGGTGGACCAGACCTACGAGCGCGTGCTGCAGCGATTGAGCCAGCGCGTCAAGATCGGAGGTTTCCGGCCGGGCAAGGCGCCTCGGGCTCTGCTGGAAGCTCGCATCGGCGAGCCGGCACTACGGGAAGAGGTCATCGACGCCCTGATCCCGCCGGTGGTGAGTGAAGCCATCCGAGAGCAGGGCATCGAGTCGGTCGACCGGCCAGAAGTGGAGGTGACTGAACTGGAGCGGGGCAAGCCAGCCTCGCTCGTTGCCACCCTCACAGTCTGGCCCGATGTCAGGCTCGCCGACCTTGACTCGATCAGGGTCGAGCGCCTAGTCAGCACTGTCGATGACACGCTGGTGGAGGAGCGCATCGCCGAGCTCCGCGCCGAGCACGCCGAGATCGAACCCGTCGAGCGGGAGATTCGTACTGGCGACATAGTCATCGGCGATCTCACAGTGAGTGTGGACAGTGAAGAGCTGCCTGAAGAGGCGCGGCCCGCACTCGAGCTGGAAGTCTCGGAAGGGGTGCTGGTGCCTGAGCTTCTGGCCGCACTGCCCGGCAGGCGAGAGGGCGATCTCGTCGAGGTCCCTGTGCAAATGCCTGAGGACCACGTCAACGACAAGCTGAAGAGCAAGGCAGCCACGCTGCACGTCAAGGTGACAGGGGTCAAGGAAAAGCGCGTACCCGAGCTGAGCGACGAGCTTGCCCAGCAGCTGAGCAACAACGACCAAGAGACAGCCCAAGAGTTTCGCAGCGCTTTGCGCGAGCAGATGTTGGAGAGAGCGGCGCGGCTGGACGAGCTGAACTTCGAGCGCTCGGTGTTGAAGGCAGTGGTCGACTCGTCCGAGGTCACAGTTCCCAAGGCGCTGATCGAGCGCGAGCTGGACCGTCAGATCGACGAGCTGGAGCACAAGCTCCAGCATCGGGGCCTGCGCCTGGATAGGTATCTGGAGTATCGCAAGCAATCGCTGGCTGAGTACCGCGCCGAGGAAGCCCCGGTCGCCGGCGACCGCCTGAAGGTGGACATGGTGCTGGAGGCCGCGGGTAAGGAACTCGCCATCCAGCCCAGCGAGGACGAGGTGACCGAGTACCTCCGCAACGAATCAGCGAAGGATCCCGAGTCCAAGGAAGAGGACATCGCCAAGCTGGAGAAGAATGAGGTCGCGCGCGACTACTTTCGCCATCGCCTGACCCGGCTCAGGATCCTGGAGGCGCTGGTCGCCCGGGCCGGAGAGCCGCTCGCTGCCAGCGGCAGCCAGGTCGAAGCCAAAGAGGAGGTGCAGATTGCCGAATAGCGAGAGCCCGCCCCCTACCTACAATGTCGGCATGGCTGGCAGTGAGGCGCAGGGCTATCTAGTACCCATGGTCGTCGAGAGCACTAACCGCGGTGAGCGGGCCTTCGACATCTACTCCCGCCTGCTGAAAGATCGGATCGTCTTCATCGGAACGCCCATCAACGACGAGATCGCCAACCTGGCCATCGCGCAGCTTCTGTTCCTGCAGAGCGAGGATCCCGAAAAGGACATCTACCTCTACATCAACAGCCCCGGCGGCCACGTCTCCGCCGGCCTCGCCATCTATGACACCATGCAGTACATTCGGCCCGAGGTATCCACCATGTGCATTGGCATGGCGGCTTCGATGGGCGCCATTCTGCTGGCCGGTGGGGCCGCGGGCAAGCGCTTCGCGCTACCGCACGCCAACATCCTGCTCCATCAACCTTCCGGCGGCATGCAGGGCCAGGCGACCGACATGCAGATCCAAGCCAAGGAGATCCTGCGCACTCGAGAGGTGTTGAACAACATCCTGGTCAAGCACTCTGGTCAGCCAATTGAGCGGGTTCAGCAGGACACCGAGCGCGACTACTTCCTGACCAGCGAGCAGGCCAAGATCTACGGGCTGATCGACGACATCATCCAGTCCCCGGCGTTGGCGGCTCGACTGGCGGCCGCGAATGGAAACCCGTCCGGAACCAACGGAGCCAACGGCGCCGGGACAATCGCGAAGGCGTAACCATGATCTTCCGCCGCAAGCCGAAGAAGCCCCAGAGTGTCCGGCATCTGCCCAAATGCTCCTTCTGCGGTACTCAACGGGGAGAGCGGGGTGTGAAGCTTATTGCCGGCGGCGGGGTCTACATCTGCAGCGAATGCGTGAGTGTCGCGAATGAGATTCTGCGCGGTCACACGCCTCCGGCACCCCTGGGGACGTAGCATGTACCGCTCATGAGCGAACGGGAAGACCGCCGCCGCTACACCCGCTGCTCGTTTTGCGGCAAGGGCCAGGATCAGGTGCGCAAGCTGGTCGCCGGCCCCGGTGTCTACATCTGCGACCTGTGCATCGACCTTTGCCAGGAGGTGCTGGAGGAGGATGGGCGGAGCGGCACCACCAAGAAGGCTAAGCCGGGTTTCCTGCCCAACCCCAAGTCGATCTCCGCCTCCCTCGATCAATACGTCATCGGCCAGGAGGAGGCCAAGAAGGTCCTCTCGGTCCAGGTGTACAACCACTACAAGCGCGTTTCCGCCTCCAAATCGGTCGGCGATGTGGAGCTGTCCAAGTCCAACGTTTTGCTCGTGGGACCCACAGGTTGTGGCAAGACATATCTAGCCCAAACACTGGCCAAGATCCTGGACGTGCCCTTCGCCATCGCCGATGCGACCAGCCTGACGGAGGCCGGCTATGTGGGCGAGGACGTCGAGAACATCCTCCTGCGTCTCATCCAGGCCGCCGACTTCGACATCAGCCGAGCCGAGCGGGGCATCATCTACATCGACGAGATCGACAAGATCGCGCGGAAGTCTGATAACCCCTCGATCACGCGAGACGTGTCGGGGGAGGGGGTCCAGCAGGCGCTGCTCAAGATCCTGGAGGGAACGGTTGCCAACGTGCCGCCCCAGGGCGGCCGCAAGCATCCGCACCAGGACTTCATTCAGATCAACACGACCAACATCCTCTTCATCTGTGGCGGCGCCTTCGATGGCATGGAGCGGATCATCGAGCAGCGCGTAGGTCGCCGCTCGATCGGCTTCGGTTCGCCGAACACCAAGCTGGCCAAGCGCGAGAAGGCCGAAATCTTCGCCCTGCTGCAGCCCGAGGACCTGATGAAGTACGGCTTCATTCCCGAGTTCATCGGCCGCCTACCGATTACAGTCACCCTGCATCCGCTGGACGAGTCGGATATTGTCCGGATCTTGACCGAGCCCAAGAACGCGCTGGCTAAGCAATATCAGAAGTTCTTCAACCTTGACAATGTGGAGCTTGTCTTCAAGCGGGGCTCGCTGGAAGCGATAGCTGAGAAGGCGGTCGGCCGCGGCACGGGAGCGCGAGCGCTGAAATCTATAATTGAAGAGGTGCTGCTCAACACGATGTTCGAGATTCCATCGCGACCGGACATCAAGCGCTGCATCATCACTGCCGACTCGATCCGCGATCGCGCCGAACCGGAGTTCGAGTACGGCGTCGTGGATCCGCCGCAGCGCCTCGGCGAATCGGCATAAAGGGGCAAGGGGAGGCAGGCCTCCCCTTCCAAAACCCCACCAGGCTGCATCAACACGGACGGTGATCTCGGAGGCGGACGCCAGTTGTGAATCCGATGACTGTCTTCGGCGCGGACGTCGTGTACCGGCCGGGATGAACCCGGCCTGTCGACCTGACGACTGTCTGACTGAACGGATCTCCGCTTTCATTTAGCGGGCAGAGACGCACCGCTTTCCAAATGCTCCGCTTACGAGGACTCCTCGAACTCGTTCTGGAGGTCCAGGATTTGGATCGCTCGCTCGCCTTCTATCGCGACGTGCTGGGCCTCGCCGTGGTGGAGCGCTGGCCCGCTGAGCGGCCCGGCGCCTGGGTCCGGCTGGGCCGCAATGAGGTGCTGGGGCTCTGGGAGCCGAAGTCGGGCGGTCCGGGTGTGGGACTGCACGAGGGTCGCGGAGGAAATCGTGTGCACTACGCCGTTTACATCGAGGAGGGGTCGCTCGCAGCCTGGAGTGAACGACTGTTTCAGGCTGGCTACGAGGTGGAGGGCCCGGTTAGCTTCCGGCATGGCAGCTCGATCTTTGTGACGGACCCTGACGAACATGTGCTGGAGCTGGCTGATTGGGCCCGAGATTGGGAGGGCAGGCCGGTTCAGAAGGAGCGAGCTTAGCTCGGCGGTCGATTCACCCGGCCCAGCAAGTGGTTTCGGGCATCGGCGGGTTCCCGGCCGGCCGGCAGCACCTACAATGGGCGGATCATGCGCCGCCAGGAGGCAGTCGTAGACGTAGCCCGGCCGGCGCGCGCCCGCTGATCCAGCGGAACGACTCCGGCCTTTTCCGAAGCGAGGCTCAAGCACGCCCAGATGAAAGACCATCACGCCCTTCCCTCCGCGTATGACCCTCAGGCCGTAGAGGCCGGTTGGTCGGCTCGCTGGGAGGACGCGGGGCTCTTCCGGGCCGACGCACGCAGCCCGAAGCCGAAGTACTCGATAGCGCTGCCGCCTCCGAACGTGACAGGCGAGCTGCACATGGGCACCGCCCTGAGCGGCACTCCGCAGGACATCTGGGCCCGCTACAGGAGGATGACCGGCTATGAGGTGCTCTGGCTGCCGGGCACCGATCACGCTGCGATCGCCACCCAGAACGTGATCGAGAAGCAGCTGGCGGAGGAGGGCACCAGCAAGGAAGAGCTGGGCCGAGAAGCATTCAACGCCCGCGTCGACCACTGGTACGAGACGGTCGGGACGACCATCATCGAGCAGTACCGTGAGCTGGGCGCCTCGCTGGACTTCTCCCGCGTCCGCTTCACGATGGATCCGGCGTACGTGCGCGCAGTCCGCACCGCCTTTGTGCGCTACTACCAGAAAGGGCTGATCTACCGGGGGCCACGCATTGTCAACTGGTGCCCACAGAACCTGTCGGCGATCTCCGATCTGGAGGTCGACTGGCAGGAGCACACCGACACCCTGTACCACATCGCATACGACGTCGCGGGGACCGGCCGCCGGCTCGAGATCGCCACGGTCCGCCCGGAAACCATGCTGGCCGACACCGGGATAGCGGTCCACCCCGACGACGACCGCTACAGCGACCTCGTCGGTCGCTTCGCTGTACTGCCGCTGGTCGGCCGCCGCCTGCCGATTGTGGCCGACCCGGCAGTCGACCGCCACTTCGGGACCGGCGCTCTGAAGGTCACCCCCGGTCACGATCCGATGGACTGGGAGATCGGCGAGCGGCACGGCTTTTCCGTCATCAACGCCCTGCACCCTGACGCCCGCCTGAACGTACCCGAGCTTCCCCGATACGACGGTCTTCCCGACCTGGTTGCCCGGGAGCGGGTGGTGGCCGACCTTCGGGCGGAGGGGCGCCTGGTCGCGACCCGGCCTTACGTCCACCAGGTTGGCCACTGCGACCGCTGCGGGGCGGTCATCCAGCCGCTGGTCTCCGAGCAGTGGTTCCTGCGCATGCGCGAGCTGGCCCAGAAGTGCGTCGAGGCGAGCTCGCGGGGCGAGGTCCGCTGGCACCCGGAGCGCTACGAGCGCACCTACCTGGACTGGCTCGGCGGAATCCGCGACTGGTGCATCAGCCGGCAGCTGTGGCTCGGCCACCGCATCCCCGTGTACACCTGCGCCAACGGCCACCGGTTCGCCTCTGTCGAGGAGCCGGCAGCCTGTGTCCACTGCGATTCCTCCGTGCTCATAGCTGACCCCGACGTCCTGGACACCTGGTTCAGCTCAGCGCTCTGGCCCTTCGCCACGCTCGGCTGGCCGGACGACAACGAGGACCTGCGGACGTTTTACCCGACCTCGCTCAACGCCACCGCCCGCGAGATCATCAACCTCTGGGTCACGCGGATGATCTTCAGCGGCCTGGAGTTCATGGGCGCCGTGCCCTTCAAAGATGTCGCCATCCACTGCGTCGTCCAGACGGCGGACGGCCAGCGCATGAGCAAGTCAAAGGGCAACGTCGTCGATCCCCGGGTGATCATCGGCCGCTACGGCGCCGACGCCCTTCGCGGCTGGGCCGCAGCTGTGGCCATGTCCAGCCAGGACGTCCGCTTCGACGAGAGTCGGATCGAGGGCTTCCGACGCTTCGCCAACAAGCTCTGGAACGCAAGCCGGCTGGTGTTGATGGGCATCGGTGACGAGCCTGTACCCACGCCAGCGCCGGACGCCAGCCTGGCGCTGGTGGACCGCTGGCTGCTCTCGCGCCTCCAGGCGGCCGTGAAGACGGCGACCGAGGGCATCGAAAGCTACTCGTTCCACCTAGCGATCAACAGGCTCTATGACTTCTGCTGGCACGACTTCTGCGACTGGTACCTGGAGGCTGCCAAGCCGAGGCTGCGCGACGCCGACCCGGCGGCGCGTGCAGTCTGTCTGCACGTGCTCGACTCGCTCCTGCGCCTGCTGCATCCGTTCCTGCCCTTCTTGACGGAAGAGCTCTGGCACCGCCTGCCGGGCGAGAGGACGTTCCTGGTGCGAACTGCCTGGCCGGCGCCTGATCAGCGATTTGCCGATGCGGATGCCGAGGACGCCGCCGCCCGCCTGATAGCGCTGGTCGAGGAGATCCGGCGCGAGCGGCGCACGGCGGGCGCCCCCGCCCGTGGCGGTCACCTGGCAGTCGCGCCGGGGACGGATCCGGAGCTGGCCGAGCTGACGGCTCAGCTCGCCGGCTTGGAGCTGGTGGATGAGCTTGCCGGGGCACCCCTCGAGCTCGCTGAAGGGCGCGCTCGGATAGCTTTCCCGAACGCCACCAAGCCCGGCCGGCCAGCCAGCGATGGCGAGGCCCAACGCCTTCGCCAGGAGTACGAGCGGAGCCAGACCAAGCTGAGCGACCCCGAGTTCCTGGCCAAGGCGCCGGCCGCGGTGGTGGAGAAAGAGCGGGTCAAGGCGGCCGAGCTGAAGTCGGTCCTCGAGCGCCTGGCCCATGCCTAGCCGCTGCCCGGTTCAGGACGGCAGGCGCGGATGAGCTGCCCCCTTCGCGGCTGCCGCTAGAGGTGCGGCCGAAAAGCCCATCCGGATCTTGGGGTCCATGCGGGCATTCTCCGGCGTCGCCTCCTGCGCTCCTCGCTGCGCGTATTCCGCTCACTGCGGTGCTCGTCGGACCCTTGGATCTGACCCACCTTGCCACCCAATCTCTCGGCCGGGTTCCCGGCCGCACCTCTAGGCGCCGGTTGCGGGCTTGCTTGCTCTAGTTCCACCGGGGCTGCTGCTGCTGGCGGGAGTCCTAACGCTGCTGCTGCACGCGTTCCGGCTGCCCGGCGGCTCCGCGCTGGCGGCCGCGGGTTGCCTGGCCGCCGGGGGAGCCGCCCTGGCGCTGTGGCTGGCCGGCGGCCGCAACCCGATTGAGCTCTCGGCGCCGGTGGCCGTCGCCGGCACCGCCTTCGGCCTCCGGCTGGACGCCCTCTCGCTGGCTGTTCTGCTCTGCGCCCTGGCGCCGGTGGCAATGCTTCTGGCCGCTGAAGGAGGTAAGGCGGGACAGGCAGGCTTGACCAGCCTGGCGGTCACAGCGGCGGTGGTCTGCAGCGAGGCCGACCGGCTGGTGCTGGCTGTAGCGGCGCTGGCCACCTGCTGCAGCCTGCTGGCGCTGGCCTCGCCCAGCCTGCGCGATGACACTAGCGAGAGTGGCTTCGCTTCCCTCTGGCTCTGGCTGGCGGCCGCCACCCTTCTGCTGCTGGCGGGCGCGGTGAGCGTCGAGCTGGCCGGTGGCACCTCGATTTACAGCGCCACACCCGTCCTGGCCCTGACGCTGCCAGCCTTTATGTTGCTCGCCGGCGGTGGAGCGGCGACAGCGGGCCTCGCGCCCTGGCGGCCGTGGCCAGTCACCGCCTGGCGGACTGGCGCCCCCCACTCGCGGGCGGTCGCGATCGCCCTGCTCCCGCCGCTCGGTTTCCTCCTCCTCGCGCGTAGCTACAACCTGGGCGCCGGCCACTGGCCGGGGAGCTGGCTCAACCCCACCCTGCAGCTACTGGGTGTCGCGGTGGCACTGGCTGCCGCCATTCGGGCGCACGCGGTGGCAGAGGCAGGTGGCTTTCTGGCCGAGGTGACAGCGTTCAACCTCGGCACAGCACTGCTGGCGCTGTCCCTTGGCAGTCAGGCCGGGGTGGCTGCAGCTCTGGCCGTGTTGGCGGCGTCAGGTCTCTGGAGCGGCATCGGCCCGCTGCTGCCCGCCGTTCCGCGCCGGCTGGCGGTGGTCGGCTTCCTGCTCGCGGCCGGCGCTCCTCCGGCAGTCCTCTTCGGAGCCCGCGTGCTGGTGCTGCAGGCGGCGGTGGACAGCGGCGGTCTGAGCGGCTTCTTTGCTCTTGGCGAAGTCGCCGCCTGGATCGTCCTGGTAGCCGCTGCAGTGCGGGCGCTGCGGCTGCCGGCGGTGGCTGGGGAAGCCGGCGGTTCAGCGCTCGCGTGGACGGCGTGCGTGGCTCTTGCGGCTGCGCTGGCGCTGGGATTGGCGCTCGGTCTCTTTGAGACGGGGCTCTCGCTGAGTGCCGCGGCCGAGCTGATCCCCGCACCGGCTCCGGGCCAGCCGGCGGCGACTCAGGTGGCGGGTCTAGGCTGGGAGCCGCTGCTACTCGGGCTGCCGCTCGCCGGGCTTCTAGTGCTGGTTCTATTGGTCAGGCATCCGGCGGAGGAGCCGGGGTCAGCGCCCGAACCGGCGCTCCGGCTGCCAGCCTGGCCGGCCAGGCCGCGGATCTTCAGGCTGCCGACCCTGCCGGAGGATTACAGGAGCCTGTTCGACTTTCCGGCGCATGCTCGTGCTCTCGGCCGCCGGCCCTGGCTGGGTGTGGCGCTGACGCTCGGGATTGCGATCATCGTGGCCCGCCTTTGACCTCGCTTGCTGTGGCCGGCGCCCTGCTGGCCTGGTTGGGAGCAGCCGCCATCACTGTTTCTGACGGCCGCCGGGCGCTGGCACTGGGACTCGCCCTGGCGGGTGGAGGGCTGGGTCTACCCGCTCTCCAGCAAGCCGGCCCCGCTGCCGCCGCCGTTCTGGTCGCCGCCGCCGCGCTGTCGGCCGGGCTGCGCCTGCGCGCCGGCGAGCCCGGCTGGCGAGTGCTGCAGGCAGGCTCGACACCACGCCTCATCCTCGCTCTGCTCATGCTCCCGCTCTCAGCCTACGTCGCCCTTTATCTCATCTCGGCGGAGGGCGGAGCCACTCGTCTGGCGGCGCTGACAGTCGCAGGTCTGGGCGCCGCTCGCATGCTGTCTGGGGGCGCCCGCTCGGGCGCACTCACCGGAGGCGCCGCGCTGGCCCTTGGCCTCTCCCTGCTCAGCGGTCAACTGGGTTTGGTGGCGGGCGGGCTGGTGAGCCTGGTCGTCTCCAGCCTGCCGGTCAGCGACCCCGAGGCGCTGGCGTGAGCGCGTTCGACCCTGTATCGCAAGCGCCCGCTAGTCGGCTGTCGGCAGGCACAGTGGGCCTCGGACTCGGCGGTCTGACGCTGTGGGCGCTCACGGTGTTGGGACCGGCGGTGACTCGAGGCGTGGTTCCGCCGCTTCCGGGCTCCGCCCGCCTCGGCCTTCTCGCCTGCGCGGCCAGCCTCGGCCTGGCCTGCGTCTTCGCTCCGCTGACTGTCCAGCGCGGGAACCTCATCGCCGCCGGCGGCATAGCGCTGGGTGCCTTGGCGGCGCTCCTTGTGATGCCGGATCCCAACTCGGTGGCCATCATCCTCTTGTTGCTGGGAGTCCTTCAGGCCAGTCAGCCGGGCCGCCGCACCTTCGCGGTCAGGGTTAGGCCCTCAGTCATCGCCGCGGCTCTTCTCGCCCTCGGCTGGCTGCTGCTGCGCTCGGGCAGCGTTCCCCTCGGCCGTGCGGGAGCTTTGCTGGTGGCGTTGGGACTCGTGGCGGTGGCCGCGCTCGTTCCGTATCTGCCCGAGTTGCGCAGCGACGAACCGGCCAGCTCCTCGCCGGTGCCCTGGACGGGCCTTTTCGGGCCTGCCCTGGCACTCGGTCTGCCTGCCCGGCTTCTCCCGCTGCTGAGCGGAGACGAGCGGGGCGTGTTTGGGGCGACACTCCTGCTGGCCGGAGTCCTCAATCTGCTCTGGGGAGTCGTCGGCGCCTGGCGGGCGGCGGGCGGTACCGAGGCCTGGCGGCTCTCGTTCGTGGCCGAGTGGGGGGTGGCGCTGATCGGACTCGGCCTCTACGCCGGCGCCGGCAGCAAGGCGGCGGTCCTGGCCCTGCTCTCGCTCATCCTCGTGCGCTTTCCGCTCTATCTCTGGGCCCGGCCGGTGCTGCTGGGCAGAGCGGAGCCGGACCTCCGCGGCCTGAATGTGGTGACCGCATTGGTGCTGGCGGGTGGCGCGCCGTTCGCGGGCTTTGCCCTTCGTCTCTACGCTCTGCGCGCGGCTGCGCAGTTCTCCTGGCTCCTGGTGGCGTTCCTGGTGATCGCCTTCCTGCTCTGGACGGCGCACGCTTTGCGGCTCGCCCGGACGCTGGGCAGGCCGAGCCGCCGCACCACCGTGGGAGTTCTGCTTACACTCGGCCTCAGCCTGGTGCTGGGCCTCGCGCCCAACGTCTTCCTGGCAGCTGCGGCGTGAGCCTGACGGATCTCGGCCTGCACAGCCTGGCCCTGATCGCCTACCCAGGGCTGCTCAGCGTCCTGCTGCTCGGCCTCGGCGCCGAATGGGGACTGGGCCGCCTGGCTCGTGAGCGTGCCGGCGCTGGCCTGAGCCTGCGGCATAGCAGGCCAGGCAATCTGTCGCTGGCCGCACGGCTGGCGCTCCTCCTGGCGGCGGTCGCCGCCACCCAGCTGGCTGCGCCATTCAATCCGGTGCCGGCGGCCGAAAGAAGCACGCTGCTGGGGGCTGTGTGCGTGGCCGGCGCTGGCTGGGCGATCTGGTCGGGCAGTCGCGGGGATTCAGCCAGGTCGGAGCGCGGACCTGGCGGTCTGCTTGTGGCCCAGCTCGGCTGGAGCCTGGCGCTGCTCGGCCCGGCCGTCGCCGCCGGCACGTTCCGCCCCACCGCCATCGCAGCCATCGCCGTGCCCCTGCACCTCGGTCTCAAGGCGGTGGCCGGACTGCTTTACCTGCTCTGCCTACCGGCTGTCCTGCTCAGGTTCTCGGCCCCGCCGGTCGACTGGTCGGAGCGGGCGACGCGGGCGGCGCTCTGGCTGCCCGCCTGCGCGCTCGGCACTTCGGTCCTCCTGCCGCCGGTCGGCGACGACCTCGCTGGGATCCTGCGCTTCGGTGTCGAAACCGCCGCCATCGCACTGGCAGCAGCTGTGCTCTGCCGGCTGCTTCCGCGCGAGGGCCGCACTTACAGGCTCCTGCTGGTCCTTCTCGCTGCCAGCACTTTGGGCCTGGCGGCTTTCGCCAGCCGCCTCGCCTGAACCCGTGAAGCCGCGGTTCGGCGGTCCGAGGATCAGGTAGAATGCCGCCTCGTGCCCGCAGCCAAAGGAGCAGCCACGGCCGTCGTCATCAGCGGTGGCAAGCAGTATCGCGTAGCAGCCGGAGACCGAATCCTGGTGGATCGCATAGCCGCCGAGACGGACTCGGAGCTGACCTTCGAGCGTGTCCTGCTGGTCGCCGACGGCGATACCCTACTGGCTCGCCCCAAGGAGCTGGCGGGCCAGGTGGTCACCGGCAGGGTGATCGGCCATCCGCGCGGGAAGAAGATCGACGTGCTTCGCTACAAGTCCAAGAAGCGGGTGCGGGTCCATCGGGGCGCTCGGGCCGATCTGACCGCAGTGGAAATTGTCAGCATCGGCAAGCCAGCGAAGAACGCGAAGGCCGAGCCGCAGGCCGACGTTGGGGAGGCGAAGGCCGAGAGCAAGCCAAAGTCCAGCAAGCCACGTGCCCGCGCGTCCCGGTCGGCCCAGGAGGCCCAATAGATGGCACATAAGAAAGGTGGAGGCTCATCGCGCAACGGCCGGGACTCCAACCCGCAGATGCTGGGGGTCAAGGCCTACGGCGGCCAGACAGTCACGGCCGGGGCCATCCTGGTCCGCCAGCGCGGCAGCAGGATCCGAGCCGGTGCCAACGTCGGTCAGGGCCGTGACCACACGCTCTTCGCAACCGAGACAGGTCAGGTCACTTACGAGCGGGTGGGCAAGGATGGCCGCCGCGTCTCAATCGCGCCGGCCGGCTAGCGGACTGACCGGATCCCGCCGGCTCGGGCGCTGATGCCCGAACACAACCAACACGGTTCGTTCATCGACTCAGCCGTCGTCCACGTCCACGCCGGCAGGGGTGGCCGGGGAGCCGTATCTTTCCGTCGCGAGCCCTATCAACCCCGCGGTGGCCCTGACGGTGGAGATGGGGGGCGGGGCGGCTCGGTCATCCTCTACGCCACCAGGGAGGAATCGTCGTTGGCCGCCTACCTCCGCCAAAAGCAGCTGCAGGCCCACGACGGGGAGGCTGGGCACGCCGGCCTCAAGGCGGGGAAGAGCGCGGCCGACCTGCGGCTGCCAGTGCCGCTGGGAACTGTGGTGACGGACGATGTGACAGGTGCGATGCTGGCCGACCTCGCCAGCGAGGGCGCTGAGGCAGTCGTCGCTTCGGGCGGCCGTGGCGGTCGCGGAAACGTCCACTTCAAGAGCTCTGTGAACCGCTCACCGATGACAGCTGAGCCCGGCCAGAAGGGCGAGGAGCGAGACCTTCGGCTGGATCTCAAGCTGATCGCGGACGCAGGCTTGGTGGGAGCGCCCAACGCAGGCAAGTCCTCGCTGCTCCGCGCCATCTCCGCCGCCACCCCGAAGGTCGGGGCCTATCCCTTCACCACAGTTGATCCAGAGCTGGGCGTGGTACAGGCGCCGGGAGGCACCCGCCTGGTTATCGCCGACATCCCGGGCCTGATCGAGGGGGCCGCCCTCGGGGCTGGGCTGGGGCTGCGCTTCCTGCGGCATGTGGAGCGGACGCGCATGCTTGTCTATCTGGTCGACGGGGCAGCGCCGGATCCCTGGGCGGATTTCACCATCGTGCGCCGGGAGATCGCTCACCACTCGCCTGAGCTGGCGAGCCGGCCCGCCCTGGTGGCTGTCAACAAGGTGGATCTGGAAGAGACGCAGCAGCTGCGGAAGAGGCTGCGGGCAGTCGATCTGCCGCCTGGCGTCGAACTCAGAGCGCTGCACTGGATCTCCGCCCACACCGGAGAAGGTGTCACCCAGCTGGTGGGGCAGCTGGCCAGCAAGCTGACAGCTGTGCCCCAACCAGCGCCGGCACTGCCGGCGGAGCCCGTGATCCGGCTCCGCCGGCGCCGGTCCGCGCCCCCACCGCCGGCCGTGGTGAAGGAAGCCTGGGGCTATCGGATCGCCGGCGCGGCGCTCGACAGGCTCATCGCAGCAACCGACTTCGATTCAGTCAGCGCGCTCCAGCGCTTCCAGCTCCAGCTGGACCGAATCGGCGTCTCGACAGCGCTGGAAGAGGCAGGTGCGGTAGCTGGCGATACTGTCCGCGCGGGCGACCTGGAGTTCGAATACCAGCCGTGAGAGTTGGCGTGCTGGGCGGCACCTTCGACCCAGTGCACCGCGGCCACGTGGCCCTGGCCAGGGCAGCTCTGAAATGCGCACGGTTGGACTTGGTGCTCGTCGTGCCCGCCGGCGAGCCGCCCCACCGAAGCCAGCCGAAGGCCAGCGCCGCTGATCGTTTCGAGATGTGCCGCCTGGCCCTGACCGGCGAGGACCGCGTCGAGGTATCGGACGTTGAGCTGCGCCGGGCGGGCCCTTCCTATACCGTTGACACTCTGCGTGAGCTCCAGGCGGAGCGGCCCGGAGACGAGCTGCACCTGATTCTGGGTTGGGACGCCGCCCGCGACCTCCGATCCTGGAAAGAGCAGGAAGAGGTCCTGCGGCGGGCCCGACTGGTGATCGTCGATCGTCCTGGTCTACCCGGCCCGAACCTCCAGGACCTGCGGGAGTCGGGCATCAGCGCCAGACGGACGCTTGTCTGCCGCCAGTCGACTCCTGACATCAAGGCCAGCGACATCCGCCGCCGCCTGGCGCGGCGGGAAGGAGAGCCGGCAGCCGACCGGCTGGAACCGCCCGTCGCCGCCTACATTCGCGAAAAGCATCTGTACGGAGGCAACATGACCGAATCAGCCGAGGTCCCTTCCCGCCAGCTCGCCGAGCTGCTGGTCAGCGCGGCAGAGTCGAAGCAGGCTTGGGACCCGGTGATCATCGACCTGGCCGGAAAGACGACCATGGCCGACTACATGGTGGTCTGTGACGGCGAGACGGATCGGCAGCTGCGCGCGATCGCCGAGGAGATGATCGACCAGGCCCGGGAGAGGCGAATCAGGCCTCTCTCGGCCAGCGGGCTGGACGCCGCGGCCGGCTGGATTCTGCTCGACTTCGACTCGGTGCTCGCCCATGTGTTTCTTCCCGGCGAGCGCTCCTACTACGATTTGGAGGCGCTCTGGCAGGCAGGTTCTCAGCATCGAAGGAAACGGAAAACTGCGTTGGAAGACGAGGATAACGCGATAGTATGACTGGCAGATGGCAGAGGCTGAAGGTACTCACCATTCCAGCGATGAGGTCACGGTCCTTTTATGTAGAGGATGACCCCATGGTGGCCGAGATGTACAGGCTCAAGCTCGAGCTTGACGGTTACCGGGTGGTGATGGCGAAGGACGGACTCGAGGGCCTGCGGCTGGCCGATGAGCGCTCGCCTGATCTCATCTTCCTTGACATCCGGCTTCCGGCGATGGACGGCCTCGAGGTCCTGGAGCGTCTGCGACAGTCCGAACGCACGCGGCAGGTGCCGGTGGTGATCCTGTCCAACTACAGCGAGACTGACCTGAGGGAGCGCGGTGTCAAGCTGGGCGCCCTGGACTATCTGATCAAGAGCCAGACCACGCCCAGCCGTCTCTCGAGCTCAGTCCAAGGCTGGCTCGGAGAGACATGAGCATGGTCAGCAGCGAGTTCAGAGGTGGAGGCTTCGACCTCGACAAGCCGCTCTACACGATCAGCGTCGCTTCCGAGATCCTAGAGACGCACCCGCGCACGTTGATGCTCTACGAGGACGTCGGCCTCGTGCTTCCATTCCGAACCACCACCAATCGCCGACGCTACTCGCAGCGCGACATTCGCAAGCTGCAGGTGATCCAGCACCTCACCCGCGAGAAGGGCGTCAATCTGGCAGGCGTGAAGCACATCCTGACTTTGTTCCAGGCGCTCGCGGGCAATGCCTTAAAGCCGCCGCCAGACCTGGAGGACGTCTTCGGGCGCTACGCCGAGATTCTCTGAGCTCGTGCCCCTCCCCGGCCGTCCGGTCTCCGCGTGATAAAGCGCCTCGGCGTCGATCTCACCGCCTGCTGGCGTCGCCGCGTCGGGATGGTGACGGCCTCAGTCGAGCTGACGCGGGAGCTGATCGCCCAGCGGGGAGTTAGTGAACTCACTCTCTTCGCCAGTCGCGAACCGGTAGCCGGGCTCGATGCGGCCGATTGCCAGCTTCGGCTCTCGCCCCACCGGCACGAGCTGGCCAACAAGCTCTGGCTGCGGGGCGCCGAAGCCGCAGCCGGCCTTGACTGCATGCTCTACCCCTACTGGCCACCGGGGCTGCGCCATCGCCAGGCTCCGGCCGCCGCCTTCCTGGTGCATGATCTGGCCTTTCGAATCCGCCCGGAGGAGGTTCCCTGGCAGCAGCGCGCCTACCTCGGCAGCTTGCTGCCGCCGGCTCTGCGCCGAGCAGCGTTGGTGCTCACGCCTTCGCAGGCGACGCGTCGGGACCTGTTGGAGCACTACCCGCTGCCCGGGCTGGAGAAGCGCGTGCATGCCATCGGCCTGGGCGGCCGGCCCGCCGGCGCCAGCCCCGGACGGCTGCCAAGCGGCCTTGAGCCAGGCTTCCTGCTGGCGGTGGGCACCGTCGAGCCGCGCAAGAACTATCACGGCCTGCTCACCGCCTACGGTCTGCTCAAGGCACGCGGCGTGACGGTGCCGCTGGTGATAGCCGGAGGACCTGGGTGGGGCTACGGTGACCTGCCGCAGCGCCTCGCCGTGGAGCCAGGTGTGCGCCTCCTGGGTCACGTGGACGACGCCGCTCTTCAAGCGCTCTACCGCAATGCCTCGGTGCTCGCTTATCCCAGCCTCTACGAGGGGTTCGGTCTGCCGCTGCTGGAAGCGCTGGAAGCCGGCCTTCCGGCTCTGGTCAGCAACGCCGGCTCTTTGCCCGAAGTGGCCGGAGAGGCGGCACTGACTGTGGATCCACGGCAGCCCGAGGCGATCGCTGACGGTCTTGAGCGGCTGCTCGGGGACTCAGATCTGCGTCGGCGTCTGAGCGTCGCCGGTAGGTCCAGGGCCGTGCACTACACCTGGTCGGGGATGGCGGCGCGCGTTTGGCGGTTGCTCGACCGCGTGAGCTAAGCTGGTCGGCGCGCGGACATCCGCCGTTTGGTTCGAGGCCGCACCGACAGGTATTGCCGGCGCTGGTCTTCAGGCAATCGCTCAATTGCGTAGCGGAGCATGGTCCGCGGCATCGTCGGCGCGTGTTCGCGCAGGAAGTGCTCCAGCAACCTCGCGTCCACCTTGCCCATCTCGCGCAACACCCAGCCCACGGCCTTCTGGAGGAGATCGTCCTCTTCGCTGACCATTGCTTCGGCGAGCCGCTGCGTGTGGCCAGGCTCGCCTCGGCGCAAGAAGTACAAGGTGGCCACGAGCGCCGCCCGCTTCTGCCATAAGCCGCCAGCAGCCAGGTGCTCGAGCCGGTCCCCGTCATGCCGGGCGACGTACGCGCCTAGCACAGTTGGCGCCGTCACATCGATGATGTCCCAGCTGTTCAGGCCTACCCCAAGCTGATCCACATACAGCTCGAAGAGCGCTCGCTGCAGACCCTCGCCTGCTTTGGAATACTGGGCGGCGATCGCCAAGGCCCCCGCCAGCCGTACTTCATGCCATTGGCTGGACAGCAGTGTCCTGATGTCACGAATCGACAGGCCTTGGTAGTACTTGCGCACCACCCGTCGGATCAGCGGGACGCGAACTCCTAGAAAGCGATCGCCTTCACCATAGCCACCGGCCTCAGTACGAAAGAAGCGCTGCGAGAAAGCCGCGGTTTCAGCGTTGTGCAGGGCTTCGATGTCGGCTCTGACCGAGGAGGCGGCATTCATCTAAAGCCCGAACGCTCCGCACCAGACAATCGCACCCGCAGAACGCGCAAGAGTGGATTAGCTGGGCCGTGCTGCCTTTGCCGGCTCGCCCCTCGCCGGCTCGGCGACTGCGGCCGCAGCTGGGCCAGAAGCCGCTCCGGCGGCCGGCTCGGCGGGGATTGAAGCCAAGGTTGTCAGCGGCACCACCTGCTTGAAGCCGGCCGCCGCCGCCTCCCAGTCCGCCAACAGCGCAGCTGCCCTGGCGCTGCCAGTGCGCTGACGATGCTCGTCGACGAGCGCTTTCAGGGCGGGCAAGTCGGCGGGCGGCACGGGCCTCACAGTCACGCTGTCGGGATTGTGCTGGGCCCACTCCCGGATGTAGGCCACGCCGCCCGTCATGCCTGCGCCGACGTTCCAGCCGACAGCTCCCAGAGCGACCACCACGCCGCCCGTCATGTACTCGCAGAAATGGTCGCCGGCACCTTCCAGGACTGCGGTGGCACCCGAGTTCCGGACGCCGAAACGCTCCCCCGCCCGGCCGGCCAGGAAGAGCCGGCCGCCGGTGGCGCCGTAGAGGCACGTGTTGCCGGCCAGCACCGGATCCACGCTGGCATCTTCGGCAAAGGGACGGATGGCTATGACTCCGCCGCCCATGCCCTTGCCCACATAGTCGTTGGTCTCGCCTTCCAGCGCTAGCTCGACGTCTCGATCCAAGAAGGCGCCGAAGCTCTGGCCCGCGCTCCCCCGGTAGGCGCGGCGCTGACCGGGGCTGAGATCAGCGCCCACAGTGCGATCGCAGTTCTGAATCCGACCGCTGCTGGGCGCCGCAGCGGGTGGCTCGCCGTTGCGTCGCCAGAGCCGCCGCCGGGGTGCGGCCGGATCGGCCGGGGCCTGAAGCAGGAACCTCACATCCAGGTCGGGTCGCTGCCCGCTCGGTTGGAGCAGTTCCACCCGACCCACCACTTCGTCAATCGAGCGAGCACCTGCCTGAGCCAGATACTCGCGGGCCTCTTCCGCAATCAGTGTCAGGTAGTTGATCACGTGCTCGGGCCGGCCGGTGAACTTGGCGCGCAGATCCTCCCGCTGGGTGGCGATGCCTGTGGGGCAGGTGTTGAGGTGACACTGACGGGCCATGTCGCAGCCCAGCGCTACCAGTACGCCTGTGCCAAAGCCGAATTCCTCGGCGCCCAGCAGGGCGGCGATCACTACGTCCCGGCCGCTCTTCAGGCCGCCGTCGGTCCTGACGCTCAGGCGCCGCCGCAGGTCGTGGGCGACCAGCACCTGCTGCGTCTCGGCCAGGCCCAGCTCCCAGGGCGAGCCGGCGCCCTTGATGGAGGAGAGCGGCGACGCTCCGGTGCCCCCGTTGTGGCCGCTGATCAGCACGTAGTCGGCCCGGGCTTTGGCCACACCCGCAGCAATGGTCCCCACCCCCGCTTCGCTGACCAGCTTGACGCCGATCCGGGCCCGAGGGTTCACGGTCTTCAGGTCCAGGATCAGCTGCGCCAGGTCTTCGATCGAGTAGATGTCGTGGTGCGGCGGGGGTGAGATCAGCTGCTGGCCAGGTTGAGCATGGCGCAGACGGGCGATCAGCTCAGTCACCTTCAGGCTGGGCAACTGGCCACCCTCCCCCGGCTTCGAGCCCTGGGCGATCTTGATCTCGATCTCCTGAGCCCGGCGCAGGTAGGCGGGCGTCACCCCGAAGCGAGCTGAGGCGATCTGCTTGATTCGATTGTCGCGAACCGGCTCGGGGTCAGAGTAGTAAGCCGGCTCCTCGCCACCCTCACCGGAATTGGAGCGGGCGCCCATCTGGTTCATCGCCTCAGCGAGCGCAGCGTGCGCCTCGGGTGAGAGGGCGCCCAGGGACATGGCAGTCGAGATGAAGCGCTTGCGTATCTCGCTGGCCGGCTCCACTTGCTCCAGCGGCACAGCGTGACTCGGCCGCCGGATCTTGAGCAGGTCGCGCACGTCCTGCGGGGGACCCATGGTGGACAGCTCCCGCCAGCGAAGGTACTGCTCTTGGTCGCCGGTTTCAGCCGCCTTCTGCGCCGCCCGCACGGCCTGTGGGTTGTAAGCGTGGAATTCGCCAGTCTTCCGGAAGCGGACGCGGCCGTAGTCGGGCAGCGCGTCCTTGCCCGCCGCTACGGCGTCGCCTCCCCAGGCCGACCGGCTCCAGGCCTCCAGTTGCGTTTGCAGGGAAGCGAGGTCGTCGCCGCCGAGCCGCGACGGCACCCCGCACAGGCAGAGCTGCATCACCTCGGCCCCGAGCCCCAGCGCCTCCAAAACCTGCGCCCCGCGGTAGGAGGCCACGCAGCTGATGCCCATCTTCGCCATCACCTTCAGCAGGCCGTGCTCGAGTGCATGCCTGTACTGCACCTGGCCCGCCTCGCCCTCACCGGTGTCGGCGGTGGCAAAGCCAAGATAGGGATGCACAGCACTAGCCCCGACTGTGATGAGGCAGGCGAGGTCGTGCACGTCTATGACATCCCCGGCGACGCTCACGAGGTCCTTCTGGAGACGCTGACCAGATGCCAGCAACCGCTCGTGAACGGCGCCGGCGGCGAGCGGGGAAGGAATGGGCAGCCGATCGGGCCCCGCGTTCCGATCGCTCAGGGTCAGGATGCCGTCAGGCGCGTGTTCGGCCTGGTCGCAGAGGCGGAGCAGCGCATCGCGCAGCGACTCGCCGGGACTAATGGTCGCGTCCAGTACAAGTGCCGAGTCGAGTACGCGGGCGAGTTCGCCGGCGCCCAACACCGGCGACTCCAACTCCAGCAGCGGATGGCCTTTGGCGCTGATCGCCGGATGATGGCGAAGGCGGAGCTCGTCGCCGGCGATGTTGCCGGGCAACAGAGTTCGGCCCCGAGCGCCGAGGATCACCCGCAGCGACATGACCGAGCGCTCCCGGAGCGAGTCGATCGCCGGGTTGGTGACCTGGGCGAAGCGCTGCCGGAGGCGGTGGCTGACCCGGCGGGGCGTACGACCGAGCGGCGAGATCGGAGTGTCGTCGCCCATCGAGTAAACGGGGTCCTGGCCGGTCGCCGCCATGACCTGGACCACCATCTTGACGTCCTCCGCGCCCCAACCATGCAGCAGCTGCTGACGCACCAGATCGTGAGGCGTTTCGACGTCGCGATGACGGCGCTCGATCGGCACCAGCACCCGGTCGGCCAGCAGTCCGTAATCCTGCCGCGAGGCGACGAGGCTCTTCGCCTCGGCGTCGCGGTTGACAGTGCCATCGCGGACGTCGACGAGGAGGAGCTGGCCCGGCCCGAGGCGACCGCGCTCGATGACGTCGGCGGGTTCGAGCGGCACCACCCCGGCCTCCGAGGCCGCGACCACCAGTCCGCTGCGCGTGATCTGATACCTGACTGGCCGCAGACCGTTGCGGTCGAGCGCAGCACCGGCCACCCGGCCGTCTGAAAAAGCCAGCGCTGCCGGGCCATCCCAAGGCTCGAATCGAGTGGACTGGAAGCGGTAGAAGTCGCGCACCCTGGGCGCCATATCACCTCGAGCTTCCCACCCGTCCGGCACCAGGGTCATCAGCGCTTCGGCGGCGTCGAAGCCCTGCTGGACCAGCAGCTCCAGGACATTGTCGAGTGCGGAGGAGTCGGAGCCTGCAGCCACCACGGGTCGCAGCTCCTCAGTCAGTTCCGCCTGGCGAGCGCGCATGAAGGCTCGATTGGCTGTGATGGTGTTGATCTCGCCGTTGTGGGCCAGCAAACGGAACGGCTGAGCCAGCCGCCAGTCGGCTAGCGTGTTGGTCGAATATCGCTGGTGGAAGACCGCCAGCTGGCTCTCCGAGGCGGAGTCCTGGAGGTCAAGGTAGAAGGCGGCCAGATGCGTCCCTGCCATCAGGCCCTTGTAGACGATGGTGCGGCTGGAGCAGGATGGGATGTACATCCGCACCCCCTGCTTCGCGGCGCGCGTTTCAGCCAGGCGTCGGGCCCGGTAGAGCAGCCCTTCCCACTCGCTTTCGCCGCAGTCGGGCCGGGTGACTACCGCGTGCCAGATCTTCGGCACTGTTGCGCGCGCTCGGCTGCCCAAGCTCTCGAGATCGATCGGCACCGAGCGCCAGTCGACCACTCCCAAACCTTCCTTGGCGAGCCCTTGGGCAAGCGTTGCGCGCGCTCGCTCGTCCCAATCGAAGAGCACAGCGACTGCCGTGTCGGCAGGGAAGAGGCGGCGAGGGATCTGGATCAGGAGGCCGGCGCCGTCGCCACTCTTGCCATCGGCGTCGAGGCCGCCGCGGTGGGCCAGGCTCGCCAGGGCACCTGTTCCGAGGGTGACAACACGATGGCTGGGCGGGGCCCCGGGGGTCGCGACGAAGCCCATGCCGCAGGCTGCTCGATCGGCGCGCAGATCACCGGGCCAGTGGGCGCGCGAGGGCGCAGAGGCAGAGGCCATCGCGTCGAGGCTAAGGAACGTCGGGCCGAGGCGGTCGTGGCCAGGGGCCAAGGTCTGCCCCGATCTATGGTGTTCGGACCACAGGTTCGACTCAGATGGCTGTCAGCTTGCTCAGCCGGTCACCTTCAGAGCGACGCGAGCCGGCTGAACGGCCGTCACCGTTGGGATGGCGGGGGTGAGACGCTGCAGCCTGCGGCTGCCGCACGTGCCAGTTCGCAATCCCATGCTGGCCGATTGGTCAACGCCTGCCGCTCGGCAGCGCTTGGACGAGCAGACCGGCGGCAATCAACGCCCCGCCCAGCCAGCCGATCGGCGTGGGGCGCTCATGAAGCAGCAGCAGCCCCAGCGTCGCGGCGGTCAGAGGCTCCGCCAGGCCGAGCGTAGTGGCACGGGCTGCGGGGACCGCGCGAAGGCCGCGTCCGAAGAGCAGGTACGCGAGAGCCGTCGTGATGAACCCCAACCAGCCGATCAGTAGCAACCCGGGCAGCCCGGCAAGTCGCTGCAGGTTCTGGCCCAGCCAGAACGGCACCAGCAACAGTGCGCCGAGGCCGAAGCTCGCGGCAACCACAGCTCCGCTCGGGTGCCCCGCTCGCAGCAGTCGCCGCGCGCTGACTGTGAAGCAGGCGTAGGCCAGGCCGGCGCCGAGGGCGGTGGCGACGCCGGCCGGCACCGCCCGCGCGCCCGGCCCGAGCAGAGCCAGCACGCCCGCAAGGGCGAGCGCTGTGGCGGCCGCCCAGCGCAGGCCGGGACGTTCGCCGATGAGAAGGCCCAACAGCCCGGCGAACACAGGGCCGGAGCCGATGGCGACCACCGTGCCGAGAGCCACGCCAGTGGTCGCCACTGCGGAGAAGAAGAACAGCTGATAGGCGGCTACGCTGACCGCCGCCACTGTTGCAGTCAGCGGCCGGCCAAAGAGAACCTGAAGCAGTGGCCGTGGGCCCCCGCTGACCAGGGCGAAGAGTAGCAGGGCGAGACCCCCGACGGCTATGCGAAGCGCGCCCACCGCGAGGGGCGCCGCCTGGGCTCCGGACAGGGCCTGGGCGGTGCCCGTCGTGCCGAAGAGGATAGGTGCGATCAGCAGCAGAAGAGTCGCCTCTAGCAGCGAGAGGCCAGGGCGGGCGGTGGTCTGCGCCCCGCTGCCCAAGTCAGCCGGCGGCCGCGGCTGGCCGCCACGTTTGAGTGGTCCGGTTCATCCCGGCCCGTACCCAAATCCGCAATCTAGTGGCAGCAGCGATCTCACTCGACCAGCCGTTTCGGGCAGCGCAAAACCTCAAGCAGGACGCGCTGGGGCTGCAGCAGGCGAGGCCTGCGGACCCTCTCTCCTCCGCCGTTCCCTGCCGTCGCCGAGCAAGCTGTGCACCCGCAGCGCCACTGTGAGGTTGAGCCTGATCTCCGGATCCTCCAGAGAGGAGCCGGTGATCTCACGGATCCGCTCCAACCGGTAGCGGAGCGTGTTCGTGTGGATCCGGAGCCGGCGGGCCGCTGCCTGCTGCTCACCTTGCTCCAGGTACGCCTTGAGCGTCGCCACCAGGTCGGCGCCCCGTTCCTCGTCGTACTCGACCAGCGTGCCGAGATAGCGTTGGGAGAACTCCACCAGGCGGTCAGGGCTGACTCCTGCCAAGAGCCCCGTCAATCCCAGCTCCGGGACTGCCACTATCTGCGCCCAGCGCCGGAAGCGGGCAAGGGTGTCCATCACGGCTCGCACCTCCCGGTGAGCTGTAGCGACACCGGCCGGGGCCTCGACCGCCGCCGAGTAACCGACCGAGACAGTAAAACCTGGGCGCCAGTCGCCGAGCGCCTCCCGGACCTGGACCGCCAGGGCGCGCAGGCGAGCCTGCGGGTCGCCGGGTTCCGGGCCGAGCGGAATCAGCGCGACGACGCTGTCGGAGCGGGCTTGGAGGAGAGCGCGGGGATGAGAACCGCGCACAACTCCTGAGACGCGCCGATACAGCTCGCGCTTCACCGCCTGGATCGACTCCTCAGTCAGGTTCCGGTTGCGCAGGAAGCCCCGAAAGTCGTCGACATCAGTGACCAGCACGACATGGCGCCCCAGCAGCGGGTAGCGCAAGTGCCGGGAACGCCGCTGGGCGGCCGACTCGTCGCCATAAGTGCCGTGGATCAAGTCGTCGACGAACTCGCCCCGCACGTGCTCTTCAGCCTCCGCTACCTCTCGCTCCTTGGTCAGGGCGAAAGCCGTGACGAGAGCCGCCTGCTCAACGGCCATATAAGCGAGTTCCTCGTTGTCGGGCGGCTGGTCCAAGATGGAGATGACACCCAGCAGTTCGCGGGCGGCCATGATTGGCGCGATGATGCGCGGCCGCTGCATACCCAGATGGGGGAAGGCCGGCACCTTCATGGGATGCCTGTGCTCGGCGACTTGGCGGAGGACGCTTTGGATCTCAGGGTCGTAAAGCACCCTGGGCGGGGTGCCGTGGTGGTGGATGGTCTCCCGCCGGTGAGCGTCAACGCTGCCACCGGCGTGAGCCAGCAGATGGAAGGAGGCGTCCTCGACCGAGACCGGGCTGCCCAGCAGTTCCGCCAACGTGCGGCAGATCTCACTCACGCCCTTGCCGTCGAGGAGCAGCTCGGTGAAGCGGCGATGGATATCGAGCGAGCGCTTCAGCCGCCAGTGCTCGGCGTTGATGATGCGCTCCAACAGCGGCTCCATCAGGTCTGCCCAAGCCACCTCCTCTCCGACAGTCAAGAGGGGGATGCCGAGGTGGTCCGCCTCCCTGACCATCTCGGGCGGCAGCTGAGTCAGGGAGCGGCCCAGCTTCACGACGAGGCCTGAGCCCCCCGCCGCGGCGATCTTGCTGAGAAGGCGCGTCAGCGCGTCGACGTCTTCCTGGAGACGGAAACCTGTGGTCAGCAGCAGGTCGTGCGCGCGCAACCGGTCCTCTGTCTCTGGTGTCTCCATCATGCGGACCCACTCGATCGACCTGTCGAGCCCGGCGCCGCCGGCGACCAAGACCGCCCGGGAGAGGCCGTCGAACTGCATGGCCTGGCGGAGGGTGGGGGGCGGAATCCGCGGCTCCTCGCCAGGCTCAGGGGCGCGGGCAGAGTCGGCCATGTCACTAATTATGGTGTTCGCCACACAAAGCCCGACGATGCAGATTGTCAACCGCTGCCTAGCCGGGCCGTCCGCGCAGTCTTAACCTGGAGTGTGATGGCAGGCTCTCGCAGCTCACTGATCTTGGAGCTCCGGCTTGGGCGCCTCATTGGTAAGGCGGGTTTGCCGGTGCCCTAGGAGCGCCCCGAGAACCCCGCCTCAGTTGACTGGGGCGGGGTTCTTTGTTGTCAGGATCAGAGGTAAACATGATGGAACAGGAACGAGAGACTTACGACCAGCTGCGCAGGAGTTTTGGGGAGCTGGACGAAGCTGCGTGCCGTCGGGCGGCCGAGCGGGTTCAGGCCGGCGAGCGACCCCAGGCGGCCTTCGCCCAGGAGTCAGTGATGGTGCAGCTGGTGCGCTGCTACAACTGAACAGCGGTGGCCGGGCACGCAGACGGCCGACCCAGGTTCTCAGCTTGCGGCCAAAACGAACTGAGTCGGTCCGCCGTGGGCGACGATTGAGTCGACGTAATGACGTTCAGCCGGACTTGCCTGCCTGACGTCGAGCTGGTCACGTGAGCCGGTGCCCGGCGCCGTGCGCCGGTTAGGACGAGCCGCTTATACCGCAGCGGGACAGCGCGCCCGAGCCGGGAGACAGCGCCCATTGAAACGGTCGAGGTTTGGCCCCATCCTGCGAGATGACGAATCTCTGGCTGGAGGTAAAGGAGACCCCGACAAGGTGACGACTCCGAGATCCCGGAGACCTGAGATCCTGATGGTCGCTGTGCTCCTCGCCGCCGCCTCCGTTTTCGCCGCAGGCGGCCTGCAAATCTACACAGGCTATGCCGACCTTCATCATGGTTCCACACCTGGCACGCCGGGGCCGAACTTCCCCACGCCTTGGATCGGCGATGCGAACGTCGTCACGCCCAACATCACCAGCAACTGGGATGCGGGCGCCATCCGACTCGACAATCCGAGCGGCGCCGACATGACCGTTTCCATCACCGTCAGCGTGGGTGACCGTTTCTACGACCTTTGGGGGGCACAGACAGTTCCCGCCGGCGCAACCCTGGTCCTCACTGAGAGCCAGAAGCTGCCGACGCCCGACAGCCCCGACGGCGACTTCGACACCTCGGACTTCGGGCCCAATCCGCCCCGCGGCCAGTGCACCCCTGACCCGAATGCGCCCATCCCAGTCGCCCATGTGACCATCGACGGCATCACGACTGACCTCAGCGACGGCAACCGGACGCTGACGACAGGCGGCGTCGACGCTGTCGCCTGCCCGGCGGCGAGCGATCCCAACGACGAGTCGCAGCCTTGGAGCTACATCGGCGATCCGGGTTCCGCGCCGGCCTCGGCGCGCCATCCAGCTCGCAGGCAGCACCCGGCGAAGCCGGGTGGTCACCCGCCGGCCGGCGCTCAGCACCGGTCGAAGCCGGGACGCTGAAACGGGTTACGGCCAGCGGCTCGAGGCATTGATCCGCGATCCTTTTCAGAGCCTGATCCCCGCATTTGTGAGCGTCACCGCGAGGGCGACGAGCAACACGAGGCCGAAGCCCCCGGCCAGACAGAGCGCCTGCCGCCGCACCCAGCGCTCCACGTCCGCCTCGGATTCCTGAAGCTCGGCTGAGTACAGCTGATCGAAGAGCTGCTCGCAGAAGCCGCGCAGCAGGTCGCTCGGCGACGCCTCCAGATATGCCTCGACAGTGAACAGCTCGCCGGAGGCGGGCGGCAGCAGAGGCCAGCGGATCTGAAGGCGTCGCGGCCAGAGCGCTTTCGCGGCGCAGTAGAGGCCGGCCAGCAGGGTCAGTATCGCCAGCAGACTCACCAACCAGATGTAGGCCGGCCGAGCCGAGCGCTCTGAAGCCAGCAGTCCCAGCAGGATGCCAGTTGCAGCGGCTCCCGTCGCAGCTCTCTGCTGCAGCGCCCGCAAGTTCTGAACCCGAGCGTCAACGGCGCGTGAGAGCTCCTGATAGACCGCCTGCAACTGGGCCGGCTCCACTTCAGAGCACTGTTCCGCTGGGATACTTTCGCACAGTCAGGATCCAGACCTCTCGCTCTGCCAGGTCGACGGCGAAGCCCACGACCACATCAGGCGTGAGCCAGAGCAGGCGCTTGCTCATGGGCCTGCCCATCACAATCACCTGGGCGGCGGGCGAGGGCAGGGTGAGGCCGTGCGCCAAAGGGTTGGACTCGAGCTGCTGCCAGGCCTCGGCGGCCTGCGTCGAATACTCAGCCTCACCTGCCTGCCACTGGGCTTCCGCCTCGGCATCGGCCCAGGTGACGCGCCAGCGCTCGGCGCTCACGCCGGTTGGGCTTGGCTTCCCAATCGGCGGCGGCCTGTCTTCCCAGGACGGGTGCTGGCGACCGCCTTCGGCTGGCGCCCGACGCCCACTTTCTTCAGTTCCCGAAGCCGGCGGTGGCCATATTCAGGCTTGATCTCGATAGGCTCCAGCAGCCACTCGCGCATAGCCGGCTCGGCATAGAGTCGGGCTGTAACGTTCCAGCTGCGCTCGAGTTGGCCCAGCGCCCCGAACGCTCCCGTGTCGACGGCGGCCTGGGCGGTCTCAGCAAACTCGCGCAGGAACTGGGCGTGCCATTCCACCGGTAGCAGCCGCAGCCAGGGCAGCGTGCCGGGCGCCTTGGCAGTCAATGCTTTCCGCGCAGCGTCACCCTCCAACCCCGCCAGCAGCAGGGATGCGGCAGTGCGCAGGCTGTCCCGAATGCCTTCCTCGCGCTCAGCCGGGACAAGCATCAGGTCAGCTCCGTCCCGCCGTTGGAGCAGCACGTCCTGGCCTGACTCACTGACCTTCAGCACCTCACCGCTTCGGCGGACTATGTCACTGAAGTTCCGCTTTGCCATTTCCATGGCAGAAGCTTACAACACTAGTTCCGAAGTAGCCGACGGCGTGCTTCTCGGAGTTTACGCTCAGGCGCCGTCGACTACCTTCCCAGCGTTGGCGAGGCTGTCCACGTCACCGGCTAGACGTCGCTCGATGAGAGCCTGCTCAGCCGAGTTTGTGGTCAGGGCCGATGCGCGCCGGCCGGCAGTCACCGCCTCCGCCTCCCGACCCAAATCGCGCAGCAGCACTGCGCGGGTCGCGTGAAAGAGGTGGTAGTGGTCCAGCCGGTCTCGCACCTCGTCGATCTCGGCCAGGGCCTTCCCAGGACCTTCGACATGGCTCCGCGCTATCGCCCGGTTGAGCCTCACCACGGGTGATGGATCGAGTGCCAAGAGCATCGTATAGAGACCGAAAATCTCCCGCCAGTCGGTCTCTTCCCAAGTCGGTGCCTCGCAGTGCACCGCGGCGATCGCAGCCTGCACCTGGTAGGGGCCCAGGCGGTGCAGCGCTGCGGCGCGATGGATGAGCCGAACCGCCTCGGCGATTGCCCGCCGATCCCAGAGCGAGCGGTCCTGGTGCTCCAGCAGCACGAGCCGGCCCTGACCGTCCAGCCGGGCAGACCAGCGGGCGAGGTGAAGGCGGATCAGCGCGAGCAGGCCCAGGGGTTCAGGCTCATCGGGCAGCAGGCGTACGACCAGCTCAGCCAGCCACTCCGCGTCGCGGGCCAGGTCGTGGCGGATGGGGGCGTCACCGCCAGTGGCGAGGTGGCCTTCGCTGAAGACCACGTAGAGCACGGTGAGCACCTCGTCGAGCCGCGGCCGCAGGTCGTCTGGGCCCGGCACTCGGTAAGGGATGCCGGCGTCCACAATCTTGCGCTTGGCTCGCACTATCCGCTTGGCGAGCGTCGGCTCCGGCAGGAGATAGGCGCGCGCGATCTCGGGGGTTGTGAGCCCAACCACCGCGCGCAGCGTGAGGGCGACCTGCGCAGCCCGGTTGAGGGCGGGGTGACAGCAGGTGAAGATGAGCCGCAGCCGATCGTCGGCCTCCCGCCGCGGGCGTTCCGGAAGTGCGCCAATCAGTGCGAGCTTCTCGCGCTGCTTGGCGTCACGCCGGAGCCGATCGAGGCCCTTGCGGCGCGCTGTCGTCAGGAGCCAGGCGCCAGGCCGCTCTGGCATGCCATCCTTGGGCCAGTGCTCGAGGGCCTCGAGCAGCGCTTCCGAGACAAGGTCTTCGGCCAGGTCGAAGTCGCCGAGAAGCCGGACCAGGCTCGCGGTGAGCCGGCCCGCCTCCTCTCGGAAGACTCGCTCGAGCGAGACCTCGCTGCTGGTTGCACTACCGCTCGATGACAGGTCTGACCTCCACCTTGCTGCTCGGCGAAGGGAAGGTGCGAGCAATGGCCAGCGCCTCGTCGAGGTCGGCGACCTCCAGGATGCCGTAGCCACCGATGGACTCCTTGGCCTCCATGAAAGGCCCGTCGATGACAGTCGGTTCGCGGCGGCCGTTCAGGACCAGAGTCGTTGCGGTGTGCGGTGGCTGGAGCTGATGGCCGCCGACGATCTTTCCCTTGGCCGCCAGCTTGCCCCACCACTCGCCGATCTCGGCATAGATGTGCTGCCGTTCGTCCTCAGGGGCGGTGTCCTCCCATTCGCCGCGGGTCAGCAACAGCATGTACTTCATTTCGGTTCCTCCTATGCGATAAACGTTGATCCTGCACCTACGACGAAGACTGCCGGTCAGAATGGACAGGCCAGCGCTCAAGGGTTGCGGATCAGGCGAAGCCGTTCGACTCCCTGCGCGATCGGTTTCACACTGACGAGCCTCAGAGCCGTGGCTCCAGCGAGCGGCCGCCTTGGCTCAGGCGTCGGAGGCTAGCAGCTGCCTGACCACCATGTTCAGGACGCCGCCGTGGCGGAGGTACTGCACATCCGTCTCGTTGTCGAGCCGGGCGAGCACCCGGAATCCCTTGCTCTCGCCGGTGGCGGAGCGCGCCTCGACCTCCAGCTGCTGGCGAGGGCTGAGATCTTCACCCAAGCCGCGAATTGTGAACGTTTCCTCGCCCGTCAGGTCGAGCTGCTGGCGCCCCTCGCCGGGGCTGAACTGGAGCGGCAAGATGCCCATGCCCACCAGGTTGGAGCGGTGGATGCGCTCGTAGGACTCGGCGATGACAGCTCGGACGCCAAGCAGCTTGGGCCCCTTGGCGGCCCAATCCCTCGACGAGCCGGAGCCGTACTCCTTGCCGGCCAGCACGATGAGCGGTACGCCTTCGGCGCGATAACGCTCGGCGGCTTCGAAGATGGTCATGACCTCGCCACTGGGCTGATGCCGCGTCCAGTAGCCCTCCTTGCCCTGGGCGAGCTCGTTGCGGAGGCGGATGTTCCCGAAGGTGCCCCGCATCATGATCTCGTGATTGCCGCGCCGGGAGCCGTAGGAATTGAACTCGCGCGGCGCGACATCACGCTCCTGTAGGTACTGCCCGGCCGGACTGGAGCCTGGGATCGAGCCGGCGGGCGAGATGTGATCGGTGGTCACCGAGTCGCCCAGCACTGCAAGAGCTCGGGCGTCCTCGATGTCGCGCAGGGGCTCCAGTTCAGGCCGCAGGTCCTCGAAGTAGGGCGGCTCCTGGACGTAGGTCGATGCGGCGTCCCAGGCGTACGCCTCGCCGACTGGCGCGCGCATCTGCTGCCAGTGCTCGTCGCCGTCATAGATGCGCGCGTACTGCTTGGCGAAGAACTCAGGTTTGACCGACTCCCGCATCGCAGTTTCGACCGCTTCGGAGCTGGGCCAGATTTGGCGCAGGTAGACCGGCTGTCCGGTCTTCCCGCTGTTGCCGATGGGCTCTTCTGTTAAATCCTTGCGGATGGTGCCCGCCAGCGCGTAGGCGACCACCAGCGGCGGCGAGCCCAGGTAGCTTGCCCGCACCAGAGGGTGGATGCGGGCCTCGAAGTTGCGGTTGCCAGAGAGCACAGCCACTACGCTGAGATCCTGGTCCTGCACCTCCGCCTCGATCTGAGGGGTCGCCAGCGGTCCCGAGTTGCCGATGCAGGTCGTGCAGCCATAACCGACTGTGAAGAAGCCCAGCTGCTCCAGCGGCTGCATCAAGCCCGCCTGCTTCAGATAGTCGGTGACCACCCGCGAACCGGGCGCGAGCGACGTCTTGACGTAGCTGGGCACGCGGAGCCCGGCCTCGACAGCGTTCTTCGCCAGCAGCCCGGCCGCCAGCATGACAGAGGGGTTGGAGGTGTTGGTGCAGCTGGTGATGGCGGCGATCACTACAGTGCCGTTGCGCAGCTTGGTAGCCGCCCGCTCGGCGATTGCCAGCCCACCTTCGGCCGCACCGTGAACCGGCTGCTCGCCACCCTCGCCCGCCAACCGCTCAAGATCGTCGGCGGCCGGAGCAGCAGCCGCGTCCGCCGGGTGAAAGGCAGCGCAGAAGCTGTCCCAGACCGTGTCCAGCGAAACGCGATCCTGCGGCCGCTTGGGCCCTGCCAGGCTGGGCTCGACTTGGGCCAGGTCCAGCTCCAGCAGTTCCGAGAACTGTGGGATCGGCTGACCGTCCTCCCGGAAGAGGCCCTGCTCCTTCGTGTAGCGCTCGACCAGGGCCAGCACGTCACCCCGGCCGGTGGTCTCCAGGTATCGAAGGGTCTGGGCGTCGACAGGAAAGAGCGCGGAAGTGGCCCCGTATTCAGGGCACATATTGGAGAGCGTCGCCCGGTCCGCCACCGTCAGGCTGGAGAGGCCGTCGCCGCAGAACTCCACAAACTTGTTCACAACCCCGTGGCTGCGCAGTATCTCCGTCAGCGTGAGCACGAGGTCGGTGGCTGTGGCGCCGGCGCGGAGTGCGTTGTGGAAGCGGACGCCCACCACCACGGGCTGAGAGAGATACATCGGCTGGCCCAGCATGGCGGCCTCCGCCTCGATGCCACCCACACCCCAGCCGAGCACACCCAGGCCGTTGACCATCGTCGTGTGCGAGTCGGTGCCGACCAGGGTGTCGGGAATGGCCAGGCGACGGCCGGCCAGCTCGCGGATCTGGACCACGCGGGCCAGATGCTCCAAGTTCACCTGATGACAGATGCCCATCCCGGGCGGCACGACTGAGAAGCCGTGGAAAGCCTGTTGGGCCCAGCGCAGCACAGCGTAGCGCTCGAAGTTTCGCTCGTACTCACGTTCTATGTTGGCGGTGTAGGAGTGGGCGTTGCCGAACATGTCGACCTGCACCGAGTGGTCGATGACGAGATCGCAGGGAATCTCGGGATCCACTCTTGCCACATCGCCGCCCGCGCGCTTCACTGCGGAACGCATGGCAGCCAGGTCCACTACCGCCGGCACGCCAGTGAAGTCCTGGAGCAGCACCCGCGCCGGCAAATAGGGGAGTTCGGCCCCGACGGGCGGCTCAGCCGGCCAATTGGCCAGGGCGCGGACATTGCTCTCACCAGTTTGATCGGAAGACGCCTGTCGAAGCACCATCTCGAGCAGCACCTTCACAGTGGCGGGCAGCCGGCCCAGATCTCCCAGGCCCAGTTCCCCGGCCGCCTGGAGCGAGACGAAATCCAGGTCAGTGCCTGTCAGCCGGCGGCGAGCATCCACCGTGCAAATGTACTTCCATGCCGGCGAAGCAGGCCCCTCCTCTACCCGCAGGCCTCGATCACCAAAGCCGGCCCAGGCCGATCGAGGCTGGCGAAGCCCCAGATGGGCAGGTAGAAGGAGTCGATCGGGTCGTAAACGGCGCCCGCAGGCGCAGCACCTGTGTAGGGCTTGAAGGTCGCCACCGGCGGTGACGCCGTGCCCGGGGGAGGGGATTGCCATGGGGGACCTGAGGCTGCCAGTGCGTAGCAGGGCGACCCTACACGGGCGACGCTAAAACGGTCCGTGTAGCGACCCATCTGGAAGCTGTCAACTATCGGGTTGCCCGTGGCATAGATTGCGTGCAGCCCACCGTCACCCAACTCGGAGGCGTCGTAGAAGGGCTGCCACCAGTAAGACCCGATCCGAATCTGTGAGCCCGGAGGAGCGTTCGCCTGCAGCCACCCGGCCGCCTGCTGACGCGTGTCCTCGGCGCCCAGCAGCCGGTCGCTGGTCACCGAGGCGTAGGCCGCCGGCGCCAGCAGCAACAGCGCCAGCGCGCCCGCGGCCGCCTGCATCCCAGCTTGACCCGGCACGGCTCGCACCACGCCGCCCGCCAGAAGGCACAGCGCGGGCAGCATAGGCAGGGCATACCGGAAGAACACCTCGTGGGTCAGGCCGGAGGCGAGGAAGTACCCGCCAACAAAGGCGAGCAGCGCCAGGTCGGTGCGGGCTCGTCGAACCACTGCCACCACCATCCCCGCCAGCGCCATGGCGTAGCCGCCGAAGCCGAGCCCAAACGGCAGGCTGACTGTCGGGTGGTAGACCAGTCCCAGCGGCAGGCCCGCGTACTCCTGGCCGGCGCGGCCGCCGAGAAAGGCGAGCCCGCGGAGATAGTCGAGCGGGTGAGTGGCGGGGACGAACACGGCGGCGAACGCGATCGCTGCGCCCCCTGCTGCCGCCACCAACCGGCCCCAGCGGTCGGGACCGGCGAGAACCAGCACGACGAGGTAAACGGCGGCGGCGGCGGAGGTGTACTTGGTCGCCGCCGCCAGGCCGCAGACGACCCCCGCCAGGAGGAAGCCGCCGCGACCGCCGGCCCGCTGTCCGGCCCAGAAGGTAAGCGCAACCAGCGCCATCGCCAGGCTGTCGGTGGTCGCGAAGTGGGCTTGCCTGACCGCCAGGGGGGCGAGCGCCAGGCACGTGGCGGCCAGAACCCCGCCGGTGGTGCCGTAGGCCGATCGGCCGGCCCGATAGACGAGGGCGGTGGCCGCCACCAGGGCTAGGGCTGACACAGCGCGCGCGGCCAGGTACTCGGCGCTGGGATCGATCCGTGTCGCCGGGCCCAGGTGCTGGCCGGGCAGGAGGCGAAGAGCGGCCTCCGCTGCCGCGAACACGTAGAAGCCGAGCGGGGGGTAGTTATAGAAGAGAGGGTCGAGGCTGTGCTCGACGACCATCCGGACCGAGCGGCCAACCATCACGTCCTCGTCCGAACGAAGGAGGTAGGGCAGCCCGAAGCCAAGGCTCCAGACGGCGAGCCCCGCCGCCGCCGCCACCGGCAGCATCGGCAATACGGCGGCCGGCCAACGGAATCGGTGCCTGGCTGTGGTCACTCCCGTTCTAGCCGGCGCCGCCGCGGAGCCGCCTCTGTCGGTTCCGGTGGGGCCTTCTCGGGCTGCGGCCGGGAACCGGTCATCTCCTCCCAGCGGAGCCGCGGGACCAGCGCGATCGCCTTGCCGATCTCGGCGGAGGACACCTTCGAGCGGCCGGCCAGCCGGTCCTCGAAGCGGATCGGGATCTCGACCACCGGGTAACCCAGCCGCAGCGATCGGTACACCATCTCGATCAGGAAGGCATAGCCGTCGGAGACCATCGTGTCCAGGTCAATCCTTTCCAGCAGCTCGCGCGGATAGCACCGGAAGCCAGACGTGGAGTCTCGCACCTGCACGCCAAGGATGCGGCGGCAGTAGAGGTTGGCGGAGTGGGATAGGAAGCGACGCCGCCGGTTCCAGCCTGCGATGGCACCACCGCGGACGTAGCGGGACCCGATCGCCAGCCCGCCCGCGGACGCGGCCGCCTGAACCAGCGCACCCAGCACTGATGCCGGATGGGAGCCGTCGGCGTCCATCCCGGCCAGCAGGTCGTGGTCTAGTGCGAGCCCGCGCCGAAAGCCTTCGATATAGGCGCTGCCGAGGCCGAGCTTGCCGGCTCGATGGAGGACCATTACCCCGGGGTCGACAGCCCCCAGCTGGTCGGCCAGCTCGCCGGTGCCGTCGGGGGAGCTATCGTCGACCACCAGCACTTGGAACCCCTGCTCCCGAATCGACGCCACCACCGGCTCCAGGTTGGGCCGCTCGTTGTACGTCGGCATGACGACCAGCGTCCGCAGTCCATCGACGTCCGGCGACCCCAACATTGGAACGGCATTATGACCGCCGCCTGGCCGGCGCCCGGCGCGCGGGATACTAGATTCGAATCCCGAGGCGGCCTATAGGTTCCAGCAGCTGCTCCTCTTCGTCCTGCAGGTGCGCCAGCAGAAGCTCGGCCAGGTGATCGACAGCTGCCGACGTGTCGCTGAGACGGTTCTCATCGTCCACCATCGCAACCAGGGCGGCGTCGACCTCGGCCAGGACCCTGGCGATCCCCTCGTGTTCCTGGCGGAGGCGCTCCAGGATCGGACCCAGGGACTGGTCGGCTGCTCTCAGGTCGGCGAACATCTGCTGGTCCTCGATCGCGTGGTGGACGCTCACCACCCGGCAGTAGGCGGCACAGAACGCGCCGAGCGTCCAGTAGTTCTGGCGCATGGTCATCTGGTTCAGGTATGACCTCGCTTGGACCGCCGAGGCCCGGCCCTTGGCGACCTCCGAGATGACTTCGCGGAGCTTCGCCAGCTCCTCCCTCAGGTGCTCGTGGACGGCCAGCAGCATCTGTTGTCCGGCACGCCCGAGGCCGCTGATCGGCTCCTCGTCCTCACTCACCAGCCGCTCTGCTTCACGCGCCGCCTCGCGGGCGGGGCGATCAGCGGTCGGCTCAGACCCGGCCGCCGAGACGCGAGTGCTTGCCGGCCCAGGCGGGAGCGCCGAGCGACGCTGCCTCTCTCGGCCGACAGCCTCGCGGACGGCGGGCGCGACCTCTTTTGGCGAAGCGCCGCAGGTCCGAGGCCACTTCCGGTCCGGGGCCCAGGATGAACGTGCTCATCCCGTCCTGCAGCGCGAGCTCAGCGAGCTGCTCGGCCCACTCAGTGGCCGGTCCCATCAGGAATCCCGCACCCGGCAGTCCGAAGGCGCCGCTGACGTTGAAAGCCCGCCGAATCTCGGCGGGATGCCGACCCGCGTCCTTGGCGGCGCTGTCGATGGTCAGGTTCATCCTGCGCAGGTCCTCGGGCGCGGCATAACCGAGGGAGGGAATCCAGCCATCGGCGGTCCTGCCGGTGAGCTGCAGCATCCGTCGCTTGTAGGCGCCGAGCCAGATGCCGATCGGATGCGGTGGCACAGGGCCCGGCTTTGCTCCTCCCAGGAAGTAGTACGAGCCCTTGAAGTGAACCGGCGGTCCGGGCCGCCAGAGGCTGCGGATCACGGTTATGGCCTCGGTCAGCGCGTCCACGTGCTCCGACCTGGAGCGGCGCGGGCCGCCCATCGACACTATCGCGTCCAGAAAGCCGCCGGCACCCAGGCCGAGCTCAACCCGTCCACCGCTGAGGATGTCGAGGGCGGCGGCGCTGCGGGCCAGGACAGCTGGCGGCCGCAGAGGCACGTTGGCGACGTCGGGGACGAGTCTTATCCGTTTGGTTCGAGCGGCCACGTAGGAGAGCAGCGTCCAGGCGTCCAGGAACGCCTGCTGATAGGGGTGGTCCTGGAACCCGACGATGTCGAGGCCCAGGTCGTGGGCCACCTCCGCCGCGGCTACGACCGCCTGCTGGTCACGCGCGTTCGGGGGCAGGAAGGCTCCGAAGAGCAGCTCGTGGTTGTAGTCGGCCACGTTCCGAGTATCAGGCCGGAGGCAGGCTTGCTTTGGACTACCCGGCCGACCCGAAACCTGCCCTCACTGCGATGGCGGAGGAGCAACCTACTAGTTGCCTGTACCAGCCGAAAGGACCGTATCTCGGGGCTCAGGCCGCCGATGCGGGCGTCAAGGGGCCCGGCCCTTCGTCGTTACGGATTTTCAAATCCGCTCCTCCTCGTTCCACCCTTTCCTTCGCCTCGACGCCCTGACCGGCGCCCTGGGCGGGCGCCTGCCCCGAGCTACGGCCCAA
>JAEKNQ010000002.1 GCA_016464825.1 Candidatus Dormiibacter inghamiae | reverse complement strand
GGACCTGGAGATGTGCCTGGACGTGATGCGGCGCTTCGATCATGATCTGGAGCAGTTCCTGCATGCCAACTGGTCACTGCACGAGCGCATCGCTGCGGTCACCCCGAACGATCTCGCCCGTGCGATGTACGTCGCCCTGATGCGCTGCATCGCGGAGCTGTCGGTCCGGGCCGACCCTGAGACGTACTCTACCTCGAGCGACTATCTGGCCGAGCGGATGGTCAAGCACGAGGAACTCGTGGCGGCGATCCGACTCGGCGACGAGGAGCGCGTCAGGGCGGCCGTCGCGGCCCACGGGGGCGACGCCGAATCCGGCGTGGTGAATGGAGGCTCAGAGCGGCTGTCCGCGGCGGTCGAGCACGTCCTTCCTGACGGCGCCCCCGTCAAGCTTGGCGTCGCCGACCAGTGATCACTGCTACCGCTGGTGGCTGTGGGGTGTTCGTCGCCGGCGACACCACCGCCGGCGCCAACCACTTTCGGTCGACCGCGGAACTGCGCAGCACTTCAGCATCGACGCCGACGCCACGGCGCCGCCCGACGGTCTGCGACTGCTGATTAGCGTCAACTTCTGAACCGCCCCTTCGAGTCGTCGGCCGCCGCCGTGGACGGGGTCCACCCGCTGTGACGCTGGGCGCGGGTCTGGGTCACGGTCGTGCGGCGGCGGTCGTGTCGGGTGGGACGTGGTGGCGAGCGTCGTTGGGGACGACGACGCACTTCGCGTGCGGCGAGACCGCCTGCGCCCGCCACGCCGCCGGGAGTCCCTCGAGCGGGACGGTGTGGACCTCGAGGCGGAGCTCGTCGCGGGCGAGGGCGGTCCATAGCCAGGTCAGCGCCTCTCGCTTGGCCCGCAGTGGGGTGTGCAGGCCTGCGAAGCCTGAAAGTGTGAGCTGCTTGGCGCGGAGCAGCCCGGCCGGTACCTGCGCCGTCGCGCCGGCGGGGTTGCCGATGTTCACCAAGCGAGCCCGTGGTGCGCATACCCGCAGCGCCGCCTCGAGTGGCAGCCCGTACACGCCGTCGAGGACCACGTCCACCGGCCCGGTCGCCGCCAGCAACCGGGCCGCCAGTTCGTCGACGCCCTCGTCGGCGCGCAGATCGACGACGGCGTCCGCGCCGAGGCCGAGCAAGCGCTCCAGCGCTGCGTGGTTGCGCCCAACGCCGACGACACGGCCCGCTCCACTCCGGTGTGCTACCTGGACCGCGAGCTGCCCGACCGCCCCCGTTGCTCCCAGCACCAGCACCGTCTCTCCGGGGCGCAGGCTGGCCTCCTCGACCAGTGGCAAGAATGCCGCCGTGCCGGAGTTGCCGACCGCCGCAGCCAGCACCGGGTCGAGGCCGTCGGGCAGCGGTAGCACATCCTCGTCCGCGATGACCACCTGCGTGGCGAAGGTACCCGGGGTGGCCGGCGAGGCGTGGCACTCGGCATAGACCTGGGAGCCGGGCGGGTAGCGGCCGGAGTCCAGCACGACGCCCACGCACTCGCTGCCCGGGACGTACGGGGCTTCGTGACGGGCCGAGTGGAACGACCCGGAGGCGATGAGCAGGTCCAGTGAGTTCAACGGCGCCGCGACCACGGTCACGAGGGTGGTGCCGGGCGTCCGCGGCGGCAGAACGACCGAGCCCAGCCGCGGTTCGGCGCCAGGGGCGTCGACGATCGCCGCCAGAATCCCGTCGCGCACGTCGGTCGATCCGCGCGATGCCGAACCGGCCGCTGTCATACCGCGACCGGCTGGGCGCTTAGCGCCAACTGCTCGCGGGCGGGTCGATGCAAGACGCGACAGATCGTACCCCTTGACAGGTGGCCGGCGTCACAGTAGGGTCAGAAACGTTGCGAAAGATACGGGTATTTCATCCCCGCGCGGCGTGTTGCGCGGTGGGCCTCTGAAGAAGATCCGGAGCGGCGATGATCCGTCGTAAGATTGCCAACGCCGTACTCCTGATGTCGTTCCGTGGCGCCTCGCTGGCTGGGTTTGCTGCGGTTAGCGCCAGCACCGCCATTGCTCGACCTGGAGGGGAGGGAGCCTTGGGGGGAGGGAGCCATGCTGTGTAAGGGAAGGTTTGCGGGACCCGCTGTTGGCCTCCGGTTCGAAACTCCCACCTGCTCGGGCGTCACGGACCCCGACGGGACGTTCGAGTTCCGGGACGGCGAGGTCGTCACGTTCTCGGTCGGTTCGGTTCTGATCGGAGCGGCGCGAGGCGCGGAGCGGCTCACCGTCGCCGACATCGTTGCGAGGGTCGATGGAAAGCTCGACAAGTTGGCCGATCCTGGTCTGACCAACATTGCCCGCTTCCTTCAGACGCTCGATCAGGACGGCAACCCCGACAACGGAACCAACTTGACGCCGGAGATCCACGAGCTGGTGGGAGATCGCGCCATCGACTTCCGTTATCGGCTCATGTCGCTCCCAGGCGCTCCGGCCGATCCCGTCCAGGCGTTCACGGAGGATCCGGTCGTGGCGAAGCTGCTCGATGACCTGAATCGGGCGAACGTCTTCACCGACGCCAAGCCGCGCACGCTCAGATCGCCGGCCGCCGCCCGCAACGAGGTTCGCCGCCACATCCTCGGCATCCGTCGTGACCGCGACATCAAGATCCCGCTGAGAAACGGCTCGTTCGTGTACGCGGACGTCTACCGTCCGGACAGCGGGGAACCGGTCCCTGTCGTCATGAACTGCGGTGTCTACGGAAGGGCGTTTGTCCACCATTCCATCTGCAGCGAGGAGGACGCTGAGCACCATGAGGTGGTGGAGGAACGGTACTTCTTCGGCAATCCGGACGGGTACGAGTACGAGAACCACGAGAGCATCAACACGGCGACGTGGATCCCACGTGGCTACGCGCTCGTCCGCGTCGACGGCCCGGGCGCGGGCAAGAGCCCGGGCACCCTCGGCATCTGGGGGATCGACGAGGCGGAGGCGTTCTACGACGCGATCGCATGGGCCGGTGCACAGCCTTGGTCAAACGGGAGCGTCGGCCTGTGGGGCATGTCGTATTACGCGGTGAACCAGCACGCAGTAGCAAGCCTTCGGCCGCCGCACCTCAAGGCGATGATCGCGATCGGCACGGATACGGACCTCTATGAGGAGCTCGTTTACACCGGGGGCATCCTCAACGAGGAGTTCTTCCCCGGATGGTTCGCGAGTGGGGTCGTGCCCGCGATCTGCGGCGAGGTCACGGCGAAGGACTTCCTGGCGATGGCGAGGTCTAATCCCTTTAAAGACTCTGATCCCTCGGCAATCTTCGGACCCAGGGCCGAGGTGCTGATGAGTCCTGACCTAAGCGAGGTGTCGGTGCCGCTGTGGACGGTCGCCGTGACGACGCATCCCGCCCACTTCCATCAGCTCGGCAGCAGCGAGACGTACCTGAACACCCCCACGTCGAACAAGAAACTCGACTTCTGGGAGGACTGGTTCATGAAGGCCTACTCCGCCGCGGCGGTTGACGAACACGTGGCCTTTTTCGATCACTGGCTCAAGGGAATCGACAACGGAATCATGGACAAGCCCCCAGTGCGCCTCGAGATCCGAACCGGACGCGGCGGATCGTACGTTCAGCAGGAGCACGAGTGGCCGATCGCGCGCACCGAGTACGTCCGGTGGTATCTGGACGCGTCGCCCTCTGATTGGGACGGTCACATCCGCTGTGACAACGTCCTTCGCTTGGCGCGCACGCTTACCGATGTCGAGCGGTCCGTGACCTATTCGGCCGAGGTGGACCTGACCGCATCCCGCCTGCCGCCCGTGCCGGCAGCAGGGGAAAGAGCCGTGGCCACCGCTCCCTGCACTCCTGGTGCCACGTTCCTGAGCGAGCCTCTGGACAAAGACACAGTGCTCGCCGGGTACAGCAAGCTCGTGCTGTGGGTGGCGTCTACCAGTGAGGACATGGATATCTTTGTCGCTTTGCGAGTGCTGGATGAGGAGAATCGAGAGGTCGATTTCTGCGGTCCGGCGCTCATCCCTGGAATTTCCACCAAATTCTATCCACTGGCCAAGGGATGGCTGAAGGCCTCACATCGCAAGTTGGACACCGAGCGATCCACCGAGTGGCGACCGAAGCACACCCACCTGCGCGCTGACTACGCCCCTCTGTACGACGGCGAGATCGTACCGGTGGAGGTCGAGATCATTCCGAACACCGGTTTGATAAGGCAGGGACACCGCCTTCGCGTCGACATCCAGCCGTTCACCGGGGTGGGCCACGGTATGCGGCATGCATACGACGCGGCTTATCACGACGGGGCGCAGAACACGATCTTCACCGGCCCGGAGCATCCCAGTTACGTGCAGCTGCCGGTCTTGCCGCCGACGGAGTCATGAGGGCGGCAGCAGGGTCGCCGAGCACCGGCGGCTGCTACGACAGCCACTTCCTCGTGCCGCCATCCCCTCAAGCTCAGCCCCAAGACACCAGAGGCCATCAAACCGATTGCTGCCTTGAGAGTAACGAGGAGGTGTCGCAAACGATGCCATTAGGCACGAAGCCGGACATGGAGCGGCTACAGGCTCATGAGATTGTCGACCGCGTCGCGGAGATGCGCCCCTGGCTGCGCGAGCGCCAAGCCGTGGCTGAGCAGCAGCGTCGCATTCCCCAGGAGACTATCGAGCGTCTCGACGCAGCCGGCGTCTTCAGTCTGACCAAGCCGAAGCGGTTCGGAGGTGCAGATTTCACGACCCGGGAGCTGCACGATATTTATCGTGCGCTCGGTGCGGGATGCGGGACAACGGCCTGGGTGGTGTGGGCGACCGCGGGGGGAAATCTGTGGAGCTTTGCCTTCGCTGACGACGTCGTCGCGCCGGTGTACGATCCAGCCTGGGTCGGACCTCGCACGTTCGCGCTCGGAGGCACAAGCCGGCACATGTCTGGGACCGCACGGAAGGTCGACGGGGGCTGGATGATCAAGGGTGTGTGGCCGTTCGCCACCGGGAGCGTCCATGCGTCCCACGGCTATCTCGCTGTGTTCTATGACGAGACCGACGACACAAAGGTTGGAATGGCTCTCGTTCCGAAGGAGTCGCTGGTCTTACGAGACGACTGGGATGCGATGGGGTTGGCCGGTACGGGCAGCCAGACCGTCGCGACGGATGGTGATCTCTTTGTTCCCGATGAGCGCTTCAGTACTCCCGCACAGCTTGGGGAGCGGATCGAGGAGCTCACCAAGCAGGGCCTCGGCCCGCGACGCGGGGGCCTCGCTCGCTCGTTGGTGACCTGCACGGGTGTCGCACTGGGTATGGCCGACCAGGCGATGGAGATGTTCCTCAGCGCGGTTGACAAGCGGAGCATCCCGTACTCGCCGTACGCAAAACAGGCCGACGCGCCGATCATCCACCTCACTGTCGGTCGGGCCTACGCCCAGATCCGGGCGGCGGGCCGAGTGGCCGACGCCGCGGTGGCCGAGCTTGACCGATGCGAGGCCGAGGGTGTGGACCCGGCCGAGCGCGAGGCCGTTCAACTTCACACCGACGCCGCGTACGTCTGGGATGCGTGTAGCTCCGCGATCGAGACGCTGTTCCACGCGTCCGGAGCGTCAGCGATCCTCAAACGGTGGCCGCTCCAGTTGATTGCGCGAAACTGCCGCGCCGGTAGCCTGCATGCGGCTCACAATATCGACACCTGGCTGGAGAACGTCGGACGGGCTCTGTGTGAAGTCGAGTCCGCACCGATGTCGGTGAGCGTGCTCGAACGCCGGTCGTAGAGAATCGCGGATTAACATCATGATTTGGAAGAGGCGGAAAGCCGTTCGGAGAGCCGGAAGGAACGCAAATGGTTGAAGATCAGGCAGTATTCGTCCCTGCCTACGCCTATGACGAGGACGACGAACAGGGCTTGTTCAGCCGCTTCGAACAGGGCACGCGAACGCTCCCGGCGGGCTTCCGGGTGCAGCCCCGCTTCAAGTTGCTGCCCGTCGAGATCGTACTGGAGAAGGACGTCGCCGTCACCCTGCGCGACGGCGTAACGATCTACGTCGACGTGCTTCGTCCAGCCGGCACCGAGAAGGTGCCCGTGATCGTAGCGTGGAGCCCTTACGGCAAGAGTCGGGGCAATGCGCCAATGTACGTCGAGCTCTTCGAGTTGCTGGGAATGGACACTGGAACGGTTTCCGGTCTGATGAAGTTCGAAGGCCCCGACCCAGCCTTCTGGTGCGCCCATGGTTACGCGGTCTGCAATCCCGACCCGCGGGGCTCCTTCAACTCCGAGGGCGATATACGCGTGTGGAGCCGCCAAGAAGGCCAGGACTACCGCGCCCTCATCGAGTGGCTTGGCGTCCAGGACTGGTGCAATGGCAAGGTCGGGACTAGCGGAAACTCCTATCTCGCGATCTCGCAATGGTTCGCCGCGGCCGAGCAGCCGCCGCATCTCGCGGCCATCGCTCCATGGGAAGGCATGAGCGACATCTATCGCGACCTCGTCATGCGCGGCGGGATACCCGACCTTCCCTTTCCGCGGCGCTTCGCGCGCAGTTTCGTTGGCAAGAACCTGCGCGAGGACCTCGTCGCCGAGGCCGAGCGCCACGCGCTGATGGACGGGCTCTGGGAGTCGAAGATCCCAGAGTTCGAGAATATCACCGTGCCTGCGTACATCGTGGCGAGTTATTCGAACATGATCCACACGCCTGGAACGTTCCGCGGCTGGCGCAGGATCTCTTCCACTGAGAAGTGGCTGCGCATCCACAACACCATGGAGTGGCCGGACTACTACGAAGAGGCTAACTTGAACGACCTGCTTCGCTTCTTCGACCATTTCCTCAAGGACATTGACAACGGCTGGCAACAGACGCCGCGCGTGCGCTACGCGGTCCTCGACCTCGAAGGCAACGACCGAATCAACCAGCTGGCAGGGGAGTTCCCGCCCGAGGACGTCAGCGAGGTCAAGTACTACCTGGATGCCGCCTCCCACGCGTTGAGCGCCGAAGCACCCGCGGCTGGCGCCACTGCGAGCTACGACGCGGAATCGGAACAGGGCCGGGAGTCCTTCACCGTCCGTGTCGACTCGCCGACAGAGTTCGTCGGCTATCCCAAGGTGCACCTGTGGGTTGAGGCGGACGGCTCGGACGACATGGACCTCTACGTCTTCCTCCAGAAGCTGGATGCCGACGGCCAGCAGCTCGAGCAGTTCAACGTCCCCAATCAAGGACCGCAGATGCAAGCGCTGACCCGGCAGGGCGCGGCGATCCTGAAGTACAAGGGGTCCAACGGTCGCCTGCGCGTGTCCCTACGGCATCTCGATGAGGCGAGCTCGACGGACACCCTGCCGGTCCACAGCTTTGACCGCGTCGAGAAGCTTGCCCCGGGAGAGATCGCCTGCGTGGACATCGACCTGTTTCCGATCGGGCTGGCGCTGAATCCGGGCGAGCAGTTGCGGCTCGTCATCAGCGGCCACCATCTGCTGGGCGGAGTGATGCCCGGAATCGAAAACGCTCCGTCCGACAACCATGGCCGGCATGTCATACACACCGGCCATCGTCACGCTTCCTACCTTCAACTTCCGCTAAAGGCGGTCGGCAAAGCATGGAGCGGCGAGACCCGTCGGTAGGCGCCTTTACCCCAAGGAGATACCGATGATGATTGCGACTCATGATGCATCCGAAAGGGCTCACGACGGTCCTCGAGAAGGTCCGCAAGCTCGGGCCTACCTTGCGGGAGCGCGCGCTTGAGGCCGAACGCGCGGGCCGTCATTCGGACGAGACGATCGCCGACCTAGATGCCACCGGCGCCTTCAAAATTGGCAGTCCCGCTGAGTTTGGCGGCGACGAGCTATCCGTTCGGCAGCAGCTGGACGTCGTATCCGAAGTTGCCAAATGGGACGGCTCGTGCGGATGGATCGTGTGGGTGGGAGCATCAACGAACTGGATTCCCGCCGGTTCGGGCGCTCGCGTCGTTGAGTTGGTCTCACTCAAGGCGCGCTGGAGCGCTTCCTTGAGCGCTCTGCCGGCCGGCCCATCCGCGGCACTACGTACAAGAATCAGTTGGAGGCACCGCTTACGCATCTGATGCTCGCCGAGGTTCATTCCAAGATCCAGTCAGCAACGTTGATGACCCGCGCCAACGCCGATGAGACCGATCAACTCGGTGCCCTCGCTGCCGCCGGCACCCCGGCTGATCCGGAATATACGCTAATGTTCAGCTCTCGGGTCCTCGTAGAGACTGCTTATGCAGCTAAATGGTGCGCGGACGCGATCGAGCTTCTCCAAAGGAATTCCGGATCGACCGCGATCATGGAGAGCGAGCCAATTCAGCGAGCTTGGCGCGACGCGCGCGTCATCACATTGCACGGCGCGCTCAATCTTGAGGCCCTTTCAGCAGACTACGGACGGCTCATGGCCGGAATGCAACCACATTCGTTTGCGGGGATCACCACGCTAGACCGCTTTGCGCCGGCTTCGGTGAGCGAGGTCAGCTAGGGCGAGGCAGAACGGAAACTGAACCCCCTGACCAGGCCGAACCGCTGATGGCTGATGCAGCAAACAAGGAATGCACGCAAGCGTCCAATCCGCCGATAGTTCTTTTTCCCGAATAGGTCGCAGAAGTGCCCTAACCCAAGGGCCGGTGCTCGAGCGTGACTAGGATCGCGCCGACGTGCTTGGCGATGGTGTCGTCGAGGCGGAGGAAGGCGTGCATGCGGGAGCGCTATGCCCATTGCATCCACTCGTCGAGGATGAGGACGGCGTCGGCGAACGGGAGCTGAAAGACGAGCCGCAGGTACTCTTTGAGCAGGTGGGCGCGGAAGAGTGGCTTGTTGACGCACTGTATCCAGGCCCGCTTGCCGGCTTGCTTGTTGGTCAGGTTCTCGGCGTTCTTCCAGAGCGCGTAGCGAGAGCGCTTCAGCCGTCGGGCATGGGCTTTGATCACCGCTGCGAAGGGCATCGTTCCAGACCTCTCGGCGAACCTCGTCGAGGGCTTTTGGTCGCGCACGCCACGGCGTGGAAGGGAGCGAGGCCGATGACTGCCCTCGGGCAGTAGAAGCCGACCACGTTGGTGATCCACCAAGCGCCGTCGGCGCTGACCTGAGTGTACCGCGGCACCGGGAGCGACCGAGTTCTGCGAAGAAGCGCCGGAGCGGCGTCAGGACGACAACAAACTAACGGTCCGCGCGGGCCAACGAAGCGACGCGCGTGTCTTGCCCGACACGCTTCCGGCTCTGTTACTCGCGCGAGCTCCCAGTCCGCTTGCGCCGTTCACCTGCGGCAATCATTGGGCCGGGATCGAAATAGTAGGTGCGGATTTCGCAGATCTGGTTTCCCCGAAACCGGATCACTTCGGTGGCTTCGACCGGCGGACCGGCTTCTCCGGCTAGGGTGAACTCGACGATCTCGACGGCGCAATCCCCCCCGACGGTCGTCTCGACAAACTTGATGCCGGCCAGACCTACCGTCTCGGCCACCATCGGGATCAATTCGCGAAAAGCGCCCTTGCCTCGGTAGACCCCACCGAAGGGCATGGACGATCGGATCGTGATAAAGAAATCGTCGGTCAGAAGCGCTTCTGCCGCCGGCCGATCGCCGGCGGCGTTGAGTTCATAGTGTTTCTTGACGAGCTCGAGCTGCTCTTCTGGCGTCACCTTTGCACCTTCTCGCTGGCGGCTCATCGTACCGCGCCAATTCGTTGAGGGGAAGTTCGCGGCTGGCGTACTTCTGTTCGGTCCAGCCGACGAGCGTGCTACGGCAGCGATCAACAGGTTGGTAGATGCCAGCAGGTGGGCCATCTGCTGGACGCGCATCTGCCACTGAATCGCGCTGGGATTGATGGAGGCTTCATTCCTTTGGGAGGATGGAGTCAATGTCCAGGCCGAACGTTCCCACACAAGGTCGCTACCCGCCCGAGCTTCGTGAACGGGCAGTGCGCATGGTCAAGGAGGCGACCGTCGAATCCGGCGGCGCGCGCCACGGCGTAGTCACCCGGATCGCCATCCAGCTGGGTATCGGCAGCGAGTCGCTGCGCCCCTGGGTGAAGCAGGCGGAGGTCGACGTCGGCCAGCGGCCCGGGGTCACGTCCGAGGAGCGCCAGCGCATCGCCGAGTTAGAGCGGGAGGTCCGCGAGTTGCGGCGAGCCAACGAGATCCTCAAGAGCGCGTCAGCTGACTGGGTGATCGGCCCCGCCGATCAACGTTGGCTACAAGCCCTCTTGGAACGCCTGCTTGCGCCGAGGATCAGCCTCGGCGACATGTAGTTGGTGTTCCCCCGCCGGTGACCAGTTTCAACTCGTCCACTGACTCTCGGATGATTTCCGAGAGGGTTCGCTCGCCAGCGTCATCGATCCAGCTCGCGAAGGCGATCTTAAAGACGGCGAGCCCTGCCTCGGCAGCGAGACTCGCCGCTGGGTCTCTACGCCGCGCCGTCGTAACGCGTCGGCCGGGGCCGAAGCGAGTGATGCGAGTTTGATCAGCTCGCGCTCTTGAAGCTCAGCGTTCTCAGCGATGATGGCCTGGCGCTGTCGTGCGAACTCGCGCCGCTCCTCAAACACGAAGCCAGCGGCTTCATCCAGAGCTGTGGCTATCCCCACCCGTGGGAGGAATCCGTTACGCCGTCGGGGTCCGGACCAGCTTGGTTCGGGACAGAAGCAGGGCCAGCGCGTAGAGCAGGGCGACGACCATCAGGAGGGCGCGGTAGCCAGTCAGCAGCGCAGCGTACTCGAGCACGCCGCCAACCATGGCGCCTACAAGGTTGGCGCCGAACGCCACCGAGGAGGAGGCGACGCTGCGGAATCGCTGGGCGAAGATCAGGTTGGCCAGGAAGATGGGGACGAAGGCGAGCAGCGTGGCCGCCAGGAAGCGGGGCGCCGCCGGAAGCTGCAGCAAGACGTCGGGCGGCACCAGCCAGGCCACCGCAAGCGCGCCGAGCAGGAGGGCGTAGAGGACCCCCGGCCGTCGCAGCTCGATCCTCCGTGACACCTCGATCGCGGCGAGGACCGCCAGCAGGATGCCCGTGAAGACCAGTGCGTTCACGAACCACGTGGTCCCGAAGAGTAGAGCGAACTGGACCACGTTCTTGGTCTCCAGGAGCAGGAATGCAGCCCCCATGAAGAAGAGGTCGGCGTAACCGCCCATCCGCGGCAGCGAACCCCCGGCGACACCGGCCGCGAGCAGTGCGGTGACCAGGATCAGCCCCAGGGTCATCACGTACAGGCTCGGCAGCGCCCTGCTCTGGAGATAGAGGAATGGGTAGTCGTCGGCCGCCGGTGCGGGCACCGGGTTGGTGGCCGAGCGCCAGGTGAGGGGACAGTTCAGCGACGCCGGGTCGAGGCTCGCCGTGAGCAGGGCAAGCCGGCCCAGTTGCCCGGTCGAATCGATGCATGGCGGCTGGCGGTAGGTGTCCTCGAGCATGCCCGCGAGGCGGTCGACCAGCCACTGCTCGCGGTAGTAGTTGTACTCGGCGAAGACGCCACCTGGGTTCAGGTGCGCCGCCGCCGCGCGCATCGCCTCGACTGTGAAGAGATAGCTCTCCAGTCGGAGCGAGGACTGTCCGGCGACCAGGGTGAGCGAGTCGGGGAGGGCGAAGAGGATCAGGTCGTAGCGCAACGTGGTGCGCTCCAGGTAGGCTCGGCCGTCGTCCACGATGCTCGCCACGCGCGGGTCCTGGTACGGGTGATCCGGATGGAGCTGTGCGCCCAGGTCGCGCAGCCGGGGATCGATCTCGACCGCGTCGACGTGCTCCGCTCCTTCGGCCAGGGCGATGGCGACGTCGGTCCCGGTGCCTGCCCCGACGATCAGTACCGAGCGCGGCTTGACCCGAGTGCGCTCGTACGGAAGGAAGTAGAGCGGCACGGTCTGCCGGCGCTGGGCGGCGGACTCGATCGTCTGGTGGGGGATGCCGTTGACCATCACCGAGGTCGTGCCGTTTGACTCCGGCTGAAGGGTGACGCGGTAGTAGGGCGACCAGCTTTGCAGGGGAGTGAGCGACTCGACTCCGAGCATGGCCACGAGGGCGGCGGCGGCGGCGAGCTGGAACCAGCGAACCCGCGGGCGGTAGAGCACAACGAGCGTGACCGCGACGACGAGCCCCCACGCCACCGGCGGCGCGCCCAGGAACGAGAGCAGCGAAAAGAAGACGATGCCCGCGATGCTGCCGAGGACATCGAGCCGGTAGGCGTCGAGCGAGTCGAAGGAGACGAACGTCCGGGCCACGCCCTGCCCGATGGTGGCCATCACTGCGGCCACGGCCAGGAAGATCAGCGGCAACGTCAGCCAGATCGGAAGGCCGCTGCGGCTCTCGTTCAGAGCGCCGAAGTAGAGGAGGTCGCCACCCGTCCGGTCGATCTGCACCGGGAAGGCCAGCACGAAGGCGACCAGTATCGCCAGGCCGACAGGGGCGAAGGGGAACAGTTGAAGGCGCGACCGGGCGCGCAGGAAGCCGAGGCCGATGCCGAGAAAGCTGGCCAGCAGCACGAAGTTGGAGAAGTAGGAGAGGTAGAGCACGTTGGCCCCCGACCAGCGGATGAGCGCCAGCTCCACAAACAGCATGAGGAAGCTGAGAAGCACGAGCCGCGCGCGCGACGGAGGCGGCGGCTCCGCCGCCACCGGGGAGCGTGGTGCGTGTCTGCGGAGCCGCGCGGCCAGGGAGGTCGGGATGGACACGGGGGAGCCATGCTACGACCCCGCCTGCTCAGCCGGCCAGGCGGCTGTGAGCCGGATCTGGACGTTCCCACCGATGTTCCCCACATGCCTTCCACATGCCAGACACCTGCCCTGCTCCCGAATGGATCGAGCAAGTAGTCGGGCATGTCCTCGATGTCATTCGATAGATCGGGACTCGTTCGGATCGCTAGTTCGAAGTAGTCAGCGACGTCCGAGCCGCCCCGAGCTCGGCCACCGGCGATGCGAGCCGCAACCGCCCGCCTTCACCAGCCGGCCTGGCTCCAGAGACGCTGCCGCGATGAAACGTGGAAATCCGTCGTTGGCGATGCGCCGTGCCGGACATAACAGATGGTTAGGGTGCTACTTGCCGACTGGTGAACGACGCGGTACCGATATTGGTGCGTCGACTGAGGTTCCTTCCTGTCTGTGGCGGCTTCACGCCCCGCCCGGTTGGTGTCCAGGCACGTGGTGTCTCAGTGATGGCCAAGAGCCTGGACGGAGTGGTGGACGAGTTTCGGAACCGACCACAGGATGGAAGCCCCCACGCCTGCGTCTGGGTCGACGCTCTGACCCAGCGCTGCCGGACGGTGGCCGTGTGGTCAACGTCTGCACCGCGATTGCGACCGGTGTCAATGCCGACGGTCAGCGCGAGATCCTGGGGGTGACATCTTCATGGCCGAGGATGGTGCCGCCTGGACCAGCTTCCTAGGTGCCTCAGCTCATCAATGCTTGGCTTGGCCGAGGGGTGCTGCTCGGTCAGCGTCAGACCGTCGCCACGGCGCCGTCGGCCTCGGGTGCTCGGCCGCGGCGATGCTAGGCAGCGTAGCCGGTCGCCTTGGCTACGGTCATCTGGCCGACGAGCCGGATGGCGCCCGGCGGATCGGGGTCGGGTCGGTCCCGTCGTAGGAGTGTGCGAGGCTGATGTCGAACGCCCGGCCCACGTCCTCGCTGAACGTGACGGAGCCGCACAGTTCGACGTAGTAATTTCCTGGCGGACTTCACAGACTCCGCGTACCGCGGTGGGGTTGAGGCGTGGGCGATCCACCCAATGCGAGCGACCGCGCGGTGCTCAGGCGCGCTGACGCTCCTCCCGCTGCGGACCAGCTCCTCGACCGCGCTCGGCAGAGTCGTCTCAAAGTCGATCAGCTTCGCCCGGTTCGGGGTCACGACGATCCAGACCATGCCGTTGTGGTAGAGCGAACGCACCTCCGCCTCCCACTCGACCCGTTGCTCGGGCGTCATCTCGTAGGTGCTGGTCGCCTGGAGATACTCGTCCGGGATGCCATCGACGAAGTCCAGCTCGGCTCGACCGCGGATGAGCAAGATCTTGGGCGGGTGCACTTCGGTGTCGATCGTCAGGGCAACCATCGGGTTCTCGCTCAAGGCCTGAAGCTTCGGAGCGTTCTTCGAAGTGCACATGACGATCTGCGAGCCGTTCCAGGTAAAGATGATC
>JAEKNQ010000023.1 GCA_016464825.1 Candidatus Dormiibacter inghamiae | reverse complement strand
GCGGCCACCTCCGCCGCCCCAGCACCTTGAGGCCGAGCAGCCGGGTGATCTAGTCCAACTCGATTGCTTCCACATTGGCCGCTTGAGCGGCACCAAGGGCCGGGTTTGGCAGTATTCGGCCATCGACGTCGCCAGCTCCTTTGTCTGGGCTGAGGTTCACGTCACTCAGCTCAATCCCTCCGCCAAACACACCTCCGCTTTGGTCCGCAAGGTGGCTGCCGACCTTGCTCAGGCGGGTTGGAACTTCAAGGCTGTGATGACTGACAACGGTTCCGAATTCCGCTCCGCCGCCTTTGGCCAGGCGGTCAGTAGCCTGGCCGCCAAGCAGCGTTTCATTCGTGCCGGGCGACCGCAGACAAACGGCTGCGTCGAGCGAGCACAACGGACCATCTTGGAGGAGTGCTGGAGGCCGACCTTCGCTCGCTCGCTAGTTCCCAAGTACACCGCTCTCCGGCGAGACTTGAACGCCTACCTCCGGTACTACAACTTTGAGCGTGCCCACACCGGCCGGCTCAACGCCAGTCGACCACCCGCCGAGCTCGTCTACCCTGCTCGGAAGATGAGCCCACGATGAGTCACCAACGTCGGGACATCTCGTGGGCTGTTCAACCTAGCGGTGACACATGGCCACCAGCCACGGCCTTCCAGCTTTTCGCCAGGCGGTGGGCCGAGGACTTTGCCTTGCTCCCGGACCACGTTTATGAAAGCCGCGGTTAAGTTGATCTCGTCCTGGGCGGTCATCTCGGTCAGGAGGTCGACCGGGTGCTCGGCCACGCGCGGAGGCTACAGGCTAGAGCTGCGCCTGACCCGGGGGCCCTTGCCCGGCTTCCGTTTGTTCGCGCTTTGGAGGCCGCCCTGGCCCGGTCTCGCTAGGCTGGGCAAGTGACCGCCGCCAGGGCTCCCCACCCCGTCGCCTTTACCCCTATCGCCGAAGTCCCACTGCGCGTTGACACGCTTGTCTATGAGCACGGCTGGCAGTCCTGGAGTCCCGCGGGCCTGCACCCGGCCCACGGCACATCATCTCGCCCCCACACTGCCAACGCACATACGCTTGGCTACCGCCCAGGCGTGCCGCTGCCAGAGCGTGGCTTTCAGGGCGAGGGCCTACTGGCGGTGCTGCCGGGTGCTGGCGAGCCGGTGCGGCTCTTCTCCGCTCGCAAGCCAGCCGATTGCGTACCGTCGTTGCGGGCGGAGGTCCGTGACGGTCGGCTGCTGATCAGCTCCACTGGTGACAGCGGCTGCGTCTGCGAGCAGAGTCACTCGAGTGATCTTGGGGCCGCGCTCGCGGCCTGGGCCGAAGAGGCGGCCGCCCTCCGTGACCGCGCTTTGCCAAAGGTCCCGCCGGTGTGGTGCTCCTGGTACCACTACTACCTCGCAGTGACCGATGAGGATGTGCTGGAGAACCTTGCCGACATGGACCGCCTTGGGCTTCCGGTGGGGGTGGTTCAGATCGATGACGGCTTTGAGGCGCAGGTCGGCGACTGGCTCGAGCCGTCCAACCGCTTTGAGCGACCGTTGGCCGAGATCGCTGACCGGATCCGCGCCGGCGGCCGGCGCGCCGGCATCTGGTTGGCACCGTTCCTCGCCGGCGCCGAGAGCCGGCTGGCGCAGGACCACCCGGACTGGCTGCTGGCAGGCGCCGATGCCGGCCACAACTGGGGCCAGCAGCTGCACGCGCTTGATGTAACCAATCCGGCTACAGCGGAGTGGTTGCAGAACGTCGTGTCGACGTTCCGAGGCTGGGGCTTCGACTACTTCAAGCTGGACTTTCTCTACGCCGGCGCGCTGTCCGGCCGCCGGCGGCAGGAGGCCAGTGAGGTGGGGGCCTACCGGGAAGGGCTGAAACTGATCAGGGAAGCGGTCGGGCCGGAGGCGACGCTGCTGGGCTGTGGGGCGCCCCTGCTGCCGAGCATCGGCTTGGTCGATGCGATGCGTGTAAGCCCTGACGTTGCTCTGTGGGAAGTACTCGAGGAAGCCGACCTGTCCCAGCCGTCCCGCCGCTTGGCGATGCTCGCCGGGCGTGCACGCGCCTTCCAGCAGGGACGGCTCTGGCTGAACGACCCTGACTGCCTGATCGCCCGGCCGGCCATGGAAGGGCGGGAGGAGTGGGCCTCACATGTCGAGCGGTTCGGCGGCCTGCGCTCGGCCAGTGATCGCCTGGCTGACCTCGATGCCTGGGGGCTGGAGACGACCCGGCGCCTCCTCACGCCGGCCAGAACCGAACCCTTTCCGCTTGACCGCCTGGACCTGGAGGCGGCGCCTGCGGCCTGAGCGACCCGCGCTCAGCCGGCTGGGTCGGCAGGCTTCTTGTGGAGGGCGATGACTGTCACGTTGTCACCGCTGCGCCGCTCATCCAACGCCAGCGTCACCAGCGCTCTGACCGCATCCTGGGGGCTGCCGCTCAGCAAAGGCGGCAGCTCCGCCGGATTCAGCACGTCCCAGAGCCCGTCGCAGGCGGCGATCAGCCAGCCCTCGCCGAACCGGGTCGCGCGCTCGTCCGGCTCGGAGCTGACGCCGAGGTGGTGATACGGCTGATCCCCCAGCACCCTGGTTGGCATTACCCCGTCGCCGGTTCTGGGATCCACCACGTACGGTCCCTCTATCGCCGCGCCTGTGGCCTGCACCCGCCGCCGTTCCTCCGGGTCGGTCAGGCGATGCACCTTGGTCAACATCTCGACACCTTCGGGCCCGACCAGGGCCAGCTCGCAGTCACCCAGGTTGGCGACTTCCAGCCCGTCGCGCCGCAGCCGGAAGGCCACCGCGCAGGCGCCAGAGGTCTCCTGAGCTGTCAGCTCGGCCAGCCGGCGGAGAGCGTCGCCGGGCGACAGATCGGGCAACAGGTGGGCCACTTGTGCCGCCGCTAGCTCGGCTGCTCGCCCACCGCCGTGGCCGTCGAAGATGGCTCCCCAGGCGCCATCGCTGGTGAGGCGGACCTGATGGCGGTCCTCCATGCTGCCGCGGGCTCCCTGCGCCTCCGCTGCGGCCATCGTTAGGCGCCCGGCGGTTGATCCCAAAATCGGCCCGCTCTCCTTGCCCGTGCCCTGGTCCATCGTCTCAGCCTCCATTGTCAGGCTGCCGACGCGTCCAGTCTCGATCCCCCTCTCTGTGCCCACGCATCTTCACAGGCACAGTTGACGGCTGCCAAGACTCTCAAATACGCTCGCGGCACATCCGCCGGGCGGGGGGTTCCTTCGGTGGAGGGTCAATAACGGTTGTTGCGTGGTGGACCCGCTGTATCGGCCGAGTGGTAACACTCACGCGCCGCGACGATCCTTGGCCCAATTGGCTCGACAAGCCTTGATTTGAAGGGAGGTCCCGCACGCTGATCAATCGTGCAGCCGTCCAAGTCGCCGCGTGTACTTCTCCATGGCCTCCCGCATCTGAGCACCGCGGTCGGCCTGGGGATCGACGCCGAACACGTAGGGCAGAAAGCCACCCATCTCGACAATCCCAGCCCGGATCGACTCCATATCCGAAGGAGGGTAGAGGCGAGCCGGGTTGCCGACTGCGATCCAGCCAATGGGAATTCGCTTGCCGGCTGGGACCACGCAGCCGATATGGACAGCCGCACCGAGGGCGACGCTGCTGGCGCGGCCCATCACGGCCCCATTGAAGACCATCCCTCCCGTCGCGATGAAGACCTCGTCTTCGAGGCGGCAGCCCGTGAGGTACGCGTGGGGTCCCACCAGCACGTGATTTCCGACTCTGAGCTCATGTACACCGGTGCCACGCAGGACGGCGCCCTCCATGATCACGCAGTGCCTGCCGATGGCGACGGGTCCACCATCAGCTGTCAGCACCGCGCCATGGAGGACTCGGGTATGGGCTCCGATCGTGACATCGCCGCTGACAACGGCGGTCGGTGCGACCCAAGCGTCGGGATCGATCACCTGGCCACCTCCCTGAGCACCGGCTCCAGCTTCACAGCCAGCCCAGGCTCGAGATTCCAAATCTCGACGAGCAGACACCGGATCGCCGCATTGAGGGCCCGTCGGAGCTGGCCGGCGTCGACCGACTTCACAAGAGCCGCTTGGAGCGGGACCGTCACCTCGGCCGGGAGGCTGTCGAGTTCCCGGCCGAAGAACGACTCCAGTCCGAGGCGACTGCAGGCCAGAGCGGCTATGTGGTCGCGGAGGTTATGAATGACGTGCTCCGCCTGCCAGACCTTGCCACGGTTGATGCACGCCCGCGCATGAAGCGCATGGTGGCAGGCCAGTCCGACGAGATGGCGCGGAGAGGACCTTGGCGGCCGTGACCGCTCCGCAGCCTCACCGAATATGGCTCGAAAGCGGGGTCCGAGCGGGCCGAACTCCGCTGCCGGCGCGACCGCCAGATCGACTTCCAGGCCGGTTGGGAGAAGGAAGACTCGGTATATGGTCGCGCCAGAGCGGAGGTCGAAGAGGTCTAGAGCTTTGAACTCGCCCTGCAGCCGGCTGGTCCAATCCCCCAAGACCGTCATGGGATCGGCCCCTTCGATGCCGAAGACAAGGTCGATGTCCGACCAGTCGTCCTCGCCTCCATGCGCTCCGGAACCGGTGATCGCAGCCCCCGTGATCAGCTTGTCAGCGCGCGCCCACTCAAGCAGCCGACTGCGGACTCGCTCGCGATCCTCCGCTGTGAACACGGCCGCAGCGTAGCGCTCGCGGACCCCATTCCCCGCAGGCCGGTGTGAACCCGGCCCGGCCCATTCAAAGTTCGCCAAGATAGACAGGTGGCGGGCAAAGCAGCCGCGGTCGCGCTCGAGGGCGTGGCCCTCCGCTATGGGCCATTCACTGCCATCGAGTTCATCTCCTTCGATGTTCCGCAGGGCCAGTTCGTCGCCCTCGTCGGCCCGACCGGATGCGGGAAGTCCTCGGTCCTGAACCTGGTCGCCGGCCTGGTCGGCCCGAGTGAGGGAGAGGTGACCACCGCCGGCAGACCCGTGACCACAGTCAATCGCGAATGCGCCTACATGTTCCAGGCCGACGCGCTGCTGCCCTGGAAGTCGGCGCTCGACAACGTCGCTCTCGGCCCCAATCTGCGCGGTACATCCCGACCGGGGGCCCTGCGATTGGCCCGCGAATGGCTGGTCAGAGTCGGTCTGCGCGGCTTCGAGGACCGCTACCCGCATCAGCTCTCAGGCGGTCAGCGCAAGCGAGTGGCAATGGCGCAGGCGCTTATCAACCGCCTGCCCATCCTGCTCATGGACGAGCCCTTCAGCGCGCTCGACGCCCAGACCCGGGCGCTGATGGAGCAGGAGCTGCTGACGCTGTGGCAGGAACAGGAGGCGACAGTCCTCTTCGTGACCCACGACTTGGAGGAGGCGATAGCCCTTGCTGACCGGGTGGTGCTGTTCACGGCCGGCCCCAAGGCGGCCCTCAAAGGGGACTATGCAGTCGAACTGCCACGGCCCCGGAACGTGGTCGAGGCGCGCTTCACCCCAGGGTTCAACGACATCTACGAACAGGTCTGGAACGATCTGCGCTCGGAGGTGATCGCGAGCTATGAGCGCCAGCGAGCGTAGCGCGGATCGTTCCCACCGGTCTCAGGCCATGCGCAGGCGCTACCTGATCCTCGCCATCCAGCTCGTGATTCTGGTCGGCGTGGTGCTGATCTGGGAGCTGGGTAGCAGGCAGCCCACCGACGAGGAGCACTTCCTGGTCGATCCCTTCATCTGGTCCCGACCTAGCAGAATCTTTGCCCGTGTGCTGGAGTGGCTGCAGGATGGGATCATCCTGAACAACGTCTTCATCACCCTGTACGAGGCCCTCATGAGCTTCGTGCTCGGCACTGCCGCCGGGATAGCCGCCGGATTCATCCTCGGTCGGTCTGACTTCTGGGCGCGGGTCTTGAATCCCTACATCCAGGTGGTGAACGCGCTGCCCCGGCTCGTCTTCACCCCGATCTTCTTTCTGATCTTTGGTCTCGACGCCAACTCCAAGATCGCGCTCGGCTTCTCGCTCGTCTTCTTCATAGTCTTCTTTAATGCCTTCCAGGGCGTCCGGGAGGTGGACCGGAACGTCTTCAACAACGCCCGGATGCTGGGAGCCGGAGAGAGGCAGATGGCCTGGCACGTGCTGCTGCCATCGGCCTTGAGCTGGATCCTGACCAGCCTTCATACCTCTGTCGGTTTCGCGATGGTGGGAGCTGTGGTGGGGGAGTACCTCGGCTCGTCTAGGGGTCTGGGACACATAATCGCGCAGTCGGAGGGCAACCTCGACGCGACGGGTGTCTGGGCAGGGCTGGCAGTGCTCAGCGTGGTGGTGGTGATGGTGGAACTGCTCGTCACGCAGCTCGAAAGGCGCTTGGTACGTTGGAAGCCGCAGCCGGCGGGAGATCTGCTGGCGGCTTGAAAAGACGGAGGAGGAGGCAGGTGAAGAAGTTCGCAGCTCTGGCGGTCCTGTTGGTGATGGCCATCGCCTGCGGCGGCAGCGCCAACGCACCCGCCCCTGCCCAGTCGGCGGGGCCGCCTGAAAAAACGAGCCTCAAGGCAGGCGTCGGCGGCCAGGGCCAGATCATCTACATGCCGCTCACCCTCGCCGACCAGCTCGGCTACTTCAAGGACGAAGGGATCAGCGTCGAGATCACGGATCTGAAGGGGGGCGCGGATGCACTGAAGGCGGTTGTCGGCGGCTCTGTCGACTTTGTCTGCGGGTTCTACGAGCACACCATCCGGACCCAGACACAGGGCAAGTTCATCGAAACGATTGCGCTCTTCGACAACTTCCCGGGCTTGGTCCTGTTCGTCGGCAAGAAGCATCAGGACGCCAGGACCATCAAAGATGTGGCGAGTCTCAAGATAGGGGTCACTTCGCTCGGCTCGTCCACCGATGAGATGGTTCGCTATCTCTTCAAGCGCAACGGCCTCGACCCGGCAGCTGCCCAAACTGTTGCTGTGGGCTCCGGTGGTCCCGCCATCACGGCCTTGAAGAACGACCAGGTGCAGGCCCTGGTAACGGTGGAGCCGGCAGCGTCGACCCTCGAGCAGTCCGGGGATGGAAAGGCGATCTATGACACTCGGACTCAGCAGGGAACCAGGGACGTGTTCGGCGGCAGCTGGCCGGCGGGCGGCTTCTACCTCCCCGACGCTTTCGCCAAGCAGAACCCGCGCACCGTTCAGGCCTTAGCCAGGGTGGCGGTGCGGACGCTGAAGTACATAGGCACCCATTCCGCCGAAGACATCGCGGGCCGCCTGCCGGCCCAGATCTTCTATCCGGATGGAAACAAGGACTTCTTCGTCAAGGTGCTGAAGGCCAACCTGGGGATGTTCAGCTCCGACGGCAGGATGCCCTCGGATGGCCCTGACACAGTGTTCAAGACAGTCAAGGTGGCCGATCCCAAGACTGACTGGTCGACAGTGGACCTGAAGCGGACGTACGACAACTCCTTCGTCAGCAAGGTGAAGGTCTAGGCCGCGTGAGTGCTCTCGCGACCGAGAAGGCGCCCGGCATGTCAGACATGAGCAAGTACACGGTCCAGCGGCCGCGGCACCTGGGCGAGATCCAACGCGTCGACGAGTAAGGGCGCGTATTGGATCTTCCTTCCGCCGCGGGTGCCCATAAAACGCCGAAGCTGCGCCTCGTTGGTCCGACCTTGCTGCGCCGGCTGCTTCTGGAATACGCGGAACGAGGCAAGCTCACCCTGAGAGTCGACGACTTGTTCCACGACGGCTGCGCCGAGTGACCGGATCAGCTCGTCTTCCAGATCAGCGACGCACACGAAGAAGCCGAGTGATTCCATGTCCCCGCGAGTGAGGTTCGAGCCGAGACCGACCCGCTCGAGGTGGCGCTTGAAGGCGCCCTCCTCCGCAGCGTCGCAGACGCCGGCCAGTTTAACGTCCAGCCCCTGAGGGCCGAACAGATCCAGGAAGCGTCCGATGGTCGTCGCGCCCCCAATTGGCACAATGGATATGCGCTCAGAGTCAAGATTCCGCCCACGGCGCCTTGCTAGGGCTTCCACGGCGAGCTGGTCGCTGATCCCCTCAACAAGCACCACTGCACGTGCGTTGCGAAGGCTCGCGCCGGGGACTTCCAGGGTGTGTGCGCTCGTCGGCGTATTCATCGAACTCCCCAGTATGGAAGACGCTGGGACGAACGGGTTAGGGGAGACCCGGCGATCCGCGGACCTGGTGCGCTGTGTTTGCGAGCCTGCTGATAAGCCAGCAAACACCTCTGGGGAGCAGAGCATGCGCCTCATGGCGAACACCTTAAGTCCCCCGGCCGGCTGCTGGAAATGTTAAACACTCCATGCTGGTTGGACAGCATCCGGACGTGGTACAATACGAACATGGGTTCGATGTCAGCTAGCGCCTGGTCTTCGCCGTTGGAGGATGTAACCCAGGCGATCGCGTCGCTGATTCGCGAGGACACGCGGCACCTGCCCTCGCTGGCTCAGGCGGAGCGGCTGAAGGAGATCCGGCAGGGCATCAACCGCTTGGAGGCACAGTTCACAACTGAGCTCCGCGTCTTCGATCAGCAGCAAGGCTGGGCTGTGAGCGGTCATCAGAGTTTGCAGGGCTGGCTCCGCCGGAACTGCCTGTTCAGCTCCGCCGCCGCGGCTGACCGCATCCGCCTGGGCAGGCAGCTGGAAGAGCTGCCCCAGACGGCGGTGGCTTTCCAAGAGGGCCGGCTCAGCGCCCAGCACGTGGGCGTCGTCGGCCGGCTGGCGGCCCAGGTGGGGACCGAAGCCTTGCAGCCGGCGGAGGCGGACCTGGTCCGCTGGGGAGGGGAGCTCGACACCTGGGAGTTCCGGCATCTGACCCAGCGCCTGCGCCACTGCCTCGATCCGGAAGGCGCCCAGGCTGATGCGAATGCCCTGCACGAGAAGCGGCATCTGGGCCTTTCTCAGTCCTGGCAGGGCCTCTACTTCCTGGAAGGCCAGCTGGACGAAGAGGGTGGGGAGCTTGTGCGCACAGCCTTGGAGGCGATCGAAGGCGTGCCCCAGGCGGGCGACAGCCGCTCCAAGGGCGAGCGAAGAGCCGACGCCCTGGTGGAGCTGGCACGGCGGCAGCTGGATGCCGGCTCCCTACCTGAGCGGGCGGGCCAGAAGCCGCATCTGCATCTGGTCTGTGAGTGCGGAACTCTGCGCCAGGAGCCGGGCGCCCCACCGGCCGAGCTCAACGGTGAGGTATTGGTGCCGCGGGAGATGGTGCGGCGCTACGGTTGCGATGCGCTGCTGACCATCGAGCGAAAGAGCGAGGCGCCACTCGGAGAGGCAGGTCGGGCCAGGCGGGTGGTGCCTCCCTCGCTGCGGCGAGCGCTGCAGCGGCGGGATCGTGGCTGTCGCTTCCCCGACTGTGACCGACCGCCGGAGTGGACCGACGCCCACCACCTGAAGCACTGGGCGGACGGTGGGTGGACGGAGCTGGAGAACCTTCTCCTGCTCTGCCGCCGTCATCACCGCCGCGTGCATGACGAGGGCTGGCGGGTGACCCGGGAAGAGGGCGGTGGCTGGCGCTTCATCTCGCCAGCCGGAGAAGGCTGGCCGGGCCCCTGATCAGCGGCCTCCGGTGACCCCCGGTCTGCGGCCCTACAGGTTGCTCGAAACTTGGTGGCGTGCAGACACCGCTGGAGATCCGTACCGCTCGGGAAGCTGACTGCGAGTCAGTGAGCGAACTGTTCGCTCACTACGTCCGGCACAGTGTTGCGACGTTCGAGCTGGTGCCCCCGTCCCCGCCTGAGTGGCAATCCAAATTGAAGAGCATCCGCGAGGCTGGGTGGCCGTTCCTGATTGCTCAACGAGGCGGCCAGCTGGCCGGTTTCGCTTACGTGTCGCCCTGGCGGCCCAAGCCGGCCTACCGTCACACGGTCGAAGACAGCATCTACTTGTCGGCCCAGCACATGGGCCGCGGACTGGGCGGGCAGCTCCTGGGGCGGCTCTTGGCCGAAGCCGCCACGGCGGGCGCGCACCAGGTCATCGCCGTGATCGCAGACACTGCGGAGCCCGCCTCCATCGCCCTGCATCGCCGTGCCGGTTTCAGGGAGGTAGGCCGCCTGCACGGCGTCGGTTACAAATTCGGTCGCTGGATCGACACCACCCTAATGCAGCTGGACCTGAAGGCTCAAAGCCCACCGCCGTAAGGAGGGGAGAGCAGCCCTACTCAGCCACGAGATCAGCCACGGCCAGCAGCTCGCGGGCAGCGGGCTGAAGGCCGACCTTGGTGCCCAGGAGTCCCGTGGACACCCGCTCGACGACACCCCATTCCCAGATTGCGGTGGCATCCAGGCCACTGCGCAGGGCGAGCCACCGTGCCCGCTCGTGCGGATCGCCGTCGAGGAGCTCAGCAGGGTCCTCGCGCATGATGATGCCCAGGTCGTACTCGGCCTCCGCCAGGAGACCGTCGGGGTCGACAAGCTTGAAACCGCCCTCCCACTCAAGCGCGTTCCACTGGTGCAGGTCACCATGCACGAGGACGGCGTGCTCATCGTCATGGGCAGCGATGCGATGGGCCGCGCATTCCAGAGCGTGGTTGACGGCGCTTTCCGAGCACGGGCGGCCGACCTCCTCCCAGGTCGTCGTGATGAAATCGACCAGCCACCTGCCTTTGTCGCCGCCGGTAGGCAGTCCCCAACCGGGCGCCGGACGCCATACTTGTGCAGTAGTCGAACAGAGGATCTCGTGCCGTCTCCCAATCGGTAGCCCGAGTTGGTGCAGCGAGCGACCCAGCCGTTCCAGCAGTAGTGCTCCCCGCTCGGCGTCCTCCTTCAGCAGCCGCGCGCAACCCTCGCCGTTGGCAAGACGCAGGACAGTGATCTCGTGCCTCGCAACGTCACCACCACGAGGGATCAGCAGCTTCAACACCGCGGGGCTACCGGCATTGAGCGTTGCCTCGGCGACAAACGCCTCAGTCGAGTCGTCATAGGGACGACCGACAGTGATCGACCGCTCCTTCTCGAGGCTGCTCACCAGCTCCGGCAGGTCGTCGAGCCACTTTGTAGCGCCGTCCGCGAGGGCCTTGTTGCGCACGACTGTGGGAACACCGACCGCTGCGCGCGTTGCGGGTTCCTTCCGTTCGGGTTGCGGTCGAACCACAGATCAGGACGCTGGCTGGGTCGCCTCGCCGTGCCTGCTCACCTGTCAAACGGTACTGCTGGGCGGTCCTCAGTCGTCAGCTGGGTTGCATCATCGATTCGAGCTGTCTCCAGACCACCGATCTTGGGGCGTGCGCGATGAGCAGATCGCGCAGGCCGATGATCAGCGGGTTTGTGGACCCAACCAGTCGCGCGGTCCGGTGGGACTGAGACACGATCGCATTGGCAGCGTGTCGCCGGCGGGCTTCATACATCTTGAGCCCCTCCTCGATCGATCCTGACTGCGCCGAGGTGCCGAGCGTAGCGGCATCCTCCAGGGCTTGGCAGGCGCCCTGCGCGGCGTTGGGCAGCATCGGATGAGCAGCGTCGCCGACCAGCGTCACCCGGCCCCGGCTCCACCTCCCGACCGGCGGCCGGTCATAGAGATCGTTTCGGAGAATCGACCCCTCATGGGTAGCCTGGACAACGGCGGGTATCACCTCGGGCCACGACGCGAACGCCTCCATCGCATCGGCCTTGCGTCCACGGGCCGATTCCGCTTCACCGGAGGGCCGGTTCTGGACGCCGAACCAGTAGACGCTGCCGTCGCGGAGCGGAAAGATCCCGAACTCGCCGCCCCGCCCCCACCAGTTGAATGCGGTGCCTTCTTCGAGGGCAAACCTGGTTACACTTCGCCAGCAGGTCGCACCCGAGAAGCGGGGCTCGCCATCGGTGAGCAGGCGCTGGCGAACGGTGGAACGGATGCCGTCCGCTCCGACGAGAAGGTCGGTGTCACAATGCCTACCTGATTTGAGAGTTACATGCACTCGCGAGCCACTCGGCTCGAACCCAATCACCTCTGAGCCAAGCTGGACCGTGTGGCGCCCGAGAATCTCGAGCAGTGAGCCCTGAAGGTCTGCCCGGTGCATGACAATCAGTTCCGAGCCGTAACGTCGTTTCAGCTCGGCAAGAGGCACCTCGCTCAACAGGCGGCCACGCCAGCTGCGAAGGTGGAGGCGACGCACGGGAAGGCCGGGTGTGTCCCCGGCGCCCAGCGCGGCCAGCGCGCGGCGGCCGTTTGGCCAGATGCCCAAGCCAGCTCCGACCTCAGCGATCTTCGCGGCTCGCTCCAGAACCCGAACCTCGTGGCCAGCCTGCCTCAGTGCTATGCCAGTCGCCAGCCCCCCGATGCCACCGCCTACTACGAGTACTTCCAACAGCAAGGATTATCAGGAACACGGGATCCGAGCGGCCGCCACACTCCCGTGGTCGGGGCCGCCGACACCCCGCTTTGGCTAGCTGTCCTGTCCCGGAGTCGGTGAGACACGTCGGCCATGGAGAGACGGTGAGGACATAGGGCGGACGCGCTGCTGCAACCACAGCGGACTCAGTGCGATGTGGGTTTCGAGCCAGTGCCCACCCTCTTCCTGATCTGCGGCCTCCCCGGATCGGGCAAGACAACGCTGGGCAAACGGCTCGAGCAGGAGCGAGACGCTGTGCGGCTCGCACCCGACGAATGGATGGCTCGCATTGTCGGCGACGGTTACGACGAGACCAGACGGGCGGCTGTCGAGGCTGTCCAGATCGAGCTTGCTCAGCGGCTGCTCCGGCTGGGGCTGGACGTCATTTTGGAGTTCGGTTTCTGGACCCGGCGCGAACGTCAACAGCTCCGCTCAAACGCCGCGGCGCTCGGCGCCGATACGAAACTGCTTTTCCTCGACGTACCGCGAGACGAGCTGGTGGAACGTCTCAGGCGTCGCAACGAGGCACTGCCGCCGGATACGTTTCATGTGCGAGCAGCCGACCTGGACAGGTGGATGACCGAAGTCGAGCCGCCGACGTTGGATGAGTTGGAGTAGGCGCCGACGGGGATTGAACCTTAGTTATATCTAGGTTATACTTCGGCCAATGCCTCAAAGAAAGCTTCGTCGAGTAGGTGGGTCGATAATGCTGCCGGTGCCGCCGGCCGAGCTGGAGGTCAGCGGGCTTGCGGAGGGTGACGTGGTCCTGATCGACGCGGCGCCGGGACGGGTGACCATCACGCCCGCAGCGCCTGACCTGGATCCGGCCTTCGTACTTTCCGTCGATCGGGCGATGCGCCGGTATCGGCGGGCGTGGCAGGAGCTGGCACAGCGCTAGTTTGGCCGGCCGGCTCTCGCTCGAAGAGCTGCTATACATCCACGAGGCGCAGATTGCGGCTTTTGGGGGCGCGGAAGGCATCCGTGATCGGGGTCTACTAGAGTCTGCCCTGGCCAGGCCGTCGGCCGCGTACGGCGGTCAGAAAGCTCATCGGTCGCCGTTCGCACGAGCCGCAGCTCTGATGGAGGCTCTCATCCAGAATTATGGTTTCGTTGACTGCAATAAGCGGACTGCGGCCACAGCGATGATCCTCTGGCTGGGCCGTGAGGGGTACGAACTCGACACATCGGACGAGGATCTGGTCGAAGTGGCGGTGGGCATTGCCGAACATCGGGTTGCGCTCGACCAGCTCACCGCTTGGATCAAACAGCGGGGCCGTCTCGTGAGGGCGGATCAGTAGGCGGCACAGTTACCCGGACGGGGTGGCTGTTGGGTTTGGCACGGGAGCGCTGGCCGGGTTCAGGATCACCGTCTGCAGCACACTCTTGAACAACGCTCGGTCGGGAGTGGCGCGGCCCTTCTGCTTCAGGTCGAAGAGGTAGGCAGTGCCCCCTTCTTTGAAGCTCACAGCGGCCTCGGCGCCGCCATCGGCGGACTTCCAGAAGTGCATCGTGTAGGTCTTGTCGCCAACCTGGATCGAGTCGTCGCCGGAGGCGGCGCCCGGCGTGAGCGGCAGCACCGGCAGCTTCCCCACCTCGTCAGCCGTCTGGATCACGAGCGTCGCCGCCTCTGGAGCGCCGTGCGCCGAGGTGAAGGTGAGCGGGTTGCCACCCACCACCGTCCACTCGCTGGGATAGAGCAGTCGATACGTGTCGCTGATCTTCTTCGCCACCGCGCGGTGGCTCACTATCTCCGGGTCGTCCAGCACCCAGCCCTCACTGCCGGCCTCCGTCTTGACGTGGAGCCATGTCTCCGGGCCGGGCTTCTGGCTCTCGCTCACCGTCAGCTGCGAGCCCCATTCCAGCAGTGCAGCTTGGGCTGAGTTGCGATCCGGCGCGCCGTGCAGCTTGACGGGCACGGTCGCCACCACCCAGACAGTGTTGCCCGCCGGCGTCGGCGTGGCGCTCGACTTGGCCGAGGTGGGGGACGCCGGGCTGGCCGCCGCCCCTGGGGAACCGCCTCCGCAGGCGGCCAGCGTCCCAAAGGCAGTCGCCAAGCCGCCGACCAGCGCCAGGCTGAGGAGCAGGCGGGGGGCCGACCGTATAATCCGGCTCGACATCTCTCTTGAGTGACTTACCACTCTCAGCCGTCATCCTAGCTGCCGGCCGGGGTATACGGATGCGCTCCCGGACGCCAAAGGTCCTGCACGAGATCTGCGGCCGCTCAATGATCGATTGGGTGCTCGGCGCCTGCCGCGAGGTCGGCATCGAGTCAGATCGGCTCTTCGTGGTCCACCGGCCAGGTGAGCCGGGCGTGGTGGACCACCTGGCCGGGAAGGCTCGGCTGGTGGCCCAACCGGAGCCGCTCGGCACAGGTCACGCGCTGGCCCAGGTTCCCGCCGAGTGGCTCGGCCAGGGCGACGTGCTGGTGCTGAACGGCGACGGTCCACTCTTGCGGCCGGAGACCATCCGCCGCTTCCTGGCGGCTCACCGCGCTGCCGGCCTGCCGGCCAGCCTGGCCAGCGTGGATGATGCCAGCCGCAGCGACGGCAGGGTTTTGCGGAACCGGGATGGCGGTCTGGCCGCGATCATCGAGTATCGCGACCTGACCGAACAGAGCCGCAATGTCAGCGAGATCAATGTGGGCCTCTACTGCTTCGCCGCCCCGCAGCTGAGTGCAGCGCTGGCCCAACTCCGGCCTGACAATCAGGCCGGCGAGCTCTACCTGGTCGACGTCTTCCAGCACCTGAGCGGGACGCAGGTGGTGAAGCTGCCTGACCCTGAGGAGACCATCGGGATCAATGACCGAGTGCAGCTGGCTCGGGCCGAGACCGCCATGCGCCGGCGGCTCCTGGAGAGCCTCATGTTGGACGGCGTGACGGTGCGCGATCCCACCAGCACCTACGTAGCAGCCGGAGTCAGCATTGGCCAGGACACGGTCTTGGAGCCCTACACAATGGTCACCGGCACAACCCGGATTGGAAAGGACTGCCGGATCGGCCCCTTCGCCCAGATCAGCGACTGCCAGATCAGCGACGGGGTTCGGATCGACAGCTCCTGGCTCAGCGGGGCCACCCTGGGCAGCGGCTCGGACTGCGGTCCCTTCAGCAAGCTGCGAGCGGGCACCGAGCTGAAGGAAAGTGTGCACGTCGGGAGCTTCGCCGAGTTGGTGCGTTCAGAGATCGGCAGCCGGTCAGCTGTCCCCCACGTGTCCTACCTTGGCGATGCCACGGTGGGGGAAGGCGTGAACATCGGCGCCGGCAGCATCACCGCCAACTATGACGGCCGGCAGAAGAAAGCGACTGTGATCGAGGACGACTGCTTCATCGGCGTGGATACCATGCTGGTGGCACCCCGCAGGTTGGGCCGCGGCGCCCGCACCGGCGCCGGCGCAGTCGTCACCAAAGACGTGCCCGCGGGAGTCACTGTCGTCGGCGTCCCGGCTCGCGCCATCCCGCACAAGGAGAGAGCATGATCGGCAGGCTGCAGACGGCGGTGGAGTTCGCTTCGGAGGACACGTCGCCCTGGGGCGAGCTGAAGCTGATCGGGGGGACCGCCAACCCGGATCTCAACCGGCTGATCTCGGAGGCGATCGGCGTGAAACTGACCGATCCCCGCGTCAACCGCTTCTCCGACGGGGAGATCGACGTCAAGATCCAAGACTCGATGCGCGGCCACGACTGCTTCGTGATCCAGCCCACCTGCCATCCGGTGAACGAGAACCTGATAGAGCTGTTCATCCTGCTCGACGCTCTCCGCCGCGCCTCCGCTGGGCGCATCACAGCTGTCATCCCTTACTACGGCTATGCCCGCAAGGAACGCAAGTCGCAGCCGCGCGAGCCGATCAGCGCCAAGCTGATGGCCAATTTCGTGACTCTGGCGGGCGCCGACCGAGTGCTGCTTTTAGATCTGCACGCCGACGCCATCGAGGGCTTCTTCGACGTCCCGACCGACCACCTCACAGCCAACAAGATCCTGGCCGGCCACATCCGGAGCCGGGGTCTTGACCGCTGCGCGGTGGTTGCGCCCGACGCGGGCGGTGCCAAGCGCGCCGAGTCGATGGCCAAACTGCTCCAGGCGCCCATCGTCTTCGTCTACAAACGCCGGCCGCGGGAGGAGGCGGCCGAGATCATGGAAATGGCCGGCGAGGTGGAGGGGCGTGACTGCGTGGTGGTGGAGGACATCATCTCCACCGGCGGGACTGTGGTGGAGGTCGCCCGGGCCCTGCGCGCTCATGGCGCGCGCCGGGTCCTGGTCGCCTGCAGCCACGCCGTGTTGACGCGCGGCGCGAGCGCGCGCCTGCGCGAGGCGGACATCGACGAGGTGATAGTCACCGACTCCATCCCTGTCCCGGAGGAGAAGCGGGGAGCGCCGCTCACAGTGCTGAGTGTGGCCCCGCTGCTGGCGGAGGCCATCCTGCGCGTGCACGAGAATCGCAGCGTGAGCGAACTCTTCCGCTAGGAAGCGGAAACCCCAGATGTCCCCCACCAGCTTCGCTGAACTCTCGCTTCTCATCGTTTGCGTGCTGCTGGCCGCGCTCGCCTCCGCGACCGAGACAGCGCTCACCTCCGTCGGGCGCCTGCGGGTGCGGCACCTGGTCGAAGAAGGGAGCCACTCCGCCCGTTCCCTGCAGCGCCTTCACGAGCAACCGAACCGCTTCCTCTCCACGGTGCTGATCGTCAACACGGTGGCGCTGATCATGGCCTCCTCGGCGACGACGCTGCTGGGGCTTACCTACCTCCCGCACAGCTGGGGTGTAGCGGGCGACCTGGCGGTGTCCCTCGTGCTCTCGCTCTTCCTGCTCATCTTTGCCGAGGTCACGCCCAAGACGCTAGCCATCCGGAACGCGGAAAGGCTGGCGCTATTCGCCGCCGCACCGGTCGAGGCGCTGGCGAGGTTCCTGCGTCCCTTCCTCTGGTTCATCACCATTGTCAGCCGCGCGGTCACCGGCGGCCGCGCCGCTCACGCGGCTTATCTGACCGAGCAGGAGCTGCGCACCCTTCTCCGCGTCTCGGAGGAGCAGGGCGTGATAGAGGAGAAGGAGGAAGAGATGATCAACTCGATCATCGAGATCGGCGACATGAGCGTGCGGGAGGTGATGATTCCGCGCACCGACGTCAGCGCCATCCCCAAGACTGCCGAGATGCCTGAGATCTTGAAGGTCTTCCAAGAGAAGGGCCACACCAGGCTGCCGGTCTACGACGAGGATCTTGACCACATAGTCGGCCTGCTGCATGTGAAGGACCTGCTGCTCTACCTGGCCAAGGGCGGCCAGCCCGGTGGCCTGGAGGGCATCATGCGCCCGATTCGCAAGGTGCCGGGGGCCAAGAAGGTGGACGAGCTCCTCTATCAGATGCAGGTCGAGAAGGTCCACATGATGGTGGTCCTGGACGAATACGGCGGCACTGACGGGATAGTGACGCTGGAGGACGTGCTGGAAGAGATAGTGGGCGAGATCCGCGACGAATTCGACCCGCTGGAAGAGGAGCAGATAGTGATAACGGGTTTGTGCGAGGCGCTGGTGGACGCCCGCTACTCGATGGCCGACCTGAACGAGCGCTTGGAGCTCGGGGTGGAGGAGTCCCGGGACTACGACTCGGTGGGCGGCTATGTCTACGCCACCGTTGGCGACGTCCCTGAGCCGGGCATGACCTTCGAGGCGGTGCCGGGCATTCAGTGGCGGGTGGAGCAGATCAAGGGCGACCGGATCGAAAGGCTGCGCCTCCACGCTGACCATCCCTGGCCGGATGAGGTGCTGGTGGAAGCAGGCTTCAACCCACCCCCGCGGACGGGCGCCGGCGAGGACCTTTCGCCCGCCCCCGATCTCCCCAGCCAGCGTCGCGTCTGACGACGGCGCCAGCTTGAGCACCTACCGCGATGAAGCGATAGTGCTCCGCAAACTCGACTTCAAGGAGCAGGATCGGATCTACACGCTGCTCACCAAGGAGCACGGCAAGGTGGGCGCCATCGCCAAGGGCGTGCGGCAACCCACCTCACGACTGGCCGGCGCACTGGAGCTCTTCAGCCGGATCGACGTCCAGCTCGCCCGAGGTCGCAGCCTCGACATCATCACCCAGGTTGTTCGCTTGGACTTGAGGCGCATACCGGCGGAGGTGGAGCGGACCGCCCACGCCGCCCTGGTTGCGGAGCTGGCCGATCGCGTTTCGGAGGACCGCCATCCGCTGGAGGGTGTATTCAATTTGACGGCGGCAGCTCTGGCCGAGATCGCCGATGAGGAGGACCCGCGCCGGGCGACTGCGTGGTTCCTGACCGTCGCCCTGGACCTTCTCGGCTACTCTCCCCGGCTGGACGTCTGCGGCTCCTGCGGTAGGCCGTTGCCCGAAGCGGCCGCCGCTTTCGCGCCAGAGGCGGGTGCCTTTCTCTGCGATCGCTGCCAGACCTCAGGGCTGCCGCTCACCTCCGTGGCGGCGCTCAAGGTCCTGCGGTTGCTGGCCGCCGGCGACGTCGCGCTGTATCGGCGGCTCAGGTTGGCGAACGGTTTGCTGACGGAGGTGGATCGGGTGCTTTCGACCCAGCTGGAGCACCATCTGGACCGCCAGCTGCGGTCGCTGCGGTTCCTGCGCCAGATGCGGCTTCCCGCTTGACAGCTCCAAAGATCTGTCTCGGTAGAGTCACTCAGACCGTGATGGAAAGCCAGGCGCCGAGCCAGATCGAGATCCCGCGCGACCAGCTGATGGAGCGCGTGGTGGCTCTCTCGAAGCGGCGCGGCTTCGTCTATCAGTCCAGCGAGATCTACGGCGGCTTGAACGCCGTCTACGACTACGGACCGTATGGGGTGGCGATGCGCCGCAACATCCGCAACCTCTGGTGGCGGCATGTGGTGGAGCTGCGCGATGACGTGGTGGGGCTGGAGGCCTCGATTCTCATGAACCCTGAGGTCTGGCGGGCGTCGGGCCATCTCGCCAACTTCACAGATCCGATGGCCGACTGCCTGGGTGAGTGCAAGAAGCGCTGGCGCGAGGACCACCTGGAGGACAGGACGCGCTGCCCAGAGTGCGGCGGACGGCTGTCGCCGGCGCGTCAGTTCAACCTGATGTTCAAGACTTTCATAGGTCCGGTGGAGGAGGACGCGAACGTCGTCTACCTCAGGCCGGAGACGGCCCAAGGCATGTTTGTGGACTTCAAGAACGTGCTCAACTCCATGCGGGTGAAGGTGCCCTTCGGCATCGCCCAGCAGGGCCGGGCCTTCCGCAACGAGATCTCCCCCGGCAACTTCATCTTCCGGCTGCGTGAGTTCGAGCAGATGGAGATGGAGTTCTTCTGCCGGCCGGGCAGCGATGAGGAGTGGCATCGGCACTGGCTGGCGGAGCGGTATCGCTGGTACGTGGAAGTGTTGGGTATCAGGCCTGAGCGACTGCGGCTGCGTCCGCATGAGAAGGAGGAGCTCAGCCACTATTCCAAGGCGACCAGCGACATCGAGTACGACTTTCCCTTCGGCTGGGGCGAGCTGGAGGGCGTGGCGAACCGGACGGACTTCGATCTCGGCGCGCATCAGAAGCAGTCAGGCCAGGATCTGAGCTATCTGGACGCCGAGTCTGGTGACCGTTTCCTGCCCTATGTAATCGAGCCTGCAGCTGGGGTGGATCGCATCATGGTCACCGCCCTGGTCGACGCCTACCGGGAGGAGTCGGTGAGGGGGGAGACGCGGGTGGTGCTGGGCCTGCATCCTAATGTGGCACCGGTTCAGGTGGCTGTGCTGCCGCTCTCCAAGAAGGTGACGCTGATCGGCTGCGCTCGCGAAGTGCAGTCAGTCTTGCGCCGGCGCTTCCGCGTTGAGTATGACCAGACCGGCGGCAACATCGGGCGGCGCTACCGGCGGCAGGACGAGATCGGCACGCCCTACTGCGTGACTGTCGACTTCGAGAGCCTGGAGGACCACGCTGTCACCATCCGCGAACGCGACTCCATGGAACAGGAGCGCGTCTCCATCGAGGCTCTGGTGGGCCGCCTGGGCGAGCGGCTGGACTGATCGGACCAGCGATCACGGCCAGGGCTGCATGTCGGGCGGGCGGTCAACCGAAAACGTCGTCGGCGCTGTGGTCTTCGTGGCGCAAGCCCACCCAGACCCAGATCGGTGACGCCATCGAATGAGCCAGGGTGGTGAACGAAAAGCTGCACGCTGGCTCTTCGCCCAGCTCTGGAGCGAAATCGGCGGTGAGGACGGTGACCCTCTCTCCACCGCTGCGCGATCGCACACGCGATGGCCGATGTCCAAGACAACGTCCACGAAGAGCTGATCTGGAACTTGCGAGCGCTGGCCGCGGCCGAGCTCATCACCGAGGCATGGGCAGCCCAAGCCGGGGTGAGGAGCTCAGTGAGCGGTCTCTACCCGTCACTGCACCTCAATCTCGGCGAGTGCTATCGGAAGCTCGGTGATCCAGATCGCGCCCGCCACCACCTCCGGCTCGGCCGGGGCTGCCGCCAGGACCCTCGGCTGACGGATACGGGCAGCTGCTCGGCTGACGAATACGGGCAGCTGGTCAAAGCGGGCCTCGACCGCCTGGCTGAACGGCTGGGGTGCACCTGACCAAGCTTGGCCTGGCTGTGTGAACGGGAGATCTTGTACCGGAAGTCGGGTGCGGCCAGTCGGGTTGGCGATTAGTATTTGGCTATGCGCGTGCTCAGCGGACACAAGCTCACAGGGCTCGATCCCGGCTAGTTCTGATCCCTGGCGAGTCGCTACCAGCGGCTCGTCGTGGACCTCGGTGCCGGTGACGGTCGCTTCGCCGTAGCGACAGCTGTCAGCCGTCCGGACACCCTCTCCGTGGCCATTGACGCCCACCCGCAGGCGATGGCTGATGCCTCACGCCGCAGTCGGCGTCAGAAGCTCGCCAATCTGCTCTTGGTCGGGGCCCGCGCCGAGGAGCTGCCGTCCGAGCTCGACGGTCTCGCCGAAGTGGTGACGATCCACTTTCCCTGGGGATCGCTGCTTGCCGGCGTGCTCAAGGTCGATGAGATCGGCGGGGTCCCGGCGGGTCTGGCTCGGATCACACGGCCAGGCAGCCACGTGAAGGCCGTGCTCTCGATCACTGAACGGGAGCGAGCCTTGGGCCTGCCGCTGCTGGACCGGTCGCTGGAGGGCAGGCTAGCAACTCGCTAAGCGGCGCACGGGCTGGCGCTGGGGGCGCCCGGCGAGCCAGCAGGATATCGCTGACACGAGGTCCTCGTGGGCGAAGCGGTTGGGTGCGGGCAAGGGGCGGCAGGCCTGGCTCCTGCGGCTCGTCCGGACCTAACCTGACCTGGCTGGTACTCGCTTCCGGCCGGAACGTGGGCGGCCGGTTGTGCCGGCCGCCCAGAGTTTGGCTTGACTAAACGGCAGCGGGGCCCGGGGAAGGGCGGTTGACTGCTGAGAGTGGGGAGGCGATGTCCTCCAGGGATTGGCGCTCGGCGTTGACCCCGAAGAACCAGGCGATCAAGCCGCCGGCGATCATGACAGCAGCCCCAAAGAGGTAGCCGATGGTCAGGGGTAGCCGGTTCAGTCCGCCGTTGGCAGTCGCCAGGCCGACGAGCGCGCCGAAGATGAACGGAGCCGCCACGCCGCCGGCGCCCTGGGAGGCGGCGAAGAAGAAGGAGATCGCCTGCGCCCGCAGCTCCAGCGGGAAGATCTCGCTCACCGTCAGGTAGGCGGAGGAGGCACCGGCGGAAGCGAAGAAGAAGATCAGGCACCAGAAGATTGTCTGGGTGATTGGGTTGAGAAGGCCTGCGTGAAAGAACAGGGCATCGATGGCCAGCAGCACGCCGGAGCCGCCGTAGGTGCCGAGGATCATCTTGCGCCGTCCTACAGTGTCGAAGAGGGGCCCCAGAATCAGCGGTCCCAGCAGGTTGCCGAGCGCGAAGGGGAAGATGTAGAAGCCGATCTGATCCGAAGGGACTTTGTAGACCTTGCCCAGTACCAGACCCAGTGTGAAAAAGATGGCGTTGTACAAGAACGCTTGGGTCACCATCATCGAAAAGCCCAGGAACGAACGTCCCGGATAGTCGCGGAGCATCGTCTTGGCAATCTCGATGTAGGAGATGGAGCCGCGGGCGCTGACCTCCAGAGCCTTGCTGTCAGGCACCGGCTCCAGGTGAACGCCGTCTCGCTCCACCCAAGCTTCGATGCCGTCCACAGTTTCCTCGGCCTCCTGCTCGCGGCCGTGGGTCATGAGCCAACGCGGGCTCTCCGGGAGCGCGCGCCGGAGGTAGATCACGAATAGGCCCAGGAACGGACCGATGAGGAAGCCGATGCGCCAGCCGACGTTGATGCCGAAGATGGCGGGATTGAGGAGGAAGATGGAAGCGGCCGCCCCGATCATCGCGCCCGCCCAGTAGGTGCCGTTGACTGCGATGTCGACCCGACCCCGGTAGTGCGAGGGGATGAGCTCATCGATGGCCGAGTTGATGGCCGTGTACTCGCCGCCGATGCCCGTCCCCGCAACAAAGCGGCAGAGCAACAGCGACCAGAGGTTGAACGAGAATCCGCCCAGACCGCTGGCGACCAAGTAGATCAACAGGCAGGTGATGAACATCTTCTTGCGGCCGATGTTGTCTGTGATCCGGCCGAAGACGAGCGCGCCGATGACCTCGCCCAGCAGGTAGACGGAGCCAAGCAGGCCGACGTCGCCGGCGGTCAGGTGCAGCGTGCCCTTGTCGGTGAGGACTGACCCAACAGTGGAGACGATCTGGATCTCCAGGCCGTCCAGGATCCAGGAGACGCCCAGACCGGTGATGACCCGCCAATGGAAGCTGGTCCAGGGCAGCCTATCCATTCGAGCTGGAACGAGGCTGCGAACGGGTGCCGCGCCGGTACCGGCGGGGGAGCCTGCGTACGAGCTCACGGCCGTCGGATCGGCGGGGCCGGCTCCACTCTGGTCGTTGCCGTTCGTTCGATCATTCCGTTGATCCCTCCCCGAGTTCATGCGGACCTACATCGTCAACCTGGCGGCTTTCGGAGTTTCACTAACGTAACCGCCGCGCGGGGTCCGCGTCAAACCGCCGTTCGGGCCATGCCGGTCGGCGAGAAGGTTCCGACCCGACCAGCAGCTCACTCCAGAGGTGCCGCTTCCGCCTGGCCGTCGGCGGTCACCTGCTGCTGCGGCAGCCGCAGCAGAGGTAGAACGCCACGATTCTCGAACACCGTTCGGGCGGTCAAGATCGCGTTCAAGGTTCGCGGAAAGCCGGTAAACGGTGCTGTGTGCGTGATCGCGCCGACTATCTCGTGGGGAGAGAGCCCCACATTGAGGCCGCGTTGATGTGGACAACCAGCTGCGGCTCAGCTCCGCCGAGCGCGGTGAGCGCCCCGATCGTGACCAGCTGCCGCTGGCGATCGTCCAGATCCTCGCGGGAATAAATGTCGCCAAAGGCGAACTCCACCACGTAGCGGCCCAGGTCGGGCGCGATGTCGGCGAGGGCGTCGACGACCGCCAGGCCTTGCTCGCCGTCGATCTCGCGCAGCCTCAGGGCGCCTCGCCGAAAACGCTCGTTGGGCTGGTCGATGAATGGTGAATCTGTCATGACGGCTCCTTCGGATGTTTGCGACCCAGCAGTGGTCAGCTTGAAGTGGACTGAAAAGTACTGCACCGGGCAAAGCCGTGACACCCACAGAGGGTGCACAGCCTTGCCGGCGCAGCAGGCCTCTCGATTAGTCTGGCACCCATGCCTTCCGGCCGCCGCTTCCGCTTCGGAGCCGGCGCCTCCAGCGCCGCCAGTCGGGGCGAGTGGGAAGAGAAGGCGCGCCGCACCGAGGGCCTTGGCTATTCGGTCCTCCACATTCCGGACCACCTGGGTACGCAGCTGGCGCCAGTGCCGGCCCTCCTCGCAGCGGCGTGGGCCACCGAGCGTCTGAGGGTGGCGACCTTGGTCCTCGACAACGACTTCCGTCACCCAGTGGTGCTGGCGAAGGAGATCGCCACGCTGGACCTGCTCAGCGAGGGAAGGCTGGAGGTCGGCCTTGGCGCCGGGTGGCACCGGCCGGAGTACGAGGCGGCCGGATTGCCCTTCGATCGGCCGGGGCTGCGAGTCGGCCGCCTGAAGGAGGCAATCCAGCTTTTGAAGGGACTGTGGTCGGAGGGACCGGTCAGCTTCAGCGGCCGGCACTACACGACGCGCGACCAGGAGGGCTGGCCTAAGCCTAAGCAGCGCCCACATCCGCCGCTCGGAGTCGGTGGCGGCGGTCGTCGGCTGCTGTCGATCGCCGCTCGCGAGGCCGACATCGTCGCGATCGCGCCTCGATTCGTCGAGGGCAGGGCTGATATGAGCAGCCTCTCGGAGGCAGCCCTCGCCGAGCAGGTGGGCTGGGTGGGCCAGGCCGCCGGTGAGCGGCTGAGCGAGCTAGAGCTCAACCTGCTGCTGCAAGGCGTCTGGATCACTGACGCTCAACGGGCGAAGGCCGATGAGCTGGTGCCACAGTTCGAGCTCCCCGCAGATCAGATCCTCGCCTCACCTCACCTGCTGATCGGGACTCTGGAGCTTGTGGTGGAGCAGCTCCAGGCGCTGCGCGAGCGCTTCGGGGTCTCGTACTTCTCGGTGCACGAGCCGTACCGCGAAGCGATGGCGCCGGTCGTGGAGCGGCTGGCCGGCAGCTAGCCAAACTGCGGTCGGCTAGGGACGGGCGCCGAAGATCTCCTCCCAGTGGGGACGCGGGCTGGCCACGCTGCCAGTGTTGAGGCGGCCCCAAGCCTCGAGCTCCGCTATGTAATCAGCGGGAAGACCGCGCTGGCGGGCGGCCTCGACGACAGCCGTCAGGTAATGCGGGATGGGCTGGCCGGGCTCGGGTTGGTTGGCGAAGTAGACCCAGCCTCGAACCCGCCCGCCCGCGGCTGTGATGAGCTCGTGCCTCTCACGCCGGTAGAAGCCCAGGTCGAGGGCCTCAAACCGGTCAAGACTGTCCTGATCTCGAGCGCTGAGTGACAACAGCACGCCGTGGACGAGACTGCCCGGCTGCGGCACTACAGTGGCGACCCCGGCGGCCGTGGCGAGCCAGCGGTGGTCGGGCAGGATCGCGTTGCCCATGTCGATGGCGTCAGGACAGCGACTGTAGACACTGGCATCCAGGTTGGCGCCGTAGCCGAAGTTCAACTGCCGCTCAGCGCTGTCGGATGGCTGAGGCATCTCTGCAATCTAATGCGGAAGGCTCAACTCGAGGTTGGCTTCAGCGGTTCTCCGAATTGGGGCCGAACCCTCCCCCGGCCAGCTCTCGGAGCCGGCGGTTGATGAACGTTCGCTCGGGGACCGGCGGCGACAGGGAGAGCGCCGTCTCATAGGCTTCGGTGGCGCGCTCGATCAGGCCGAGCCGAGAGAAGAGATCCGCCCTCGCGATGTGAAAGGGCGGCCACGCTTCCAGCCGGGGATCATCCGTGAGGCGGTCGAGGATTGTGAGTCCGGCGCTGGGCCCGTGTGCCATCGCAACAGCAACAGCGCGGTTGGCCTCGACCACGGCTGTCGGCTCCCAGCGCACGAGCTCTGCGTAGAGGGCCGCGACCTCCGCCCAGTCAGTCGCCGCGGCGGTGCGGGCGGTGGAATGGAGAGCCGCGATGGCCGCCTGGATCTGGTAAGGCCCCGGGCGGCCGAGGCGCAACGCTGAGGCGAGATGAGCCTCGCCCTCGGCGATCTTGGCGGCGTCCCAGAGAGAGCGATCCTGCTGATCGAGGAGAACCAGCCGGCCCTCGGCATCGAACCGTCCCGCCCGCCGCGCATCTACAAACAGCAAGAGGGCCAAGAGGCCCCTGACCTCGGGCTCACCGGGCATCATGGTGGAGAGCGAGGTCGCCAGGTGGTTGGCTTCCCAGCACAGCTCAGGGCGCGTCCCCGCCTCGCTCGCGTTAGATCGGTGCCCCTCCGTGAAGACGAGATAAACGATCCGCAGAACGGCTGGGAGCCTGCCGGCGAGTCCGTCGCCGTCAGGCCTCCGGAAGGGGATGACCGCCTCTCGGATCTTCCGCTTGGCCCTTACCAAGCGCTGCGCCACAGTGGCCTCAGGCGTCAAAAAAGCGCTGGCGATCTCGGATGTGGTCAGGCCGCAGACAGCTCTCAGCGTCAGCGCGATCTGGGAGGCTGGGTCGAGAGCCGGATGGCAGCACATGAAGATCAGCGCCAGTTGGTCATCGACCACCTCGCCCACCGGCCATTCGGTCGATAAGCCAGCCTCGTCGCGCACGGCAGCCGCCTCCTTCTCAGCTCGTTTGGCTTCGCGCCGGTGGGCGTCGAGCGCCTTCCTTCTGGCCACAGTCACCAGCCACCGCTCAGGGTGCTCCGGCACTCCTGCCTGCCGCCACTGCTGAAGAGCCGCGAGGCAAGCTTCTTGTACAGCCTCCTCGGCGGCCTCCAGGTCTCCGACAAAACGCGTGACGGAAGCGACTGTGGTCCACCAGTGCTGGCGGACCACCGCGCTCAGGTCGTCGGTCAAGGGCGTCCCTCAACCCTGACCACCGGACGCACCTCCACCGAGCCAGTCTTGGCAGCCGGGATCGTCTGCGCCCACCGAACCGCCTCATCGAGGTCGGCGCACTCGAGCAGGTAGTACCCGTTGAGCTGCTCCTTGAGCTCTGCGTAGGGGCCGTCGGTCAGAAGCGTCTCACCACCGCGAATCCTGATGGTCGTCGCCGCCCTCGACGGTTGGAGAGGCGCTCCATCCACCAGGACGCCAGCCTTCGCCATCTCGGCGGAGGCAGCCGAGTTGGCGTCGCGGAGCGGACCGAATTCGGGCGTCCCCGGCGCCGGCAGGTCCGCTTCCGATACGTAGAGCAAGCAGATGTACCTCATGCAACCAACCTCCTGTAGCGAATCTGACACATGCAGTCAATAGTCGAACGCGGAAGGCGGGAATTGACAGTAGCAGCCGTTGGGCGGCGGCTCGGACGGTGATTTGCGGGCGAGAGTCGAGTCTCGGCGTTCGGGCTGCGGCTGGCGGACCTCGGTGCCGAGGCTTGAGAGCCTCACCGGCCGGGGACGGGTCGGCATCTGACGACCCTTATCGGTCAGGATGGGGCGAATGGCTGAGGACGAAGGGCTCCACTCGGGCGGCCGAGATCAGGACGGCTATGGGCTGGGCCGGCTGCTGGCGCTCAGTGACGGAGTGTTCGCCATCGCCATGACGCTGCTGGTACTGAGCATCCCGGTCCCACAGCTGACCAGCCTTCAGGGAGAGGGAGAACTCACCGCAGCGCTCTGGAAAGTGCTGCCCAATTTGTTGGGCTTTGCCATCAGCTTCGCCTTGGTGGGCCTCTACTGGATGGTGCACCACCGGATCTTCCGCTGGGTGCTGCGGGTGGATCAGCGCCTCCAAGCCTTGAATCTGATGGCGCTGTTTCTGATCTGCCTGGTGCCGTTCCCGGCGGCGCTGGAAGCGCGCTACAGCAACCTGCTGCCCGCTTTCGAGCTCTACTGCGCGAACCTGGCCCTGATCGGGATCGTGTACGCCGGCCTCACGGCCTACCTGCGGCGGGCGGGGCTGATGAGGGAAAGCCACTTGCGGGAGTGGCGGATAGGCATGTGCAGGAACGCCCTCGGCACAGCTGTGTTCGCCTTCGCCATGTTCATAGCGCTTGTCAGCATCCCTGTCGCGGGTTTCAGCCTCCTACTCCTGGCCCCGACGAATGCTGTCGCCAAGGTCATGGGGAATCGCTGGACGGATCATGTGGAGCGCGGGACCCCCAAGGCGGTCGGCTAGCCGAACGCTCCATTGATCAGCCAGAGCGAGAGCTTGGCCATGTCCACAGCCGCAGCTCACCGGGCGCTGACGGATCCGCCCTCCCACTGTCGGCCAAGCGCAGTTCGAGCTGATTCAAGCACGACCCTCCAACCAATCCCCCCAACCCATCTGGGGGTATTTCCGAATGGCTTGGCGAGCGTATTTGGAGCGAGCGAGGGCTGTCAATCCAGCCTGTGAAGGACTGTGGGAGTCGGATGCCTGGACTGGCGACGCTCAATCTTGCCGCCGGGCGATGTGGAAAACTCCTCCCCAGTGCCTTCGAAGGTTGGGGTGAGGGCGCTGCTCCAGCCGCCGGCGGATCTCGCCGTAGAGCCGATCGCGCTGCCAATGCTCCATCGTGATGTGCCCCGAGAACGTCTCGAGCAGGTCGATATAGCCGTCGGCGTCGTAAGTCTGCTCCCAGTCGAAGTGGCAAACATCGATGGTCCTGAACATGCCGCTGGCCTCAATCTCTTCCCGCTGGTCCTCCAACTCGCCCGGGCGCGGCCGGGGACTCTCGGCGGGCCAGCTCCCCCCGATCTCGTCATAGACGTCCTGGATCTCGATGAAAAAACGATCGCCGTCCTCCGGGAAGACGTGGACAGCCGCCCAGAAGGCGAGATGCCCTTCGGGGCGCAGGACCTCCCACGCCTTGCTATAACGCACAGCAGGATCGAGCCAGTGCCAGGCGGTCGCTGCAAAGACAAGGTCGAAGCGGCGGGTTCGGCCAGTCCTCAAATCGGCCAGCGACAACATCCACTCCTGGGAATGCCGCCAGGTTCCGGCGGCCAGCGGCGGCGAGTTGTTCTCCGGCCTCAATGCAGGTGATCCGGAACCCGCGCTCAGCGAGCGGCAGCGTCGCCTTACCGGTAGCGCACCCCACCTCCAGGAGGTGATCGCCGAACCGAAGGCCAGCGATTCGAATCAGGCGTTCGAAGACCTCTGCGGGGTACTCGGGCCGCGCCCGTTGGTACAGATCGCTGGCGCGATCAAACGTACTGCCGAGTCGTTCCCGGGCGCTTTTGGTCTGCGGTGTTTCAGGCACCGCCCCACCCGACATAACACATTCCGACGAGCGTATCTGCCGAGGGCCGGACTCCGTAGAGTCATGCCTTGAGGAGCGCCTGCATGCCTGAGTTCAAAGCCGAAGTCCGAACCGAGGCCAAGGCCAACCCGTTCATCGAGCTGCCGGAGGCGACGGTGCTCGCGCTTGGCGCCGGCAAGCGGCCACCCCTGAGGACGACCGTCAACGGCGTCCCCTACCGGACGCGTGTCTCCGTCTACGGCGGCAAGTATTACCTCGGCTTGCGCCAGGACGTGGTCAAGGCCTCCGGGGCGATCCCTGGCTCGACCGCTCAGATCTCACTCGAGCTCGACGAGGCGCCGCGGGAGGTTCAGGTGCCAGCCGAGCTCGCCCACGCTCTGGCGTCTGCTCCCGACGCCAGGGCCGCCTTCAATGATCTTGCGTTCACTCACAGGAAGGAGTACGTGCGCTGGATCAAGGAGGCAAAGCGTGTTGAGACCCGTCAAACCCGGGTTCAGCGGACGGTATCGATGCTTCTGGAAGGGATCAAGACGCCGGGATAGCGTTCGCCGGCCGGACTGGAACCGTCGGGTTCAGTGACCGCGGAAGGCCTCCTCCAGCCAATCCGCCACGAGCGTCGGCACCACCTTGGCGTCGATCACCAGGCCGCCCTGGGTGCCTCTCCGCAGCCAATCTTCGACCTGCTCCAGATCGGCTGGTGCTCGCACCGTTACTCCGGCCAGGCCGACCGCCCGGCCGAGTGCGGCAAAGTCGGTATCCGGGAACTGAACCAGCTCCAGCGGCTTGCCGTCGGGTCCGAAGTGGTGGACCTCGGCGCCGTAGGCCTGGTCGTTGTAGATCAGCACGACCATTCGCAGGCCCAGTCGCGCCACCGTCTCCAGGTCAGCCAGCGCCATCAGCGCGCCGCCGTCGCCCAGAGCGGCGATGGTCAGCCGGTCAGGTCTGGCCACCGCCAGGCCGATGGCGGTCCCGAGCCCGAGGCCCACACACTGGAACGCCTGGCTGAAGATGAACCCCTGCTCGTCCGGCACTGACAGATAGCGCGAAGGCCAGCCCATGAAGTGGCCGGAGTCGACAGCGAGGGAGCGCTCGGGGGGCAGGATCTCGTCCAGGCGGACGGTAAGCGTGCGAGGATCGATCGCCTCGACCGTGCTCACATCGTCATACGGCACCTCGGCCCAGCGAGCTGCCCGGATACGTTCGGCCAGCTCCGGCGTTCTCTGGCGGCTGGGCTCGGCAGACCGCCGATCCAGCGCAGCACAGAGAGCGGTGGCGGTCGCGGCCGCGTCGCCAATCACACCGATGTGGGCAGGCTGGTGGGAGCCGATCGCGTCGACGTCCAGGTCGACCTGAACCACAGTTGCCGAATCCCCGAGCAGTCTGCCATGTCGGGTGGACCACATATTGAGCGCTGCGCCGAAGGCCACAACCACGTCTGCAGCCGAGATGAGCTCCGCCGCGCCGGGTGAGGAGAAGCCGCCTGAGACGTCGAGGCTCCAAGGGTTGCCGGCGAAGAGACCTCGGGCAACAGCAGTCGTGGCCAGCAGGGCGCCAGTCCTCTCGGCCAGAAGTTCCAGCGCACTCCGCTGGCCACGAGCTCCCCGACCGCCGATCAGCAGCGGCCGCCGGCCGGAGCAGAGCACGTCAGCCACACGCTCCACTGTGGCGGGATCGGGATGCGGCCGAGGGATCGGGGACCGAGCCGGAACCCGGTACTCGCCCGGCACCGGCGCTGCCTGGACGTCCATCGGCAGGCTCGCCACCACCGTGCGCCGATCCTCACTGGCCCGGCGGTGGGCGCGGCAGATGTCTTGGACCACGGAGGCGGGCCCGAAGACGCGGTCGGCCAGCGCCCCCACCGAGATGGCGAGGGAATCTTGATCGATGCGGAAGTTCGAGCGAACAGCAGCCGCGGCGGTGTCGCCCGCCAGCACCAGCAGGGAGGTCCGGCTCTTGGCGGCCTCGGTCACGCCTGTGATGGCGTTGGTCAGCCCGCAACCCGGGTGCAGCGTGACCACGCCCACCTCGCCGGTGACTCGTGAGTAGGCGTCAGCCATCATCACCGCGTTCGTCTCATGGCGGGCTGTCACGAACCGGGCGCCCCCGGCAGTCAGGGCGTTGGAGAGATCGAAGTTACCGCTGCCGATCAAGCCAAACGCCTGTCGCACGCCCAGATCGGTCAGGGTGCGGCCGACCAACTCCGCCACTGTGGGCATGGGAAAACCTCAGCGCTCGACGAGAGCCAGGATGCGAGAGGGACTGCCGGAGCCGCCCTGGATGGGCAACGGCGCGGTTATCAGGAGGAACCCGGTGGGGGGGAGCCGGGCCAGGTTCTGCAGCTGGGTTAGGCCGTATTTGCCGGCGCCGAGCAGGTAGTGATGGGCGGGGAAGGCGGGTGTGAAGCTGTGAGCTGCGCCGGCATCCGTGCCGACCGTCTCGACGCCGATACCGATGATGGGCGCCTCATCCGCCAGCCACTGGGCACAGTCGGCCGAAACCCCTGGCGTGTGGGAGCCTGTCTCGTCAGCATTGATGAACGCCGCCTGATCGTGTGAGCGGGCATCCCAACCAGTGCGGATGAGCAGCCAGCCACCGGTGGGCAGCGGTCCGTGCTCGGATTCCCACTGTTTCAAGTGCTCGACTTGGAGCAGGAAATCGAAGTCGGCCGCGGCTTCGGCGCTCTTGTCAATTACCACCGCTGGAGCTACCAGGTGGCGAGGCGGCACTTCACCGACCGCGAGCAGGTCCCGGCCCGTGATCCAGTGGTTGGGTGCGTCGAAATGCGTGCCAGCGTGTTCGCCGACAGTGATGGCGTTCCAGTACCAGGCCGGCCCGTGTTCGTCGTAGCGGCTCAGTTCGTGAAGGGCAAACCCCGGCGTGTTGACAAACGGCTCAGGCAGCTGGATGACAGGTGTGGTTGCCGAGAGCGGAGCTGTCAGGTCCACCACCTCCACGGCGCCAGAGGCGATGCTTGCGCTCAGCTCGCTGAGTAGAGACATGCAGACTTCCTCCTATGACTGGCGAGAGGGCGGCGCTATCAATTGTGACGATCCTCACTTTGCTCGTGCCGCTCAACTGTTCTCAGCCTCGCGGGTCGGCCTCCCGGCCACCATCGCCGAGCGCGACTCCCACCCCAAGGGTCAGCGCGGCCCCCGCTGGGGCGGCGGACCTGCCCCTGCGAGCGGACGCGGGCGCGGCGGCGAGCACCGGCATCTTTCTGGGTGGAGACGACCACGTCAGCTTTGGCGTGCAGAACTTCGGTCGACCTATCGGAGACCTGGTGATCGAGATGAGCGCGGGCGACCGCTGGTTGGATCACCACGGGGTCGCGATGGGCACCACCAAAAGCTGCGAGGTCGACGTCGCGATCCCCGGCTTCCGTTGTGGCCCACTCGCCTACGGCACGCGCCGAGGCATCATTCTGCGGGCTACGTCTGATGACGCGGGAACCTTCCACTACGGCGCCCGTTTCTACGACGGGGCGGTCGATCCGATCCACAAGGTCCATGACCCAAACGGAGCCGACCTCCTGGTGACCTGGGACGAGACTGTCACCCCTCTCCGCCAGTAGCCGATGGCCACGGACGGGCGTGGGTAGGCTCGGCCGCGATGCATCATGAAGTCACCGTCGAGGTCGACGCCGCCCCCGAGGTGGGCTGGGCAGTGCTCCTCGATGTCGAGCGTTGGCCCGGCTGGACAGCCTCAATGAAGAGCGTGCAGAGCTTCGACGAGGCGATCTCCGCGTCGGCAGCCTGGTCCGGGCCAAGCAGCCCAGGCTTCCAGTGATGACCTGGCGCGTGACAGTGCTGCAGCCCGTGGCGGACTTCCCCTGGGAGTCCAGTAGCCCGGGAGTCCAAACGACTGCCGGCCATCGCGTCAGCCCCCGCGGTGGGTGGAGCTCGACAGTTACCCTGACCCTCGAGCAGCACGGTCCCGTGGCAGCGCTGCTGAGCCCATTCACGGGCCGGATGGTGCGTCGCTACGTTGGCCTGGAAGCCGAGGGCCGAAGCGCCGATGCCAGCAGCCCTTCTGAGCCGCAGGTGGACGGTCTGCCGGACTCGGTCGGTGCGCGAGGATGTCGAAGCGCATCCGAGATAGGTCGTCACGACTCAGGTGAAGGGCGGCGAACCTGGGCCTATTACATCTCGGCCGGGGTCGCCGCTGTCACTCCTGCTCGGTGGGACGAATGAGGACCTCGTTGACTGCCACATGCCGCGGGCGGGAAACGATGTAGGTGATGGCGTCGGCGATGTCGTGCGCCTCGAGGCGCTCGATGCTGCCAAAGCGCTCCTGCATGCCTGCTTGGATCTCGGGCCGATTGTGGCTGGCGAGCTCGGTCTTGACAGCTCCCGGCTCAACCAGCGAGACCCGAACGTGGCGGGTGGTGACCTCTTTTCGCAACGCGTCGCTGAACGCCCCGACACCGTGCTTGGTCGCGTTGTACACACCGCTCCCGCTGCGTGTCTCACGCCCGGCGACCGAGCTGATGTTCACCATATCGGCGACCCGTCTTGGACCATCCTCGGCCGCCCGGAGCAGATGCGGGAGTGCTGCGTTTGAGCAGTAGAGCAGCCCCAGGAGATTGATGTTCACCATCTGCCGCCATTCGTCGACCGGGGCGCCGACGACGGGGCCGAGCAGCATGACTCCCGCGTTGTTGACAAGGGTGTCCAAGCGACCAAACTCGGACACCGTGCGCTCGACTGCCTCCTGCGCCTGGCTCTCATCGGTGGCATCGGCGGTCACCACCAGTACCTTCGACCCCTCCTCGCGCAGCCGGGCGGCAAGAGCCTCGAGCCTCTCAGCGCGCCGGGCGGCGATCGCCACCGCCGCGCCGAGCTGGGAGAAGGCGAGAGCTGTGGCTTCGCCGATGCCACTGGACGCCCCGGTGACCAGGACCACCGTGCCGATGAGCGGTCCGTCGAGGTGGTTGGCGGTCATTCCGAAGAAGCTTTCGGCGACATCTTGACTGGGCAGTGCGGAGGGCTCAATGGCACGCCCGCACGATACCGTTTACTCGTACTCGCCGCCGATCTCATGCGCGGGCATGGCCTCGGCTCAGGAAGCGGTGCCCGGGGTCCGCTCAAAAACGTAGTACACGGCTACCAGGCCGATGATCGCCAGCGCTGCCGGCGCGCTGATGAAGGCCACCCCAATCGCGAGCAGGTAGACCAGGCCCCCGATTGTGAACCGCCACCAGGCAGTCCGGCGGGCTTCTTGGGGCACCGGCCGGTGAGTCCTTCCCTCGCGCAGCGACCAGGCGAAGATCGCCGCGAAGCTCAGCGACATCCCCTCGAAGACCGCCCCGTAAAGGGCAGTCGCCACCTTGGCGTCCTGATCAGCGCTGGTCAGGTATTCGGCCATGGTGCCGGTGGCGAACGGTATGAGGACGACGAACAGCAGCAGCGCGAGGTTGAGGAAGAGCAACGTCCGATCGACTACCGCGATGTTCCTCACCAGCGCGTGGTGGTTGACCCAGATGATGCCGATGGTGAAGAAGCTGATCAGATAGGAGACGAATGACGGCCAGTGGTCGCCCAGCTGGCGCAGCAGCGAACCGTGACCGGGCCCCGCAACCACGAGGTTGAGCGCCAGCAGGGTGATGGCCACTGCGAACACGCCGTCGCTGAACGCCTCCAGCCGGCCTCGATCCACGGTCGTAACTTAGCCCCGCCGGCTCGGCTGTCGCTCGCTCCGGCATCCCCGACACGTTTCAGCCGGCGCCGTCCATCAGAGGCCGTGTCTGACCAGGCTCGTCACCGCCTCCACTATCAGCTGCACGGCCAGGGCCGAGAGCAGCAGCGCCAGCACTTGAGTCAGCAAGCTGATCGCCGGTGGGCGGAGCAAGCGGGCGAGCTGATCCGCCAAAAGCAGGCCGATCGCGATCACCACCACCACCGCCGCCACACCAGCTATCACGCTGAGGCGATCGATGACTTGCGGATGGCGGCCGGACAGCACCATGATCGCCGCGATGGCTCCGGGACCCGCCAGCAGGGGCGTGGCCAGCGGCACCATCGCGATGTTGGTGTTGGCGGCGTGCTCCATCTCCTCGCCGCGGAACATCTGCAGGCCCAGGAGCAGGAGCAGGAATCCGCCGGCGATGGTGAGGGCCTCCACAGAGACGCCCAGATAGTCGAGCAGCAGCCGCCCGAAAAGGGCGAAGCCGGCAACCAGGATGCCGGCCGCCGTGGCGGCCTGAATAGCCGCCAGCCGCCGGCCGGCCGGGCTGCGGCCTGCGGTGAGAGAGATGAAGTAGGGCGCCGTGCCGATCGGATCCATGATCACGAAGAGCGTCACGAACGTCTCCAGGAACGTCTTTCAGTTCACCGTCAAGCAGGTAAGCCGTTCGGACTCTGGGAGCTGTGACCCCGCATCCGGCTCGGACTGACCGTTTCTCGATCCGTTCCAGTGAACCCTTTGGAAAATGGGCGCATGAGGTGACGTCCAACGGTCCTCGCGCGGGGTCACGGGCCGCCTCTTGATCTCCCGGTGGCACCCGCGGTGGACTTCAGCACACTGAGGGTGAAGTGATCGGCCGGTACCTGCTGGCGTGGTTGGGAGTCCTAGGGGTCGCTTTCGACCTGATGGGAGGCCTGTACCTGGCCTATGACCTGCTCGGCGGCCCCCGCGGTCCCCTGCGCACCATCATGCGGGCGGCGACCTACGCCGTGGTGTTCGGCGCCTTCTATGCAGCCGGGCTCTTCGCCCCGTTCGGCCCGATCGCGGGTGCCGGGCTCGGGATACTCCTGGGAATCGAATTTGGGCTCCGGCGAGGCGAGGCTGTGAGCCTGCTCTTCGCAGTTGCCCGGGGGGCAGTCTTCGGAGTCGCCGGGTGGGCGCTGAACGGGGCTCGCTTCGGCCTCTTGTTGGGCGTCTGCACTGCCGTCGGACTCTTAATCGCCTATCGCCTGCGCTTTTCTGTCGCGCGGGGCCGAGTCGGCGTGCGGGCAGGTGGTCCGCCCACCGCTCTACTCGAGGCGTGGTGCTGCCCACCACTACGCCCGCGACCCAGGAGACGATCCCCAGCCGGAGTGCGAACTGGATGGCGTATCCCGGGCTCGCGCTGGCCCCGATGCCGGCGATCAGGGCGGCGAGTGCTGTGACGCTCGCCCGGACAGCCTGAGCTCTGGCCACCTCAAGGCGAAATCTCGACCGGCTCTCAGATGGGTAACCTGGTTGGCGCGGTGATGATCTTCACGGGGTTGGCCGTCCAGTCCATCCAGTACTGGGTGGTCATCTTCGACGTCAGCGTCCGCTGAGCGCCCAGTGCAGGGGAGACAGCTGAAGTCTGTCGTCCTGACGAAGCAGACCCAGGTCCCCAGTCTCGCGGCGCCCCAACAGCCCGCGTGCACCCGACGCTTCGCAGGGGGCAAACTTAGGTGATGGCCACCGCAATCAAGCAGAAGTTCGTCTACCTCTTCCAAGAAGGCTCCAAGGACATGCGCGACCTCCTGGGCGGCAAGGGCGCAGGCGTCGCCGAGATGACGCGTGCCGGCATGCCGGTGCCACCCGGTTTCACCATCACCACCGAGGCCTGCCGCGAGTACTACAGGGGCGGCCGCAAGTTCCCGGCCGAGCTCTGGGGGCAGGTCGAAGCCGCTCTGATGAGCCTGGAGGAGCAGACGGGCAAGCGCTTCGACGATGAGCAGAATCCGCTCCTGGTAAGCGTCCGCTCGGGGGCCAAGTTCTCGATGCCCGGAATGATGGACACAGTCCTGAACCTCGGGCTCTACGAGCGCACGCTGCGCGCATTGACCGAGCTGACCGGCGACGAGCGCTTCGCCCTCGACGCCTATCGCCGCTTCATTCAGATGTACGGCAAGATCGTCAAGGGCATCGATGGCGACAGGTTCGAGGAGGCGCTGACGGAGGGCAAGCGGCACGCCGGCGTCAGGTCAGATCCTGAGCTCACGCCGGACCAACTGCGGGAGCTGGTCAAGGCCTTCAAGGCGATCTACCAGAAGGAGACGGGCGAGGAGTTCCCGGACGATCCCAAGCACCAGCTGCGGGGAGCTATCGAGTCAGTCTTCGCCTCCTGGAACACTCCCCGTGCCGTCGCCTACCGCCGCCTGGAGCGCATCCCCGACGATCTCGGCACCGCCGTCAACGTGCAGATGATGGTCTTCGGCAACATGGCCGAGAACTCGGGCACAGGCGTTGCCTTCACCCGCAATCCGATCACCGGCGAGAGCCAGCTGTACGGCGATTTCCTGCTCAACGCACAGGGCGAGGACGTAGTCGCCGGCATCCGCGACACGGAGCCCATCTCCGCGCTCGACAAACGGATGCCTGAAGTCTTTCGCGAGTTCCAGGACTATGCCGGCAAGTTGGAGCAGCATTACCGCGACGTTCAAGATCTTGAGTTCACAATCGAGCGCGGCAAGCTCTACATGCTGCAGACCCGCAGCGCCAAGCGCACAGGCGAGGCGGCCGTCAACATAGCCGTCGCTCTGGTCGAGGAGGGTCTGATCAGCCGGGAGGAAGCGGTCGCCCGGGTCGAGCCGCGCCAGCTGGAGCAGCTGATCCATCCTCGGGTCGATCCCTCCGCCAAGGCGGAGCCGATCGGCAAGGGCGTGCCCGCTTCACCCGGCGCCGCAACCGGCGAAGCCGTCTTCGACGCTGATCGGGCGGAGGAGTGGGGGCAGGCGGGCCGGGCGGTCATCCTGGTCCGGGTCGAGACCAATCCCAGCGATGTTCACGGCATGATCGCCGCCCGCGGCATCCTCACCTCGACCGGCGGCACCGCCAGCCACGCGGCCCTGGTCGCCAGGGGCATGGGCAGGCCCTGCATAGTGGGCGCCAGCGAGATCGCTGTCGACCTCAAGGCGAGGACGCTCCGGGCCGGCGGCGCTACTGTCAGCGAGGGCGAAGAGATCACCATCGACGGGACGACCGGGAACGTCTTCCTGGGCAAGGTGCCCACCATCGAGCCCAAGCCTTCGCGCAACTTCCAGACACTGCTGGGCTGGGCCGACGGCATCCGCAAACTGGAGGTCTGGGCGAATGGCGACTATCCGCGCGACGCCGAGAAGGCGCTGGAGAACGGAGCCCAGGGCATCGGCCTCTGCCGCACCGAGCACATGTTCATGGAGGAGGAGCGGCTGCCGATAGTTCGCGCGATGATCATGGCCGAGACCACTGAGGAGCGCGAGCAGCACCTGGCCCAGCTGCTCCCCATCCAGCGGGGGGACTTCCACGGCATCCTGCAGGCGATGAGCGGCCTGCCGGTGGTCATCCGCCTCATCGATCCGCCGCTGCACGAGTTCCTGCCCAACTATGAGGAGCTCGTCGCTCGCACCTCAGAGCTGCGCGCCACCGGCCGCGAGCCCGAGCGGCTCGCCGAGCTGGAGACGGTGATGGCGCGGGTCGAGTCCCTGCGCGAAGTCAACCCAATGCTCGGACTCCGCGGCGTGCGCCTTTCCATCCTCTATCCCGAGATAACGCGCATGCAGGTGCGGGCGATCCTGGAGGCCGCCTGCGATCTGAAGCAGGAGGGCTCAGACCCCCGGCCCGAAATCATGATCCCGCTGGTGGGCACCCTCGCTGAGCTGCAGGCGGTGAAGGCCGAGCTCTTGCCGGTGGTGAAGGCCGTGCAGGAGGAGAAGGGTGTGGAGGTTCACTACAAGTTCGGCACCATGATCGAGATCCCCCGCGCGGCGCTCACCGCGGGCGAGATAGCGAGCGAGGCCGAGTTCTTCTCCTTCGGCACCAACGACCTGACTCAGACCACATTCGGCTACTCCCGTGACGACGCCGAGCGGGCTTTCATAGTGCGCTACCTGGAGCAGAAGATCCTCAAGGTCAATCCGTTCGAGACCATCGATAGGCCGGGCGTCGGCCGCCTCATGGCCCTGGCTGTGACGGAAGGCCGAGCCAGCCGGCCCGACTTGGAGGTAGGTATCTGCGGCGAGCATGGCGGCGACCCCGATTCGATCGCCTTCTGCCACGAGCTGGGCCTTACCTACGTCTCCTGTTCGCCCTATCGAGTGCCGGTCGCCCGACTGGCCGCGGCGCAGGCGGTGGTGGCGGAGCGGGCCGACTCGACAGAGTGAGCTGAGCCGGACAGCTATGTGAGCTGAGCGGGGCAAACGCAAGGGCCTGACACCCTCCCCCTGCCATGGCCTGGGGCTAAAGAAGTGGGCTCAAGTGCCGGGGCGGAGCCGCTACCAGGCCCTGGACCTCCGACAGCTTCACCACCAGCTCGACATTGTTGTTGTGGGTGTTGGGATCGTTCACGGTAGAGCTGACGTCCGCGGAGATGCGCAGGGAGCCGAGGCTCACCGGAGCCCTGAGCGTCACGTTCAGGGTTGCGGCCGCGCCCGGAGCCAGGCTGCCGACATCCCAGCGCCGGGGCCCGAGTTTCAAGCTCTCCTGGGAGGGGTGGGCGGAGACAAAGAGAGCGCCCGGCGCCGAAGCGTTCACAAGCACCCCGGTGGCGGTGGAGGGGCCGTTGTTCCTCACAGTCAGCAGGAACACCACCTCACCGTCATCGTTGACAGTGAGCGTGAGGCTGGCGGCCAGGTCAGCCGACAGCGTTGGCGTCGGCGTCGGTGAGGGGCTGGGCGTCGGGCTCGGGCTCGGTGTAGGTGACGGCGTTGGGCTTGGAGTAGGGGTAGGTGTTGGGTTGGGCGTCGGGGTTGGCGTAGGCGTATGGGGCGGCGTGGAGGTGGGGCTCGGCGCGGGAGCCGGCGTGGAATTGGGGGCTGGTGTTGGTGCGGGAGTGGGCGTGACGACAGGCGGTCGCGTCGGTGTGGGTGAAGGCTGGGGGCCTGACGGAAGAGCAGGGTTGGCCGCCGGGTTGTTCGTCGACGGATTCGTCGCCGAACCGTTGCCCGAGTTGCCCCCGTCGGTAGGCGGCTGGTCGCTTCCAGGACTCGGCTCGGGTGATGGCCCTGGCGGAGAAGGAGAGGCCGATGGCTGGGCGGAAGGTGAGTTGGAGGTCGCCGGCCCGGGAATCGTTGGCCCACCGCTTGGCGGCTCATGGCGGCTGGTCGCGTTCGACCTGGGGCTTCCGGGTAAGCCGGGCAGCGACCCGCCGCTCGCGTGCCAGCCCCACAGTGCCCCACCAACCAGGAGCAGCGTGCTCGCCACGGCCAGGAGAACCCCCAGCGGTCCGCTGAGCGGCCCGGCCGCGCCGCCGCTCGCACCGACCCCGCCGGTCGGCGCACTTCCGCCGCCCCCACCTGCGGCCGAGGCCGCGCCGCCCGCTGCGGCCATGCCGCCGGCAAGCGACACTACAGCCGCCCAGTTCGCCGGAGGCGCCGGCAAGGCGGCGGTCTCGCGCTGGACGGTCTCCTCCAGCCACGACTCAAACCGCATATCGTCACTCATTGACATCCCTATCCGTTAAGTTCCACGTTCCAGGCTGGCTTCTCGTTCAGCCAACTCGTCAGCCCGGGCGCGCATATGGCGCATGGCAGTGTGCAGCCGGGAAGCGACGGTGCCGCGGGGAATGCCCAGCATCTCCCCGATCTCCTCGTGACGGAAGCGCTGGAAGTAGAAGAGGACTACCACCGCTCGGAGTTGGGGAGTCAGCCCCTGCATCAGGGTCTCGGTCAGATCGCGGGCTTCGGACGAATCGAACTGGCTCCCCTCCGGAACGTACATCCGCTGGGGTAGCATCCCGCGCAGCTTGCCGCTCCGCAGCTGATCGATGGCCGTGTTGATGGCTATGCGGTAGACCCAGGGCTTGGTCGAGCTCACCTCCGCCTGATGGTTCCAGCTGCGGAGCGCCTTGGCGAAAGCCTCCTGTACAACGTCCTGAGCGGTGCTGGGGTCAAGGCCGATCCGCTGGATTGTGCGGTTCAAGGGCGCATACTCGGCTTCATAAAGAGCGGACAGCACCTCCTCCGCGCTGGAGTCACCTGCCTCATCCTGCCTGAGATCCGCTTGCCTGGCACTCCTCTGGAGGTTTTGGCTGGGATCCGGCGCCCTATATGTATCTGCCATCCCTCTGCCGCCGAACCGTCGACTTAGGCCAGAGTAACCTACGCCGGGGCAGGGAGAGCCAATCCTCCGAACGCTGCTCACGCCGGTGGGCGGCCGCCGCCGCCGCGCCGCTGGTGGGCGCTTGTCAACGGCTTGGGGCGGTCGGCCGTGAGCGATTGGTGGTGGCCGGCCCTGGCGCTGCTTCGTCCGCCTTTACAGGCGGTCTTCGCGGCGCGGCACAGGGCGGAGAATACTGAAGTGCATGGCGAGGTGCCCTAGGCGGGCGGACGCGAGCCGGCCCGACCGGCCCGGCCGGCTCGGCCTGTTGAGCTGGCTACTGATGGTGCTTGCATCCCTGGCAGTGTCATGTGGCGGCTCGGCTCCGGCTTCGTCGCAGAAGGCGGCCTCGCCGAGCCCGCGGGCGGCGTGCCAGCCTCTCAGCATCTCCGCGCCAAGCACCCGCGTCCCCACTCCTGGCGTCGGCCCCGAGCCTGGCTACGCGCTCACTCGGGGCAGCGGCCCGGTCGGAATCAGCGTCGCTCGGGACGGCGCCGTGTGGACGCTCGGGGTCGGCGCCAACCGGATAGCCCGGCTGCAGGGTGGCCAGCTGACCGAATTCCAGCTTCCCTCCAGCGGACTCGGCTGGGAAGGTGCCGTCGGACAAGACGGCAGCTTCTGGTTTCCGGAGCGCTCGCGGGACGCCGTTGCCGCGGTCGATGCTCAAGGCCACGTCTTGGAATGCCACCTGTGGTCGGGCCCCACTGTCAGTCCGATCGGATCCAAGTGGGAGCCGCCCAACGCGATCTCGGTGACCTGACCTTCAGCCGTGATGCGCCCCAGGGCATCGCCGCCGTCCTCGCTGAACCACATGGCGCCGTCGGGCCCTGCCACGATCTCGGTTGGCGCCTTCCCGCTGCCGGGCAAAGAGAAGGCCTGGAAGTGCCCACCCGGGCGCATCACGTCGATCCGGTTGCCGGCGTACTCAGTGAGCCATAGGTTTCCCGCCGGGTCGAAAGCCACTCCCGCCGGCTGGCGATTGGTGAACGGCCCGGGCAAGCGCTGTGGGTGGCTGACCTGTCGGGCGACCGCATCGATCGGGTGGCGCTCGACGGCACCGTGAGCCACCACCCGTTGAGCCGAGGCGTCGGAGTGCAGGGCATCGTCGCCGCCCGCGATGGCAGGCTCTGGTTCACCGAAAGCCGAGCCAGTCGGGTGGGCAGACTCGATCCGGCGAGCGGCCAAGTGCAGGAGGACGCGATCGCCACAGGGGCCTGGCCGGATCAGATTGCCGCCGGCCAGGACGGCTCCGTTTGGGTCAGCGAGTACAACTCCGATCGCATGGGACGCGTGGTGTGAGCGGTGAAGCCACCAGTCGCCACTCGCGGCTCCGCCCATCGGGCCTCGCCCCTGGCTGAGGGCATACTGGCTGCCTCATGCCGCCGCTGCGTGCTGACGACGCCGTGGAGCAGGTTCGCGCGCGTCTCAACCTCGTTGACGTCGCCCGTCAGCACGTTCCCCTGCGCAAGCAGGGCCGGGAATGGGTAGGGCTCTGCCCGTTCCATCAGGAGAAGACGCCCAGCTTCGCAGTCAACGAACAGAAGCAATCGTGGTTCTGCTTCGGCTGCCAGCAGGGCGGCGACATCTTCGATTTCGTCCAACGCATCGAAAAGGTTGACTTCCCGGCAGCCCTCCGCATCCTGGCCGACACAGCGGGTGTCGAGCTTCCCGAGCGGGCGCCCGGTGAGCGTCGCCGGAGCGAGCTGCGCCGCCGCTTGATCGAGCTCAACGAGCTGGCCGGGAAATACTACCGGTACGTCCTCTCCAGCCTCGCCGCCGGTGAGCCCGGCCGCGAGCTGCTCAGGCAACGAGAGATCGAGGACGACGTCGCGAGTCGTTTCGGCCTCGGCTATGCGCCCGGCGGCAGTGGGCTCTCGGCCTACCTGCGCAAGCGGTCGCTCTCAGCAGGGGACGCCCAGCAGGCAGGACTCGTCCGGCGCGACGGGCTGGACGCCTTCCAGCAGCGGCTCGTGGTGCCGATTCGAGATGCGCGGGGCAGCACCCTCGCCTTCACCGGCCGGACGGTCCTGCCAGACGAGCAGCGCAAGTACATCAACACGCGCGAGACGGAGGTCTACAGCAAATCTCGCGTACTCTTCGCCCTTGACCTGGCTCGTCCCGTCATCGAGGAGCGCGGCCACGCGGTGCTCATGGAAGGCCAGTTCGATGTGATCACCGGCCACCAGCGCGGCGTAGGGAACGCGGTCGCGAGCTCCGGCACCGCGCTCAGCGAAGATCAGGTTCGCCTGCTCCGACGTTACACGGACGAGCTGGTGCTCGTTTTCGACCAGGACTCCGCAGGCCGCCAGGCGACACAGCGGGCGACCGAGCTGGCGGCCCGGCACGGCTTCCACGTCCGCGTCGCCCGCCTTCCCGGCGCAGCCAAGGATCCTGACGAGTACCTCCGCTCCGGCGGCAGCTGGGCGGACGCCCTGGCCCAGGCGCGGCCGGGTTGGGAAGACTGGATCCGCGAGGAGATCGCCGATCTCAGCCCTAGCCGCCCTGCGGACGTCGAGGTGGCCGTGGCCCGCATCCACGGCGTCCTGGCGCGCATCCCGGAGCCGGCCGTGGCCGAAAGCGTCCGCCACGAGGCGGCGATCTGGTTCGGCATCGATCCCAAGCTGCTCACAGCTCCCCGCGCCCAGCGCAAGTCGGGGCGCGCCACCTCGCAGCGGCCAGACGGTTCGAACACCTCCCCCGTCCAGCCGGCTGCGAAGGACCCTGCGTCGGCCCGACCCCAGGCCGATCGGCTCTCGGGCCGCCTTGCCCACCTGCTTCAGGTGCTGGCAGTGCGCCCCGACGCTGCCCGCCTCGTGGCCGAGAAGCTGCCCCTGAACGAGATCGAACCTGACGATCGGGAGGCGCTCGTGCGCGTGCTCGACGCGCTTTCGGAAGGAGGCGTCGCAGCCCTGCGCCAGCGCCTACCGGACTTTCCGCCCGACGAGCAGAACCTGGTGTGGCGAGCCTGGGTCGCCGCTCCGCCACGCTGCGACGACGAACTGGTGCAGGAGCTCATCGAGAGGATCGCGCAGGCCGCCGCGTCCAGGCGGCATCGCGCAATAATTGGGCGTCTTCGTGAAGCCGAGCGACGCGGAGACGAAGCAGCTGTCGAAGCCGTGTCCCGGGAGTGGGCGGCGGCGCTGAGTCAGCGGCAAGCTTGAGGGTTGGAGACCAAATTTGGCTAAGACCAAAGAAAAGGCGGAACCTCGACTCGAAGACCTGCTGATCCAGCAGGCGGAGATTCTGATCGTCAAGGGCAAGGAACAGGGCTTCCTCAGCCCAGACGAGGTGATGGACGGCTTTCCCCAGTTCGACGCGGGGAACCCCGACCAAGCCTTTCGCATCTTCGGGGCCTTCACCGAGATGGGAATCGAGATCTCAGCGAGCCCAGGCGACTTCGACGACAAGGAAGACGTCGACGAGGAGACCCAGCTCGAGATCGCCATGATGGACTCGGTCTCGCTGGACGACCCCGTCCGCATGTATCTGAAGGAGATCGGTAGGGTCAACCTGCTCACGGCCGCTGACGAGGTTGAGCTCGCCAAGGCCATCCAGGCGGGATCGGACCTCGCCAAACAGCGCCTCACCGAAGCGAACCTGAGGTTGGTGGTCTCCATCGCCAAGAAATACATAGGACGGGGCATGTCCTTCCTGGACCTCATCCAGGAGGGCAACATGGGCCTGATCCGAGCGGTAGAGAAGTTCGACTACGAGAAGGGCTTCAAGTTTTCCACCTACGCCACCTGGTGGATCCGCCAGGCGATCACGCGCGCCATCGCTGATCAAGCCCGGACCATCCGCATCCCCGTCCACATGGTCGAGACCATCAACAAGCTCGTGAGGGTCTCGCGGCGGCTGCTCCAAGAGCTGGGCCGCGAGCCCTCGGACGAGGAAATCGGCGAGGAGATGGGCATCTCCTCGGAGCGGGTGCGCGAGATCATCAAGGTCTCGCAAGACCCCGTCTCCCTGGAGACGCCGATCGGCGAAGAGGACGACTCGCACCTCGGCGACTTCGTCGAGGACAAGGAGGCCACAGCTCCCAGCGATGCCGCCTCACTGACCATGCTGCACAACGAGGTGGAGGACATCCTGGACACCCTGACGCCCAGAGAGCGGCGCGTACTGCAGCTTCGCTTCGGCCTCATCGACGGCCATCAGCGGACCCTGGAGGAGGTGGGCAAACGCTTCGGCGTCACCCGCGAGCGGATTCGGCAGATCGAGGCCAAAGCGCTCCGCAAGCTCCGCCACCCTTCGCGCAGCAAGAAACTGCGCGACTACCTGGAATAAGTCCGGCAGCCTGTCCTTCGCGAGCTGTGCCGTGATCTCAGCCTGAGTACGAATGCCAGTCATCACCATCAGCCGCGAGTTCGGCGCTGGGGGCGAAACCGTAGGCGGCCTGGTGGCAACCCAGCTGGGCGCCGAGCTCGTCGATCGCAAGATCTTCTCCGAGGTTGCGCGGCGACTGCAACTCTCCGACGAAGAGGTGGAAGAGCACGAGGAGGCTGCCGGCAGCTTCCTCAACCGGATGCTCCGCGCGCTCGGCTCGGCCTCGGTAGAGTTCGCTGCCCCACCAGAGGCGGCTGCCTGGACGCCACCCTTCAGCGAGGTGGCGCCAGACACCCGCAGAGCTGTGCTAGAGATCTCGCAGCAGGTCATCCGGGAAGCCGCCGCGACAGGCAATGCTGTCATCGTGGGCCGGGGCGCCGGGTTCGTGCTGCGCGATCACGCGGACCTGCTAAACGTGCTCATCATCGCCCCCTTCGGGGTGCGGACTGCCCACATCTGCGAGACCAGTGCGCTCTCGGTGGAAGATGCGCGGCGGCTGGTCAGGCAGGTCGATGCCAACCGCGTCGCCTACGTGAAGCAGCTCTTCGGCGCAGATCCGCTCAATCCAGCTCATTACCACCTGGTGCTCAATACCGGCCGCCTCAGCTTTGAAGCAGCGGCCAATGCCATCATCGCCGCGGCCAAAGGCCTGACCGGCCACAGCCCGCAGTAAGCCGGTCGCCTCGACATCAGTTCGCGCTGGCCGTCGATTGGGTAGTCCGCCCGTTCAGACCCAGGCATCCCGCGGGGTGCGCGCTGTGCTCGATAGGCTATGCAGGCGATGGAGTTCAACAGACCGAACTTCGTGGGCTCTGCCACCTCGGGAGTTGACGGAGCCAGCGAGGGCGGCCGGGTCAGTACCTTCCGTCAACCCACGGCTCTGGCTCTCTACGCGGTCCCGCTCGTCAAGCGGATCCAGGACGGCGGTTACCAAGGCAAGCTTACCGCCGCCCCCGCTCTGGTCGACGGCCGCTGGGCTCTGCGCCTCACGTACGAGGGGGATGCCCCGACTGGGGTGCCAGACCTCTGGCACGGTCACCATGTGGCGGTTGAGCCGCAAGCTCCGGCGCCCGCGGCGGAGGGCCGCCCGGGTGCCTGAGTTCGGCCTCGAGTCCAACATTCGCGACGTGCTCGACAGGCATCCGACCGGCCGCGAGATCCTCTGGGCGCACGGCTACGACGTGGGCGAGGGCTTTGTCGACGTGCTCTCGCAGTACCAGAGCCTGCGGGATGCGCACCGAGCAGGTCGCCTGCGTGACCTGCCGGCCTTGCTGGATGCGCTGAACGGCACCCTGCAGCCAAGCTAGTAGCCGTTACGGTCCACTAGAATCAGAGGTCGGCACGGATCCGGGCTAGCTCAACGGTAGAGCAGGCGGCTGTTAACCGCAAGGTTCACGGTTCGAATCCGTGGCCCGGAGCCAGCGCACTACGGCTTCCTTCGGGAATTGCCCAGGCGGCTCCCGATTTCCCAGTCCCAGTACTTTACATAACGGGGGCACATGGCATATAGTGATGATGATGTTGTCAGCTTTTATGGTGCTCAAGGCACTTTAGGGAGGTTCCCGTGGCAAGCATTCTCTGGATCGTCGTGGCGGTTCTGGTGGTTCTCTGGCTCTTCGGGTTCTTGGTGGCCCATGTCGGGGGAGACCTGATCCACATTCTGTTGGTGCTGGCCGTGATCGCCATCATCTACAACCTCGTGGTCGGTCGGCGGGCAGTCTAGCGAGGTTTGAGACCCTGAAGAGGCCGCCCGGACCGGGCGGCCTCTTCGCCGTTTAAGTGGGCTGGCTGCCGCCAGGGACGGCATCCCGCAGGGCGCGCTTAAGCTGAAGCTCTGACTATGCAGACGGTTGATGGCCTCCGACTTGTCGGAAGTGGTTCAGTGTCCGAGCCGCTGCCGGAGCACCAAGCGGAGCGTCTCATCGCCGAGGGGTTGGAGCGTCTCAACCTGGCGGGTCGCAAGGTGCTCGTCATCATCCCGGACGGCACGCGCACAGCTCCCATCCCCTTGCTCTACCGCGTGCTGACAGGTCAGCTTGCCGGAGCCGGCGCTCAGCTTGACTACCTCATAGCGCTCGGCACTCACCCGCCGATGACAGAAGCCGCCATCGACGCCCTGCTCGGCTGTGCGGCTCAGGAGCGCGGCCAGCGC
>JAEKNQ010000064.1 GCA_016464825.1 Candidatus Dormiibacter inghamiae | reverse complement strand
CGTCCTTTGCGTCGTGTGATCACGAGCCGGATCGAGGATCAGCTCTCGGAGGAGCTGCTGGCGGGTCGCTTCCAGCGTGGCGACGCGGTGGAGGTGGACGTCGATCCGGAGGGCGGCTTCACCTTCAACGTCACCCCCGGCAAGCGGGAGCCCGCCGCCTCCCCGTCGTAGGGCAATGACGCACTCCGGGTTGGCTGATCAGTCGTTTTCCTAGGATCTTGCCGGTGAACAGGATGAAGGCGGCGGTCGGAAGCCTGGTGTTCTTCGCCGTGGCCCCCTGCGTCGTCGGCGGCCTGGTGCCCTACTGGCTCACCGGCTGGCAGGTGCAGACGCCTCTGCCATTCTGGGCGTCAGTGCGCATTCTGGGCGCGATCCTCGTGGCGATCGGGCTGATCGTCATAGTCAGCGCCTTTGCCCGCTTTGTTACAGAGGGGATAGGCACCCCCGCGCCTGTGGCGCCGCCCCGGCAGTTGGTGATTGGTGGGCTCTACCGCCATGTCCGCAACCCGATGTACGTGGCGCTTCTCATAGCCGTGATCGGGCAAGCGCTCCTTCTCGGGCAAGCGCTCCTTCTCGGGCAACCGGCGCTGCTGGTCTATGGCGCAGTGGTTTTCGCAACCGTGTACAGCTTTGTGCGCTTGTATGAGGAGCCGGTATTGGCGGGGCTGTTCGGTGCTGATTACGATATTTATCGCCAGGCTGTTCCCGGCTGGCTTCCTCGACTGAGACCGTGGCAGCAGGGCAGTCGCTGATCAGGTACTGAGGTGGCCTTGCAGGTTCCCAGCCGCGGTCGATCGCGCAGGGAACGGGACGGCGACGAGCCCGATCAACGCGACAATCGCAACGGAGAATGAACGGCCCCAGGAAAACTGGAGGCTCAATTCGTTGGGAGGATGGCGCAATGCCAAGTCACTCAGGTGCCCACGAGCGCCGTAAGCGTGCGCTGCGGTTGGTCCTGGAGCATCGGCGAGAGTCTGTCTTGGACTGGGCGGCGGTCACCTCGATCGCGACCAATAGCAAGGCTGGGCCGCATTGGCACAACGCAGGTGATGCACTGCGCCTGACTGCCGTGGCTTGCAGCGGCGATGCCTGTCAGCGCTTAGCCTGACGCTCCATGCGCCGCGAGCCAGTTGCAGGGAAGGCGGCGGCGGTCGGTCCCGACACCACCTTGCCGGTGGCCCTGGGCGCGTTCTTTCTGTTTGGGCTGCCGGATGGTCTGCTGGGCGTGGCCTGGCCCTCGATGCGGGGAGAATTTCAGGTCGGACTGGCCGCCCTGGGTGTGCCGCTGCTGGTGCTGAACGGCTGCTACGTCCTGACCGCACCTCTCAGCGGCATCCTGACGAATCGGCTCGGTGCCGGCCGGGCATTGTCGGGCGCCTTGAGTCTTTATCTGCTCGGACTGACGGCAGTGGCGCTGGCACCTACGTGGTTGGTCCTGGTCATGGCCATGGGCCTGCTGGGTCTCTCGCTGGGCATTCTCGACGCAGGGCTCAACGCCTATGCGGCGCTTCGCCACGGCAGCGGAGTCATGAGCCTGCTGCACGGGCTCTACGGCGTCGGCACTTTCGTCGGCCCGCTTGCCGGCACAGCCATCCTGGTCGCCGGCCGGGGCTGGCGACCGACCTATCTGGCGGTGGCGGTCGTAGCGGTGGTCGCGCTGATCGGCATCATCGCCACTCGCCGCAGCTGGTCGGAGCGGCCGGCTGCTGCGCGGCGCGCGAGCCGCCCAAAGGAGAGCCTCTGGAATAGCGCGCTCCTGCTCAGCCTGGTGAGCTTCGTCTGCGTAGTCGGCTTGGAGGCAAGTGTGGGGAAGTGGGCCTTCAGCGTACTGATTGGCAGCCGCCACTTCTCGGCCAGCACGGCCGGGATCCTTGTCTCGCTCTACTGGGGCGGCTTCACGGCCGGCCGCTTGGTGGCGGCGGCCACCGCGCGCTTCGGCACGCCGGGCCGGTTGCTCACCGGCAGCTTGGCGACCAGCTTGCTCGGAATACTTCTCTTCTGGTGGAATCCCGCTCCCGAACTGGGTGCGGCCGCACTGCCCTTGATTGGCTTCGGCTTCGCGGCCCTCTTTCCTCTACTCGTTGCGCTAACCCCGCAGCGCATGGCCTCGGCCAGGCATGCAGTCGGCTTCCAGATCGCCGCTGGCGGACTTGGCGCGGGAGCGATCCCGGCGCTGTTGGGCGTCCTCCTGGCAGAAGCGGGCCTGGAGACTCTAGGACCGGCGCTGCTGCTCGTGGCCCTGGCGCTGGTCGGCTGCCAGTTCCTGGCCGCACGCGCCCCTCAGGCGGCCGCCTCGCGCTAGGCGATTCTGCGCGTTTGCAGCGATGAGATCACAGCGGTGGTCGGGGCCTGCAGTTAGTCGCCTGCTCGAAGGCGTAGGCCAGGCGCAGAAGGACCGGCTCACTGAATGCGCGGCCCATGAATGTGATGTTCACAGGCAGGCCGGCGTGAACGCCCATGGGGACGCTGAGCAGCGGATAGCCGGCGCGTCCGGCCGGGCTGGAGCTGGAACCGAGCTTTGAATCGCCGTTGATGAGGTCGATGAGCCAGGCAGGTCCTGCGGTCGGCGCGACGAGAGCGTCCAGCCGGTGCTCATCAAGAACTGCATCCAACCCCTCTTGGCGGGAGAGACGTCGGCTGGTGCTGAGCGCCTGCTGATAGCTCGGATCGCTGAGCGGTGGACATGCCTCCGCCTGCTCCAAGCGTTCCTGGCCGAAGTACGCCAGCTCTTCCGTGGAGTGCTCAAGGTTGAAACCGATGACATCGGCCAGACTCCTGACGGGAACTCTTGTTCGAGTGGCGAGGTAGGTGTTCAACCCTGCCTTCAGCTCGTGCAGCAGCACTGTCATCTCTGAGGAGTCGTCCGTCATGGCGCGCGCGGTCGGAATGTCGGCAGGGTCGATCACCTCCGCGCCGCCCTGGCGCAGCGCCTCCAGAGCCGCCTCGAAGAGCCGGTCGGCCGCGGCGCTGTAGCCGGTGTAGACCTCGCGCGCGACACCGATGCGGGCTCCCCGGAGACCGCCGGAGTCAAGGCTGCGAGCGTAGTCCCGCGAAGATCGACCGGCGCTTGCGGTGGCGCTGTCGCGCTCGTCAGGTTCGGCGAGGACCTGGAGGAGCAGCGCCGCGTCTCGCACCGAGCGAGTCAGAGGACCCGGGCTGTCCTGGCTGACGGAGATGGGGATGACGCCTGCGCGGCTGACCAGCCCGACAGTCGGCTTCAGGCCGACGACGCCCGAGGCGCCGGCGGGGGAAACTATGGAGCCGTCGGTCTCCGTGCCGATGGCCGCTGCACAGAAGCCGGCCGCCACGGCGACGCCGGAGCCGGAGCTGGAACCGCCTGGCGAGCGGGCGGGATCGAACGGGTTGCGGCACTGACCGCCGCGGGCGCTCCAGCCGCTTGACGAGTGGGGAGAGCGCAAGTTCGCCCACTCGGACATGTTGGCCTTGCCCAACAGAACAGCTCCCGCTGCCCGAAGTTTGGCGGCCACAGTCGAATCCCGGGCAGCCGGCGCTCCGATCAGGGCCAGCGAGCCGGCCGTCGTCAGCATCCGGTCCCCTGTGTCCAGGTTGTCCTTGAGCAGGATCGGCAAGCCGTGGAGTGGGCCGCGCGAGCGCCCTGCCTCGAGCTCGCGATCCAGCTCGGCCGCGATCGACTCCATCTCGGGGTTCAGCTCCAGCACAGCGGCCAGACGGCCGTCCGAAGCGGCGATGCGCTCGGCATAGGCGTGGACCAGCTCCAGGGAGCTCAACTGCCTTTGCTGCAAGGCAGCTTGGAGTTCACTCAGCTCATAGTGCTCGACCTGCATCACCCAACTCTGCCAGACAACTGCCAGCGGTCAGCGCAGCGGTGATGGCGCAGCTGGCTCGGCCTGCCGGAACAGACGGGATGGAGCCGTTCGACCAGCGGCAAGTACGTGTCCCGCAGCCTCTGCGGTCCAACATCGGTTACGCAGCCACATACGCGCTGCTGGTCCCAGTCAGATCATCGTGTAGCCGCCGCTCACGGAGAGCGTCTGGCCCGTGATGTAGGAGGCCTGATCGGAAGCCAAGAAGAGCACTGCAGGGGCCATGTCCTCCGCCCGGCCGACTCTGCGCAGCGGGTAGCCGCGAGCCACCTTCTCGAGCAGTCCGGGGCTGAACTGGGCGCCCTGCTCGCCTGCCCAGACCGACTCGGGGCCGGAGGTCTCCTGGCGTCCGGGGACAAAGCCGGGGCAGACGACATTCAGTGTGATGCCGTGCTTGCCCACCTCCTTGGCGATGGCCTTGGACATGGCGATCACACCCGCCTTCGCGCCTGAATAGACAGCTTCTCGCCATTCGCCGATGCGGCCGGCGTCAGAAGAGATGGACACGATCCGGCCCGTTTTGTGTTCGATCATATGGTCGAGCACCGCGCGCGTGCAGTTGATGAAACCCCACATGTCGATGGCTATCTCCCGTTCCCACTCGGCCCGTGGTTTGTCGATGAAGAGCCTGTCGATCGTCCAGCCCGCGCAGTTGACCAACACGTCGATGCCGCCCAGCTGCTCGATGGCGTGAGCCGCCAGGGCTTGGGCGGATTCCCAGGAGGTGACGTCGGTGCCGAAAGCGGAGACGCCCGCGCCACCTTCGGCGGCCGTCTTTTGGGCCCGCTCCTCATCCACGTCGCCGATCAGCACCCGAGCCCCCTCAGCCGCGAAGCCCAGGACGATCGCGCGGCCGATGTTGGAGGCGCCGCCTGTCACTATGACTGCGCGATCTCTCAGTCCTAAGTCCATGGGCAGAGACTAACCGGCTAAGGTTCCTAAACAGCTTGGCGCCAACCCCATTTCTGCCGGTTACCTACTTGCGAGCGCAGGCGGACGCTGCGCCGGCGGCGCCCGCAGTAATCGACCCCGCCCGAACGCTGACCTTCGCCGAGTTGGAGCAGCGCGTACACGCAGCTGCGGCTGCTCTGCGCAGCCAGGGGCTGAGGCCTGGCGACGTCGTGGCCGTCAGCCTGCCCAATGTCTGGGAGTACGTGGTGCTGGAGCTTGCCATCCCTCTCCTGGCGGCCATTGTCATGCCGATTCCGATCAACCTGGGCAGCAGGGAGAGGGAGTGGGCACTCGAGCGCTCGGGGGCCAGGGCTCGGATCGATTCAGAGGTGGCCGAGAAGCTGTGTGTGTCGCCATTCAGGGGCTGGCTGGAGCCACCCACTGCCGACCCCGATCGCGTGGTGGAGATCGCATTGACGAGCGGCACGACAGGGCTGCCGAAGCTGGCCTCTCTCCACGCAGGTTTGAAGCAGGCCACTGCTGACGCGTTTACGGGTCGCCTCGGCGTCGGGGGAGCGGACCGGGTGTTGATCATGAGCCCGTTGATGCAGGGCATCGGCGGCATGTGCCTCTACTGCCTGCGCCGCGGCGCCGCGCTGGTGATGCTGCGCGAACCGGGCTTCGACCCAGACAGAACCTTGCGGATGGCCGAGCAAACTCAGGCCACGCTGCTGGTGGGTGTGCCCACGAACGTGATCCGCCTGCTCGACGCACCTCTCCTGCCTGAGATCAGCCTGCGGGCCGCGCGGTGCACAGCGGTGGCGGGAGCCCCCATGCCGCCTGCTCTGGCCAGGGCGTGGGAGGAGCGGACCGGCTCCAAGCTGTGCAGCTTCTATGGCTCCATGGATGCGGGTCAACTGGCTGTCGGCGCGCCGCAGGATCCGGCGGTGAAGCGCTGGACGACTGTGGGCAGGATCCATGGCTGCGCGGAAGCGATGATCACAGCGGAAGGGGAGATCTGCATGCGTGGCCCGACGGTTCAGGGCCGCTACTGGGGAGAGGAGCGTGGTCCTCTGGGACCCGACGGTTGGGCGCACATGGGTGATCTCGGCTTCATCGACAGTGAGGGCTACCTGCATGTGGTTGGACGCGTGAAGGACATAGTGATCCGCGGTGGCAGCAACATCAATCCTCACGAGGTTGAGGACTTGGTCCGGTCGCACCCGGCCGTCAAGGATGTCTGCGTGGTGGGCCAGCCGGACCGGGAGCTGGGCGAGCGGTTGCGCGCGTTCGTGGTGGGGGGTCAAACAGTAGATCTGCCGGAAGTCCAGCGGCATCTGAGCGAGCTCGGTGTGGCCAAGTACAAGTGGCCTGAGTTCGTCGACCATCTCAATGAGCTGCCGCTCTCGGGGCCTGGCAAGGTGGATCGAAAAGCGCTCAAGGCCAGGGCGGCTCAAGCGAGCTGACTTCCCCGCGCAGCAGGGTCGGGATCAGCCTCCCTCGAGCGGGCACAATGAGTCGATGCACCTGCAGTGCGGTGACCTCCAGGTCGCCTGGCGGGAATGGGGCCGGGGCGAGCCGCTGGTCTTGATCCATGGCCTGGCTGACGATCACCGTGCCTGGCGGAAGACGCTTGCCTGGCTGACGCTGGAGCATCGGGTGATCGCCTATGACCTGCGCGGCCACGGGGAGACGAACCTCGGCCAGGCTGAGGGGAGCCTGGCGCAGCTGGCCCACGATCTCATCCGCTTAATGGACGCGCTGGAGCTGCCGCGCGCGGCGCTGGCAGGCTTTTCGCTCGGTGGCACAGTTGTGCTGCGAGCTGCCATCGACCACCCCCAGCGTGTCACAGCGCTGCTGCCGATCGCCACCTCCAGCCGGGTGGGTCGGGTGGCGGCGGAGTGGTACACGGAGCGCGCTCGGCTGGCGGACCAGGGCTGGGAAACGCTGGCGCCGGCGCTGCGGGCGGACACGCGAGAGCAATTTGCCGGCGCGCCCGCTGAGCTCGAGGCGCACTGGCGGCTGCGCCAGCAGGCAGTCTGCGATCCGGCCGGCTTTGCGAACGCGTGCCGCGCGATGGCAGCCCTCAGGGCGCAGCCTCTGGACGGCGAGCTGAGCCGCATCCAGGCGCCTCTCCTGGTCATCGCGGCAGCCGAAGATCAGCTCTGTCCGCCCCGCGCCGCCGAAGCGATCCAGGCCGGAGTGGCCGCGGCCCGACTGGCGATCATCGCCGGCTCTGGCCACCAGGTCGAGGTCGAGCAGCCGGAACAGCTGAGTAAGGCAATGCTGCGCTTCCTGGCTGACCCGCGACGATGATCCTCGTCACGGGGGGAAGTGGTTTTGTCGGCCGGCATGTGGTCAGCCGGCTCGCGGCGGAGGGAAAACCTGTCAGGGCGCTCGTGCGCAATTCCAGGTCGGTCGGGTTGGCCCCGGCGGTAGAGGTGTTCGAGGGAGATTTGACCCGGCCCAAGACCTTTCGAGCAGCCCTGATTGGGGTGGACGTGCTCGTCCACGCGGCAGCGCTGACAGGTGATCGCAAGGAGCCGTACAGGGGCGCGTACGACCAGGTGAACTGCGTGGGCACCGAGCGGCTGCTGGGGGCCGCCAAACGCGCGGGAGTGGGGAAGGTAGTCCTGATCTCCGGACTCGGCACCAAACCGGGGCGGCCGGGCTCCTACCTGTCGACGCGCTGGGCCATGGAGGAGACGGTCCGCCGCTCAGGCATCCCCTACGTGATCCTGCAACCGTCGGTGCTCTTCGGCGAAGGGGCTGCTTTCGTGAGGGGACTGGCCAGGGTGGTCAGGGCGTCGCCGCTCGCGCCCGCCATCGGCTGGGAGCTCAAGTTCCAGCCGCTGTGGATCGACGACTTCAGCCGCTGCATCACCGCCGCTGCCGAGAGCCAAGGTCTGAACGGCCGGGAGCTTGCCCTGGGCGGCGCCGAGCAGATCTCGATGCGCGAGTTGATGACGTTCATTGCGCAGTCACTTGGCCGGAGAGCCTGGGTGGTGCCGGTCCCTGTGTTCGCCGCCAAGCTGCAGGCCCGCGCGATGAACCGAATCCTCTCGCAGCCACCTCTCACTCCGGCTGCGGCAGAGCTGCTGAACTTCGACAATACGACAGCCCTCGACTCGGTGGAGGCAGCCTTCGGCTTCCAGCCGCGCGGTTTCCGCGAGCATGTATCGGCGCACGGCCTGGAGCTTGACGCCGCGGCTGCCGGAAGTTCCGCCGCGCCGGGCACGGCTGCGACCGCTGGCGCCGGCTCCAGCCAGGCTGCCGAAGTGGCCGGGGCTGGAGAACCTCGGGCTGGTCAACCTGCGCCGGCAGTGGCGGGCGATGTAGACGACTCTGCGCCTCGTGGCGCCTCGGGGTCGGACCCCACGCCTTCGCAGTTGCAGGAGGGCCTGCCCCCTGAGCCAGCGTCCAGCCCGGCCGGGGTGGCTGCCGGCGATGAAAAGGAGAGCGCAGAGACAGCGCCCTCGAGCGGAAGCGAGGAACCGTCCGCGCCGCGCCAGATTTCCGCCGAGACGATTGAGCCGATGCAGTTGCCTCAGCCACGGGCTGCCGAGCCAAGCGTCGCCAAAGAGGCCGGAAAGGACGAGGCCGAAGATGTTCAGGCGGAGGCGACTGGGGCGCCGCCCCAGGCCGGCACCGAAACCGCCGTCGCCAAGCCTTCGAGCCGGACCGTCTCGAACAGCGAGGGTGCCACCGGCACCACCACCACTGGGGGAGGAAACCAGCCGGGGATCACCGATCGTGGCTCGGTCGCACCCGGCAGCAGGTCCATCGCCGGGAGCGGGTCTGGCGATTCCCCACCGCCCGGGTCGATGGCGCCGGAGGCGATCGAGGAAGGGGCCGCGCCCGCTCCTGCGCCGGGCGGCGCTGACGACCGTCCCCCGACCGCTCGCAAGCGGCGCGATCGTGCGGCGCCACGAGGCCGGAAGCCAAAGCGGAACTGACGGCCGCGCCGGCGGGCCGTCTCCAGATTGGGCCGACCCGCCAGCGGCGCCATCGGCAGCAGGTCTGTCCGCGTCTGGGGTGCCTCCGCTCGCGTTGGTGACCTTGGACAGACGCTCCGAAACACGCTCTTTGGATGCCTTTGGGCAGCCGGAGACTGAACAATTCCTGACGCTTGTCTGTCAGGATATGAGGAGCGGGGTGTCCAACGTGGCTGCGGGTGCGTAGCCATGTGGGTGGGAGGGCGACTGTTCCGAGCCAGCCTCTCGGTCTCCTCGCACCCGAACCTGCGCTTAGAGGAGGATGAGAGCGATAACCACATGCTGACCACCCTGACCCCGCTGCCAGCTGCCCCGGAGCACGCGCGCGGGGCGAAGGTGCTGATCGTCGACGATGAGCCTGTCTGGCGGATGATCCTGGCGACCGACCTGACCCATCTTGGCTACCAAGCCCTGGTTGCGGGCGATGCTGCCGACGCGCTGCGGCAAGTGGCCGTCAGCCCACCTGCGGCTGCCATCATCGACCTCATGCTGCCCGGGTCGATCGACGGGCGGGAGCTCGCCGCCCGACTACAGGTACTGCCGCGGGCGGTGCCGGTTCTCTTCTACAGCGCTGCCTACGACGCATCGCTTCCGCGGGAGTATCTCGCTGACGCCTTCGCGTTTGTCAGCAAGGCCGCCGAGCGCGCAGATCTCTACAGCCTCCTGGCCCGCGCGATCGCCTGAACTGCGGCGCCTGAATGGCCGCAGAACGCGGGGAAGCCCCGGAGGGCTCCCCCGCTTGTTCGGTAGGAGCTAGCCGACCCTGTACGTGTAGGGGATGCTGGTGACCTGGTCGCCGCTGAAAGTGATGCTGTTGAAGGTGTCAACGTCCAGGAAGCCACGGACGACTGTCCCCACCGCCGCTTTCGGGGTGATGGTCACAGTGATGGTGCCTGATGCCCCAGGCGCGAGCGTCAGCGGCGTGTAGGGCGCTGCCAGCTCCTGCGACGTCAGCCAGTAGTCGCCGCTGGTCGAGGTGACGGCTGTGTCGAACTGGTTGGCCAGAACCACCGCGCCGGTATTGGCGGTGGCGGTGGGGGCCGCATTAGGGCCGAAGGGACCCTTTTCGGTCGGTGCAGCGAACCAGAGTCCCGGCGCCAGCTGCGGCGCGAGGATCAAGTCCAGAGCCTGGTTGCCGATGGAGAACGCCTGTACATCCGGCGCACCGGTGTTGTAAGAGACGTCCATGTCGATCGGCACCGTGGAGCTGGCACCGACCGCCAGGATGCTGGAATGGGTTGGCACGAGGAAGGCAGGGACAGAGCTGGCCGGACCGGTGGTCGGTGTCGGCATCTGAACCACCGTCGGATTGAGGCTGGTTATCGGTAGGATGCCGAGGTCCTGCAGCCGGGGGTCGATGAAGAAGTCCTTGGTGCTATTACCGGTGTTGTTGATGGTGATGCTGGCCGTGGCCGCCCTGCCCTTGGGCAGCACCTTGCCAGCAGAGTTCGGTACGCCGGTGGCGGTGACCGGAGGTCCGCTGAAGGTGATCTGGGCAGTGAATGGCTCACGCAAGTTACCCGCGATCGGTCCGTTGAGGAGGAGAATCGCCGTCCAGCGGCCGGGGGCGGGATTGTCCTGGAAGAACTGCATGGTGGACGTAATGACTGTGTTGGGTCCAATCGGGACGCCGGTGGTCTCGACGTTGATCGGCTGGCCCGAGGGAGTGACCAAGAGGCCTTGCAGGTTGTAGCCGGCGTCTTGGAGCTTCACCGCCAGATTCAGGACTGAACGGCCACGAGGAACATCGAACTGATAGGTGAAAACCTGGGAGCCGAAGATCGGTCGCCCGTTACCCCCAGTGAAGGCTCCGGAGAACGAGCCGCCCTGACCGTTGATGGGCACCAGCGCCCGGAGCGTGATCGGGACCGTGGAGGTCGTGCCGCCATGGTTCAGCACGACTGAGGCGGCCAGGTCTCCCGGCGAGGCCGGAAGGGCGACGTGCAGTGTGAACGCCGCGGTCTGTCCGGGCTGGACCAGCTGGCTGGCAGGCGTGACGGAGCCGCCGACCTCAAAACGCTGGGTCGAGAAGGAGAAGTTGACCGCGCCGCTGTAGGCATTGGCCGGATTGAGAGTCGAGATGATCGCCGTCCAGGTTCCAGGCACCGGGTCGTGGACATCGACGTGGCCGAAACCGGCGGTCGCGCCTTGGGGCAGCGTATAGGCGACGACCCGACCGGCTGGATCAAAAACCGTCAAGCGGACGATTGAATTGGGTTTGGCCTGGTCGTTCCAGGCGATGTCGCCGTTCGGCCGCTGGACGTTGGCGGGCACCGAGAAGGTGTGCTGGACGTACGAGACAGGCCGGCCTCGCTCATCGATGAAGGTAGGCGATGTTCCCACTGTCAGGTTCACCGAGCCGGTGTCCTGGGAGACGAGAGCCGGATTCAGCGTCCGGACTGCCGCCGAGACCGTCTGGACCTGGTTGCTCGTGTGGGTGACCTTCAGGTTGAAGTTACGGTCGGTACCCGCGTTGGCAGTCGAGATCAGGCGGGTGGGCGTAGGGATCACACCATCGCCCTGGCCCGCTGGTGAACCGTTGCTGTCGCGAACGGAAAGTGCTGTCTGGACGGCCCGGTAGGCATTGGCCCGACCGGCGCTTTGCTCAGAGGCAACGACGCCCAAGTCATCCGCCGAGCCGGTGATGATCTGCTTGATCAGCGCCGGAGTCGGGTTCGCGCCCCCGTGACTCTGGCGGTAAGCCTGAATGACCAGGGCCGCTTCACCCGCAACCAACGGGGCCGACTCGCTGGTGCCGCCAAAGGCCTGGACTGCTACCGGCTTTGTCGGCTGCCCATAGCGGAAGTCGCTGCAGCCCGTGTACTTCGAGAGATCAGCCGTGCAGACCGACCAACCCAGGTCGCCCGGAGCGACCAGGTCCACAGTCTGGGGACCGAACTGCGTGAAGCCGGCGGAGTTGATGGTGGAGATCTGGTCGGAGACCCAACCACCCGCTGACAGCGAAGTGGCATAGCTGCTGGTCTGCTTGTAGAGCTGGAATTGCGTGCTGGCGCCCACTCCGATCACGCCCGGAGCGTCGGAAGGGGTGCCGATGGTATTGGTCAGTCCAGCGTCCCCGCTGGAAACCACCACTGTCACCCCGGCGGCGACGGCTGCCGTGTTCGCGAGCGCGATGGGATCGTTGGCCTTGTCGGGATAGACGTTGGCGCCGAACGACTCGTTGATGACGTTGACGTGATCGACCGACACCGCGTACTCGATCGCCTGCAAGAAGTACGAGTTGAACGCCTCGGTGTGCTCACCGAAGGTCTTGAGGCCCACGAGGTTTACGCCCGGCGCGACACCCTTGATCTTGATGTTGCAGCCGGGGGGAAGTGGGTGTGCCGGGTTGACGATCTGGCTCAGGTCGTACCTCTGATTGCCCTGGGCAGCTATCGAGCCGGCGTCACCGAATGCCTCGCGGGCATCGGTGGGGGCGTTGGTTCCCTCGCCGCTGAAGTCCTGATAGTCGACGAAGATCGACCTGCCGGTTCTCTGGAATTCGGGATTCTTGATGTCCAGACCGTCGGCGATGAATGCGACTGTGACGCCCGCGCCGCTGGCCAGGTCATGGGCCGCAGGCTGGGTATCGCCAGGTTGGTTCTCGACGTGCATCAGCTGCAGGGCTTCCGGCTCCAGCAGCGGCACCGCCGGATTGGGCGGACAGACAGTCTGAAGAGCGTTGGGCGTGGTCGCTGCGGATTGAGCGGCCGCCTTCTCCACCGGCAGCCGCTGGGGGATCGGCAGGTCAGGAACGACTGGCTGAACCTCCGGCCGGGCAGCCAGACGGGCGCCCTCGGCCTTGGTGATCTTGGCGGCGACAGCGTTGAAAATGTGCACGCTCTTGACGTTCTGGGCATGGACCTGGCCCAATTCCGCCTTCAGACCTGCCTGTCAGCCTCTGTGGTCTGGGCGCGGCGGCCGGCCGAAGCCGGGTGAGCTGACGCCTCAGGGTGCTGGTTCTTCAGGATGATGATGGACGGCTGCTTCTCGCCGACCGCCAATTTGGCGGCTTCCTGGGCCGAGAGCTGGCCCTGATAGCGGGTGCGTTGGCTGCGCTGCCCGAGCCGGGGGTGGCCGCAAAGGCTTGGCCTTGGGCTCCCAGCAACTACAGCGCTGTGCCACCCGAGGCGAACAGCAAACGGCGAATTGGTCCAGGCATTAACCCTCTCCTCGCAACCAATGCTTAGCCCGCTGACGAGCAGGCGTAAGAGGATGGTAAGGACGAGGCCGGCGTTCCGTCAAGTCGCTGGGGCAAAGTAAGAGCAACGCCCGCGGGCGCCCGGGCTTCGGTGGTTCAGCTCTCAGTAGGGGCATGGGAGGCGCCTTTGTCATGCAGACTGACGAGAATGCGCCTCGCGATCAGCATAGGCATCAGCCCCCGTCAGTCCCTCAACAGTTGGGCCTCGCTGGCTCACGAGCTGGAACGGGCAGGGGTGGGTCGCCTGTGGCTGATCGACTCGCAGCTGGCGATGAAGGACGTGTACGCTGGGCTGCTGCTGGCCGCGCAGAAGACGGAGCGGATGGAGCTGGGCACAGGCGTCACCAACCCGCTCACTCGCCACCCCACAGTGACCGCCTGCTCGATCGCCGCGGTGGCTGAGGTCTCCGGCGGGAGGGCTCTCCTCGGTATCGGCGCGGGCGACTCGGCCGTGTACGGCATAGGCCAAAGGCCGGCTCGAGTGGCCCAGGTCGAGGCGTCGCTGAGCTTCTTCCGCGGCGTGCTGGCCTCGGGCGCGGGTGAGTGGGCGGGACATAGGTACACACTGCCCCACCTGAGCGCCCGAGTCCCAGTCTGGCTGGCGGCCAGCCAGCATCGGATGTGCGCTCTGGCAGGACGCCTCGCGGACGGCGTGATCCTCATGGGCCCAGCGGAGGTGAGCCACGTCACGAGGCAGGTGGGCTGGGTGTTGGAAGGCCTCCACCAGTCGGGCCGTCAGCGCCGCGAGATCGAGATCTCGCTGATCACCACCGTGTCGTCGAAGCCTGACCGGCAGGCTGCTCTGGCGGATGTACGTTCCTGGGCAAGCGCCCAAGCGCGCCTCATCGCCGACTTCGCCGAGCTCCCCGCTGGACTCGACGGCTTTCGCAACGAGATTCAGCAGGCCAAGAAGTCCTACGACTTCAGCCGGCACCTCTCCAGACACGCCGGTCACCAGAGCGCGGTGAGCGATGGGCTGACCGCGGCGCTGGCAGTGGCCGGCAATCCTGCCGAGTGCGCCTTCCGCCTGCGCGAGCTGGGGGCCACAGGCGTCGACGGTTTCATCTTCCCGCTCCTGGGGGGCGGCCGGCTGGAGCGGCTCAAGAAATTGAGCGAGGAGGTGCTGGCGCGGCTGTGAAGTCCTCGCCTTTCGACTATCACCGGCCGGAGAGCCTGGCGGAGGCACTGAGCCTGTTCGCCGAGTGGGGTGAGGAGGCCCGAGCCCTCGCGGGCGGCCAGAGCCTGGTTCCGATGCTGGCCATGCGGCTGGCCCGGCCCGCTGTGGTGGTCGATCTGGCTCGCATCCCCGAGCTCCGCGGCGTAGCAAGGACCGCCGGCGGCTGGCGGATCGGAACCATGACGCGGGAGGTGGAGCTTGAGCGGGTTGCCGGGCTGCCACCGATCATCGCGGCGGCGATCTCCCACATCGGTCACTTCCAGATTCGGACCCAAGGAACTGTGGGCGGATCCCTCGTGCATCTGGATCCGGCGGGCGAGTGGCCGGCGCTCTCAATGCTGCTGGAGGCCACGCTGGAGCTCGCTTCAAGCCGCGGGTCCCGGCGCCTTTCCGCGCGCGAGTTCGCGCTGGCGCCGATGCTGGCGGCGCTGGAGCCGGACGAGCTTCTGGTGGCCGTCGAACTGCCTGACTGCGGCGGCCCCTTCGGCTTTGAGGAGGTCGAGCGGCGGCCGGGTGACTTCGCCCTCGTCGGCGCCGCCTGTCACGGCGCCAGCGTAGTCGCGTTCGGCACCGGCCGTGTCCCGCAGCGGCTGACCGGCTGTGAAGCGCATATGGCGGCTGGCGGCGGCTCGGGGCTGGAGCTGCGCAAACTGGCCGAGGACGAGATGGAAGCCCATGGCGACATTCACGCCAGTGCTGCCTACCGCCGTCAGGTGGGCGCTCGCCTGGTCGAGCGCGTGGTCGGCGCTGCAGCGGCCGCATGAACGTAGAGATCAGCCTCGCCGTCAATGGGCGCGAGTGGGCAGGCGAGGTGGAGCCGCGACTGACCCTGGCCGATCTGCTCCGCGACCACCTGGCGCTGACCGGGACCCATCTGGGTTGCGAGCATGGTGTCTGCGGCGCCTGCACTGTACTGCTGGACGGGCAGGCGGCGCGGTCCTGCCTGACGCTCGCCGTGCAGGCCGACGGTCGCCAGGTCACAACCGTCGAAGGCCTCTCGGAGGATCTCCTACCCCGGGAGCTGTTCCAGTGCGGGTTCTGCCGGTCGGGCTTCGTCTGCAGCGCCGAGGCGCTGCTGCGCCGAGAACCGCTACCGCGGGCGGTCGAGCTACCCGAGCTGCTGGCCGGCAACATCTGCAGGTGCACCGGCTATGAACCGATCCTGGACGCGTTGAGTGCCCGGCTACCTGGCTGACCTCCGGGCGCCCGGCGCGCTTGAGCTCGCCTTTGTTCGCTCTCCATTTGCGCATGCGCTGATCGGCAAAATCAGCGGCCCGGCGGTTACCGCGACTGAACTGGGGGTCGGCGATCTCCGGCTCGGCGGCCATGGCGTGGCGCCCTGGCCCTGGCCGGCGCTGGCCAGGGGCGAGGCTCGCTTCGTAGGTGAGGCGGTGGCAGTCGTTTGGGCGGAGACCCGGGCAGAGGCCGAGGATTTGGCGGAGAGCGTTGAGGTCGAGTTCGAGCCATTGGAGCCCGAGGCACCACGCAGGCTGTTCGAGCGCACGATCGACGCGGGTGCCGTCGACGTGTGCTTCCAGCGGGCGGAGCACGTGCTCGAGCGGACTTTCAGTTGCGCCCGTCAGACCCCACTGCCGCTGGAGACGCGAGGTGTGCTAGCGCATTTCGAGGCCGGCCGGCTGACCCTCTGGTCCTCGACCCAGATCCCGCACATTCTCCGCCGCGGCGTAGCCCAGGCGCTGGAGCTGGAGGAGACCGCCATCCGAGTGCTCGTGCCCGAAGTAGGCGGAGGTTTTGGCCTGAAGGCGCATGTGTTTCCAGAAGAGCTCGTCGCGGCGCAGCTGGCTAGGCGTCTCGGCCGTCCAGTCCGCTGGATCGAGGATCGGCGCGAGAACCTGCTGGCGAGCGTCCACGCCCACGACAACGAGGTGCTGATGCGGGCAGCGTTTGGTGCCGACGGCAGGGTGCTGGCCGTCGAAGCGGATCTGCGCTGCGATGTCGGTGCCTACTCCGTCTACCCGTTCTCCGCCTCGCTGGAACCTGCCACTGCGGCATCGGCGATCTTCGCCGCCTACGACCTGCAGGGCTTGCGCGTGAGCGCCCGGGCAGTGACCAGCCACCGCTGCCCCGTGGGCGCTTATCGCGGCGTCGGCACCAACACCGCCGTCTACGCCACCGAGCGGATGCTGGATCTGATTGCGGGGCACCTCGGCCTGGATCCACTGGAGGTCCGCCGCCGCAACGCTCTTCGTCACTTGCCCTGCACCACGCTCGGGGGCCGGGAGCTGGACTCAGGCGACTACCTAGAGCTGCTGAGACGCGTGGAAAGCGTCTCCGGCTACGAGGCGCTCCGCCGGGAGCAGGCGGAGGCGCGCCGCCAGGGCAAGCTGTTCGGGATCGGCTTGGCGCTCTTCAATGAGCACAGCGGCACAGGGCAGAGCGAGTACCGCTCCCGCGGAATTGAAGAGGTTTCCGGACTCGATGCCTGCCGGGTCCGCGTGACTGCCGAAGGACGCATAGTGATCCACACCAGCTCGGTGGAGATTGGCCAGAACCACGCCCCCGCCTATCGCCGCCTGACCGAGCGGATGCTGGGCCTAGAGCCCGGCCGCGTCGACATCCATGAGGGGGACACTGATGTCTGCCCACCCGGTACCGGGGCGTTCGTCAGCCGCGGTGCTGTAGGTGTGCTTGACGCAATCGCCGGGGCGCTTCGCCTGGCCGGCAAGCAGGACCTGGCGCCCGGCACCGACGTCACCTGCAGCATCGACCCCAAGCAGGTCTTTCCCTCTGGCGCGCATCTGGCGGTGGTTGAGGTGGACGCCGTCACCTTCGTCCCTCGTCTCAAGCGCTATCTGGCCGTGGAGGACTGCGGCAATGTAATCGATCAGCGCACGGTGTCCGAGCAGATCCGCGGTGGCGTGGCGATGGGGGCGGGCAAGGTGCTGCTGGAGGAAAGCGCCTATGGCGAGGACGGTCAGCCGCTAGCGGCAACTCTGCTCGACTACCTGGTGCCGGTGGCGGCAGATATTCCGCGGATCGAGATTGAGCACCTGGTCTCGCCCAGCCCGATTAGCGCCCAGGGCAGCAAGGGAGTGGGTGAGGCGGGCACCATCGGGGCATTTGGCGCAGTCGCCAACGCGGTGGCGGACGCCGTGGCTCCTCTGGGCGCCGAGCTGCTGGAGCTGCCCTACGGGCCGCAGCGCATCTTCGCCGCCATCCAATTGGCCACAACTTCAAAACAAAAGAAAGGGCGCCGTCTCGGGGGGTAGCACGAGGCGGCGCTCCTTCAGCGCGACCATGTCGGGTACCGGCCAGGTCGCTATCACTAGAAACGGTTGGGGAGCACAAAAAGGTACACGCGGCTGTGAAGATCTTTTCCTGGGTGGCGGAATCAGGGCACAGTAAGAGGGTGGCCAAGCCGGAAATAGTGTTTCTTTGCCGGGAGTGTGGCGGCGAGAGCCTCCGCTGGGCCGGCCGCTGCCCCCACTGCGGCGAGTGGAACACCCTGGAGGAGTACAAGCCGGGGCCGCGCCGCTCCAGCCGGCGAACGAGCCTGAAAGCGCGGGGATCATCGGCCCTCCCAATACCCGTGACCGATGTCGACCTCGGCGCTTTCGAGCGCCGGCCGCTCAAGTGGGACGAGGTCAACCGCGTCCTCGGCGGGGGGGTGGTTCCAGGCAGCTTGCTGCTTTTGGGCGGCGAGCCGGGGATCGGCAAGTCGACTCTGCTGATGCACCTGGCGGCGCAGGTGGCGAAAACCGGAAGCACGGTGCTCTACAGCAGCGGTGAGGAGTCGACCCAGCAGGTGAGCCTGCGCGCTCGACGGTTGGGTGTCGCTTTCCCCGAACTGCTGCTCCTGGCCGAGACAGACCTGGAGACCATCGTCGACGCCATAGCCCAGACGAAGCCCGCGCTCGCTGTCATCGATTCCATCCAGACGGTTCAGGACCCTGCCGTCGAGGGCGCGCCGGGCAGCGTGGTGCAGGTGCGCGAGGCCGCCGGCCGGCTCCTGCGGGTTGCGAAGGACACAGGGATCCCCATAGTTCTGGTCGGCCACGTGACCAAGGAGGGCGCCATCGCGGGCCCTCGGCTCCTGGAGCACATGGTGGATACAGTGCTCTACCTGGAGGGCGATCGCGGTAACGATTTTCGGATCCTGCGAGCGCAGAAGAACCGCTTCGGCTCCACCGATGAGATAGGCATCTTCGCCATGGGCGAGAGCGGTTTCCACGAGGTGCCGGACCCGAGCGCGCACCTGCTCAGTGACGTGGGTGCGGTGCCGGGCACAGCCGTGGTGGCAGCGATGGAGGGCAGCCGGCCGCTCCTTCTGGAGATACAGAGCCTGGTCAGCTACACGCAGTTCCCCATGCCGCGACGGTCGGCGACTGGCTTGGACGTAAACCGGGTTCATATGATCGTGGCGGTGCTGGAGAAGAGGGCCCGACTGGCACTGGCCAAGATGGATGTTCTGGTCAACGTTGCCGGCGGCGTTCGCGTTCAGGAGACGGCTGCCGACCTGGGCCTGGCTTTGGCAATCGCGGGCAGCCTGCGCGATCGCTCGCTACCGGCGGACACCGTCTGCTTGGGTGAGGTGGGCCTGGCCGGCGAGGTGAGGCGGGTCAGCCGCCTGGAACGCCGTCTACAGGAGGCCGCCCGGCGGGGCTTCCGGCACGCCATCGTGCCTCCTGGCGGCGCCGTGCCAGCCTGGGCGGTCGGCATCGAGGGCAGCGAGGTGAAGGACGTGGCGCAAGCCGTGGAGGTTGCCTTCGGTCCCGGGCTGGAAGCCGGCGGATGACGACTCCGGCGCAGCGACCGGGAGAGGGTCGGGTGGGCGTCGTAGTGGCGGCGGCAGGCTTCGGAGCCCGGCTGGGTCGCGGCAGCAAGGCGCTGCTCGAGTTGAACGGCCGGACCCTGCTTCGCCGCGCGCTGGAGCGCTGCTGCCAGCTCGCGGAGGTTGACGAACTCGTTCTCGTGGTGCCGCCGGCGCAGCTTGAGCTCGCACGTCGGGAAAGCGAGCGCGTCGGCTGCAGCAAGCCGGTGACGGTGGTGCCGGGAGGCCAGACCCGCCAGCAATCTGTGAAGCTCGGGCTGGAAGCGCTGAGCGTCTGCGAGTGGGTGCTGGTCCACGATGCAGCCCGCCCGCTCGCGTCGGCGGAGCTCTTCCGCCGCGTGCTGAACGCGACCCGCGCCAGCGGTGCGGCAGTGCCTGGGCTGACGCCCAGGGACGCTGTGAAGAGGCTCGTTGGAGATCATGCGGCGGAGACCCTGGACCGCTCGCAGCTGCTCGTCGTCCAGACGCCTCAGGGCTTCGCCCGCGCCACTCTGCAGCGAGCCCACGCTCAGACCGCGGCCTCCGGTTTCAGTGCCGACGACGACGCTGAGTTGGTGCGAGCCGTGGGCCAGGAGGTGGCGGTGGTCCTCGGTGAGGTGGCGAACGTGAAGTTGACCACCGAGGAGGATCTGGCTGTTCTCGAGGCGCTCCTGGCGGCTCGCGAGGCGCCGGCGCCGAGGTGAGAATCGGCTACGGCAGTGACGCCCACGCGCTCGCCGCGGGCCGCCGGCTGGTTCTGGGCGGCGTGGAGGTCGACTTCGAGCTGGGGCTGGAGGGACACTCCGACGCCGACGTTCTGACTCACGCTATCATCGACGCGCTGCTCGGAGCGGCCGCTTTGGGGACCATCGGGGAGCACTTCTCCGACGAGGACCCGCGCTGGCTGGGGGCCTCCTCCCTGGATCTGCTCGCCCTAACCACCCAGCAGCTGGCCAGGGAAGGTTGGCGGGTGGAGAACGTGGACGCCACTATCACAGCACAGAGGCCGAAGCTGGCCCCGCATCTGGGCTCGATGGCGGCAAGACTCGCGGGACACCTGCGCGTGGAGCCTTCGCGAGTGAGTGTGAAGGCCTCTTCACCGGAGGGTTTGGGGGCGCTCGGGAGGGGCGAAGGCATGGCGGCTCAGGCTGTCGTCTTGCTAGAAAGGCAGCCATGACGCTGCGTCTGCACAATTCGCTCACCGGCCGCAAGGAGGAGTTCCAGCCGCTCGAACCCGGCGTCGTGCGGATGTACACGTGCGGACCGACCGTGTGGGGACCGGCGCACATCGGCAACATGCGCTCGTTCCTTCTCTACGACCTGATCCGGCGCCAGATGCGTTTGTCCGGCTGCGAGGTTCGCCACGTGATGAACCTGACTGATGTCGACGATCGCATCATCGAGCAGTCGGACGCAGCCGGGATGGTCATCTCGGAGTTCACGCCGCGTTGGGAAGAATCGGTCCTCAGCGACCTGAAGCGCCTGCGGGCGGAGCCAGCGGAGTGGTATCCGCGAGCCACCCAGCACGTGCCTGAGATGATCGAGCTGATCTCGCGGCTACTGGAGCTGGGCCACGCCTATGCGATGGAAGGGGACGTCTACTTCCGAATCGACAGCTTTCCCGCCTACGGGGCTCTCTCCAAGCTCGACCGGCGGGGCAAGCCGGTGACGACGCGGGTAGCGACCGACAAGTATGAGAAGGAGTCGGCCAGCGACTTTGCGCTGTGGAAGGCCGCGACCGAGCGCGATCGCAGAGTGGGCGCTGCGTGGCAAACGCCGTTCGGCCTGGGTCGCCCAGGCTGGCACATCGAGTGCTCGGCCATGGCGAGCAAGTATTTGGGCGAGACGCTCGACCTCCACGCGGGGGGCGTCGACCTGCTGTTCCCCCACCACGAGAACGAGATCGCGCAGTCGGAGGCCGCCAACCGCAAGCCCTTCAGCCGCTACTGGCTGCACGGCGAGCACCTGACCATTGCCACCGGGGACAAGATGTCCAAGTCGAGCGGCAACTTCTTGACGCTGAGTGACCTTCTGGCCGCTGGTCACGATCCCGTGGCCATCCGCTTTCAGCTCCTAGCGGGAGCGCACTACAGGCAGAGGACGCATCTCTCCGACGAGGCGATCCGCGCTGCAGCAGAGCAGGTGCGCCGCCTGCGAGAGCTCGAACTACGGTTGAGCCTGCTCGTGCCTCGTCCTGGGGTTGACGATGCGGCGATCTACGAGACGGCGCTCGACGGCCAGGCGGCCTACCGAGAAGCCATCGACGATGACTTGAACCTGGCCCAGGGAGTGGGCCAGGTCTTCGAGGTCGTGCGGCAGGCGAACTCGGCACTGGATGCGGGCCGCGTCGGCACCGCCGGGCGCGAGGCGGTGCTTCAGCTCCTGGCGGCTGCCGACGCCCATCTGGATGTGCTTCGGGGAGACGAGGAGAGCCTGGATGAGGACGTCGAGCGGCTGATCGAGGAGCGGGAGGAGGCGCGGCGCCGACGTGACTTCGCCACCTCGGACCGCATCCGCGACGAGCTGCGGGGCCGGGGACTGGTACTGGAGGACTCGCGCGAAGGCGTGCGCTGGAGGCGCGTTCCGGCCAGCGGCTGAAAGCGCGGTTCACACGGGCCCGGCAACTGACAACCTCAGGTTGCGCGTTGCGCGAGCAGGTCACGTGTGAGCCTGGCCGCACCTGCCGCGTGCGCTCAGCTCGCGGGCGCCGGTTGGTGGAGCCTTGACCACGTGAACCCAGTCAGGAGCAATAGGCCCGTCGCGGCGAGGCCACCCATGAGGCCTACCACCGGGTAGTCGTAGACGCCAATCAGGACGCCGCCGCCCAGCGTGGTCGCGCCGGCGCAAAGCCACACCAGCACGTCGGCCGTGCCCTCAAAACGCGTGCGGATGCCAGCTTCCAGGTTCTTCGCGAGCAGAGCCGAGCCGGTGACGAAGCAGAAGTTCCAGCCCAGGCCGATGAGGTAGAGCGCGAGCCCGATGCCAAGCGCCGAGGTCTCCCAGGCGGAGAGGAGGGCACCGCCAAAGAGCATGAAGCCACCGGCGGAGCCGATGGCGGCGGCGCCGAAGCGGTCGACCAGCCCACCGGTCAGCCAGGCAAGCGCATACATGCCCGCTATGTGGACCGTGATGATGGCCGAGATGGTGCCCAGTTGATGACCGTGGTGCAGAGCGTGGATGGGAAAGAGGCTCATCAACATCACCATCACGGCCTGGCTCACGACCAGGTAGAAAACGCCCAGGCGGACTGAAGGCTCCCCGGCCGCGGCCAGGAACTCACTGAGCCGCAGCTGTCCGGCAGTCTCACTGCCGACGACGCGGGGGTTGCGGAAGAGCAGGGCGATGCACAGCGCCCCCACTGCCAGCAGGAGCGCCGACTGGCCCCAGCCGAGCTCGATGGCGTCGAGCCCGCTCTGAGCCGCTACCTGCTGCAGCAGGGGAGCAAGCCCAGCGGCGACTGCAGCCCCCACCACTGCCCCGAAGAGGATCACGCCGACGGCGCGTCCCCGCCACTCGGCACTCACGAAGTCAGCCGCGGCGTACCGACCCTGGAGCACCACTGCCTGAGCCATGCCGACGAGAGCGCTGCCGAGAAGGAAGCCCGGGAAGTTGTGAGTCAGGGCGAAGACGCAGCCGAGACCTGCGCCGACGGCGCCCACCACGTAACCGGTGAACATGCCTGCCTTGCGACCGAAGCGCGCCATGCCCAGGCCGGCAAGAAACGCGGCCAGGGAAGCGACCACCAGGTTGATGGTGGCCGGCAGGCCGGAGGCGGACGCGGAGCCGGTGATGTGCGTAGCGACGATGCTGGAGAGGGAAACGCTGGTCGTCAGGGCACTGGTCGAGGCAGCTTGGGCCAGGAACAGTGCGGCCAGGCTGCGCCTGGTTGAGGGATCGCGCCCGCGCCCGCCCGGGGTGGCGATGCGCGGGGCGTCATGCATGTCAGTCGATCGTAGGGATTCATCGCTGTCCTTTCGCGCTGGCGGTGATGACTCAGATCCGGCGGGCGACCGGCGGAAACGTGACACGAGTGCACGTAGGCTGGCCTCATGGCCAAGGGGAAGCGATCGGGACCTGAGGGGGGACGTCGCGGTCCCTTTCGCGGGGGGAGAGGACGGCCGGCCGCAGCCAGATCCGATTCGGCAAGCGACTCCAGGTTGGGCGGCCAAGGCCGGGAGAGGCAGCGATCGACGCCGGCCAAGGGACCAGCGGTGGAGCGCGATTTTCGCGCCGGTCCTGGCTCCGAGCGTGGCGGCGGGCCCGGTCAGCAGGCGGGGCGTTGGGCGCCGCGAGGACCCCGCGCGGAGCCAACTATCAGCCGGCCGCCGAGGGAGAGCCTCGCGCGCGGTCGAGAGCGCAGCCGCGACGCCGCGCCCTGGGCTGACGCGGACCCCCGCACGGCCCGGCGCGACTCTCGAGCGGACCTCTGGGTCGAGCCCCGAGATCGACGCTCCGGGGGCTGGTCGGAGCCAGCCCCAACCAGCGGGGCTCGCCGGCAAGCTAGCAGCCCCCGCCGACCTGGCGAGTCGCGACAGGTTCCGAGGACATCCGGCCGTTCCAACCCAGCACTGCGCGAGGACCTGGTCTACGGCCGGAACGCAGTGCTCGAGGCCGCCCGGGCCGGAAGGGTGGCGAGGGTCTACGTCTCAGATCGGGCAGTCAGCGACCCGAGGCTGGAGGAGCTGCGCGGATTGGGACCTGTGCGAGAGGTGCCTGTCGAGCGCCTGGAGGCGATGAGCCAGGGCGCCCATCAGGGGGTGGTGGCGGAGTTGAAGCCGCGCCGCTGGCTCGCCCTGCCCGAGCTGCTGGCGCGAAAGCCGCGGCTGCTGGTGGCGCTGGACGGCGTCGAGGACCCGCAGAACCTAGGCGCCATCCTGCGCAGCGCGGAGGCCGCCGGCTGCGAAGGCGTGATCCTGCCCGAACATCGGGCGGCGCCCTTGAGCGGCGCTGCCGTGAAGGCCAGCTCGGGGGCGAGTGAACATCTGGCGCTCTGTCGCGTGCCCGGGCTTCCCTCGGCCATAGCTGAGGTGAAGCGGGCCGGGCTCTGGTGCGTTGCTCTCGATCCTCGCGGCGATCAATCGCCCTGGGACTTCGACCTCCGTCAGCCGGTCTGCCTCGTCGTCGGTGGGGAGGGCGCAGGTGTGCACCGGCTGGTGCGAGTGCGCTGCGACGTGAGGTTGAAGCTGCCGATGCAGGGCCGGGTGGCGAGTCTCAACGCCAGCGCGGCGGCGGCGCAGCTGCTCTACGAGGTGGCGCGGCAGCGCCTCCCGCCAGCTCAGCCGTGAGCACAGCTCTGGGGCCGGCCTTCGGCCGATGAGGCGGACGCGGATCGTCTGCACGCTGGGGCCGGCCAGCTCGAGCGCGGCAGTGGTGCGCCAGATGGTGGCGGCCGGGATGGACGTCGCCCGCTTCAACTTCTCCCACGGCGAGGCGGACAGTCACCGTCGCGCCGCTGCGACGGTCCGCGAAGCTGCGCTCCCACTCGGCCGCCACGTCGCCCTGCTGCAGGATCTGCAGGGGCCCAAGATCCGGACCGGACGTCTCTCAGAGCCGTTTGTCCGCCTGAGCCGTGGCAGGCGGCTGACGCTCACTGCCGAGCCTGTGACCGGCAGCGTCCAACGCGTCTCGGTCAGTCACCCGGAGATACTGGCGGCGCTGCGGTCCCGTGACCGGGTGCTCCTGGCGGACGGCCAGATCGAGCTGCGCGTTGAAGCCAACGACGGGAGCGAGGCGCGCTGCGCCATCATCCGCGGTGGCTTGCTCGGCGAGCGCAAGGGCATCAGCGTCCCTGGCCGGGGGCTCGAGCTGCCAGCCCTGACTGAGAAGGACCGCTCCGACCTCCGGGTCGGCGCCGAGATCGGGGTGGACTACATAGCACTCTCCTTCGTCCGCTCCCCGGCCGATGTCATAGCCTGCCGGCAGGCGCTCGACTCGCTGGGGCTCAAGACGCCCATCATCGCCAAGCTCGAACGGGCCGAGGCGCTGCGCAACCTGACAGCGATTCTCGTCTGTGTGGAAGGGGTGATGGTGGCGCGCGGTGACCTAGGAGTGGAGCTGCCCCTCGGCGCGCTGCCGCCAGCCCAAAAGGACATCATCGAGCGCGCCAACCGTGCCGGGGCGCCTGTCATCACCGCCACCGAGATGCTGGAGTCGATGGTCACCAGCAACCGGCCGACCCGGGCTGAAGCGTCCGACGTGGCAAACGCGATCTGGGACGGCACTGATGCCGTGATGCTTTCCCAGGAGACCTCGATCGGCGCCCACCCGGTGGAGGCCGTGCGGGCGATGGCCAGGATCTGCCTGGCCGCGGAGGGCCATCCTTCCTACCAACGCACCCCGGCCGCCTGGCAGGTCACTTCGATCGGCGGCGCCATGTCCCAGGCCGCCGCCGCTATTGCAGTCGAGTTGAAGGCCCGGGCGATAGTCGCCTTCACGGAGTCGGGCACGACGGCTCGCCGCGTGAGCAAGGCGCGCCCCAGCACCCCAATCGTCGGCGCCAGCCCCCACCCGGAAGTCCTGCGCCGCACGGCCCTCTATGCCGGAGTACGGCCCTTGCTGGTGCCCCAGGGCGAGGACACTGACGACATGATCGCCAAGGCGACCGACGCCGCCGTGGCGGCGGGGCTGGTGAAACGGGGCGACCGCCTGGTCTTCGTCGCCGGAGTCCCCGTCGGCCAGGCGGGGGTGACCAATTTGGTCAAGGTGGAAGTCGTCGGCTGACATCGCCGAGAGCGCCGGGGCCGTCAGTCGTCATGCCTTAGGCTCAACCGTCGTGACTGAAGAACTGGAGAGAGGTGCCGCCGAACCTGAGGCGGAACCGCCTGCCGCCGAGCCCGAACGACGTCCGATCAAGCGGGCGCTGGTCGTGGCGGCGCATCCTGACGATCCGGAGTTCGGCTTCGGGGCGACGGTGGCCAAGCTCAGCGCCGAAGGGGTGGAGGTTGCCTACTGCGTGTGCACCGACGGCTCGCAGGGCGGCGAGGATCCTGCAGTTCCCGATGAGAAGCTGAGCGAGCTGCGCTACTCGGAGCAGTGGGCAGCGGCCCGGGTGCTGGGGGTGAAGGAGATTCGCTTCCTCGGCTTCCGAGACGGTCACCTGGAGCCCAGCCTGGAGTTGCGGAAGGCGATTTCGAGGGAGATCCGCCGCTTCCGCCCCGACCTGGTGATGACTCATACCCCCAGCCGGGCGCTCACCGTGCCCATCGGCGCCTCCCACCCCGATCACCTGGCGGTGGGCGAAGCCGCGCTCTCCGCCGTCTACCCCGACGCCCGCAACCCGCGCGCGTACCCAGAGCTGCTGGCCCAGGGTTTCGAGCCCCACAAGGTGGCGGAAGTCTGGCTGCCGAGCTTCGACACTCCCAATCACGTGATTGACGCCAGTGAGTTCGCTGAGAAGAAGATCGAGGCGATCCTCTGCCATGCCAGCCAGTTCCAGAAGCCAGGCATGGAGCCTGATGCGCCAGGCAAGTGGGTGAGGGAGCGAATGAGCAAGATCGGCGAAAAGCACGGCTTCAAGTACGCAGAGGCGTTCACGAGGCTGGAGACGGCTTAGGACCGCCTGGCGCTGGTCAGAGTTCGTTCACTGTGATCTCGTCCGGGCGGGGTACCCGGGTGGTCGCAAAGCCCGCCTGGCCGAGTAGACGAGCGAAGGCGATCGCGTCTCGGATCGCGCAGCCTCGAGGATCGTTGTTGAAGTAGCAGAAGACGTCCTCCTGCGTCCGCCAGAGTCGACTCAACCTGTCAACCCAGGTGAAAAGGGCGCGCTCGCCATAGCAAGGCCGCGGAGTAGCTCGTCCCTCGTGGAAGCGGACGAAGCCCCAATCCGCAGTGCGCCACTCTGGATTCCGCCGCCGCGGCGAGTCCGCCAGGCAGAGCGCGGCGCCGTGTCGCTCGAGGAGCGAGAGCACTTGAGGCTGGTACCAAGAGTCGTGCCGGAACTCGACAGCCACCCGCACGCCGGCCGGAAAGCAGGCCAGTGTTTCCGCCAACCGGCCGGGTTCGGCGGTTAGCTGGGGAGGCAGCTGGAGCAGGATGGGACCGAGCTTCTGCCCCAGGCGGCCGGCGCGCTCCAAGAAGAGTCTCACCGGTTCGGCCGGATCGCGGAGGCGCTTCAGGTGAGTGAGGTAGGAGCTCATCTTGGCAGCCACCACGAAGTCGGCAGGCGTCTCGTCCCGCCAGCGCTCGAACGACTGTGCGGTCGGCAGATGATAGAACGAGTTGTTCAGCTCCACCGTCTGGAAGCGGGCGGCGTAATGGTCGAGCCAGCGTCGCTGGGCGAGACCTGAGGGATAGAAGGCGTCGCGCCAGTGTCTGTACTGCCAGCCCGAGGTGCCTAGATAGACCATTAGTGGCCTGTACCGGCCGAATCTGTAGCATCATCCGGCGTCCCAGACCAGCGGGCGCTGATGCCTGCGCTGCAGGACCCGGCCCCGCTCGTCACGCATCTCAGATGCGTTCCTCACAGTGCCACCCGTGCCTCCCACCCCACCAAGTCTTCGACTTGCGGGAACCCCGGCTGGCACCGCCTGCCTGGAACGCGGTCCTATCCGAGCCTCTTGCCTGCTAAAGATCCAACCGTTACAGGCCACTAGGAAGTTGTACTCGCCTGGCGGCGTTGCCTTCTCGCCCACGCCGCTCCCTGGGCGCGCCGCAGGCGGATCCGGTTATAGCGCTGAAGCATGATCGGGTGAACTGTGAAGCCGAGGATCGCCAGGAGAGCCAGGGCCAAGAGAGTCGGCGACAGTCGTCCGGCACTGTAGAGGTGGAAGGCGAGTGCCGCCAGCGCTGGGAGGGCGAGCCAGTGAATGGCCTCGAAGTACCTGGTTATGAAGTCCAGCTGGGGGAGGAGGAGGTCGTTGTCGCGGAAGCCCATCCACTTGAGACCGGCCAGGCGCATTACGAGGCGGCCGCCGGTGGGCACGTAGTACTGGAAGAGGCGTACGCCGAGACGCTCGTACAGGCGCTCGGACTCGAAGCGCTTGGGCGCGAAAACCAGCTCGGACAACCACGCCATCTCGTGTGTTACGCAGCGCTCCCCGGGACGGCTAACTTCGACTGGCAGGGGAGGCTTGTCTCCCCTTGCCCCGTATCAGTTCGGGAAGGTCGCTTCGACCGCCACATCGTCGACGAGGTGGTAGTTGTCTGCGGCCACGTCGGTGAAGATGAGCTGGACGAAGCTCAGCGGCTGGGCGCGGCCGCGCTTGCCAACCTTTGCGACCAGCCAGCCGCTAGCTTCCTGGCCTGGCTGCAGCGTCTCCGGGAACTGCTGGGAGCGGGCGTAGTCGATGTAGGAAAGGCGCTCATCTTCGCCCACCAGCACCTTGGCTCTGGGCCACCAATCGACCTCCGATTCACCCCGGTTGTTGATCCTCACGTGAAGCCAGAGCTGATCTGAGCCCGGCAGCATCGCAACCTTGTCCAGCGTGATCACTACGCCGGCGAACACGGTGGAAGCCTGCACCGAGGCCATGGCGCGTTCAGGCGGCGCCTCAAATCCTGCCTGCACGGCGTTGGAGGGGCCGGTCACCACGAAGCCGGCGAGAGCTGTCAGAAAGGAGATGCCTATCACGCCGGCGGTCGCCAGCCTGGGCATCGCGGCTGGCACGAGGGCGGTGAGGCCGATCGCCAGCAGGCAGGCGATGGCGACGGCGGCTGGATAGAGGTACCGGCCCGGCAGCAGGCCACCGATGTTGGCGAAGCGAAGCGCGCAGAGCGCGAAGAGCACCTGGCCGGCTGCGCCGACCGCCAGCACTGCACCTGCGCCTTCGGGCAGCCTATGGCGCACCACCCCGACGAGCAAGCCGAAGAGGCAGTACATGACCGCCACGCCGACCAGCAGCTCCAGCAAGCCAGCCTGGGCCAGGGTGTAGACGGGCTCACCCGTCCAGTAGGTGAAGAAGGCGTGCTCCAGGTCCCGTTGCACCTGCACCAGCGTCACCGCGCCTGGCTGGATCACGTAGCTCATCAACTGGGACGGCGGCAGCAGGCGACGATAGAGCAAAAGGTTGGCCGCCAGCCAAGGCGCCATCACGGCGAGGGAGCCACCAGCCACGCGACCCAGGTGCCCCAGCTGCTCCCTCCAGGAGACACCGCGCTGAAGGACAGGCGCCAAAAGGGCGGCACCCACCATGAACACTGCCCCGCCTGCTGTCAGCTTGCTCATCATGGCGGCACCCAGAAGTACACCCAGAAGCCAGGCCGACCGGCGGCTGAACCCCTCCTGGAAACCACGCACCGCCTGCAGGCTGACGATCCCGCCCAGAACCGCGGCGGCCACGTCGTTGGTCACCTGGGTGGTGTTCAGCACGATTCCGGGAGCCACTGTGGTTGCGGCCGCGATGGCTGCCACCGGATGGCGGCCGGGCAGCAGACGCAGCGCCAACACCCAGGCCAGCGGCGCGAGAAACGCCATCAGCAGGGCATTCGCGATGCGCACGCCGTAGACGGCGCCCAGCGGGCCGCCCAGCAGGTCGCCTGCCCACCAGAAAGGAACCATGGCCAGGTAGTACAGCGGCGGCTGCATGGACTCGTAGGAGAAGGACCACAGGTGTCGCCGGGTCCAGACCCCACGCTGGTTCCAGTTGAGGCCGGCAGGCATCCGCTCGAAGTCGTTGGGGTCGATCACAGCCGGAGCAGGATCGGTGCCCTTAGCGGACCAGCGGTAGACGCCTGTCTGGTGCATGATGCCCAGCGTTTCCGGCCGGATCCGAGTTTGATCGGAGAGCGCGTAGCTCCCGTGGGCGTATTGGGCGATCAGGTCGTAGTGCTGCGCCTCGTCGACCCTCGACCAAACCGGCTGGCCCAGGGCGACCGCCAGCGCGGGGACGAGGGCGCCCAAGTAGATGAGGATGGGCGTCCGGCGGCGGGAGAGCGAGAGCAAGCCGGTCGGCAGCGTACCCAGCAGTTGGATTAGTGTGGTCCGGCGCCAGAAGTCACTGCCTGCCAGGCGCGCGGGCACGCGGAAGCCGTCTAGCATGCGTCTCCAGTATCAGGGAAAGACAGCCCAGCGGTGCCTCGCGACCTGCTCGCGCTCCGAAGGGCGGGGCTCCTCTCAGCAACCCGTCACGGCCACGAGGTGCGTTACGCACGGACACGACTCGGGTCCACTTTCGTGCAAGTAGCCTCCGTCCGACCGGCTTGAGCCAACCAGAGTTGGGAACTGCCGTATACCGGCACCGCACCTTGCGGTCACACGCTGGTCAGCGGCCGACAACCTCGCGGCGCCGCCGCTCCCCGGTGGTGCCGTCCCGGCCTTCCGACAGCTTCTGACAAGGCTCCCTATGAGGGCTGCCCGCACCTGTCTGGGCGGCCCGGTCGCCAGGACCTCGCCTTCACTGGCGATGGAGCGAGTGCCACAGTGGGTTGGTCGTAGGGGGTGGGCCGCAGCTAATCCCACCTTCGCTGACACTCACCTCGGCGGGGAAGGGAGTTGGCCCTGAATGGATCTGGTACTATGAAACCCGCCTAGGAGCCCCTAGGTTTTTTTTCTTCACGCCCAGCCGGTCTAAAGTCCCGTGCGGGCTGAAAAAGCGGGACCAAGCAGAAAGAAGTGGAATCGATCATCACGCTCCAGTGCGGCGATTGCAAGCGCCGTAACTACACGACTGTCAAGAACAAGAAGAACGACCCTGACCGCCTGGCGCTTCAGAAGTACTGCCGATGGTGTCGCAAGCACACTTCGCATAGGGAAACCAAATAGCCATGGCCGTCTCCGCCCGGCGCCGGCCCGGCACTCAACCTCGAGGTGGCTTTGTCGGCTTCCTGCGGGAAACGTATGACGAGCTGCGCAAGGTGGTCTGGCCCACGCCTCCCGAGCTGTACCGCTACACGGTCATCGTGGTGATCACGACAGCTATCATCGCGCTGTTCATCACCGTTGTGGACGCCAGCCTCCAGGAGCTGACCAAGCGGTTCATCTATGGCGCTTTTTCGGGCCAGGGCGGCGGCATCTCGCTGCCCAAGATCTTCGGCCACTAGTGGACCGTAACGGCCTGACATGGAGAATCGGGCGCCCCAGAGCCACCCCACCAAGCAGGCTTCGTGAGGACCCCGACAGACGGGCGGGCGCCCTGCGGGCGCTGCTGCCGGCGCTCCATTCCCCGCAAGCGGAGCCCCCTAAGCAAGGGCGCCCGGCGCGCCTCGTCACCGATCTGCCGATGGGCTCCTCATTGCGCCACCCGATCCGCCCACCCCACGAAGTCTTGGACTTCGCGGGGACCCCGGTTGTCACCGCCCCGTCTGGAACGCCGGTCTGCGAGACTGCGGCCTGCTCCACATCCGACAGTTACAGTCCACTAGCTTAGGAATCACGACATGGCACAGCAAACCCAGACCGCCACCTCCGACCCCCGCTGGTACGTCGTCCACGCGTACTCGGGCCATGAGGAGAAGGTCAAAAAGAACCTCGAGAAGAGGATCGAGTCGATGGATATGCACGACCTGATCCACGAGGTCTTCGTCCCCATGGAGGACGAGATCGAGATCAAGGACGGCAAGCGCCGCCACGTACAGCGCCGGATCTACCCCGGCTACATCCTGGTCAAGATGGTGATGACCGACGAGTCCTGGTATGTCGTGCGCAACACGCCAGGTGTGACCAACTTCGTCGGCTCGGCCAACCAGGCGGTACCGCTGGAGGAGTCTGAGCTGAAGTCGATTTTGAAGCAGGTCAAGACCGAGCCCCAGATCCGGGTGGCGTTCCAAGTGGGCGAGAGCGTCCGCGTCGCCGATGGTCCCTTCGCCGACTTCATGGGCAAGGTCGACGAGATCAACCCTGAGAAGGGCAAGCTCAAGGTGCTGGTCAGCATGTTCGGCCGGGAGACCCCAGTTGAGTTGGACCTGCTCCAGGTTGAGAAGGTTCACTAGTGGACCGTAACAGCCGAATATGGAGCATCCGCCGCCCCAGACGGGCGGGCGCCCCTCCGGGCGCTGATGCCAGCGTCCCAGGACCCGGCGCGCCTCGTCACCCATCTTGAGATGGGCTCCTCGTTGCGCCACCCGATCCTCCCACCCCACGAAGTCTTGGACTTCGCGGGGACCCCGGTTGGCACCGCCCGCCTGGAACGCCGGTCTTTGAGCCTACGGCCTGCCCCACATCCGACCGTTACAGTCCACTAGGAGTTAGATGGCCAAGAAGAAGATTCGGACGATCGTCAAGATCGAGCTGCCGGCCGGTAAGGCGACGCCAGCGCCCCCGGTGGGAACCGCCCTGGGCCCCCATGGCGTCAACATCATGGAGTTCACCAAGGCCTACAACGAGCGCACAGCCGCTCAGGCCGGCGAAGTGGTCCCGGCGGAAATCACCATCTTCGAGGACAGGAGCTTCGTCTTCGTGCTCAAGACCTCGCCGACCGTCCAGATGTTGAAGAAGGCCGCCCAAGTCGAGAAGGGGTCCGCTCGGCAAAAGAAGGAGAAGGTGGGTTCCGTGACCAGGGAGCAGCTGCGCACCATCGCCGAGGCGAAGGCCAAAGACCTGAACGCGCACGGCATCGATCAGGCGGTGAAGATCATCGAGGGCACTGCTCGATCAATGGGGTTGGAAGTAGTTGGGTAGCAAGCACGGAAAGAAGTACGCCGAGGCCCGAAAGCGGGTTGAAGAAGCCCTTGCCGGCAGAGAGGAGGGCCTGGCCCCGGTCCAGGCTGTTCAGGTGGTCAGGGACACTTCCACCGCCCGCTTCGATGCGACTGTTGAAGCCCACATCCGGCTTGGGGTCGACCCCCGCCACGCCGAGCAGATGGTCAGGGGAGCGGTTTCCCTGCCCAACGGCACAGGCAAGACGGTGCGCGTCGCCTGTTTCGTAGGCGGCGACAAGGCGAAGGAGGCGCAGGACGCAGGCGCTGACATCGTCGGTGGGGACGACCTCATTGCGAGGGTGAAGGATGGCTGGACCGAGTTCGACGTCGCCATCGCGACGCCTGACATGATGAGCAAGGTGGGCCCGCTGGGCAAAACCCTCGGACCGCGGGGGCTCATGCCAAACCCCAAGTCGGGCACCGTCACGTTCGACGTCGGTCGTGCTGTGAAAGAGGTCAAGGGCGGTCGCGTCGAGTACCGCACCGACAAGTTCGGCATCGTCCATGTGGCGATTGGCAAGGTGTCCTTCAGCGAGCAGTCGCTGGGCGAGAATCTCTCCGCAGTGGTCGAAGCCCTGGTGCGGAACAAGCCGTCCGCCGCCAAGGGTCAGTACTTCCGAACTGCCTACCTGACCACTACCATGGGTCCCTCAGTGCCGATCGACGTGCGGGAAGCCGCCAAACTCACCACCGCCTAGAGCTGAGCCGGCTGGCCCGGCTGTAGAATGAAAGACCGCCACAGACAGCAGGGGGCTCTGACAGCCTTAATCAACCTGCCGAGGCACCGAAGAGGTCTGTCCGCTGAGCCTCCGTGCCTGTCTAAGAGCACGGAGGATTTTTTATGGCACCCAAGGCAAGGAAAACCGAGCAGGTCCAGGAGCTCACCGAAAAGCTTCGGACGGCGAAGGCCGCCGTCATCACCCACTATCGCGGCCTGACCGTAGCTCAGCTACACGACCTGCGCAACCGCCTGAGAGCCCAGAACGTCGAGTACAGGGTGGTAAAGAACACGCTGGCCCGGCGGGCGGCGCAGGACTCGGGCCACGGCTCGGCGGAGATCGATCGGATGCTGATCGGGCCAGTCGCCATCGCCTTTGGCTTCGGCGAGCTGAGCGCCCCTGCCAAGCTCTTGGCCGAGTACACGCGACAGACCCGATTGCCGCTCGAAGTGATCGGTGGCCTCGTGGAAGGTCGGGTGATGGCCGCCGATCAGGTCAGGCAGACGGCCGACCTGCCGTCGCGGGAAGTGTTGCTGGCGCAGCTGCTGGGCACGCTGCAGAGCCCTATCGCGCAGCTGGTGGGCACGATGCAGGCGCCCGTGCAGATGCTGCTGGGATTACTCGAAGCCTATCGAACGAAGTTGAACAGCGAAGCCGCAACCGCGGCTTAGCGAAGGTCTCTGGCAATCTCTTTAGGAGGATCAATGGCAACCAAGGTAACCCCCAAGGACTTCATCGAAGCGCTCAAGGAATGGAGCGTACTCGACGTGGTAGAGGCCGTCAAGGCGATCGAGGACGAGTTCGGCATCAAGGCTGCAGCAGCTGTGGCGGCCCCGGCAGCCGGCGCGGCAGCTCCCGCCGCAGGGCCGGCTGAGCCCGCCGCTGAGGAGCAGACCGAGTTCACGGTTCTGCTGAGCGGCATCGGCGAGAGCAAGATCAATGTGATCAAGGCTGTCCGCGAGTTGAGCCAGCTGGGTCTGAAGGAGGCGAAGGACCTGGTCGACGCGGCGCCCAAGAACGTCCTCGAAGGCGTCAGCAAGGAGGACGCCGACAAGGCGGCCACCCGACTGCGCGAGGCAGGAGCCATTGTCGAGGTAAAGTAGCCGGCAGAGCCGACATCGGGGGCGCTTCGCTGTGGACAGCGAGGCGCCCCTTTTCTGCTGCCATCGTCAGCTCGATGGAGCCAGGCTGGTGCCGGCTCCGACGCGTTCTGCAGCGGCGCCGCTATTTCGGCTGGAAAACGAGCATGACGCGGCCCTGGCGGACGGTAGTCGCCGGGCTGGCGGTCTGGGCGTCGATGGCGGAGGAGAGCACCTCCCACTTGTAGGCCAGGCCCTGCCCTTCCTTCAAGCCGGGATCGTTGGTGTAGAGCAGGTCCTTCGCGGAGTCGTAGCCGATCACCACTATCACGTGGTAGACGCTCTTTCCGCCATAGGTGGGATAAATCTTGGTGCCGCCCGGACCGCCCCAGGTCATGACAGGGATGATCACAGGCCGGCCGGCCGCGAGGTGCTCCTTCAGCACATCCAGATCCACCGGCACTACGCTGCCCTGCACCTTGTAGAACTGCGCTCCCACCTGGGCGACCTGGTCCAGGCGGAGGTCGAGGCTGCGATAGTTGCTCCGTTCCCAGGCGACCAGCTTGACCATCGTCGAGTCCGCCTCGGCAGGCGGAATGAGGCTGCGGTGGTCCCCGTCGTAGTACTGGCCGACCATCAGCACGGTGGCCGCCTCGCAGTACTCCTCATGCGCAGCGTCCCATTTCTGGAAGGGAGCCTGGATGGTGAAGGGCACTCCCTGGATCTGGAGCGAGACTGGCAGCGGCGTAGGCGTCGGGACCGGCGTCGGAGCCGCGCTTGGCGCCTCGGTGGCGGTCGGCGTGGGTGCCGCGGTGGCCGGAGCCTTCACCACCGCCTGCGTCTGGGGCGGCGGCGGGGTCTTGTCGGCCTGCAGCCGCTGGTATTGGTGGTAACCGACACCAGCGGCGCCGGCCCAGCAGACAAGGGAAGCCAGAGCGAGGATCGCCCAACGCGGGACGGGCATCCGCATACGATACTGGCGAATTGAGCGAGCAAGCTGGCCGGCTGGGCTCTCGTACAGTCCTCAACGCGAGCCTGATCCTGGCCGTCCGCGTTGTCTCCCGGCTGGTGGCGCTCGTGGTGGTGCTGAAGCTGGCTTCGCACTTGGGCGCCGAACGCTACGGCCAGTACGCCACGCTCATCGCGTACAGCGCGCTCGTCAGTGTGGTGGCTGACTTCGGACTGAGCTCCCTCTACACGCGGGAGGCCGCGCGCGCGCCCGGGCGGCTGCCGACCTACCTGGGCACTCTGCTGCTGGGCAAGCTGCCCCTGGCAGCGGCTGCCGCTGCTCTACTCGGGGCTGCACTCCTTTCTGCGAGGCTGGGTGGACTCTTCCTGCCCGGAGCGCTGCTCCTTGCGCTGACCACCTACGCCACCCTGATCCGCAACACCTTCTACGCCCAGGGCCGGTTGGAGTTCGAAGCCGTCGCCATCCTGGCCGAAACTGTGATCCAGGCGGGCGGCATCTTCCTCGGCGCTCGCTTCGGGCAGGGCATTGCTTACTTCGTCTGGGTCTACGCGGCCAGCTATGGCTTCACCTGTGTCTACAGCCTGCTGGTCATCCGCCTGGCTGGTCTCGCCAAGGGCTCGACCGGAGTGGATGGGCAGCTTCTGCGCACGTGGCTGAAGCTGGCCTTTCCCTTCGCTCTGGGCTCGTTTCTGACCAACCTGTACTTCCGAGCCGACGTGCCGATCCTGCAGCACTTCCGCGCCTACCAGGAGGTGGGCTGGTACCAGCTGGCCTACAAGCCGTTCGAGGCACTCCAATTCGTGCCGCTGGCAGTCCAGGCAGTCGTCTACCCGCTGCTGGGCGTTTACCACCAAGAGCCGGGCCCGCGGCTGGCAGTGGCTTATGGGCGATTCTTCAAAATCCTGATCCTCCTGGGTTGGCCGCTGTCAGTGGGCACACTGCTTTTGGCGCATCCTATCGGCCGTCTCTTCCGGCTCTTCCCCGAGTCGGAGCCCTCGCTTCGGATACTGTCCCTGGCCATAGTCTTCCTCTTCGCCAACTCCTGCTTCACAGCGATGCTCTACGCCATTGATAGGCAGGACCTTTTCGCCTGGGCGACGGGCATAGCGGTGGTTGTGAACATCGGCCTGAACCTGATCCTGATTCCCATCTACGGCTACCTCGCGGCCAGCGCCACAACAGTGGTGACCGAAGCCGCCTTCTCGGTTGCCGGCTGGTACTTCGTCGGTCGGCGGTTGAATTTGCCGTTCGTCAGGCTCTCCTGGCGCATTCTCCTGGCAGGGCTCATCATGGGCGTGGTCTTGGTTCCGCTGGCTGGGCGGTCGATCTTCTTGAGTGCGCCCGCGGGGGCTCTCGTCTACGGGCTCGGGCTGGTGCTGCTGCGGGCGATCGAGAGGGAGGAGTTGGACCTCTTCCTGCGAGGGCTCAGGCTGCGCCGCTGAAGGTTTATGTGGCACCGGGCTGGCGCGGCGGAGCAGCGCAGGTTGAGCCCTACGTGGCAGGCCTGCGCCGCCTTGGATTCGCCGCCGATGCGCTCGAGCTTCCGATTGGACCGGCGGAGCGCGCTGTGCCTGCCTTTCTGTCCGTCGCGGGTCCCCGGGTGGTCGCGGCGGGGGTCTCCTTCGGAGGTCGGGTCGCGACTCTCGCGGCCGCCGAGCAAGCCTTTGCAGGAGTGATCGCGTTCAGCTTCCCACTCCGCGGTCAGGCCGAGCGCCGGACCGCCCACTGGCCCCGGATCGGCTGTCGCGCCCTCATTGTCAACGGTTGCGACGACGATTGGGCACCTGGGGCCGAATTGGTCCGCGTGATGCCCCGTCTCAGGACCGGCCGATTGGTCCAGCTGGCCGGCGCTGGGCACGATCTCCGCCCGGCGCTGGAAGAGGCCGTGAGCGCCGCCGCGACCTTTCTCGCGGAGCTCAGGTAAGACCGGCAGCCAACTAGACTGGCTGCGATGGCAACGCTCGGCGGGCTTCGGAATCGTCAGCAGTCGCATGTTTATGGCTCAGGGCGGCGCGGGATCTCCGGTCTCGGCCTGCTCCTGGTCCTCGCCGGCCTGCTGGTGGCGGCGCTCGCACTCTCCGGTCGTGGCGCGGGGGTGCTCCGCTTCTGGCCGGCGCTCTTTGTGCTGGTCGGTGGGTTCGGACTGATCCGCCGCCCAGGTTGGGTTCAGGAGCTGGACTGGCTGACCGGGGGCCATAGCCAGCGGCTGCTGGTCCGCTCTCGCCAGCTCTTCAGCTTCGCCCTGCTCCTGTTTGGCATCTTCTGCCTGCCCTTCACGCTGCACCTGCTAGACGCCCGTCTGATCGGACCGGCCCTGCTGATCGCGCTCGGCCTACTCCTGGTCTGGCGCCGGAACCGCTGAGCTGCTGGACGAGCAGGGCTGGCTGGAGATTTTCTCCGGCCTGGGCACGCTGATCGCCGAGGCAGTCGTGCCCCTTCTGGGCACGGCGGCGGGTCGTGAAGAGCACGGCCGGGGAGAGGGTGGAGACCGCACCCTGGAACTGGACAGGCGGGCGGAGGAGGTGGTGGTGGTTGAGCTGCAAAAGCTTTGCAGTGGCGGGGAGCGCTTTTCGGTGCTCTCCGAGGAAGCCGGGCTGATCGAGTTCGGCGCACCCTTTCCCCGCGTGCTTCTGGACCCGGTGGACGGCAGCCTGAACGCTCAGCGCGGACTGCCGGTGGTCGGCACCATGCTCTGCCTGGTTGCCGGTCCCACATTGGGCGAGGCGCAGGTGGGCTACGTCCAAAACCTGGTCAGCGGTGAGCGCTGGCACACGATCCGCGGTGGTGGTGTACATCGGAACGGTCAGCGCCTGCGGCCCTTTCCTGCCGGGAGCCGTGACCGGATCGAAGTGCTGGGCCTGGAAAGCGGTCCCGGCAGTCTGCTCACAGCGCAGGCGCTGATTGAGCGGGCGGCCAAGGTGCGGCTCCTGGGCTCCATGGCGCTGTCGCTCGCTCACACAGCGGCCGGCGGCATCGACGTGCACTGTTCGCCAATCGCTGCCCGCTGCCTGGATCTCGCCGCCAGTGCGCTGATGATCGCCGAGGTCGGCGGCCTGGTGACCGATCTGGGCGGTAAGCCGCTGGCGCGGCTCCCAGCCGATCTGACTGGCCGCTCGACCATCCTCGCTTCGGCCAGCCCAGAGCTCCACCAAATGGCCCAGGACCTGCTGCGCGTTGGAAGCGGCTGATGACGTGAAACGGCTACCGCAGCGACGTAAGGCTGACCTTCAGCGGCCGCAGCCAAAGGAAGTTGTCGGATCATCCGCAGCGAAGGGTGAAAGATTGGGCCAGGCGGTGATCGAGAACGTCACCCCAGAGATCGATGCCGGTCGATTTCCCATCAAGCGGGTGCTGGGTGAGTCGGTAAGGGTGGAGGCTGACGTGTTCGCCGACGGTCATGACGTGGTCGCGGCGCGCGTGCTGCACAGGCCGGCCGGCGACAAGGACTGGCGCCAGGCGCCGATGCGGCCGCTGGGCAACGACCGCTGGTGGGCCGCGTTTCACGTCGACCAGCTGGGTGGTCACCACTACACGGTGCAGGCCTGGGTGGATCATTTCCAGACCTGGCTGCGCGACCTACGCAGTCGCCTGGAAGCTGGGCAGGACTTGAGCGTCGACCTTCGGATCGGCGCCGCGCTGGTCGGGGAGGCTGCTGACAGGGCCCGAGGCGAGGCAGCGGCACAGTTGAAGCAATTCGCCCGACAGCTGGCGACAGGCGGCGGCGTCGAGCATGCTCTAGAGCCGCGCCTGGCCGAACTTATGCAGCAGCAGCCTCCAGACCAGCGTTTCGCCACCGACTACGAACGGGAGCTGGCGATCAGCGTCGACCCGGAGCTGGCTCGCTTCTCAGCCTGGTACGAGATGTTCCCTCGCTCGGCCGCGGTGGAGCCCGGACAGCATGGCACGCTGCGTGACGTTGAGCGGCAGCTGCCTTATGTGGCGGGGATGGGCTTCGACATCCTCTATCTGCCGCCGATACATCCCATCGGGAGCCAGTACCGCAAGGGACCAAACAATAACGTGGCGGCCGTGGCTGGGGACGTTGGCAGTCCATGGGCGATCGGGGGCACCGAGGGCGGCCACAAGGCGGTGCATCCCAAGCTGGGCACGCTGGCGGACTTCCGACACCTCGTCGCTGAGGCGGATCGACACGGCTTGAAGGTGGCGCTGGACATCGCGTTCCAGGCCTCGCCTGATCATCCCTATGTGAAGGACCATCCCGAGTGGTTCCAGCACCGCCCGGACGGCACCATCCAATACGCGGAGAACCCACCCAAGAGGTATCAGGACATCTACCCGTTTGATTTCAACTGCGCTGATTGGCGGGAGCTCTGGCGGGAGCTCTGCGGCATCTTCGAGTTCTGGGTCGAGCAGGGGGTGAGCGTCTTTCGGGTGGACAATCCGCACACCAAGCCCTTTCAGTTCTGGGAGTGGACGATCGGTTGCCTAAAGGCCAAGCACCCGGAGCTGATCTTCCTCGCCGAGGCGTTCACCCGGCCCAAGCTGATGTATCGCCTGGCCAAGCTGGGCTTCAACCAGTCCTACACGTACTTCGCCTGGCGCGATACTGCCAGCGAGCTGCGCGAGTACATGACCGAGCTCACCCGTCGGGAAGCCTCCCAATTCTTCCGGCCGAGCTTTTGGCCCAACACCCCCGACATCCTGACCGAGGCCCTGCAGGTGGGGGGGCGCAACGCCAACGCGCTGCGCTTGGTGCTGGCGGCCACGCTCACAGCCAGTTACGGCATCTTCGGTCCCGCCTTCGAGCTGGCAGACAATCGGCCACTAAGCGTCGGCCGGGAGGACTATCTGGACTCCGAGAAGTACCAGGTGAGGCATTGGGATCGGCAAGCTCCGCGCAGCCTGCGGCATTTGATCGCGCGGGTGAACCGGATCCGGCGCGAGCATCCCGCTCTGCAGCAGGACCGGACCCTCCGTTTTCTGGCTACCGACAACGAGCGCCTGCTGGCCTACGCCAAGACTGCTGCCGACGGCTCGGACCCGATGATCATCGTTGTGAATCTGGATCCGCGCTGGCGGCAGTCGGGCTGGGTCGAGCTGCCTGCACAGACCCCGCCCGGTCGGCCTGAGGTACTTGTTCGCGATGAGTTGAACAGCGACCTCTACGTCTGGAACAGTGTTCGTTGGAACTACATTGAATTGGACCCCGCCAACTCCCCAGCTCACATCCTGAGCGTCGACGCCCGCCTCCGTCCGGAGAACTAGTTAATGCCGCTGGACGACACGCCCGACTGGTACAAGGACGCGATCATCTATGAGTTGCACGTGCGTTCGTTCCGCGACTCTGACGGGGACGGCGTGGGTGACTTCGCCGGCCTGATCCAGAAGCTGGACCACATCGCCGGTTTGGGCGCGACAGCACTCTGGATCCTGCCCTTCTATCCCTCGCCGCTCCGGGACGATGGCTACGACATCGCTGACTACTGCCAGGTCAATCCCGGCTATGGTCGTGTCGCGGACGTCCGCAAGTTGGTCAGAGAAGCACACAAGCGGGGGCTGCGTGTCATCACGGAGCTGGTCTGCAACCACACCTCCGACCAACATCCCTGGTTCCAGCGAGCGCGTCGCGCCCGGCCTGGCACGGTGTACCGAGACTATTACGTGTGGAGCGACAGCGATCAGTGCTACCTCGACGCCCGCATCATCTTCAAGGACTTCGAAAGCTCGAACTGGACCTGGGACCCGGTCGCCCAGGCCTACTACTGGCATCGGTTCTACTCGCATCAGCCGGATCTCAACTACGACAGCCCTCGGGTCCAGGCCGAGATTAAGAAGGTGGTCGACTACTGGCTGGCGATGGGCATCGACGGCCTCCGCTTGGATGCCATCCCCTATCTCTATGAGCGGGAGGGAACCAACTGCGAGAACCTGCCCGAAGGCCACCGCTTCCTGAAGGACCTGCGCGCCCACATCGACGCCCGCTTCCCTCACCGGGTGCTGTTGGCGGAAGCGAACCAGTGGCCGGAGGACGCGGTCACCTATCTCGGCGAAGGGGAGGGTGACGAGTGCCACATGGCCTTTCACTTTCCTGTCATGCCGCGCCTTTTCATGGCGCTGCGGATGGAGGACCGCTACCCGATCGTCGACATCATGGCCCAGACGCCAGTCCTCCCGAAGAACGCGCAGTGGGCAATCTTCCTCCGCAACCACGACGAGCTGACTCTCGAGATGGTCACCGACGAAGAACGGGACTACATGTACAGGGCCTACACGCAGGATCGGGAGGCGCGGATCAACCTTGGCATCCGCCGGCGGCTCAGCCCGCTGCTGCATAACAATCGGCGTCGGATCGAGCTCATGAACGGCCTTCTCTTCTCCCTGCCCGGCACTCCCGTCGTTTACTACGGCGATGAGATAGGCATGGGCGACAACATCCACCTGGGCGACCGGCACGGCGTGCGCACGCCCATGCAGTGGACGGCCGACCGCAACGCCGGCTTCTCCTCCGCCAACCGTCAGAGGCTTTACCTACCTGTCATCACCGACCCCGAGTATCACTACGAGGCGGTCAACGTCGAGGCCCAGGAGTCGAATCCTCAGTCACAGCTGAACTGGATGCGGCGATTGATAGCGCTGCGCCGGCGGCACCTCGCGTTCGGCCGCGGCTCGTTCGAGTTCGTCTATCCGGAAAACCGCAGGGTTCTTGCGTTCATCCGCCAGCTCGGCGAAGAACGGATCCTGGTTGTCGCCAATCTATCCCGCTTCGCGCAGTTCGCCAACCTCGATCTTTCAGCCTTTCGGGGCCTCAACCCTGTCGAGATTTTCGGCCGCACCGAGTTCCCCCCGGTCGGCGATGGCCCCTATCCGCTGACGCTTGGTCCGCACTCGTTCTACTGGTTCTCGCTGGAGCCGGCCCGCGTGGAACTGAACGAGGAAGGCCCGCTGCCTGCGCTCTCCATGGTGGACTCGGAGCTCGTGCGCGCGCTGCCCAAATACCTGCGCCGGCAGCGTTGGTTCGGGGCCAAAAGCCGGCGCGTGAAGGAGGTGCAGGTGGTCGACACAGTGCCGCTGGCGAACGCCCAGCTGAAGCTCCTCGAAGTGCGCTTTGCCGACCACGACGCCGCCATCTACGCGCTGCCGCTGGTGCCAGGGCCGGACGGCCAGGCGTTTGACGCGCTCATGGAGCGCGACTTCAACGGGGCTTTGCTCGATGCGATCGGCCGCCGCCGCCGCTTTCGCGGCCAGCACGGCGACGTTGTGGCGCTGCCCACTGCCCACATGCCCCGCATGAACGCCGCCGACGGCGAACTGCTGCCGCGGCTCTCTCTCGCGGAGCAGAGCAACAACTCTGTCATCTTCGGCGAGCACCTGATCCTGAAGCTCTATCGGAAGTTGGAGCCGGGCATCAACCCTGACCTGGAGATGTCGCGCTTTCTGACCGAGGCAGGGTTTCGGAACGTGGCCCGGGTGTATGGAGCGCTGCTCTACCGCTCGGGCAGAGACCAGACTGCCACTCTCGCCATGCTGCAGGCCTACGTTCCCAACCGGGGCGACGCCTGGAGTCAAGTGCTGGACGAGCTGGGGAGCGGCGAGTCTGGCGCCATCGAGCGCTACCAGCCGTACGCCGAGCTGCTCGGCCGGCGGACTGCCGAGATGCACCTCGTGCTGGCCTCAGATCCAGATGACCCGGCGTTCGCTCCCGAGCCCAGCACGATGCTGTCGATACGCTCCAGCTACCAGTCCGTGCGAACTCTGGCCACCCAGGTGCTGCAGGCGCTGCGCAGACAGTCACCGCAGATGGAGGGCGAGGCCCAGGAGTTGGCTCGGCGCGTGATAGGTGCCGAGGACCAGATCCAGCGACGGCTTCGCGCCCTGCTCCAAGAGCGGGTAGAGGCGGCCCGCATCCGCTGCCACGGCGACTATCACCTGGGCCAGGTTCTCTTCACCGGCGGGGACTTCGTCATAGTGGATTTCGAAGGTGAGCCTGCTCGACCCCTGCCCGAGCGGCGGCTCAAGCGCTGGGCGCTGAAGGACGTGGCGGGAATGCTGCGCTCCTTTGCCTATGCCGCCGCCGCGTCGGAGGTCGGCTTCGGCCAGGAGTGGGCAGCCGCGGCCAGCCAGGCGTTCCTGCGCGGTTACTGGACAGCCGCCGGCGATGCGCCCTTCGTGCCTCGTACTGCTACCGAAAGGGAGCTACTTCTGGAAGTCATGCTGATCGAGAAGGCCCTCTACGAGCTGCGCTATGAACTGGATAACCGGCCGCAATGGGTGTCGATCCCGCTGCGGGGCCTGGCAGAGTTGGTTGAGAGCTCGTGAGGTCGCTCATCACCGACTCTGACCTCTATCTCTTCAACGAGGGCAGTCACTTCCACCTGGCCGACAAGCTTGGAGCGCATCCGCTCCAAGGTGGGACCCAGATGGCAGTGTGGGCGCCAAATGCGGAATACGTGTCGGTAATCGGCGACCACAACGGCTGGGACAAGGGCGCTCAGCCGCTTCAGCGCCGCGGTGATTCCGGCATCTGGGAGGCCTTCCTGCCGGGCCTCGGCCCGGGTGCTGTCTACAAGTACCACATAGTGGGCCCGCACGGCTTTCACCGCGTGGACAAGGCGGACCCGCTCGCCCGCTTCGCTGAGGTGGCGCCGCGCCAGGGTTCGGTGGTGTGGGACCTCGCCTACGAGTGGGGTGATGCAGAGTGGCGCCAATTGCGCGGCCAGAGCTCGGCAGCCCGGGAGGCGTGGTCGATCTACGAGGTACACCTGGGCTCCTGGCGGCGGGCGCCGGGTGAAGGAAACCGCTCGCTCAGTTATCGCGAGCTGGCGAGCCAGCTGGCCGACTATGTCGAGTGGCTCGGCTTCACCCACGTCGAATTGCTACCTGTCATGGAGCACCCCTTCTTCGGCTCCTGGGGCTACCAGGTGACAGGCTTCTTCGCCCCCTCCAGCCGCTACGGCACGCCGCAGGACTTCAAGTACCTGGTCGATCACCTGCACCAGCGCGGCATCGGCGTGATCCTGGACTGGGTGCCGTCACACTTCCCCACCGACGCCCACGGCCTGGGCTACTTCGATGGGACACACCTCTACGAGCACTCCGACCCTCGCCAAGGGTTCCACCCTGAGTGGAACAGCAACATCTTCAACTACTCGCGCCACGAGGTCCGCAGCTTCCTCATCTCCAGCGCTCTCTGGTGGCTGGAGGAGTACCACGCCGACGGGCTCAGGGTGGACGGCGTGGCCTCCATGCTCTACCTCGACTACGCCCGCAAGCGAGGCGAGTGGCTGCCCAACGAACGCGGCGGCCGGGAGAATCTGGGCGCCGTCGAGCTCTTGCGCCGCATGAACAGCGCAATCTATGCAGCCCGCCCGGACGCTGAGACGATCGCCGAGGAGTCCACTTCCTGGCCGGCCGTTTCCAGACCGACCTACCTGGGCGGTCTGGGCTTCGGCATGAAGTGGGATCTGGGCTGGATGCACGACACGCTGGAATACCTGGAGCTGGAGGGTATCCATCGCAAGTTCCACCACGGCAACCTGACATTTCGCCGCCTGTACGCCTTCACCGAGAACTTCGTGCTGCCTCTCTCGCACGACGAGGTGGTTTATGGCAAGGGCTCGCTGCTGACGAAAATGCCAGGCGACGACTGGCAGAAGTTCGCCAATCTGCGGCTGCTGTTGGGCTGGATGTGGGCCTCCCCGGGCAAGAAGCTGCTCTTCATGGGCGGTGAGTTCGGCCAGCGCGCCGAGTGGAACCACGACTCGTCCCTCGATTGGTATCTCACGGGTGACGACAGACATGCGGGCATCCAGCGCTGGCTCCGGGACCTGAATGAGCTCTACCGCCGCGAGCCGGCCCTCCATCGCCTCGACTTCGACGCCGGCGGCTTCGAGTGGGTGGATGCCAACGACTCCGAGCAGTCGGTGATCTCGTTGCTGCGGACGGACGGCGAGCGAAGCGTGCTGGCAGCGTTCAACTTCACGCCAGTGCCACGACCCGGCTACCGGCTTGGCGTCCCGGACGAAGGCTACTGGCGGGAGCTACTGAACAGCGACGCCGCCGAATACTGCGGCTCCGGCTGGGGCAATCAGGGTGGTGTTTCGACAACGCCGGTTTCGTGGCACGGCCGTCCACACTCGCTGCAGCTGACCCTGCCACCATTGGCGGCTGTCTTCTTCGGACTCGCTGAGGCGCAGGAGTTGGAAGCGAATCCCCATCAGACTCGCGAGTAAAGGGGCAATAAAAAAGGGGCCGGTCATTTCCGGCCCCAAGATTATTCGTCAGCGCCGACCGCCAGAAGCCCCTGTAGCAGTTTTCCGGGCTAAAAGCTGCCCAAGCTGTTCGGGTTCAATTGACCTCGAAACCAGTTGAAACTATTCAGGTTTCCCGACTGGGTCGACGCGAAAGTTCTCCGGTGGTTCAACCATAGGCACCTCCGTGAAACTGATGTTCAGCGTAGTTGAAGTGTGCTCCTTCCGAAGCCCTTTGTCAAGCGGCAGAGGGCGAATCAGGCGGTTCAGTTGGTGGGGTTACCGACGGTCGAGCGCCGGAGACGATCCACCCGCTCCGTGGCGGGGGCGTAGCAGTCGGCAAGGTAGTCGAGCACCATCCGGCGGGCCGAGAAGTTGGCGGCGGTGTGGCTGATCGAGTCCCGCATCATGGCCAGCCAGCGCAGCGGCAGCCCAGCGGAGTCTCGGGCATAGAAAGCTCCGGCCACCTCGCCCTCCAGCAGCTCGAAGAGTGCCTTGGCTTCCCCGGCGTCATCGGCCTGGGGCTCTTCGAAGCTGACCGACGAGGGGATCGCCCAGCCTGCCGTCGGCCGGTACCCCTCGTCCCACCAGCCGTCCAGGATGCTCAGGTTGAGGACGCCGTTGGCGCCTGCCTTCATGCCCGACGTGCCGCTCGCCTCCAGCAGACGCCGGGGATTGTTCAGCCAGACGTCCGAGCCCTGCACGAGAAGCCTGGCGACTTCGATGTCGTAGTCCTCCAGGAAGGCTATCCGCGGTTCCTCACGCGCGAGCTGAACTATCTCGCGGAGGATCGCCTTGCCCGGCAGGTCGGCCGGGTGCGACTTGCCCGCAAAGATGAACTGGACCGGCCGCTCACTGCCGTTGACCAGCGCGTGCAGCCGCTCCCGATCGCTGACGAGTAGGTTTGCTCGCTTGTAGGTTGCAAAGCGACGGCTGAAACCCACCACCAGCGCTTCGGGGTCGAGGCCGCCGCCCTCGCCGGCTGATCTCGCATGGCGGACAAGCCGATGGCGCAGCTGAGTATGCGCCGCCCACAGGGCGGCGGGGTCGATGTTCTCCACACCCGCCCAGCGTCGGTCGTCAGCACTCAAGTTCCACCAGTCCTGAGCCACGTGCAGCTGCAGCAGTGCCGCCAGCTCTGGCGAAACCCAACTCGGCAGATGAACGCCGTTGGTGACCGAGCCGATCGGAACCTCGCTCTCCGGCAGGCCGGGCCAGGCGTCCTTCCAAAGACGCCGAGAGACTTCGCCGTGCAGCTTGGAGACACCCACGGAGCAGCCTGCCGAGCGGAGGCCGACGTAGGTGGTGCAGAGCGGCTCGTCCGTGGAACCAGGCTGCTTGCGGCCCAAATCCAGGAAGTGCTCAAGATCCATGCCCGTCTCTTCCAGGTAGGGGCTGAGCAACTGCTGCACGAGGTGGGGAGGGAAGAAGTCGCTGCCGGCGGCGATGGGCGTATGTGTGGTGAAGATGAGGCTGGCCCGGGCGGCCTGCTCAGCGGCCGCGGCTGTCAGTCCGCGCTCCCTTCTCAAGAAGTTGAGTCGCTCAGTGGCGACCAGGAATCCATGCCCCTCGTTCATGTGGAAGACAGTGGCCTCGATCTCCAACGCCCCCAGCGCCCGCACCCCGCCGATACCGAGAACCATCTCCTGCGGCAGGCGGCGGTGCGCCTCGGGGACGTACAGACGGTCAGTGATCGAGCGGAATTCGGGCTGGTTCTCGGGCAGATCGGTGTCCAGCAGGTACAGATCCACCCGGCCGACCTGAGCTTTCCAAACAGCCACAGTGACAGTCGCCGGGCCGAGCGGACAGGTGACGGTGAGCGGCAGGCCGCTCCGATCCACAACTCGGCTGAGGGGCAGCAGCGGGAAGTCGCTGGCCGTGTACTCCTCGAACTGACCACCGTCCTCGCCGATCCGCTGGTGGCCGAAGCCCTCGCGGTAGAGGAGTCCAACACCGATCAGCGGTAGGCCCAGGTCGCTGGCTGCCTTCAGGTGGTCGCCGGCCAGGATGCCCAGGCCGCCCGAGTAGATGGGGAGGGCTTCACTGATGCCGAACTCGAGCGAGAAATACGCGATCTGCAGCGGTGCCTCCGCGGCGTTGAAGGCAGGCGGACGGGATTTATACGCGGCGCGGGCCGCGCGCGCTTCGCTCAGGGCCGCCTGAGCCTGAGGTCTCTGGAGCGCGGACTCGGCCCCGGCCTCCCCGAGACTCGCCAGCAGCACCACCGGGTTGTGTTTCGACTCCTCCCAGATCTGCGAGTCCAGCGCTTTGAACAGCGCCTGCACGCGGGGTTCCCAGGACCAGAAGAGGTCCAGGGCGAAGTCTCTGAGCTCAGCGAGCACCGTGTGATCTTAGGAAAACCTCCCAGTTCAGCCTCAGGAGGACGGGCAGAACGGGCTGAGCGAGGCACGCGGCGATTGAGTAGGTGGGGCTATGGAGGGGGCCCGGGAGGAGTGTCGTCGGGACCCAGCGCCTTGACCATTGGCTGTCCTGTTCACATTCACTCTGCCCGCAACGCTGACCGGCTGGGGCATCCCGCTCAGGGGTCGCTGAGCGCCTGTTGCCTCACTCCTTTCCCGACCAACCGCTGGCGCTGGGTCCCGCGGGCCTATCAGGCACTCGTTCACAAGCTTAGGGAAGCAGACTTGGGCGGCGGCCTCACCTACGACGCTGTCACCGCGGCAACCGCAGCCGAAAATGGCTCCCGGCTCCTCACAGCAGACCGTCGCGCGGTCCCAATCTACGCACTCATGGGAGCGGACTTTGAACTGGTGTCGTAGGGCCTCCTGGGTCGGGTGGACCAGTCGAGGAGACCGCGTCTCAGGCGCAGCGCCGGTTCTGACCTCGTCCTTCAGGGCCGAAGCTGAGGGCAGAGTAGATCGCCGCAAGCCCAGAGCCAGGGCGCCGCACGAGGAGCCGGGTGTCGCGAAAGCCGACCTCGCGCGACAGTCGCTCCCATGATCGGTAGGACAAGGGGTGAGGGACCCAGTGATTGCCGCGGTCGGTGTCGTACTCGACCAGCACCAGCCGGCCGCCTGGCCGAAGCAACGCGCCAACCCTCTGGAGAACCGCCGCCTGGTCACGGCTGAAGTGCAGTGAGTTGGCCATGAGCACCCCATCTCGCGATTCCAGCGCCAGCGGGCGGCTGAAGTCGGCCACCAAGTAGTCAATGTGGATTGCCGGATAGGCGGCCGCGAGAGTCGCACTCTGCCGGCGCAGGGCTGCAGGGTCGCGGTCGACCGAGGTGATGCGGCCGGCCGGCCCGAGCAAATCGGCGAGAACCAGCGTGAACGCTCCGCGCCCCGAGCCCAGCTCGATCCACTCGAGGCCGCCCCCCTCGACCCCGCCTCTGATGAGGGCTACGTGGTCGCGATGGTCCATACGCCATCACTCGTCAGCGCGGATTCTCCTCCGCTGCCATGTCCTGTTCCAGGCGCTCCGGCCTCATCCCGGGCTTGCTGGGATCCACCAACAGGACTGCCCGAAAAGGTTGTTGACAAGAAGGGAACCTCCCTGTTGGGTTGAGATGTCAACGTCCACCCACAGGAGGCGTTAGTGTCCGGGCATGTGGTGTACGAGGGGACGCCGAGGGCGTAGTCCCTTGAAAAGACGATGACCACCGCGTCATCCTTTCAGGAAGCTCTACCAACCTGATTGGAGGAACACGATGGTCAACTCAAGTATGGACGTCC
>JAEKNQ010000044.1 GCA_016464825.1 Candidatus Dormiibacter inghamiae | reverse complement strand
TGCTACGTAGGCCCAGCGTGTTCCCCGGTGCGTTCTCCGGCTCAGCGCTGACCGCCGTCGGGGTATGGAACTTCGTCAGCTCAAGCCGGCCGTGGCCGTCCGGGGTCCGCATCATCGCGATGTCGACTCGGACGCCGTCGAGCCCGCTGACACGGTCCACCCAACCTCCCTCGATCGGCGCCTCGCCCTCCAGCTCCATACCAAGTTCGACAAAGAACGCAATAGCAGCCTCAAGGTCGTCGACGACGACGCCCACGTGGTCCATCCGCTGAATCGTCATGGTGGTTCTCCTTCTTCGTCGCGCGGCCCGTCGTGGCCACTGGTGTACTTAGGACGGAGCCAGTTCTCGACACCCGGAAACGGGCTGAGTTCTAGGGACCTGTAGCGGAACGACGGCCCCAGCTACAGCGTCTCTCGGTTGCCGATCTATCAGTGGCACGCCGGTCTCCGCCCTCGTATTCCGTCCCGCTGCTGCGGACGCCTTCGCTCGCCGACTCATCAGACGAATCCATCACTACGGCAACAGAGGCCTCCCCGTAACGGCATCACAGAGCCTCGCGCCACGGTCATCACCGCTGGGCTCGCTGCTGCCGCGGCCAGCCGCTGGCCGCCATCACCGCCGCCCTCGCTCAGGCGACCTGGCGCGGCACCTAGTCTAGCTCCGGATAAGACTAGGGATCGAGCTCCCCGTCGACCACCGAGAACGCCGCGTTTTGGGAATCGCGCAGGACCACGAAGCGGCCGCCAGGCACGTCCATCGGGCCCATCACCGTCTGGGCCCCGAGTTCGACCGCCCGCGCCGCCGTCGCCTCGGCGTCCTCCACTGCGAAGTAGAGGTTCCACGCGGGGTGACCACCCGGGGGCGAGGGCATCAGTCCGCCGTTCTTGATCTCGCCGTTGGCGATCGACCAGTATTGGCCCCCCGCCCCGGGGATCTCGTCGACCTGCCAGCCGAACAAGTCACGGTAAAAGCGCGCCGAGGCCTCGACGTCGGGCGTCAGCAGGTCGTTCCAGCTCAGAGCGCCGGGCACGTTGACGAGCCGGGAGCCGAAGTGCTCGCGCGGCTCCCACAAGCTTAGCATCGCGCCATGCGGATCCTGGATGACCGCCAGCCGCCCGGAGTCGCCGACGTCGCCCGCGGGAAGGACCACTGTCGCGCCGAGTTCCTGCGCCCGCGCCGCCGTGGCGTCGGCGTCCTCCACGCTCACGTAGCAGTTCCAGTGCGGCGGCACGGAAGCATCCGGCAGCGGCACGATCGCAGCCACCGGTTTGCCCTCGAGCTGCGCCACGGAGTAGAACGCGCCGTCTCCGATCGGGAGGTCCTGGTAGTCCCAACCGAAGAGCCCGGTGTAGAACGCCTTCGAGGCCTCCTGGTCGGCCGACACCAGGTCGACCCAGCAGAAGGTGCCGGGGGTGTAGCTGCTTCGTTCTCCCATTGAGCGCGATGCTATCAGCGACCGAGCGCGAACGTGGTGCGCTTCACCGTCAACCCCACCCCCCCATCACGCCTGCTCAGGCTCCAAACAGGGCCAGCGCTCGATCAGGCCTCCAGTATCCAAACAAACGAGCCGTCCCACGACGGGAACGCCCTACGGCAAGACCTCGGTCGGCGCGAATCGCCCGGCGGTACGGGCGCACTCCTCACCGATTGGGGATCGGCTTGCGCTGCGCGCGTCGAACGTTCAGGTGACGTGGCGCGTCGGGCGGCTTGTGCCGCCGAGCGGGTCGCGCAGCTCGCCGGTGGCGACCTGGTCGCCGGGGTCGATGATGGTGCCTGCCAGGACTTCGACCTCGGCGCCGTGTTCGAGCGCCTGTCCGGTGCCGCGCACGACGAGGACGCCGGGCTGTTCCTCGAGCCTCACGTTGACCGCTGGACGGCCGTCAAGCTCGGTGAAGGCGCCCTGCACGTACAGGCGCTGCGTGCCTCGGGGGCCGTCGAGCGTCAAGTGTCCGAATCGCGCGGCGTGGGCTTCCTGCTGTGCGCGCAGGCTGTCCTCCGCCGCCGGCGCCGCCTCCGCGCCGAGGTGGACGTCGAGGGCTTGCAGGCACAGCGACCAGCCCGCCGCGTCGCCGGCCGGTCTGCCTGGCCGGTGCGCGAAGGAGTGAGTGAAGACGAGGTGCGTCCCATTTGCTGTCTCGGTCAGAAGCGGAGGACGTCCTCGGCCCAGGCGAAGGCGAACACGCGCGGCGGGTCGAGTTCGAGCACCTCGCCGGGGTAGACGTCGAGGCCCTGCTCGCCGCCGAAGTCGAACTCCATCGCTGCCCCGACGCGTGGCTCGCAGGCCACCGCGGCGAGGAACCAGTGGGCGAGTTGCGCGGGGTGGGTGACCGCCTTCCAGACCCGCTCGGGGGCGTGCGCGATCGTGCGCTCGAAGCGCAGCGTGTCGCGGTCGTCGTCGATCTCAAGGCTGGCGCTCATCGGTGCTCCTCTCCGGGTCGGAGTGATGGTCGAGGTAGGCCTCCAAGGCGTCGAGGCGGCCCTCCCACAGACGCCGGTAAGGCGCGAGCCACGCACAGAGCTCGGCGAGCCGCTCGGGCCGCAGCGCGTAGACGCGCCGCTCTTCAACGAGGGCTACGTCGCGACGGCGGGCGCCGAACTCGCGCGCGCCGACCTGTCCGCCGAGGCGATCCGGCTCGCCCGGCTGCTGGTCGAGCTGATGCCCGATGAGCCGGAGGCGGCGGGGCTGCTCGCGCTGATGCTGCTGACCGAGGCGCGGCGCGCCGCGCGCACCGACACCGACGGTGCACTCGTCCGACTCGGCGACCAGGACCGCTTGCTGTGGGATGCCGACCTCGTCGCGGAGGGTCGGGCGATCGTCCGTGCCTGCCTGCGCCGCAACCGCCCGGGCCGCTACCAGCTCCTTGCTGCGATCAACGCGGTGCACACCGACCCTGTTAGCGACTGGAACCAGGTACTCGCGCTCTACGACCAACTGGCGCGCCTCGACCCAGGGCCGGTCGTCGCACTCAACCGGGCGGTCGCGGTGGCCGAGGTCCACGGCCCGGCCGCGGCACTACGCCTCGTCGACGACCTGGACCTCGACAGCTACCACCTGTCCCACGCCATACGCGGCGATCTGCTCGCTCGACTCGGGAGAGCGGCCGAGGCCCAACAATCCTTCGACGCCGCCGCCCGGCTCACCCAGAACCAGCGGGAGCACGCCTATCTGATCGCGCGGCGCAACGAACTCACCTCAACACCCGAATGACGGACCGGACCGGGCGCGCCCCATGACTGTCGAGGTCCGGACCCCACGACCGGTGAGGTGCCGCCAAATACGGCGCGCAACACGACTCGCGGTCCCGTAGACCGATCGGATCCCTATCCGAGACTGCTTGCCGGTCAGGTCGGTGCTGTGCAGAGCGCGGTCAAGCAGGTCTCTGACCGGCCTCGGGTCGCGTAGCGAGCACGAGGACGCCACCTTCGCCATGGCTCCTTATTGCCGGATCGGGGATCTGTCGAGAGGCTCAGAAGATGCTGTAGGCGGCCAAGAACACGCGTACTCCCGCATCGGCGAGCTGCTCCAGCCTTGCCGGCTTTAACGACTCCTGCTCAATGTGGAACATTGCCCTATCCAGCGGAACCCAAAGGATCAAGGCCACGAAGTGGTTAGCGGCCAGCACCGGGTCGTCCATGCGCAAGAGCCCCCGCCCTGCCAATCCCTCAAGATTGGTGGCCAGGGTTGCGAGCACGCGCTCCGGCACGCGCTGGTAATACGTCCCGGCCAGCTCCGGGAAGTTGCCGGCTTCGCCGATGACCAGGCGGCGCAGCTGGAGCACCTCCGGCCGGATCACCAGCTGGATGTAGCGGCGGGCCAGCTCGAGCAGGGCCTTCTCCAGGTCGTGGGAGTCCTCCAAGATCCCGCCCACCTGCTCGACGAACTCGTCGACACGCGCGGCGTTGCGCAGGATGAGGTCGCTGAAGAGGCGCTCCTTGTCGGCGAAGTGAGTGTAGATGGTCTGCTTGGACACCCCGGCCAGGGACGCTATCTCGTCCATGCTGGTGCCCGCGTACCCCTTGCGCAGGAACAGGGTCGTGGCCGCCTCCATGATCACGGCCGCGCTGGCGAGCCGACCGGTCCGGCGCCGGATCGGAGCCGGGGCCTGGGCGGCGGCGGCCGGCGCGAGGGTGGGCGGAGGTCTTGCCATACGCTAGATCCGGCCCTCGCGCAGCGCGCCGACCGCCTTGGCGATCCGTCGCTGCCGGGTCTCGGCCGTTTTGGCCCCCTCGATCGGGAGAACGAATCGCTGCTTCAAGCTGTAGGACAGGCCTTCGAAGAACGCTCGGGCACGAGCGTCGCGGTCTAGCGCACCGGCGAGGTCCGGCGGCACGGTGAGCACGCGGGGCTCGGTGTCGTTCTCCAGCTGCACCTCCACATCGTCGCCGGCTTTCACGCCGGCCGCTTCGCGGTTCTCGGCGCTGACGCCGACCAGGTACTCGCCGCCCATGTGAGCCACCGTGCTGCGATAGGTATACCCGTTGATCGTTATTTGGACCGCCGGCCGCCGGCTCGACCCGAGGCCGGTGACCACCTCCTCCGGCACCGGGATCCCGCAGGCGGTCTTGCCGGTCAGGCGGATGATCGACTGGAACCTCACGGTCGCGACTCCACCATCACCTTCACCACCAGCGCGGAGAGCCATGCCCAACCCAGCACCACCGCCGCCGTGAAGGCCAGCGTGACCAGGACCAAGACCGGGCCGCCCGGCTGGGAACCGGTGGCGACTCCGACGAAGGCCGCGAAGAAGAGCGCGCCGGTGGCGACCGAATAGGCCGCCCAGCCCGTCTGGCCGAGACCGGCAAAGCGGCGCGCGAAGGTCATGCACGCCGCGATCAGGCTGAGGAAACCGACCCCGCCGCTGACGAAGTGCATGAGACCGTGCCAGCTGATCACATGGGCATCGGCCGGCGTCCCCGGCGGGAATCCACGAGCCGGGTCGGCGATGAAGATCCCGGCGCCGATCAGGCCGAGCCCGAAGAGCGCGACCAGCCGTGGCCCCCAAGTCGAGGCCCGGCCATCGGCGAGCGCGCGCCACATTCCGACCGCGCCAGCGAGAGTCAGCAGCCCCGTGCTGATGAAAAGCGCGACCTGGATCCACCCGAGCTCGCCGTTGCTGAGCAGGCTCCAGTCGTCCCGTGTGGGATCGAAGCCGGGGCGGGTTAGGGCTCCGATGGTGCCCACCACGATGTAGAGAGGGCCGGCGACAAGGCCTGCCGCGAGCAGGCGACTCGTCGATCTGGACATACTCCTGGAATCTGCCCGCGCCATCCCGGCTACGGGGGTCGTCAGCTGAGCCATCGCTTCTTCTCCTTTCAATTGAGCTCGTCTGGTACTGGACGGATCAGTACTACATGCTAATGATCGGTACTGGACCGTCAAGTACCACCGCGCCGTTGCCGAAAGCTGGCGCTGACACGGTGGTCATCCGCGACTTCCGTGTCCTTCGATGCGTCTGGGAAGGCCATGCGTAGGTCACGCGAGCGAGCGGACTGCAGGGGATGGCTCCTTACATGCCGGCATCGCAGTACGCCGAGCATCAACGCTGCTGTGGACAGATGGGCACCCGGTACCGATGTGCAAAGCGCGCGATTCCAGCCAGACAGCCGCTGCGTTACGCTCGCGAGCACGCGGCTGAGCAGGCCAAGCCCCCAGTCAACCAGGCCGCTCGGTTCGCGTTCTCGAGGGATGGGTGCTATCGCCGGACGACCCTACTTCACATTCAGGAGCATAGTGGTTGGCGGGGCGGCCGCACCAAAGCTTTTACGCTGGGCGCAAATGGCGAGCAAACCGGGAGGCGGCCCACCCCGGCCCGAGGGTGCATCTCCGCCCAGACCGCCGGTTAAGCCAGGCCGCCCGACGGCGGCGAGTCAACTGCGCTCGCCTCGGTTCTGGATCACACTCCTGCTTATCTTCGGCGTCAACATCTTCGCCGCCAACGTGCTTTTCGCGCCGCAGCCAGCCAAGTCGGTGACGATCCCTTACAACGTCTTCAAAGAGCAGGTCAGCGCCGGCAACGTTGTCAGCATCACGAGCACCGGCACGGTCATCACGGGCACGACCAAGACGGCCATCGGGGCGACACCAAAGGCTTCCGACAAAGCGACCCACTTCTCAACCGTCCTCCCCGCGTTCGCCGACCCAGGGCTGGAATCGCTGCTCGAGCAGAACAACGTGACCATCAACGTCAACGACCCCAATCAGCAGCCGCCGTTCTGGCAGACACTGCTGATCAGCCTGGGGCCAGGTTTGCTGATCGTGCTGGTGCTCCTCTTTGTGATGCGGCGGATGGCAGGCGCTGGCGGCGGCGGGATTCTCGGTCAGTTCAGCCAGAGCAAGGCACGCCTCTACGATCCAGAGCGGCCTGGGACCACCTTTGCCGACGTGGCAGGAATCGAGGAGGTGAAGGCGGAGCTGGTGGAGGTGGTCGAGTTCCTGCGCGAGCCCCTGAAGTTCCAGCGTCTGGGCGGGACCGTGCCCAAGGGCGTTCTGTTGATCGGACCGCCCGGAACCGGCAAGACCCTGGTCGCCCGCGCAGTTGCCGGTGAGGCCAACGTGCCCTTCTTCAGCATGTCGGCCTCCGAGTTCGTCGAGGCCATCGTCGGTGTTGGCGCGGCGCGCGTGCGCGACCTATTCAAGAAGGCACGCGAGGCGGCCCCGGCGATCATCTTCATCGATGAGCTGGACGCCATCGGGCGCAGCCGGCAGGGCACGATCCGGCTCGGCGGCAACGACGAGCAGGAGCAGACCCTGAACCAGATACTGACCGAGATGGACGGCTTCGATTCCCGCGAGGGCGTCATCGTCCTGGCCGCTACGAATCGCGCCGATGTGCTTGATGCCGCCCTACTGCGGCCCGGCCGCTTCGATCGTCGGGTCACTGTGATGCCGCCCGACCGGCGCGGCCGCGCCGCGATCTTGAAGATCCACACCCGCAAGGTGCCGCTGGACTCTGACGTTGATCTGGATGCGATCGCCTCGGATACCCCGGGCCTGGTCGGAGCAGACCTTCGCAACATCGTCAACGAAGCGGCGCTGGCCGCGGCGGCTCGTGGCGCTGGGGCGGTCGGCGAGGCCGACTTCTCGAACGCGATCGAAAAGACACTGCTTGGGACCGAACGCCACATCATGCTCAGCCCGGTTGATCGCGAGCGGATCGCCTACCATGAGTCCGGCCATGCACTGCTCGGGCTGCTGGTGCCTGGTGCCGACCCGGTTCGCAAAGTGACGATCATCCCCCGCGGCATGGCGCTCGGGGTGACGGTTCAGAGTCCGGTCGACGACCGTTTCAACTACGGCGAGCGATACCTGCGGGCGCGCATCATCGGAGCGTTGGGCGGCCGGGCGGCTGAGTCTCTGGTCTACGGCGAGGTGACCACCGGCGCCGAGAACGACCTTGTCCAGGTCACCCAGATCGCCCATGAGATGGTGGTCCGCTGGGGCATGAGCGACAAGATCGGCCCGCTCAACTTCACGGAGAACGGCCAGCCAGGCCCGTTTGCGATGACCAAGCCCTACAGCGAAGGCACTGCACTCTTGATCGACGCCGAAGTCAAGCGGATCGCGGAGGAGTGCATGGAGCGTGCCTGCCAGCTCCTGACGGAGCATCGCCCCCAGCTGGATACATTGGCGCAGGCGCTGCTGCGCGAGGACTCCTTGAACGAACAGGAAATCCTGGACGTGACCGGGCTTCGATCGCGCAACCCACGTGACATCGGCGATCCCGACTGACCGCTTCAACCACGTCCCTGTCACACGGGCCACGTGCAGTTCTGGGCGACGGCAAACCGGCCCCTTGTTCGAGCCATCGGCCAGCCCCTCCACGGTCATCACCAGGTCAACCCCCGGGCTTGGGCCAAGAGTACGGCGTCGTGAGCCCGGCACCACCCCCAATGCCGCCATCCCAACCCCCCACGCGCCAGTTGCCGATCAGTGCCTCCGACCGACTTGACCCGGTCTTCTCACGCAAAGGAGGTCGCATGACCCAACCGCCGCCAGGCGCCGCCCTCTCCACCTCGGCTGGCCGCGAGATCGTGCTCGGGTCGACCTGCTGGGTGCTGACGGTCCTGTTCTTCGTCGGCCAGGCGATCGCGCAGGCTGCGGTCACGACCCGCTACAGCCTGGTGGCCAACAACATCAGCGACCTGGGCCGCACCACCTGCGGGCCGTTCAGCCTCGGCACCTATCACACCGGCGTCTGCTCACCACTGCACAGCGTGATGAACGGCACGTTCGTTGTCGTCGGCCTGCTCCTCGTGGTCGGCGCCGTCGCCCTCCGGCGGGCTTGGCCGCCGCGGCGCCTGACGTCGGTGGGGATAGTACTGCTCGCACTCGCGGGCGCCGGCCAGGTGCTGGCCGGCCTCTCGCCCGAGGACGCCAACGGCGGCCTTCACATCCTCGGCGCGCTGTTCGGCATCCCGCTGCCGCCGATCGCGATCCTGCTGCTGGCGGCGAGCGTGGGACCGGTCGACCGCGTGGTCGTCGTTCTCTCGGTGACGCTGGGCGTGGCCGGGGTCGTGGCCTTGGCGCTCATGATCGCGGCGCCATGGCTGTTGGGGATGGGCGCCACCGAGCGCCTCGCGGCCTACCCCACCTACGTCTGGACGATCGCCATCGGCTCGATCTTTCTGGCGCGCCGGGCCAGTACCATAGCGGCAGATCAGGCGGTGGCCGACCCAGCGGGGCGAGCCAAGCGCTGACGACCACAGATCGGGAGGTGGCTTGGGCGCCGGCCTTCAGGTCAGCAGAAGCTTTTTCCAGGTCGCAGTGAGCCATGCCTCAAACCGCTCGGGGTCCCAGCCACGGTCTCGCACCATCAGGAGGAAGAACTCTGGCGAGTTTGTGGCCCAGATCACGTCGGCAGCCTCTTCGATCCCCACGCGGAGGGGCCGGTTCTTGCAAGGTCCGCCGCGAGGAGGCGCATGTTGGCAGCGCGCCGGTCGCTGATCTCCTTCCAAAGGCTCGCCAGCTGCTTGTCTGCGGCCGCCGCGTCGCGCACCAACGCAACCAGCGGCGCGAGCCGAGTCTGGATCGCGGTGACGGCGGCGGCATAGATCTCCAGCTTGCGCGCCGCCTTCGGCTGTGCCTGGATCAGCTTGACGTACTCCCTCTGCTCGGCGGGAACTGCCTCGTCCTGCCCAGATATCGCCGTCTCGATCAGCTCACGAAACAGCGACGGTTTGCGGCCGACCAACGCGTAGACGGTGTCCAGCGCCACGCCGGCGCGCTCTGCGATCGCGGCCATCGTCGCCGCAACATAGCCCTGCTCCAAGAAGACCTCGCGCGCCCCGATCAGGATCGAGTGCCGCGTTGCCGCGGCGGCAGCCCGCCGGCGACTGGCGTCGTATGGCCGCCGGCCCTTGACGGCGGGTCTCACCTGTTAGTCTATCGCTATTCATCCGAATATGCTTCGGAGCAACTGATCAGGGAGGCGACCATGAGTCAAGTGCATATGAAAGGTACCGATCAGCAAGTCCAGTTGGAAGCGTTTCGCAGGCTGATAGAGGAAGGCTTCAGCGGTGGCGACACGGCGATCGTGGACGAGGTCTGCGCCGCCGACTACATCGAGCACCAAGACGGGATCGAGCCCAAGGACCGTAACGGCCTGAAGGGTGCTATCGGCTTTCTCCACGCCCTCTCTCCGAACATCGAGGTGAAGGTCGAGGACGCGATGGTCAGCGGCGACAGGCTGTGGGCGCGGCTGAAGGGCTGTGGCACCCACAGCGGCACGATCCTGGGCGGTCCGACCGACCGGCCGTTCGAGATCACAATCATGGATATGTGCCGGTTCCGCGACGGCAAAATCGTCGAGCACTGGGGTGTCGCCGACCGCCTCTCGCAGATGGAGCAGCTAGGAATCATGTCTCGACCGGGGCAACGCTCCGGCCAGGCCGAGTGATGTTTACGGATGGGCGTGCTGGTCGCGCCAAGGGAGATTCGATTTTGGCAGCTGAAACAACGGCTGGCGGCTCGCCCATCCACCGACACGCCGACGCGGGCGCTGTCATCTGGGCGATGGGCAATCGCTTCACTCTCAAGCTGCGGTCGGCAGAAACAGCCGGTGCGCTCAGCATGCAGGAAGTCGTCGCCCCGGTCGGCACTGCGCCACCGCTCCACACGCACCACCGCGAGGCGGAGGTGTTCGTCCTCTACGAGGGCAGGATGATCTATCGAGCAGGCGAGGAGACTTTCGAGCTCACGCCTGGCTCATCGATCTATCTGCCGTCCGGCGTGCCCCACGCTTTCCGCGTCGTCGGCTCTGACGCAGCCAAATTCCTCGCGTTGACGTTCCCCGGTGGCCTGGAAAACCTCTATGAGGAGATTGGACGGCCCGCGCCCGGGCCCGGTCTGCCGGACCTGCCCACCCAGGAGGAGATCGCCGCGTGGTTGCAGGCCGGCCCGAAGTACGGGTTGGAGGTCAACGGCCCGCCGTTGCCGGAGACAGAGGTTTGACCGTCGACCCTGGCGAACGTGGCTGACCGAGAGGAAGGCCGAAGCAGCGAGACCCGCAGCGCGCTACGCACTACCTGAGGCAGGGAGCAGCGCGGCGATCATCGCGTCCGCGACAAACCGCCCATAGCTGTCCAGCGGCCAACTCCGGCGGAGCACGAGCAGCTCATACAGCTCGGGCGAGCTGTAGGTCCAGAGCACGTCCGTCGCCTGCTCCAATCCGATGTCCTCGCGGAAGCCGCCCCGGCCGTGCAGCCGGCGCGCGTTCTCCTCCATCCGGACCAGCCGAGCCTGGTCCACTTCCTGCAGCAGCGCGGCCATCTCGGCATCCGCTGCCGCAGCGTCCCGGATCAGGAGCAGGACGGGTGCCACGGCGGGAGCCACCTCGATCATGAAGCGTCCCCAGTTCAGGATCACCCGTCGAGGATCGGCCTCCAGCGACTGCATCTCATCGGAGCGCTCCCAGGCTGGGACCGGACCGGAGCCGGCGAGTCCCCGGCTCCAGATTGCGCGGACGAGGCCGGGCTTGCCTCCGAAGCCCTTGTAGACGGTCTCAACCGAAACGTCGGCTGCCGCTGCGATTGCGGCAATGGTGGTCGGCCCATAACCATCGGCAAGGAATAGGCGCCTGGCCGCTTCGAGGACAGCCTCTCGATTGAGGAGCGCCTGCCGCTGGCGGCGGCTCGCGTCGTAGCGACGCCCGGTCTTGACAGCTGCGCTAATTGGGTCCATAGTACTGCATCAGTTACAGATAACTGTATCAGTATTGCCAAAAGGGAGGCAACCATGAACGGGACTGCAACCATGAACGGGACTGTCCCGGGCCCGAGGCCCGGAACCTGGGTGGAGCGCCTTTGTCGAGCCACCAACGACCACGACCTCGACGAGCTGACCCGCTGCTTCGCAGCCGACTACTGCAACGAGACGCCGGCACATCCGGCGCGGGGCTTCAGCGGCCGAGCTCAAGTGCGCAAGAACTGGGAGCAGATCTTCGCTGCAGTCCCCGACTTGACGGCCCAGGTCCGCTGGGTCGAGGACGGGCACACGGCCTGGTCCGAGTGGGAGATGCGCGGCACTCGTCGGGACGGGCTGCCCCACCTCATGCGAGGGGTGGTGATCTTCGGCGTGGAAGGTGAAGAGGCGACCTGGGCCCGCTTCTACTTGGAACCGGTCGACGCAGACCACGATGGGGTCGATGCGGCCGTCCAACGGGCAATTGGCACGGCGGGAGGTCCGCAATGATCCTGGTTGCCGGGGGTACCGGCACCCTCGGCACCCTGCTCGTTCGCCGCCTGCTGGATCGCGGGCTCTCGGTGCGGCTCTTGACTCGGGACGCCGAGCGGGTCGCCGACCACCGACGCGACACGCTCGAGGTGGTTGAGGGCGACGTGCGCGACAGAGCCGCCGTGGCGCGGGCGATGAAGGGGGTGGAGACGGTGGTGTCGGCGGTGCACGGCTTGGTCGGCACCGGTGGCGCCTCGCCGGCCTCCGTGGACCGGGACGGCAATGCGAACCTGATTGACGCGGCCGCCGGCGGCAGTGCGTCGGTTGTCCTGGTGTCGGTAGTAGGCGCCTCGCCGGACAGCCCGCTGGAGCTGTCCCGAATGAAGTACGCGGCGGAGGAACACCTGCGCCGCAGCGGGACGGCATGGACCATCGTCCGGGCCCCAGCGTATCTCGAGACATGCATCCGCCTGTTCGAGCAGACAGCAGCCCGCTCGGGCCGGCCGCTGGTGTTCGGACGCGGGGACAACCCAATCAACTTCGTCTCCGCTGATGACGTCGCCGCGCTGGTGGAGCACGCAGTCATCGACCCCTCGGGCCGAGGCGGAATGCTCGAAATCGGAGGGTCCGAGTGCCTGACCCTAAATCAGCTGGCGGAAGCCGTGCAGACAGCGGCCGGCCGAGCCGGGGGACCACGGCACGTGCCGCGGCCAATGCTTCGAGTGATGGCGGTCGGGATGAAGCCCTTCAAGCCGGAGATGGCCCGACTCGCGCAGATGGCGCTCATGATGGACACTGCCGACATGACAGCGGGCGCCAACCCCATCCAGGCGGCCGACCCTCAGCGCCCGCCGCGGAGCCTCTCCGAGGTGCTGGCGAGCCAGGTAACGACACTCTCAACTACTCAGCCCCTGAGCTGAGCCGCTCAGCCGACGTCTTGACACTGACGAGGCGGAAGGCAAGAGAACGAGTCGCGGCTCAACCTTTGCCCTTGGTTAACCCAGAGGGCTCTACGCTTGGTTCATCGTCCGGCCGGTCACAACCACTCTCACAAGGGGGAAACGGAGACGAATGAGGCGACTGCTCTCTCGAGCCGCGTTCATCGGCGTGCTGGCGGCGCTATTGCTGCCCATCCCGGCCAGCGCTGACGACTCGACTGGCGGCGACCAGTCTGGCGGGAATCAGACGGGTGAGAACCAACGGGCCAACAGTCCGATCAAGCACACGATCATCGTCTACCAGGAGAACATCTCCTTCGACCATTACTTCGGAACCTATGGCCGCGGCGCAAACGGAATTCCGGCGGGCACCAGACTAACCCATACCAACGGCACAACGACCTACGGACCCTACGCACCCTCAAAGCTCAGCGGCCAGACCCAGACCTCCACCTGCGACGTCGACCACGGTTACACCGACATGATCCAGATGGCCAATCACGGTCGGATGGACATGTACCTGCAGTACGGCAACAACAAGACAGTGCCCAACCCCAGCACATCCATGAGCTGCCCCAGCTTCGAGACCAACCCGAACGGCCAAGCGCTGGCGCTCGGTTACTACGAGGGTAGGCCTGGCGATCCGTCGTCGCCGCTGCAGAACTACTGGAGCCTGGCACGCCGGTACACGCTGGCTGACAACTTCTTCCAGGGCGTCTATGGGCCCTCGACGCCAGGAGCGCAGTGGCTGGTGGCGGCTACGAACAACACTGTGCACGACCCCAACCCAATCGGCGACGTCTGCAACGATTACGCGCCCTCGATCTCGCCCCAGAACATCCCGAACCTGGGCGCTGAGGCCTCAGCTAAAGGCGTGAGCTGGGCGTGGTTCCAGGGTGGCTTCGGGAAGTGCGTAGGCAGCGCCACCAACGGCTACAGCGCCCACCATGATCCCTTCCAATACTTCGCCTCCACGGCGGACCTCAGCCATCAGTGGGCGTGGGATCCGAAGCTGAATTACGCTCAGGCCGACCGACACCAGCGCGACTTGGACCTCTTCTATGCCGCGCTCTCGGGCTCGCCGGTCAACGGCAGGGTTCCCGACCTGCCGGCGATCTCGTGGGTAAAGGCGCCGAGCGCGAGCGACGGCCATCCCGGCTACTCCAGTCCTGTGGCGGATGACCAGTTCGTGGGGGAGCTGGCCAAGCGCCTCAAGGCCAGCCGCTACTGGAAGGACTCGGCGCTGATGGTCGCCTTCGACGAGAGCGGTGGTTGGTGGGACCACGCCGCCCCGCCTGACCTTGGCGGTCGGTTCGCGACCTGGGTCAACGGTCAGCCCAATCTGACCGGCTGCCAGTACCCGGGTGACGGGCTCCCCTGTGGCGAGGCTGGCCTCGGGCCGAGGATGCCGATGCTGGTGATCTCGCGCTTCGCCAAGCGCGGATATGTCGACCACAACCTGCTCAACACTGCCTCGCTGGCCAAGTGGGTCGAGTGGAATCATCACCTGCCCCCACTCGGTGTCTGGGGCGACCGCGATGTCAAGGCCGGATCCCTGCTCGGAGCCTTCCGCTTCGACGCCCAGGAAGGCGACTGAGCTGCACGCGCCTCCCGAGTAAAGGGCCGGGGTCCGTCGACCCCGGCCCTTTCTTAATGCAGGGTCTGTGGGAGGCGAGAGAGCTGCCGCCCCTGCCTCAGCGACCGAGCGCCAGCTCCTGCCATTCGACCGGCACGCGGCTTGGCCGTACGCCGCAGGCCGCACGGATCGCGTTCGCAACGGCGGCCGGACCGGGCACGGCCGGCGGCTCGCCAACGCCCTTGGCCCCGTAGGGGCCGATCGGAGATGGCACTTGGACCAGCTCGACCGCCGTCGACGGCGCCTGGTCGATGCTCGGAAGCCCGTAGTCGATCAGGCTTGCAGTCATCAGCTGGCCTTGGGCGTCCCAGCGTAGCTCCTCGCCCAGCGCCCGGCCGACGGACTGCAGGCTGCCGCCATGGACTTGGCCGACGACCTCCGCCGGGTTCAGCGCATGGCCGACGTCCTGGATGGCCGCGTAGCCAGTCAGCCGCCACTCGCCAGTCTCCCGGTCGACCCGGACCCGGGCCAGGTGCACAGTGAACATCGGCGACTGCCGGGTGATCGCCGTCCGCCCTCGGCCCTGCACGGGCTCATAGCGGCCGCCGAACTGCATCGACAGGCCGGCGAGGTGGCCAATCGCCACCGACCGGGCGGGCACGCCGCGCACGTGGACCTCGCCGTCGCTGATCTCGAGGTCGTCGACCTCCGCCTCCAACTCCTCGGAGGCGATCTCCAGCACCTGGCGGCGCGCCTCGGCCGCTGCCTGCTGGACCGCCGGTCCGACTGTGAAGACGATCTTGCTGCCGCCCGCCACGCCGGCGTAGGGCGCCACAGCAGTGTCGCCGGTGTGGACATGGACACGGTCCAAGCCGACGCCGAAGGTCTCGGCCGCGATCATCGCCAGCGTCGTGTCGGTGCCGCTGATGTCGGAGGAGCCCAGCTGAAGGTTCAATGAGCCATCAGGCTCGACCCGGCAGCCGGCCGCTGCCGGTTCGAGGCCTCCACCCCAGCCGCCGACCGCCAACCCAATCCCTTCGTCCTCAGCCGTTGGTGCCGTGTAGACGGGGTGCCGGATCGCCGCCTCGAGGCACTCGACCAGCCCGATCCTGGGCCAGGTTGCACCGTCCGGCCGGGGGTCGCCTTCGCGACTCGCATTGCGCAGTCGCAGCTCGATCGGGTCTTGGCCGAGCCGCTGAGCCAGCTCGTCCATCGCTGACTCGAGAGCGAAGTACGCCTGGGGAGCCCCGGGCGCCCGGTAGGCGGCCACCGGGCACTTGTTGGTGGCCACCTCGAGACCCTCCATGTCGAAGGCCGGGATCCGGTAAGTGCCGCCCAGAAGTAGACTGACGAGACCGCCGAGGCCGCCTTGACCCGCGCCGTTGTCGAACACAACTCGCGCCCGGAGCGCCTGCAGCGTGCCATCGGTGTCGGCGCCGAGCTTGAGATCCACGATCGCGGCCGGGGCGCCCCGGCCCATGAGGAATTCCTCCGTGCGGGTCAGCTCCAGGCGCACAGGCCGTCCGACGCGGCGTGCCAGCAAAGCGACCAGTGGCTCCAGCAGCGCTATCTTGCCTCCGAATCCGCCGCCGACGTGGACCGGCACTACCCGAATCGAGCTCACCGGTGCCTCCAACGCGCTGGCGACCGTCTCGCGCGTGAAGAAGCTGCCCTGGGTTGGCGCGTGGATGGTGAGGCCGCCGTCCGGCTCGGGCGTCGCCGCCGCGACGTGCGGCTCGATGAAGCCCTGGTGCACCGCCGGAATGTGGTAGCGCCCCTCGATCACTACCTGGGCCGCTGTGAATGCCTCCTCGGCGTCGCCGCTTTGTAAGCGAACCTGAGCGGTGACGTTCGGCGGCCGGTCAGCCGCTGAGCCTTCGATGCCTGCCAGCCCATGCGCGCCCCCGTCATCGAGACCGCCGCGAACGCCCTCCAGCACCGTGGGGGCGCCGTCGCGCATCGCCTCCAGGGGGTCGATGACCGCCGGCAGCGGCTGGTATTCGATCTCCACTAGCGCTATTGCATCGGCCGCCTGGGCTTCAGTCTCGGCCACGACCGCCACCACCGGCTGGCCTGCGTAGTGCACGCGGTCGACGGCCAGTGGCGCCTCCGGACCGGTCGCCGGCCCAACCGGCAAATCCCGGCCCGAAACGACTGTCAGCACGCCTGGCGCGTCGGCGGCAGCAGAGAGATCCACAGTTGCCAGGCGGGCCGCGGCGTGGGGCGAGAGAAGGAGCCTGACGTAGGCGAGGCCGGCAGGCCTCAGGTCGGCGGTGAAGCGCATTCCGCCCGTGACCTTGGCGCCCCCTTCCAGGCGTCGGTGGGAGACTCCGATCCCGGGCACTTGTTCAGAGTAGCGACGGCCGGTTCCTGGAGTGTGGCGGTTCCGTTCAATTCCTCCGATTTTGGCTCGCGTCTTGCGGCTTGGCAAGCACGTGGCGGGCACGGCTCGGCCGCCAAGCTCTGGAGATCACTTTGGAGGGCCGCGTGGCATGTCACCGCACAGAACGGACCGGGTGATGTCCAGGTGGGGCTTTCGACTCAGGCTGCGTCTTCGACTCCGTTCTGGTGGTGCGAGCCGTCAGCGTTTGTGGAACTGCTCCCTCTGCAATGCCCGCGAACACAGCGGTGTGATGCCAACCGATGTCGGTCGCCAGGCTTGTCCGAATTGAGCTTGCCCGCGTATGCTTTCGCCGTGGCGCAACTTCGCGCCACGTACACAGACCAGCAGAGCGGAGGAGTCGAATATGGCCCAGGATCATTTGGCAGAGGTCAAAAAGCATGCTCCCCAGGCGAACCAGTCAGCAGTCGATGGCATAGTCAAGCATCTCGGCATCGCGCTGCAGAGCCGTGATGCCTCCCTTGTGTCCTGCGACGACAAGTCCGAGCGGGACCGCGTGCGCGACAGCTTCCTAAAGAAGAAGCTGGGCCTCACCCAGAGCGACGCTGAACTTGACTCAGCGGTCATGGAGGTCTGCCAGAAAATGGCCGGCGACCGCGGTAAGTCGCGGGTGACCTTCTACTACCTGCTCGCCGAAAAGTACAAGAAGCTGGATACCTTCGCCTGACAGCGACAGGCGGCAGAGCACTCGAGACAGCAGCGAGGCCGAGCTGGTCGGCAGCTTACCGGTCGTGACGACAACCTAGACCTACCAAGCGGTCTGCGTTTAGGTTGCTGGTGCGCTGCAAAAAACTCGTCGGCGGACACCGGTTTTAGCGGCTGCGGCTGATAGGTGCGGCTGGAGTTCCTAGCCTCACTGGGGATCTGGCGCGTGCTCGCGCACACCGGGTGAGAAGAAGCAGTATGAAGCCAGGAGCCCGGCCACACCCGCCAAAAAGATCGAGCCAGTCCAGAGCGGCACACTCCACCAGGTGCCACCGAGCGTGCCGACAGCTCCGAAATAAAGCGCGTAGAGCGCCACCGGCCAGGCGAAGCCGAAGACCCGCAGCGAACTCGGCCGGGAGGCAGTCGGCCGGAGGCTGAAGAGGAGGATCTCGCCCACCACGCCGGCAAGCAGCCCGACCAGCGCGAACCGATAGTGATCCTTCATGGCGCTCATCGCGAAGCCGTTTATCGTCAGCAGCAGCAGCAGGCTGCCGGGCGGTAGCTGAAGCCGGCGGAGGACCAAGAACACCACTGACTGCAGGACCGCTGACTGGAAGACTATGGAGATCTCCCCCAGGGCCTCGGCGGCGTAGACAGTTCCGGCCGGACCCACGTCCAGCGCGTACGGATCGTTGAACGGATGGACGAATTGGCTGAAGAAGGTGATGACGGAGAGGAGGTAGATCGCGGCAAAGATCGCAGGCCACCCAGCCACCGACTTGCCTCGATTCCAGGCTGATCGCAGCGGTCCCCCGGCGGCGATCAGGCCGCAGCCGGCCAGAAGGAGATGAGGAGGGCTGATCAGGGCCGCAAAGCTGCGTTCGAAACCAAAGGTCGCGTGCCAGGCCATATCGAGCCCACCCGCCAGAGCAAAGCCCAGCACGGCCAGCAGTGAGAGCCCGTAGCCGAGCGGGAGCGAGCGACGCCACGCGTAACCACTGAAATGGTTGCTGAGCGCCGTGAAACCAAAGAGAGCTGCAGCCGCCGCCATGCCTGAATAGAGGACTGCGTGCCACGCTGTGAAGAAGGTCTCGACTTGGAAGTGCTGATGCGCCCAGCCATCCAGGTACAGGCCTGTCATCAGCCAGCCGCCCGCGGCGACAACTCCCCACTCGAAAGCGGAACTCGCGGCCGGCGAGCCGGCGCGTGCGATGCGAGGGCGAGCGACCCGTCCGGCTTTGCTGATCAGGGCCATGGGTGTGCTCATATCCTGCCACCCGAACCAACCGGCGGGCCGATCGGTCAGGGCCTTGCCACTTCCTGAGCGAGGCCACCCCGACCGCCGCTACTAACATGCCCAGCATGGCGGGCGGGCCGGGCGGCGCGACGACTGAAGAGAGGGAAGTGGTAAGCGTCAGCGGCCTGAGCCATGCCTACGCCAGCTCCGGACGCACTCTCCTGGTGCTGAGCGAGCTGCGACTTCAAGTCAGGGCTGGAAGCTACATCGCGCTGACAGGTGATTCTGGTGAAGGCAAGAGCACTCTGCTGGCCCTGCTGGGTGGCCTGCAGCGAGCTCAGGGTGGCGAGCTGATTGTCGCCGGGCAGGACCTGCGGCGCCTACCTTCCCAACAGATGGCGCGGTTTCGCAGCCGGACGATAGGTTTCGTGTTCCAGCATCACTGTCTTGTCGAGAGCTTGACAGCCTTGGAGAACGTCGGCCTGGCCGCGCTCATCAATGGCCTCTCTCGGCGCGAAGCATTGGCTCGAGCGCGAGCGCTCCTGGCGCAGGTGGGGCTTCTCGAAAGGGCCGGCCACCTGCCGGGGCGGCTGAGCGGCGGAGAGCGGCAGCGCGTGGCTGTGGCTCGGGCGATGGTCAACCGCCCGGCACTCATTCTGGCCGATGAGCCGACCGGCAACCTGGATGAGCGGAACGCTCAGCGGGTGATGGATCTCATCGAGCAGCTCCGCCACGAGTACGGCGCCACCCTTTTGGTGGTGACGCATGACAGCTCGCTCGCCTCTCGGGCCGCCACCACTCTGCGCCTGCGAGAGGGGAGGTTAGAGGCAGCGTGAGCTGGGGGGCGACATTCAGGCTGGCGGTGAGCAGTCTTCTCAGGCGTCCAGCGCGAAGCGGCCTGACAGTCCTTGGTGTCGCCGTCGGCAGCGCCCTTCTGGTGGCCCTCGGCAGCATCGCTTCGGTGGCGGAGAGCCGCGCCGTCGAGCACTTCGGCAAAGGCCTGCCAGTCGGCGCGATCAAGGTCGCTGACGATGCGCCGGCCTCCTGGCAGCTTCAGACCGACGACTTTCAGCTGGCCGGCCACAGGGATCTCAACGATTCTGCCATCCGCCAGATCCGCCGGCTCCCCAACGTGCGCGCTGTCGTGCCCATCCAGGCGGCGCCGGTGGTGGTGGTGCCGCCCTCGGGCGATTCGTTCGGCGCCACCATGGCCGGCACCGACCTCGGTTTGGGCTCCGATTCGCCTGTCTCAGTGCTGGCTGGCAGGCTCCCGGCGGCCGCCTCGCTGACGGAGGTGGCCGTGACGCAATCCTACCTGGACCACACCCACCCAGGGGGGCCGCCGGGAGCAGCTGTGGGAGAGCCGATCCAGGTCGCCGAGCCCCGGGTAGAGGCGCCTGGCTCGGAAGCTCCTTTCCGGCCTCGCTGGTTCCGCGCCAAGGTGGTCGGTGTCGTGTCCCAGGACGTGGCCGGCGCCGATCTCCTGGTGCCGCTGCAGCAGACAACTGCTGCGCGCGAGTGGGAGCTGTCAGGTGCGGCCGCACCGCCCGGTCTGCGTGGCGAGGGCAGCATCCGCTCCCCCTATTCGGCCCTGATTGTGATCGCCGACAGCATTGACACCATGCACGGCGTCCGGGTGGGAATCGATCAAATCGGCTTCGCGACGAGCGCCCCCGAGCATGTACTGGCGGCTGTCCTTCGCTACCTGCACGTCGTGGACATAGTTCTGGTCGGGATCGGCGCCATAGCAGTTCTTCTGGCGGGACTCAACATCGCCAACGCGCTGCTGACAGCAGTGCGCGAGCGGCGCCGCGAGATCGGGGTGCTCAAGGCGATCGGAGCCAGAGACCGCGACGTTGTCCGGTGGTTTCTGCTGGAGGCGACTTTGGTGGGGTTCTTGGGCGGTGTGGCGGGTACATTGGCAGGGCTCTTGCTGGCCCAAACGCTGGCTCTGAAGGTCAGCGAATACCTGACCCAGCAGGGCATCCCGATTGAGGCGCTGAGACTCCAAGACCTACCTTTTGCGGTGGTCCTGCTCGGGGTGGGCGGCAGCTGGCTGCTGGCCATCATCGCAGCAGCGGCGCCCGCCCTCCGCGCCGCCAGGATGCCTGCCAGCGAAGCCATGGCGGAGTTGTGACGAGGGTGTCAGTCAGATCACTTGCAGGGCGCTGGCCGGCTTTCGCGGCCGGGCTGCTGCTCTGTGGATGCGGCCTGCAGAGCAGCTCGGCCACCCCCAACTCACCATCACCGAAGGTCTCGTTCAACGCGCACGTCTACGCCGCGCTGGGCGCCAGTGAGACCGTCGGCTTGGGCGCCGATCAGCCGGAGCGAGACGCCTGGCCACAGGTCTTCTACAGCAGCTACCTGCCGGAATCGGCCATCTTCTACAACTTTGGCTCAGCAGGGGCAACCACTGAGCAGGCGTTGAGTACCGAGCTCTCCGACGCGCTGGCGGTGCATCCCGATCTGGCGACCGTGTGGCTGAACACCAATGATCTCCTGCACAGCGTCCCGGTGGATACCTATGAACAGCAGCTGGACCAGCTGGTGGCGGCCCTCCGCCAGGGCGGCCGAACCCGCGTCCTGCTGGCCAACACCCCGGTCCTTGACGGGCTCCCAGCCTACCGGGACTGCCTGGGCCCGCAAGAGGGGCCCCGGTGCCTCATCCATAATCGTCCGCCGCCGGAGCCGGGAGCCATCAGGGCGGCCGTGGCCGGCTACAACGCGGCGATAGCCCGGGTGGCCGCTCGTCGTGGTGCCGCGCTGATCGATCTCCACTGCCAGGGCGACATGGCCACCCAGCATCCCGATTGGCTCAGCGCCGACGGCTTTCACCCGAACACTCGTGGCTACGCGGCCATAGCCGGCGCCTTTGCTGGTCGCTCGCCCTGCCCCCGCAGCGCCTGACAGGCAGCCGATCTCAGTCCAGCGGCCGCCGATCTGCGATCAGGTTGGCCACAAGACCGGTCCAGCCGGTCTGGTGAGACGCCCCCAGGCCGGCACCGGAGTCGCCGTCGAAGTACTCGTGGAAGAGGAGGAGGTTCTGCCAGGCAGGATCTCGCTGCAGCCGCTCATAACCCCCGAACACCGGCCGGCGGCCATCCGGGCCGCTGAGGAAGAGCCCAACAAGCCGCGCGGCCAGCTCGTCGGCCACCTGGTCAAGGGCCAGCCAGCGACCTGAGCCTGTCGGGCACTCCACCTTGAACTCCGGGCCGAGGAACCGGTGATACCGCCTGAGCGCTTCGATCAGGAGGTAGTTGACGGGAAACCAGACAGGCCCGCGCCAGTTGGAGTTGCCGCCGAACAGCCCGCTGGTGGACTCGGCAGGCTCGTAATCGAGCTGCGCCTGGAAGCCGTCGACGGCCACCTGGAGGGGATGCTGGCGATGCCAGCGGGAGAGCGCCCGGACGCCATGGTCGGAGAGGAACTCGGCCGGGTCCAGCACCCGCGCGAGGATGCGGCGCAGGCTCTGGGGACCGACTATCGCCAGCAGGCGGTAGCCCGCGTGGTTAGGGTCGTCCATGTGCTCCACCACGCCGGCCGCCTCCGGCCGGTGGGCCAGAAACCAACCCATTGCGCGGGCGAAGCTGGGCAGCCGGCTCAGCGTGTCAGGCCCGAGGGTGGTCACTGCGTAGAGCGGGATCAAACCAACCATGGAATGCGCGCGCAGCGGCACCGAGGAGCCGTCGGGGCGGCGCAGCACGTCGTAGTAGAACCCGTCGACCTCGTCCCAAAGACCCTTGTCGTTCAGAGTTACCGCGATCAGCACGAAGTGCTCGAAGAACTTGATAGCCATGTCCTCGTACGTCCGATCCCGCTCGGCCAGCCGCAGTGCTATCTCCCAGAGATGCAGGCAGTACATGGCCATCCAGGCAGTGCCGTCCGATTGTTCGAGATGGCCGGACACAGGTAGCGAACTGCGGTCGAAGGGGCCTATGTTGTCCAGCCCCAGGAAGCCGCCCTCGAAGATGTTGTTGCCTTCGCTGTCCTTTCGGTTGACCCACCAGGTGAAGTTCAGGAGCAGCTTGTGAAAGATGCGCTCCAGAAAGTCGTAGTCGTTGCCACCACAGATCTCGAACACCCGCAACGCGGCCCAGGCATGGACAGGCGGGTTCACGTCGCTGAACGACCACTCGTAGGCAGGGAGCTGGCCGTTGGGGTGCATGAACCACTCGCGGCAGAGCAGGATGAGCTGGCTCTTGGCGAACTCGGCGTCAAGATGGGCCAGAGTGATGCAGTGGAACGCCAAGTCCCACGCCGCATACCAGGGGTACTCCCACGGGTCAGGCATTGAGATGACGTCCTGGTTGAACAGATGCCGCCAATCCGAATTTCGGCCGTTCTGCCTGCTGGCCGGTGGGGAAGGCTGGCCGGGGTCCCCCTTGAGCCAGGTTCGAACGTCGTAGTGATAGAACTGCTTTGACCAGAGCAGGCCGGCAAATCCTTGACGCATCACGCGGGCCTCGTCGGCGGACGCGCGCAGGGGCGTGAGCGCGGCGTAGAACTCGTCCGCCTCCGCCTCCCGTTGCGTCATCACCGCTTCAAAGTTCCTGAAATCAGCCTCGCCCTCCGAAAGCCGCAGCCGCAGCGCTGCAGTGCCTCCGGCGGCGACGTTCAGCCGGTAGCGCAGGGCGGCTTTGGTGCCGGTGAGCGCAGGGTTCACGGTCGCCGAGCCGCGAATTACGAAATCGTTGATGCCGTCCTTCGGGTAGGGCGTGGCTGGCTCCGCCTCCCACAGACGCTTGGTGTTCGTCTCGTTCTCACAGAACAGTAGATCGTGGTCGCCCTCGCCAACCAGCCGGCGCAGGCCCAGCTCCGGATGTTGGGCGAGAACGCAAGTCCCATCGGCCCGCAGCTGCGGCTTGATCCCCGCCGACCAGGACCAAGTGTTGCGAAACCAAAGCGTGGGCAGCACCTGCAGTTCGGCCGGCTCGGGCCCATGGTTGCGCGCGCTGAGGCGCACGTAGATCTCTTCGGGTCCGGCCTTGGCGTAGTCAACAGTGATCTCCCAGTAACTGTCAGTCTCGAACACGCCGGTGTCGAGCAGCTCGAACTCCGGCTCCTGCTTGCTCCGCCGGCTGTTCTCGCTGACCAGCCGGGAGTAGGGGAACTCGGGTTGCGGGTACATGTAGCGCCAGCGCAGCCAGGAATGGGTGGGGGTCGAATCGAGGAACCACCAGTACTCCTTGACGTCCTCGCCGTGGTTGCCCTGCGGTCCGGTGACACCGAAGAGGCGCTCCTTCAGGATCGGATCGGTTCCGTTCCAGAAGGCGAAAGCGAAGCAGAGCGTCTGGCGGTCGTCGCAGATGCCCGCCAAGCCGTCTTCATTCCAGCGGTAGCTCCGGGAGCGGGCATGGTCGTGGGGAAAGAAGTTCCAGGCATCGCCATCAGGGCTGTAATCCTCGCGCACTGTGCCCCAGCCCCTCTCGCTGAGATACGGCCCCCAGTGGCGCCAGGGCGCCCGGCCGCTGGGCACTTCAGCGAGACGCCGGGCTTCGGCCCCCAGCTCACGGCCGGATTGGACGCTCACCGAGCGGCCGCCGACCGGCAGAGAGCCGGCAGCGAGCGAACGCGCCCTCGAAAGCCGACCGCGGTCAGCGTGCTGGGTGCGCTCGCACCGCCACGCCTCCGAAGTGCGCCACCTCGTTCGACGGCCACTCTTGCATTCTGGCTGACCGTCAGTTCCGTCAGCCGCCGGCAGTCGCAGTTACCAATCGGGTTGCCGCTTGACGCTCGCATTTCGCCGCCCTTTGCACCAGCTGATCCATTTTGGGGTAGAAAACCTACAGTTTGACACTCAGCTTTTCTGTGAATACCATGGTGTAAATGGCTGATCGGATCCAAGACCCGGTACTGGAGCGGCTTTCAGTGGGAGCCGACGCCGAGCCTGCGCTGCTCGAGGTTCTGAAGGGGGACACCGATCACAAGGAACCGGGGACAGGTACGCCACTGGCGGCCCGCAGCACCTTCGAGGACGCGAAGAAGCGCGGTCCGCTCGGCGTCCTCCAGCTGTTGGGTCCCGGCCTCATTACCGGCGCCAGTGACGACGATCCCAGCGGCATCGGCACCTACTCCCAGGTTGGCAGCCAGTTCGGCTTCGGGATGCTCTGGCTGGCGCCCTTCACCTTTCCGATGATGGCGGCTGTCCAGGAGGTCTGCGGCCGGATCGCTCTACAAACAGGCGTGGGGCTCGGCACTTCGCTGCGCAAGAAGTTTCCCACCGCGCTGGTGGGCGTCTGCATCGCGGCGCTGCTGATCGCGAACACCATCAACGTCGGTGCCGACCTGGGTGCGGTAGCGAGCGGCGCCTCCCAGCTGACGAGGCAGAGAGTTCCTGAGATTCTGTTCGTGGTGCCGGTGGCAGCGCTGGTCGCCGTGCTGCAGCTGTTCGTCAGCTTTCAGTGGATCTTCCGCGTTTTCAAGTGGCTGACGCTGTCGCTTTTCGCCTACATCGTCACGGGGTTCGCTGCGCACCCCGATCTTCTGCAGGTTGTAAAGGCGACGGTGATCCCGCATCTGGAGCTCTCGCAGAATTTTGTCATGGGCGTCGTGGCGGTTCTCGGCACCACCATCTCGCCCTACCTGTTCTTCTGGCAGGCCTCGGCCGAAGTGGATGAGATGAGTTCCGCGGAACCGACCACTGAAGTGCGGCGCAGCCGGCTCAAGACGAGCGAGCTCCGGGCCGCCCGGACTGACATCTTCATCGGCATGGCGTTTTCGCAGATAGTCATGTACTTCATCATCCTGACCTCCGGCGCGGTGCTGCATGCTCACGGCAAGACTGACATCCAGTCCGCCGATCAGGCGGCTTCCGCGCTCGAGCCGTTCCTCGGCTCCTTTGCCTTCGTCGCGTTTGCCCTGGGCATGATCGGCACCGGGCTGCTCGCCATCCCCATCCTCAGCGGCTCCGCCGCGTATGCGCTGAAGGAGTTCATGGGCTGGCGCGGTTCGCTGGCGGTGAAGCCGCAGTACCGGCCCACCTTCTACGGCATCATGGTCGCCGCCGTTGTGGCCGGAGCGCTCATGAACTTCCTGCACATCGATCCGATCAAGGCGCTTTTCTACACAGCAGTGCTCAACGGTTTGGTAGCGCCGCCACTGCTGGTGCTGATCACGCTGCTCGGGGCCGACCGCAAATACATGAAGCGGCATCTCAGCGGTCAGCTGAGCCAGGCGCTGTGCTGGGCAGCGACCGCCGCGATGGGCGCGGCAGCTATCGCCCTCATCGTCACGCTGATCCCGGGAGTGAAGCTGCCCGGCGGCTAACCTGGAGTCGGCGTGAGCGTTGACTTCACTTGCTACACCGCGCGCTGGCAGGTGCGAAACTACGAACTGGACAGCAACGGCCACGTCAACAACGCTGTCTACCTCAACTGGGCCGAGCAGATGGCGATGGAGCATGCCGAACTCGCCGGCTACGGCCGAGCCTGGAGCCGGGTGCAGGGCGGCTGGTGGCTGGTTCATCGCAGCCTGATTACTCACCATCGACCTGCCCAGTTCGGCGATGTGGTCGAGCTGACTGTTCGGGTAATTTATCTGCGCGGCAGCCGCGGTGTGCGCCGGACGGAGATCTGTCGGGTGGCTGACGGTGAGGCGCTGGCAGAGGTGCTGACCGAGTGGGTGTGGGTGCGCAACAGCGACGGTCGGCCAACGCGGGTGCCAAGCGAGCTGCAGGAGCTGGGACGCTCAGCCACCGAGGCCACGCTGGTCCGCGATCCAGGCTTTCTGCAGGCTCTGCGCCGAACCCCCGGCCACTAGCAACTAGCGGCCGATGAGGTTCAGAAACTCGCCCCTGGTGCGGGCGTCAGAGCGGAAGACGCCCAGCATGCAGGAGGTCACCGTCTGACCGCCGACCTTCTCCACCCCGCGCATCTCCATGCAGAGGTGGCGAGCCTCAATCACCACGGCGACGCCCTTGGCCCCAGTGAGCTGCAGCAGGGCCTCGGCGATCTCTCGCGTCATCCGCTCCTGCAGCTGCAGGCGGCGAGCGAAGACGTCGACCACCCGGGGAATCTTGCTCAGGCCGAGCACTCTGCCGTGCGGCAGGTAGGCGACGTGAGCGGCTCCAAAGAAGGGCAGCAGATGATGCTCACAGAGGCTGTAGAACTGCACATTCTTGACCAGGACCATCTCGTCGTACTGCTGCTCGAACAGCGCGTCTCCGAGCAGGCCCTCTAAGTCAATGCCATAGCCACCGGTCAGGTACGTGAGCGAGTCGGCGGCCCGCTCAGGCGTGCCTCGGAGCCCCTCGCGTCCGACGTCCTCGCCGAGCTGCTCGATTAGGGCTTGGACCAGCTGCTGCAGCGCCTCGGCCGAGCTATCCGGCTGGCCATGATGCGCGTTCACGACCCCATTCTGCCAACTGGTCAACCCACGGCTCATCCCGGTGGCAGGAGGGCCGAACTGGCGCTGCGGTAATGCAGCTCGGAAGAGCCCGCCGGACCCAGCGGAGGTTCGGTCAGCTGGGCCCCTATGCTGACGAGACGTGAGCGAGCGGCCCGCGCCTGGCGACGACTTCGAAGCACAATCGGCGGACAGCTGGGTCAGCTTGGGCGAGGCGGCCCGGCAGCTGGGTATCAGTCAGCAGACGCTCCGGCGGTGGGCCGACCGAGGTCAGGTCAAGAGCTTTGTCACTCCTGGGGGACACCGCCGTTTCCAGCGGTCAGTGCTGACGGAGCTGCTGCCCGCGCCGCGGCTCCGGCGCCCGCAGCTTGCGGATCTCGGCAGTTCCCTCGATCGCATGGCCGATGCGTACAGGCGCCGGCTGGACGCCGAAGGCAGCCCGCTGCCGATTCTGGCGCTGCTGCCCGAGTCCGAGCGAGAGCGGTTCCGCGAACGCGGCCGCCGGATGGTGGAGCTGCTGCTGAACCACCTGGACGCGGACTCCCCGGCGGTGGCCTTGGCCAGTCTGCACGAGGCGGCAGCGCATGCGGTCGAGTACGGAGTCATCGCGGCCGGGCTGGGCGCCTCGTTGGGTGAAGGGATCGAGATGTTCCTGCGCTATCGGGCACCATTCCTGGAGGAGCTCGCAGCGATCGCCCGGCGCCGGCGCCTGGACACGAATGAAGCAACAGGCCTGCTGATCGACGCCGAAGCGGCCTTTGACAAACTGCTGCTGTCCTTCATGGCGGGCTGGCAGGAGGCGTAGCTGCCGCCGCCGAATGTGAGCAGCGTTATTCCTTGGTCGTTGGCGGACGGAACGTCGGCCAGCCGGCGGCGCCCCACGCCGGCTGGCCACGCCGGGACACTAGGATCGGCTGACCGGCCGGTACTCGAGGATGACTATCCCGGAACGGAACGTCTGGGTATGCGTCAGCTCTAAGGCTCTCCGGTCGACATCGGCCGAGAACAGCCGCTGGCCGCCACCCAGCACAACAGGGTGCAGCATGAAGCGGTAGAGATCGATCAGATTCTCTTGCCCAAGCGCATTGAACAGCTGCGCGCTGCCGGACAGGAGGAGGTCCTGCCCTGGCTCCGCCTTCAACTTGCGCACCTCCTCCGCGAGATGCCCCCTGAGCAGCGTCGAGCCTTGCCATTCAAGCTTCTCAGCGGTCGCCGAGACCACGTACTTGGGCATGCTGTTCATCCTGTCCGCGAAACCGGCCTCGTCCTTCATGGCAGGCCAGGCGGCCGCGAAACCGTCGTAGGTCTTTCGCCCCAGCAGCAGGGCATCGCTCGCCTGCAATTCCTGCCATTTGAACTGTGCGGCCTCGTCGTTGAAGAAGGGCCCCGACCAGCGGCCTGGCTCCTCGAAAACGCCGTCGAGCGATAGGTACTCAGTTGCCACCAGCCTCATGTCACCTCCGCTGAATCTCGATATTGACGGCGACCGCCGGCCTGAGCCTGGCTCTGGCTGCCGATCGTCAGGCACTACTGAATACGTCGATCGAGTTATCGGCAGAACGACAGGTTCGAGCAATGAGAAGAGCCAAGCCGTCGCCTCAGCGCTGAGCGGGGCGACTGTCACCCAGCCACCATGTCGGCGGGGCGGAGGCGCATCGCCGACCAGGTCTCGTCGACGGCGACGAGAAAGATGGCCGGCCAACCAAACTCGCCGACTTGCGCCGGAGGATGTCGCGGTTCAGGTCGGTCCCGGCCTTCTTCCCGCCCTTGGGGTAGGCAACCCAGAGCAGCCCATCGGGCTGGGCCGCTTGGATCAGCCGTTTGGCCGAATCGACCTCGGCGGCGCTCTTGGTGAAGAGCACCACAACGTCAATGTCCTGCCCCGGCTTGGCTACGAGGCTGGCGTCCTCCGGCAATGGCACCAGCCGGTCGCTTACTGCCTGCGGCCCGTTGCTGCAACCAGAACCCTACTGGCTCGCTCGCCACCAAGAACGTCAGCCATGGTGGAAGCGAGGCTGGTCTTCTTTGGCCGGCCTGGTCGGCCGGAGCCGGCGTGCCAGCGCACCGCGGCGAGGTTCGCAGATCAGCACTACCAGAAACAGCAGGGTGCTCAGGCAGACGATGAGGCTGCCGCTGGAGACGTTCAGGTAGTACGCGATGACCAGGCCTGCCGCACCGCTGAACGCGCCGAGACAGGCGCTCAGCAGCAGCATGCGCGGCACGCGGACGGTGAGCAGGCGCGCGGTGGCGGCCGGTGTGATCAGGAAGGCCACGACCAGGATGTTGCCGATCGCGCGCAGCGAGACCACCACCGTCGCCGCCAGGAGCAGCAGGAGCAACAGGTCCAAAAGCAGCCCCCTGAGGCCCATGGCCTCCGCCAAGCCGGGATCAAATGCCCGGAGCACGAAGCGGCGGTGGAAGATCAGCAGCACTGCAGCAACCACAGCTGAGAGCCCAAGCGTCAACCACAGGTCCTCCGGGCTGACGAGCAGCACGTTGCCGAAAAGGAAGTCCTCCAGCGCGGTCGCATAGCTGTGCACGGTTGAGATGAGCACGATGCCGAGAGCAAAGGCCCCGGTCAGGACCACGCCGATGGCCGCGTCCTCCTGGATCCGCTGATCGCGGGTGATGAACCCGATCGAGACAGCCGCCACCGCCCCCGCCGCGAGCGCGCCGTAGAGGATCCCGGCCGCGCCGGTGAGCAGGAAGGCGATGACCACCCCTGGCAGGACGGCGTGGGACAGGGCGTCAGTCATGAACCCCAGGCGGCGGAAGATCACGTAGCAGCCCAGCGCGCCTCCCAAGCCGCCGCTGAGCAGAACCTCGACCAGCGCCCGGCGCTGCACCTCCAGCAGGAAGGGGTCGGTGAGCCATTGAAGTGTCACCGCGCCTGGTCCCCCAGCGCCAGCCCGCCATCAGGCAGCACCAGCAGGTGCTCACCGTAGATGAGCTCGAGCGTGTCCCGCCGCAGCAACTGGTCGGCAGGTACGTCCGCCACCACTGTGCCGTGCACACCCCAGACCCTGTCAGACACGCGCGCTGAGCCGACCACGTCGTGGGTTGCCATCAGAACCGTTCCGCCCCGGCTGCAGAACGTGTGGAGCAAACGCATGACGCTGTCCTGGCTGGCTGGATCGACGCCGGAGAGCGGCTCATCCAGCAGCAGCAGCCGGGCTGGCGAGAAGAGCGCTCGGGCCAGCATCACCCGCTGCTGCTGGCCACCGCTGAGCTCCCCGATCGAACGCTCCCGCAGCTCGGCCAGGCCCACCTCCTCAAGCCCACCGAGCGCCGCCTCACGGTCAGGGGCTGCCGTCCAGCCAATGCGCCGCAGCGATGCTTGACGGCCCATCAGCACCACGTCCAGCACGCTGGCCGGGAAGGCCCAGTTGATGTCCTCCCGCTGGGGCACGTAGGCCAGCAGTCGCCGCCGCTCCGGGCCCTCCACCCCCGCCACAGCGACGCGGCCGGTGACGCTGACCGTACCCACGACCGCTTTCAGGAGAGTGCTCTTGCCGGCTCCGTTCAGCCCGACCAGGCAGACGAAGCTGCCGGCCGGGGCGCTGGCCGTTGCATCGCGAAGTGCCAGGAGGCTGCCGTAGCGAGCGCTCACGCTCTCCAGATAGACGGCGGCCGGCTCGCTCAACAGCTGTTGAACCCCTCAGCCATCACGGCGCCGTTGTGGCTGAGCGCGCCCTCCAGCGTTCCGCCGGGACTGCCCGGCTCCCCTAGGGCGTCACCATAAAGCTTGCCCGCGAAGACTCTGGCTCCGGACTCCCGAGCGATTTGAGCTGCGAGATTCGGGTCGATGGTGGTTTCAGTGAAGATGGCGCAGACGTGCTGCTGGCGGATGCCAGCCACCAGGCGGGCAACGTCAGCCGGTCTCACCGCGGCGATCGAATCGGTAGCCGGCACTATGTCGCCGACCAGCGTGATCGCATAGTGAGGCAGGAAGTAGTTGAACGCGTCGTGGTTGGCGACGAACAGCCGGCGCTGGACCGGGATGGGGTCGATCTTGGCGTGGATCTGCCGGTCGGCCGCGTCGAGGCGCTGGCCCAACGCCACCGCGTTGCGCTCATAGGTCCCCCGGCCGGCTGGATCCAGCCGCGCCAGCTCGTCGGCGACCGCCGCCGCCGCTAGCTTGGCGTTATCCACGTCGTACCACCAGTGCGGATCCTGGCCGCCTTCCCCGGCACTGCCGGCACGTAGGTGCACGTGCTTCGCTAGGTCGACGGTTTGCACAGCTCCCCCAGTTGCCGCAAGGCCTCGGACGAGCCACTTGTCGACTCCGGCCCCGCTCTCGAAGACGGCGGCCGAGCGCGCCAGCTGGGTCACCTGTTCAGGCTTCAGCTCGAACTGGTGGGGATCGTTGTTCGGTCCCAACAGAGCCGTCAGCTGGATTCGTTCGCCACCGACAGCCCGGACGAGAGCGCTTACCTGGGTCAGCGTGCTCGTCACCCGCACGGCCCCGGGTTTGGATTGACCGGCCTGACCAGCGCCACAAGCCAGGCTGATCAAAACCAGCAAGCCAGTCAGAGCCACAGCTTGCGGCACTTTCATGTTGATGCAGCATAGCAGTTGCGCAAATGACTTGCGCAATCGACTTGCTTCATGCTTTAATGGCTGCATGCCCCGGCCCAGTCCTGTCAGCGATGCCGTACGCGGCGTCATCGACGCGGGCCAGCGGCACGCCTGGGCGCTGGACGAGCTGCTGGATTCGGTTCGCACCCAGGTCCCTAGCGCCGACTACTCAACAGTCTTTCGGGCTGTCACCATGCTTGAGCGCTCGGGCGAGGTCAACCGGGTGGAGGTGGGCGACGGCAAGACCCGCTACGAGCCCAACCAGGAGCACCACGAGCACATCCGCTGCCGCGACTGCGGCCAGGTCGCTCAGGTGCCGGGCTGCGTACTCCTGGCAGCGGAGTCAGAGATAGCCGGGGCGACGGGCTTCCGGGTGGACGGGCACAGCCTGCTCTTCTCCGGTGTCTGCCCGATCTGCCAGCGCAAGAACGACGGCTAGCGCAACTAACGCGCCCGACGCCGTGGTGGTCGGTTCAGGTCCGAACGGGCTGGCGGCCGCCATCACGCTGTTGGAAGCGGGCCGGTCGGTCTTGGTCCTGGAGGCCGCCGAGCAGCCCGGGGGCGGCCTGCGCAGCGGGGAGCTGACGGAGCCCGGCTTCCGCCACGACATGTGCGCATCAGTCATGGCGTTCGCGCCTGTTTCGCCTTTTCTGCGGCGCCAGAGCCTGCGCCTGCTGACGCCGCCCGCTCCGCTGGCTCATCCTCTGGACGGCGGGGCAGCCGTGATCCTGGATCGCTCGATGGAGGTGACGGCAGCGGGCCTTGACCGGGCTGATCGCGCGGCCTACTGTCGGCGGCTGGGTGGCCTGGTCAGCGGCGCCGAGGCCGCGTTCGCCGCGCTACTTGCAGGCCCTCGGCTGCCGCAGCTGGCGCTGACCGGAGCCCGCTTCGGCGTCACGCCTCTCCTCCCTGCTGCCGGTCTGGCGCGTCACGCTTTCCAAGGCGAGCGGGCTCGAGCGCTCCTGGCAGGTTGCTCGGCCCATGGTGGCCTGGCCCTGACGGAGCCCGTGAGTGCTGCGTTCGGCCTGGTCCTGCAGGCGACTGCACACGCTGGCGGCTGGCCGCTGGCCAGCGGGGGCTCGCAGTCAGTCGCCGCCTCTCTGGTCCAGCGCCTGCTCCAGCTGGGCGGCGAGATCCGATGCGGCGAACACGTGGCAGATCTCGGACACCTGCCCGGGCGCGCAGTTCTGCTCGATCTGACGCCGCGCGAGGTGCTCCGTCTGGCCGGCAGCCGCCTGGGCGTCCGCTACAGGCGCGGGCTGGAGCGTTATAGGTACGGTCCCGGCGCGTTCAAGCTTGACTGGGCCCTGCGCGGGCCCGTGCCTTGGCGCAACCCTGCCTGCGCCCGAGCCGGCACAGCGCACCTGGGCGGAACCCTGGCTGAGATCGCGGCCGCGGAGCGCGAGGTGAGCCAGGGGCGGCACGCCCTGCGGCCATTCGTGATCTTCGTCCAGCCAAGTCTGTTCGACCCTAGCCGGGCTCCTGCCGGTCGCCACACCGCCTACGCGTACTGTCATGTCCCAAACGGTTCGGCGGTGGACATGACTGGCGCCATCGAGCGCCAGGTGGAGCGGTTCGCACCCGGCTTCCGGGATCTCGTGCTGGCCCGCTCAGCGACGGGCCCGGCTGCGTTGGAGCAGCACAATCCGAACCTGGTAGGCGGTGATCTGAATGGGGGCCGGCAGGATCTGCGCCAGCTCTTCACGCGCCCGCTGCCGCGCTGGAGCCCCTATACGACGCCGGATCCCCGCCTCTACCTCTGCGGCCAGGCAACGCCGCCCGGCGGCGGGGTGCATGGCATGTGCGGTTACAACGCCGCCCGGGCTGCGCTCCGCCGCACGCTCCAATGACCAGACGGGTCGGGTACAACGAGGACGATGGGCGATGCCGGCAGCCGGTACGAGCGCGAAGTGCGGCTGCGCGACGTGACTCGCGTTCACGTCCGACCCATCCGGCCGGACGACGAGCCGCTGCTGCAGGACGCGGTGGCTCACATGTCGGAGCGGAGTGTCTACTTCCGCTTCTTCTCACCCCTGAAGCGCCTGCCCGAGGCCATGGCCCGCAAACTGGCGCGGGTCGACTATAAGGATCGCTTCGCCCTGGTCGCGTACTGCCGGCAAGGCGGCCAAGAGAGGATAGTCGGGGTTGCCCGCTACGATCGCGCGGCGGGTACCGATGCCGCCGAGGTTGCCGTAGCTGTAGTCGATGAGGTGCAGCGGCAGGGTTTGGGCTCGCAGCTGTTGAGCCTTTTGGCGCAGGTGGCGCGGGAGCACGGTTTGAAGACCTTCACGCTGATCGTCCTGCCCGAGAACCAGAGCATGCTGGCGCTGCTGCGCAAGCTCGGCTGGATCCATCGCGCGGTCTTCAGGGGCGGGCTCTACGAGATCTCCTTCGAAATCTGACACTGCGGCGCATTGACCAAAGGGCGCCCGGGGCGACCCTTGTCGACAGCTACGGCGCTGCGAGCGGCCCGGTCAGCGATGATTCAGTAGATGCCGGCTCGGGAGAGGGAACTGATCAGGATGAACGCAGCCGAGCTGGTGGCGTTCCTCGCCTCTGAGAGCACGATGACCATCGCCACCATCGGGCCCCAGGGCCGGCCGCATCTGATGCCCGTCCACTACTACCTCGAGCGGGACGGTCGCCCGGCGACTTGGACCTACGCCAAATCGCAGAAGACCCGGAACCTGGAGCGCGATCCCCGAGCAACCCTCCAGGTGGAGGCGGGCCAAGAGTACGGGGAGCTGCGCGGAGCGATGTTGGAGGCTGACGTCGAGATCGTCCGCGACCCCGATGTCGTGGCTCAGATGGGCTGGCAGGTGGTGACGCACTCCGGCGGCCAGAGGTCGGCCGCCGCCGACCTTGGGGAAGAGGCGCGGGCACGCGTTCTGGCCCAGGCGCCAAAGCGGGTGGGCCTCCGCTTCACCATCACCCGAGCGCTGAGTTGGGACCACCGCAAGCTCAGCCCGAGGCCCGCCCAGACTGACCAGGCGGCGCCGAGGCGATCTCCGCCAGGTGTTCCCGGTTGATCTCGAGGAACCGCTCCATAGTTCCAAAACCTGTGACATGGCCGCCGCCTGTGCCAACCAACTCCATGGCTCTGCGCCCGTTGGCTGCGCAGGTGGTGAGGTCGATGCCTGTCGTCACCCCCGACGACTCGAAAAGGTAGACCAGGTCCTCGGTGGCGACGTTCCCCATTTCGGTGGTGTGGATAGGCATGGCTATACCGCCGCCGATCCCGCCGGCCGAACCGTCGAAGCCCCTGGCACCTGCCTCGTAGCCGGCGAAGGCGTTGCCGAGCGCGGTACCCGCCAGCGTGTGCAGATGGAGGCCGAGTTGGAACTCTGGCCAGCGGTCCAGCACCGCTGAGACCCGCTCCCTGACCAGGGCCGGCCAGGCCAGGCCGATGCTGTCGGAGAGGTGGATGTCACGGATGCCCAGCTGATAACCGCGCTCTGCTATGTGAAGCACCGACTCCATAGGGACCAGGCCGTCGTAAGGGCAGACGAAGGAGATCGCCATGCCCAGCGCCACCTCGGTGCCAGAGCGGGAGGCCAGCTCAACCGACCGCTCGATGTCCTCCAGGTTCTCGTCGATCGACATGTTGGAGTTGAGCCGCTGATAGGTTGGGCTGGCCGCCACCAGGCAGGAGATCTTGGCCACCCCGGCGGCGATGGCCCGCTGCGCACCCCGGAGGTTCGGCACCAGCGCGCGCAGCTTGACACCGCCCAGGTCACGTCCGACCAGCCGCTCTGCGATCGCCTCGGCGTCGGCCAGCTGAGGGATCACGCGCGGGTGGACGAATCCGGTGATCTCGATCTCGGGCACGCCTGTCGCAGCGACAGCCTCGATGAAGGCAACCTTCTCATCGGTGCTCGGCTGACGAAGGCCGGGCTCGTAGAGCAGGGTCTGCAAGCCGTCGCGGGGGAACACCTCAGCGATTCGAACCGTCGGCGCCTCCCGGTCTGAAGATGTCATTGACTAGTCTCCCGGTGGTTGCGCGCGAGGCGAATCCGCCTCCGCGTACCGGCTGTCGAGGTCGGTCCACCCGGCGAGGTCGACAATGGCGTCGCGCGCGGCGAAGGGCGCCAGCCGCTCACGCACGGCGCTCGAGGAGCCGTCGCGGAAGAGCGCCTCAGCCGTGACCTGCATGGCGCGGATGGCCGCCCGCTGGAGGTCGGAGGGCACTATCACCAGCCGGTAGCCCATCTTCTCCAGCTCGGTGGCCGGGATCAATGGGGTGCGGCCGCCCTCGAACATGTTGATCAGGAGCGGCTCCTCGCTGAAGGAGCTGGCGATGGTCTCGATCTCCTCCCGACTGGTGGGTGCCTCGATGAAGATCAGATCGGCGCCCGCGTCGGCGTACAGCCGACCGCGCCGGATCGCCTCGGCCAGGCCAGCATGGCCGCGGGCATCGGTCCGGGCGACGATCAGCATCTCTCGCCGGGTGTCCAGAGCCGCCCGAAGCTTCTGCACCATCTCCTCGGCGCTGATCAACTGCTGGCCCGAGTAGTGGCCGCACTTCTTCGGAGCCACCTGGTCCTCCAGGTGGATGGCCGCGGCGCCCATTCTCTCGAACTCCCGCACCGTCCTGACCACGTTGAGAGCGTTGCCGTAGCCGGTGTCGGCGTCGGCGATGACTGGCAGCTCGGTCGAGTCGACTACCTCCCGCAGGCGCGCAAGCACCTCGCTCATGCTCAGCAGGCCGAGGTCGGGCATGCCTGTGCTGCGCGCGACGGCCCCACCGCTGCAGTAGATCGCCTCGAACCCGGCAGCCGTCGCGATCCGCGCCGAGAGGCCGTCGTAGACGCCAGGGACCACGAGGATGCGGCCCTCCTCGATGCGAGCTCGCAGTCGCGCGGCGCCGCTCACAGCTCTCTCGCGAGCGCAGACACAGGCAGCTCGTCGAGGCGCTGGATCAAGTCGACCAGCTTCGGCCGGCCGCCGAGGGCTGTGAACTTGGCCTCCAGCTCCTGCCAGGAACTAGGGCCCTGGTAATCGGGGCGCGCTAGCGCACTCCTGCGCCCATCGCGCCTGCGAATCTCGATCCTCACCCCCTGGTGTTCGGGAAAGACCTGCGAGAGCTCCGCCGCCTCATGCACCTCCACCTTTTGCAGCAGCGCCTGGACGTCCTCTCGGTTGACTCGATCCTCGGCGTACTGGGCAGGCGTCATCTCGCCGTCAAGCAGCGCTGAGGCCACCAGGTAGGGCAGCGAATGGTCAGCCTCCTCCTTGGTCCTCACCTTCTTCTTGTCGCCGGCGCCCGGGCCGATGATCTCGTAGCTGACGTCGAAGACCTGCAGGTCGATGCGCTCGACCTCCTCGGCTCTCAGGCCGTCTCGGCGGAGCTCCAACACAGCGTCGATGGTCGACTGGGCGTGACCCTCGGCGTTGTAGCGCTTGACGCTCGTCAGCTGGACAGCTTCCAGGTCCTCTTGGGACCAGTCCAGCTCGAACCGGCCGGCGATCGCTTCCATGAAGCCCTTGTTGCCCTCCAAGACCTCCATCGGCCCAGTGACGCCGAGGCGGGCCAGGAAGCCGGCGTGGATGGCGCCGAAGGCGACGTTGGGATAGGCGAGGGCCTTCCAGTTGGAGAGCGAGCCGGTGCGGGTCACGCGCAGTGCGTTGAAGGCAGTGCCACAGATGGCGATCGCGTTGGCGGTTTTATCCGCGTCCAGTCCAAGCGCGCGAGCGACCCCGGCCGAGGCGGCGTAAGCGCCCTGAGTTGTATGGTCGAAGCCTTTGGCCCTGACCGGGGCGACCTGGCTCAGGCGGAGCTGGACCTGATAGGCGACGGCCAGTCCCGCGAGCATCTCCTTGCCCGAGGCGCCGATGTACTCGGCAGCGGCCAGCACAGGGGCCAGGTTGTCGCTCGGATGGCAGGCCTCGCCGCGGCCCAAGAAAGTGTCGTTGAAGTCGAGATAGCGGACCGCAGCCCCGTTCTGGAACGCCGCGCGGTCGGGGCTGGTGCGGCCGCCGCCGATCAGCGTCGAGTGGGGGTTGCCGCCGAAGTCGATGGTGTGCTCCCGGATGGCCCGGATCGGCGGCGCCTCGAGCGCGCCGTACGCGCAGCCCAGCGCGTCCAGCACTCGCTTCTTCAATGCTTCCTGCGACGCGCGGGAAACGTCCTCCCAGCGCGACCGGGCGGCGAACCGCGCCAGCTCCTGGACCATCGTCATACGATTCCTGCCTCGCGCAGGCTTGCGATCTCCTTGGCGCTGAGGCCCAGCTCGCCGAGCACCTCGTCGGTATGGGCGCCCAGCGCCGGCCCTGTGCTCTTGATCCGACCCGGCGTGACGCTGAAACGCGGCACTACGTTGGCGAGCCGCATGGTTCCCAGATCCTCATCGTGCACCTCGGCCAGGTCCTCCCGGGCCGCGAAGTGGGGGTCCTCGAAGATGGTCGGGATGTCGTAGATCGGCCCCACCGCGACCTGGGCCGCGTTCATCAGGCGGATCACTTCGGGCCGCCGGTGGGCCGCCATCCAGGCGGCGATCTCAGCATCCAGCGCCTCGATGTTCTCGATCCGCAGCTCGTTGCCGGCAAAGCGCGGGTCGGTCGCCAAGTCTGGCCTGCCCATCGCTTCACAGAGGCGTTCCCAGATCCTCTGAGTGCTCGCCGAGAGCGACACCCACTGGCCGTCTGCGCAGCAGTACGTGTTGCGGGGAGCCACGTGGCTGCTGCGGTTGCCGATCCGGTTCGACGCCACGCCGAGCTGGTCGAAGTCGAGCAGCGCCGGCTCCAGAAGCCGGAAGAGAGGCTCGTAGAGCGAGAGGTCGATGACCTGGCCGCGCCCGTTGTTGTTGCCGCGTCCGAAGAGGGCGACCATGATGGCGTAGGCGCCAGTGATGCCTGCGACCCCGTCGCCGAGCGGCAGGTTCGCCAGCGTCGGCGGCCCATCCGCCTCCCCCACCACGTGGGAAAAGCCTGAGAACCCCTCGGCCAGGGTGCCGAACCCAGGCTGGGCGCTGTAGGGGCCCGTCTGTCCGTAGCCGGTGACCCGGAGGATGACCAGCCGGGGGTTGAGCGCCAGCAGCTCGTCAGGGCCCAAGCCCCAGCGCTCCAGCGTGCCGGGTCGGAAGTTCTCGATCAGCACATCAGCGGTGGCGATCAGCCGGCGGAACACATCGGCGCCCTGAGGCTGGCGGAGATCTAGGGTGAGTGAGCGCTTGTTGCGCGAAAGCGACTTCCACATGAGCGGAATGCCCTGCCGCCTGCTGCCCCAGGCGCGCTGGTGATCGCCGATCTTCGGCTGCTCGACCTTGATCACGTCGGCACCGAACTCGCCCAGATAGGACGCCGACCAGGGTGCAGCCATCAGGGTCGCCGCGTCGACCACCCTGACGCCTTGGAGGGGCAGTTGACCGGTTTCCGACATGGGTGCTGACCTCGCGACACAGGATCCACACAGTGGACCGGATGACCGATGAGGGAATCCACGTCACAGCACTGTGGCGTGCACAAGCATGCTACATGATCCAGATAGCGGAAGATCAAGACCGCCTGGTGGTACGGTGGTTTGATGAGCGAGGAGTCCTCGGGGCAGCTCGCGGGTCTTCGCGTCCTCGAGCTCGGCTCGCTCATCGCAGGTCCCTTCTGCACCCGCCAGCTGGCCGATATGGGCGCGCGCGTGCTGAAGATCGAGCCCCCGGGCACTGGCGACCCTCTTCGCAACTGGAGCGTTCTCAGCGACGAGGGATCACTTTGGTCGTTCGTCCAGTCCCGAAACAAGGAGTCGATAGCTATCGACCTGCGCTCGCACATCGGGCAAGAGCTGGTGCGCCAGCTGGCGGAGAGGGTCGACGTGGTGGTCGAGAACTTCCGGGCCGGCCGCCTCGAATCGTGGGGTCTCGGCCCGGACGTCCTGCGGAAGGCAAACCCGCGCTAGTGCTGGTGCGGATCTCCGGCTTCGGCCAGGACGGGCCCTACCGCGACCGCCCTGGCTACGGCAGCACAGGCGAGTCGATGGGCGGCCTGCGCTACGTCACCGGCTTCCCCGACCGACCCCCTCTCAAGATGGGCGTCAGCATTGGTGACGCGATCGCCGCCCTCTATGCGACCATCGGAACGCTGGCCGCGCTGCGTCGGCGCGACTTGACAGGCCGCGGCGAGGTAGTCGACGTCGCGCTCTACGAGGCGGTTTTCAGCCTTCTCGAGGGCACGCTTCCCGAGTATGGCTACAGCGGTGTGGTCCGCGAGCGGATGGGAAACGCGCTGCCCGGCGCGGCCCCCTCCAATAGCTACGCGACAGCCGATGGCAGGTTCATCACAATCGGCGCCAACGGCGAGTCGATCTTCGTCCGCTTCGCCGCCGCCATCGGCATGCCTTACCTGACGAGCGATCCGAGGTTCGAGAACAACCAGGCGCGGCGGGCCAACTCGGAAGCACTCGACGCGATCATCACCGGCTGGACGATCCAGCAGTCGGTGGAGAAGATCTGGGAGCTGCTGAATCGGGCGGAGGTCCCTGCCGCCCCTGTCTACAGCATTGCCGACATCGTCCAGGACCCTCAGTTCCGCGCCCGCGAGATGATCGTCGAGACGGACGGTCCGAAGTCGGTGGGGCAGATTCTGATGCCCGGCTTCGTCCCACGCTACTTGGAGGCTCCGAGCCAGGTGCGCTGGCATGGGCCGCGGGTCGGAGAGCACACGGCCGCCGTGCTCGGCTCAGAGCTCGGCCTGACCGAGGAGGAGCTCGACCGCCTCAGCGCGTTGGGGGTGATCGGGCTGGACCGAGCGGGCGCGCCGGCTCCATGATCCAGCCCGCTGCCGGTGAATCGGTGCGCAGCGTCAGCCGAGCCCTCCAGATCCTCGCTGCGTTCGACGAGGAACACGCGATTTGCAGTCTGACCGAGCTGCTTCTTCGGGCTGATCTGCCCAAGACCACAGCGCTTCGCCTCATCCAGACCCTCGCCCGCAACGGCTTCCTCTTTCGCCGCGGTGACGGCAGGTTCTGTCTGGGACCAGTTCTGATCAGGCTTTCCCGCGCGGTGTCGGTCGCCTGGCGGCTTCCGGTGGCAGCCGATGCGACCATGGAAGCCGTCCGCGCCCAAACCCGGGAGACAGTCAACCTCTACGTCCTGGAGGGGCTGACAAGAGTCTGCGTCGCCCAGAAGCAAGGGCCTCAGCACATCCGATTCGTGATCCCGATCGGCGTCAGGCTGCCGCTCTGGGCGGGTGCGTCCGGCAAGCTTCTTCTCGCGCATCGCGACCGAGACTTCTTCGAGTCAGTGCTGAGTGCGGCGGGCCGCGAGGAGGACTTCAGCGCCGGCCTCGCGGTCGAGTTGAGGCAAATTCGAGCCCAGGGCTATGCGGTCAGCCGCGACGAGCGCGAGCGCGGCGCCTCTTCAGTGGCCGCCCCTATCTCTGACGGGCGAGGTGGCGTCGCAGCTGCGTTGGCGGTCTCAGGGCCGACATCTCGCTTCAGCGATGACCGCGTCGCGGAGTTCGCCTCAGTCCTGAAGGAGGCGGTGCAGCAGATGGCTGCCGCTCTGACCGGCTCCGCCGACGGCATCTCTCCAGCTCCGGTCGTCGCCGAGCTCTGACTGTGAGGACCGGGCGGAGAGCATCACCCCGTTGGACGATCCTTGCTGTGGCACTCGCCGTCCAAACGGCGATCTCGATAGTGGCGGCGGCGTTGGCTGTGCTGCTCCCCTTCGTCAAGGACGAGTTTCGCCTGACCTACGCGGAGGCGGGGGTAGTGGTCAACTTCTCGTTCGTCGGCGGCTTTCTCACCATCGCACTTGCGGGTCTGGTGGTGGACGCCCTCGGCGACCGCTTGGTGCTGGTGCTGGGAGGTCTCCTCGCCGGCGCAGCTGCCATGGCGGCAGCGATTTCCCTCAACTTCTGGATGCTGCTGCTGGTGCTGGTGGTGATGGGCGTGGGCGTGGCGACACCCACACCGGCCGGCAGCGTGGCTGTGCGGCGCGCCTTTCCGCTCAGGCTGCGGGGCATGGTCATGAGCATCCGCCAGACGGGCGTCCCCTTCGGCTTCTTCTTCGCCGCCCTCATCCTGCCCAGCATCGCTATCGGCCGCGGCTGGCGGTCGGCGATGGTGGTGGCAGGCCTGATCTCGATAGTTGTGGCGCTCATCGCTCTGGTGGTGTACCGCTCGGCGGAAGCAGTCGAGCGCGTGGAAGGGTCAAAGCGCGGCTTGGTCAGCGTCTTCAATCGAGACAGCGCCATCGCATCCGCTGGCGGTGTCTTCCTGGTGGCGGCGCAGATGAGCCTGCTGACCTACCTCGTTTCCTACCTGGTCCACGACCGCCGACTCAGCCTCACGACCTCTGCCGGCTTCCTCGCCATAGCCCAGCTGGGGGGTGCCGGGGCACGCGTCCTTTGGGGAGTCGTCAGCGATAGGCTGCTTGGCGGCAGCCGCCGGACAGCCCTCCTCCTCGCCGCGGCCACTGGGGCCGTCGGCAGCCTGCTCCTGGCCGCTCTGCCCGCCAGCGCGCCGCTCGCGGTGCTGCTCCCTGCCATCCTGGTCGCGGCTGCCGGAGCGGTCGGCTGGAACGGGGTCCAGATCTCCTACCTTTCCGAGCTCGCTCGGCCGGGCACTGAGGGCCGCAACGTGGGCATCGGGCTGATGATCCAGCAGCCTGGCATCCTCGCCGGGCCCTTCGTCTTCGGCCTCGTGGCCGATCTCACAGGATCGTTCAGGCTGGCCTGGGTGTTGCTCGCCGCCTTCCTTGCCACAGCCATGGTGATCATGTCAGCCTCTCGGGAGTCGATCCCGACAGCTGAAGTCGAGCTCGCCTAGATCGTCCTATCCCGAGTAGACGAGACACTGGTCTAGACTCCCTGCCGCAGCGTTTCTTCAACATTAGGAGGTTCGCCCATGAGCAACAATTCGTCAGCGGCGTCTCCCACAACCAGTCGGATCGCTCGATGGCCATCGTGGCTCCTGGCCGCCGCCCGCATACTGGTTGGACTCTTCTTCGCCTCCGCTGGGTTGCCCAAGCTGATCCAACACGCCTCCTATGTTCCGAGCTTCGAGCACTGGCAGGTCCCGTTTCCGGGCCTCTCCGTCTTCGCCGTTGGCCTCCTAGAGACCATCGGTGGCATCCTGTTGGTGGTGGGCGTCGCCGCCGTCCCGGTCGCGGCCCTGCTCCTGGTCGACATGCTGGCGGCTTTTGGGTTCGCTGGCACCAAGGACGGCGGCCAGTACATCGTTCTACCGCTACTTCTGGGGATTTTCTGCGCCCTCTTCACGCTAAGAGGCGGGGGCGCCTGGCAGCTCTGGGCGAGGGTTCCGCCATTGTTTCACCGCTCGGGGAAGACAACCGCTCAGCTCTGAGGCTTCCTGTCCGATGGCGAGGTGATAGGAGGGGCAGACCTGGGAGACGGTAGGGGCGGCCCCCGAGCCCGTCCTGCGCAGCGCCCTGAGTTCCGCACCGGCCGCCCTCGCCTTGCGAGGTCATCGTGTCGCAGGATGTCCGGGACCGGATAGCCTACGCCGAAGCCGACATCCCAAGCTTCTTCAAGTGGTTTGGATAACCCGAAGAACGGCGCTGTCGGCCACAAGGGCTATGTCCTTTCAGTGATGCTGGAGATTCTGACAGGCGTCCTCACTGGCTCCCGCTTCGGGCTGGACGCCCGCGCCCACAGTCACTTGGCAGGCGGGGTCGGCCACCTCCTGATACGTGTCAGGCCTGACCTGTTCGTGGACCCCGAGCGCTTCCTGGAGAGCGTCGAGAAGCTGGTCGCTCAGCTCCGATAGGGCGCCGACCGCTCAGGGGGCCCAAGTCCTCCTCCCCGGTGAGGTCGAGCAGAAGACGCGCGAGGACCGGGCGGTGGCCGGCGGTACCCGTCTCTGACGAGCTGGTCGAGCAGCTGGACGGGCTGGCCGGTCGGCTCGGTTTTGCCGGCAGGCTGGTCGCCGAGGGCAAATAGAGAAGGCTTCCGGCGGCGCGGTCACCGGAAGCCCTCCAGTTCCGAGGTCTCAGACCTCTAAACGCTAGTTCTAACCGCCGGCGGCCGAGACCTTCGCTACCGCGTCGGCGCCAACGTGGAGGACTGTGGTCGTCGCAGAAGCGTCCGCGTTGAACTGGACGATGTCCCAGTCGCCGAAGGTGTTGTTGTACTGGTTGAAGTCCTGGGGCCCTGAGGCGCCCTCGAAGTTGATCTTCTTGCCATCCTTCAGCAACTGCACACAGGACGCATACGTGTAGCACTTGGTGCCGCCGGGATTGCTGACCTTCTTGATGTGGTCGACCCACACCTTGCCGTCTGTCGTTTTGGCCTCGGTCATGGCAAGGGAGGCGATGATGGTTGCGTCGTAGGTGTTCTGCGACAGCTCGACAGGCTTGTCGGAGTTCCAGACCGCTTGGTAGTCCTGGAGGTAGTGCTTCCAGGCCTCACCGGTGCCAGGGGCGCCAGCCACACCGTACAGGTACTTGCTGGCGTCGGCCAAGCCTACCGCCTTTGCATACTCGACTGTGTTGCCAGTATCGTCCGAGACGAGCGGGACGTTCAGGTGGCCCAGCTCCTTCATGTTCGCGAACAGCGTGGCGCCGGTTTGTGCGTCGCTCTTCACGAAGACGACGTCAGGAGTGCCGTTGGCGAACGCCTTGGTGATCTCTGAGCGGTAGGAGCTCTGATGGAGTGCGAGCTGCTCGCTGTCCTGGATGGTGCCACCGTTGTGCTTGAAGTAGGTGGTCACGTGGTTCAACTCGTCAGTCGCGTCCGAGGTGGTCTCGAACAGTGTTACTGCCTTCTTCCAGCCCTTCTGGACTGCGAAGTAAGCCATCGCGGCGGTGATCGTCGTGTCTGAGGGGGTGGTGCGAAACACGTACTTGTACTGCATGTGGTCGACCTGCGAAGTGCCGCCTTGCATGAAGTCAACCAGATGAGCCGGGTCGTAGTTCTTGATCACTCCCTGGATCTCGAGCGAGGAAGGTCCCACCTCGAAGGTGGGATTCTGGGTCGCCAGCTTGCGCCAAGCCGGCACTGCGTCGACCGGGTCACCGCCCGTGTCGGCGAGCACCTCCTTGATCTGGCCGCCCATGACGCCGCCGTTCTTGTTGACGTCGTAGACACCCGCCTTGGCCCCGTGCAGGAACCACTGCCCGACGAAGGCTTCGCGGCCGGACATGGGGAAGAGTTCGGCCATTGTCACCGGCTGGCCGCTGCTGCTGCTGCTTGAGCCCGAGGTGCCGCCACCACAGGCGACCACCCCGAAGGTCATGAGGACCGCTGTCAGCAGCCTCGATCGATTCCTACCGAACATCTACTTGTTCTCCTACTCACGCTATGAAGTGGACGGCGTTCCGAAGGTCTGGAAAGCGAAACGCGGTTGGGGCACTCAAGGAGAACTCCCTGACCGAACTGTCGGTTCCGCCGCGAGATTGGCGGGCGACTCCCCGCCCAGAAAGATGCTTGGCAGGTCCTCTCGGCCGACCTCGTGGGCGGGACCTTCGAGCCGGTTCCGGCCGGCCACGAGGACGTAGACCCAATCGGCGTGGTTCACCGCCAGATCGACGTTCTGTTCCACCACGACCACAGCCGTTCCCAGGCCGGCGACGCGGAGGATCTGCTCCCAGACGATGCCTGTGTAAGCAGGCGAAAGGCCGGCTGTCGGCTCGTCGACCAGCACCACCTTCGGGTTGAGCATCAGCGCCCGCGCCATGCCCAGCATGTTGCGCTGACCCCCGCTCAGGTTGCCGCCCTTCTTGGCCCGCGCGGTCTTCAGGTCGGGAAAGATGTCCAAGACCTCGGCCACCCGGTCCTGGCGGCCCGACTTCAAGGTGTAGCCCCCCATCTCCAGGTTCTCGAAAACGCTGAGGTTGGGAAAGACGTTGATGACCTGCGGCACGTACGCCATGCCGCTGCGGGCGATGCGGAAGGCGGCCCAGCCGGCGATCTCGGTCCCGGCCAGCGTGACCTCACCAGAGGAGTTCCGAAGCAGCCCGAACAGGGATTTCAACATTGTCGACTTGCCGGCACCGTTGGGGCCAACGATGGCTACCACCTTGCCCGGCTCCGCCTGGACGTCGACCTCCTGGATGACCGGCACCTTGCTGTAGCCGGCGGTGAGCCCGCTGGCCCTGAGGATCGGCTCGGCGCGCTCGGCGTGCCCCACGACGTGGGCGTCGACTGCGGCGGCCTTCGGCTGCGCTGTCAGCGCGCCGCCCAAATACGCTGTGATGACCTCCTCGTTCTTGCGCAACTCGGAGAGTTTGCCCGTGGCCAGCGTGCGGCCCTCGGCCATGACCACCACGTGTTCGCAGACGCGCTCGACCACGTTCAGGTTGTGCTCGACCATCACGAAGGTGATGCCGGAGTCCCGCAGCTTCAACAGGTGGCCTTCGAGTAGCTCGATGAGCGCCGGGTTGACTCCGGCGAAGGGCTCGTCTAAAACCATCAGCTTGGGCTCGGCCATGACTCCGCGAGCCAGCTCCAGAAGCCGCTTCTGGCCGCCGCTCAAATTCCGCGCGTACTGATCGCGGGAGTCGTAGAGGCCGAAGTCGTCAAGCCGCGCGAGCGCCTTCTCGACCAGAATCTTGTCCTGCCGGTGACCCATTCCCGGCCGGAACATCGCGTTGAAGATGTTCTCGCCTGACTGCTGTGGCGGGGGTATCAGCATGTTCTCCAAGACTGTCATGCCGCCCAGCTCGCGGGAGATCTGAAAGGTGCGGATCAAGCCCTGGAGCGCCACGCGGTGGCTCTGCCAGCCGGTGATGTCCATGCCGTTGAAGCGGACAGTCCCGGACTCTGCCCTGAGCGCTCCGGCCACCACGTTGATCAGCGTCGTCTTGCCCGCCCCGTTGGGGCCGATGAGCGCGTTGATGCCGCCCCGGTTGATGCTGAAGGTGCTTCCGTTGACGGCTCTCAAGCCACCGAAGGAGTAGACGAGGTCCTGAACCTCGAGAATCGGTCCGGTAGCGGTGTCGTCAGCCAACTTCGAGGGCCGCCTTTCGCTTCTTGAGGTATTCGACGCCTGGGAACTTCGCCTTCCGCTCCGGCAGGATGCCCTCGGGCCGGAACCAGAGGACGGCGATCAGGAGACCGCCGACAATCATGTTCCTGAGCGCCGGGATCAGCTCGGCGTGGCCAGGGATCTGCGGCAGGTAGCGGGTGGCCTCCTGAAAGAGGACGGGGACCAAGAAGGCGCCGAGCAACGCTCCCCAGTTATTCCCCCTGCCGCCGAGCAGCAGCGCGGCGTAGAGAAGGAAGGTTTCACCCGCCACCCAGCCGCCGGGGTTCAAGGCGCTGATGAAGCCGACCAAGAGTCCGCCAGCGATGCCGGCGTAGACGCAGCCGACCACCATCGCGATCATCCTGAAGCGGTAGCTGTCCTTGCCGAACGCCGAGGCCACGTCCGCATCCTCCCGGATGGCCCGCAGCGTGCGGCCCAGCGGCGAGTTGTAGATCCGGAAGGCCAGGAGCCCCAGAACCAGCGTCACGAGCCCAGTCAGCGCAATGTAGAAGAAGGTGTAAGTGTTCGGGTCCAAGTTCAGCGAGTCGTTGAACGGATAGGGAATGCCGGCGATGCCATCGGCACCGTTGAACAGGCCTGTATTGACGTTGACGAAGTCGTAGACGATGGCCCCGACCGAGACAGTAACGATGGCAAGGTAGTCCGAGCGCAGCCGGCGAAGCGCGACCAGACCGACCAGAAGGCCTAGGACGCCCGCGGCCGTCGCCCCGATCAGCAGCGCGATGGGGAAGGGCAGATTCAAGCCCAGGATGTATCGCATGTTGGAAAGCGCGTCTGGCCTCCCCAGCATGGAGACGCCAGTGAAGTAGCCGCCGATCGCAAAGAAAGTGATGTAGGTGAAGTTCAGGATCCCGGCGGTGCCGAACTGCAAGTTGAGACCCCAGGTTGAGATGGCGAAGATGAAGAAGAAGACGACAAGGGTTGTGAGGTAGTAAACGATGGGGGACATCTAGTGCCCCGCTTCCGAAGTTTGCCGGCATCTTGCGGCTCCGGACGACGATGCGGGCGTCATGGGACCCGGCCCGTCGTCCTCACGCATCCACGATGCGCTCCTCCTAGTTCCACCCATTCCTTCGCCTCCTCGTTCGGACCGGCAGCCTCCGGCTGCCTGCCACAATCTGCTCGACCAACTTCGGAAGCAGGCCACTATGCGGCCTTCCCAGCCATCCGGATGATGCCCTGGGGCCTGAGCAGCAGGGTGAGAATCAGCAGGGCGAAGGCAACATCGTTCTTGTAGGCGGAGTTGATGAGCACTGCCGACATCTCGGTCGCCAGCCCGATCACCAGCGCGCCGAGCATCGCCCCGTAGGGCGAGCCGACGCCGCCCAGGATCACTGCGGCGAAGATCACGAACAGGAACTCGCCGCCGAAGTTGGGCTGGAAGCTTGTGATGTTGATCGCCAGCACGATGCCCGCGAGGCCGGCCAGGCAGCCGCTCAGCAGCCAGGTGAAGCTCGTGATGCGGTCGGTGTCGATGCCGCTGATCTGCGCCAGATCCACGCTGTCTGACATGGCGCGCATCGCCTTTCCGATCTCCGTCCGGGTCAGCAGGATGTGCAGCGCACCCATTGCGACGGCAGCGATGCCGATGATCGTCAACTGGCTGGTGGTGAAGAGGAAGGGACCGAACGCATGGGGCACCTCGCGCGGAAGATCGAGACTCTGGAAGTCGGGACCCCAGATCGCCAGTGTCAAGTTGCTCAGGAAGAGCGAGAGCCCGAATGTCACCACCAGCAGGAACAGCAGGGGCACGCCTTTCTTGGTGAACGGCCTGAGCAGGAGCCGGTTCAGCAGCAGCGCGAACACGCCCATGATCAGAGTCGCCACAACGAGCGATAGATACACGTTGAGGTGAAGGCTGTGGCTGAGTGTCCAGGCCAGATACGCGCCAATGGTCAGAAACTCGCCATAGGCGAAGTTGATGTAGTTGGTCACCCCGAACTGAAGCGACAGACCGACAGCGGCCAGCGCCAGGACCGAGGCTGTGATCAGCCCGAATCCGACCGACTGCGCCAGGACACTCATAGGGCCGCCTCCTCCACCGATGAGCTGTCTCGCGTCTCGATCAAACGCCTTGCTCGCTCCGCGATAGGGTAGTCGATAAATCGGCCGTCGAGTTGGATTGAGGCTGAGCCGCTCGCAACTGCAAGTTCGAATGCATCCAGCAGCCGGTGGGCCTCCGCGATCTCGGCGCCGGTCGGGGTGAACACCTGGTTGGCGATCGCCACCTGGTCCGGGTGCAGGCAGAGCTTCCCCTCGAAGCCGAGCCGGCGAGCCTGGCGGCATTCCGCCTCGAAGCCCGCCCCATCTGGCAGCGTCGGGTAGACGGTGTCCAAGGGCGGGGCGAGCCCTGCCGCGCGCGAGCCGACCACAGTTTGCATCCGGCCCCACAGCACTCCCTCGTTACCCGGCGACCACTCCATGTTCGTGTCGAGCGTGAAGTCACCGGCGCCGAACGTCAGCCGCCTGATCCGCGGCGAGGCGGTGCCGATCTCCTGCAGCCGGGTGAGCCCGGCCGCCGTCTCGATGATGGGGACCAGTTCGACCGAGTTGGCGGCCAACCCCTGTTCAGCCTCGAGCTGCGCGATCAGCCAGTCGGCGGTGGCCACCTGCTCGCGGGACTCGACCTTGGGCAGCACTATCCCGCTCAAGCCATCGCGGACCGCCGCTACCAGGTCGGGGAAGGCGAAGGGAGTGGTGAGCGCGTTGACGCGCACGAAGACTCGAGGCGTCTTCTGCCGCCGGCCGGAGAGGAGGTCCGGCAGCAGCGCGCGGGCCGCCGGCTTCAGGTCGATGGCGACAGCGTCCTCCAGGTCCAGGATCACCGCGTCCACTGATCCGCAGAGCGCCTTCTCAACGTGACGGGCGTGGTTGGCCGGCGTGAAGAGCATGGTCCGGATGGTCATGTCCGCGCCTCCGTGGCGACGCCCGCAGCGTCGGCGGCGTGGATCCCAAATTCGGCGAACACCTCCGAGTTGTGCTGGCCGAGCGAGGGTCCCGTGTGGCGGATTCGGCCCGGGGTCGCGCTCAGGCGGGGGGTGACAGCCACCAAGCGTATGGGGCCCAGATCGGGGTCGTGGACTGTGATGAAGCTGCCCCTGGCCTGGAAGTGGGGATCGGAATAGACGCCGGGAAGATCGTAGATAGGTCCCACTGCGACCTGGGCTTCGTCCATCCGGCGGAGCACCTCCTCGCGGGGAAATCGCGCCATCCACTCGCCGATGATCTGGTCCAGAGCCGCCACGTTGACGACCCGGGCCTGGTTGTCGACAAAGCGAGGATCAGCTATCAGCTCGGGCCGACCGATCACCCGCGCCAGCCGCTCATAAATCGATTGGGCGCTTGCCGAGAGCACCACCCACTGCCCGTCTGCGCACTCGTAGGCGGTGCGTGGTGCGACCTGGGCGAGAGTGTTGCCGGTGCGGCGCAGGTTGGCGCCGAGCTGGTCCCATTCGAGCAGGGTCGGCTCCATCAAGGGGAGCAGTGATTCGGTGAGCGAGATGTCGATGACCTGACCGCCGCCGCGGTTGACGTCACGGTGGTAGAGCGCCAGCATCACGGCGAAGGCCCCGGTGAGCCCGGCCACGCCGTCCGCCAGGGGCATGCTCGGCAGCGTTGGCGGCCGGTCGGCGGCGCCAGTCATGTGCGAGAAGCCCGACATACCCTCCGCGAGGCTGCCGAAGCCGGGCCTCTGGCTGTAAGGCCCATCCTGGCCAAACCCGGTCACCCGAGCGATGACCAACCCGGGATTCAGTGCCAGCAGGACGTCCGGTCCAAGCCCCCACCGCTCCAGGGTTCCTGGCCGGAAGTTCTCGACCAGGACGTCAGCGCCCAAAAGGAGCCGCTTCAGCGCCCGCACCCCCCCTGCACGGCGAAGATCGAGGGCGACTGACCGTTTGTTGCGGGCGATGGACTTCCAGAAGAGGGGCTCTCCGTTCTTGCGCGATCCCCAGCGGCGCTGGTGGTCGCCGATGCCCGGCTGCTCGACCTTGATCACGTCCGCCCCGAAGTCACCCAGGCGCTGGGCGATCCAGGGTCCTGCCGCGAGCGTGGCGATGTCGATGACGCGGCGGCCGTCGAGTACCTGGGCGCTCACCCGGCGGCAGCCCTCGACCGGTTGGCCTCCGTCTCGAGTGCCGCCAGAGTCTCCAGGCAGACCTCGGCTTCGGCCAGGACGTGCTCGTGCATCTTGGCTCCGGCGGCCTCGGCGGCTCGCTGGCGCATCAGGGCGAGGACCTCGCGGTGCTGGGTGGAGGCGAAGCGGACCCGCTCAGGCCGGCGGGCGGTGGTCACCGCCCAGTAACGATCGACGTGGCTCCGAGCCTGGCGCAGAACCGCCTGACAGCGCTGGTTGTCGAGGAGGCTGGCAAGGGCCTCATGGAAGTCGCGGCCGAGTGCCAAGAACCTATCAGGATGCTCGCGGAGAAGGTCCATCTGGTCCATCATTCGCTCGAGGTCGTCAAGCTGTTCAACTGTGATGGTGTGGGTGACCTCTTCGACTACAGCTTTCTCCAAAACGGCGCGCAGCCAGAAGAGATCGCGGACGTCTTCGGGCTGGATGTCGGTGACCACCAAACCGCCGCCGGGCAGGCGCTCGGCGAATCCCTCCGCCTCCAGCTGCTTCAACGCCTCTCGCAGCGGGGTTCGGCTAACCGACAGCCCGACCGCCAGATCGGCCTCGACGAGGCGCGCCAGAGGAGGAAGCTCACCGCTGGTGATCTGATTGCGGAGCACTTCGGCGGCGGACTGCGCCGCCGACCACCTCCTGATCTTCATTCTCAGCACCACATCAGGACGAATCTTGCACGATTCGGTATACCGGTATACATTAGTTGGAGTCTAGTGACGCCAGACGGACGTGTCAAGCGGCAAATCGGGATTAAGAGGTATTTCGGCCAGTGAGCGACCACCTGCAGGACCAGTTCAAGGACATCAACACTTGCGACATCTCCGATGCTCTCGACTCCATGGACCTTCAGGGTCAGGTTCATGGGCTGGCGCCGCTCTGGCCTGGGGCGTCCACAGTGGTCGGCCCGGCGCTGACCATGAAGCTCCACCCGCAGGCAAAGTACTCCACCGTCATCGGCACGCTGGAAGGAATAGCCGTCGGTAAGCCGGGCGATGTGATCGTGTTCGACAACGACGGCCGCACCGACATCAACACCTTCGGGAGCATCGCCGCCCACTGCGCCATGAAGCAGGGCATCGTCGGCTGCATCACTGACGGCGCGTCCCGCGACGTCGACGGCATGCAGCAGGACCACTTTCCGATCTACGGCCGCGGAACCGTCACCACCTCGGTCAGGGACCGGACAGGGTTCGTGGGCTACCAGGTCCCGGTCAGGATCGGCGGCGTCGACGTCAATCCCGGCGACATCGTCATGGCGGACCTGAACGGCATGGTGGTCATCCCGGCGAACCGTCTGGAGGAGGCGCTCAAAATGGCGCAGTTTTTCCGCGAGATGGAGCGCCGGGTCAAATCAGCTGTAGACGCCGGCGGCTCGCCAGTCGAAGTGCACGAAAGCCTGAAGTACGATCGCCTCTTCTCCGACATCCGCGCCGAGGAGATGCCCGAAGCCGAGCCGGCCTCCTAGCTGCCGTTTCGGTCCACTGGATCAATCGATGGCCAGGATCCTGCTTATCCAGCACATGTACCACCCGGAGGGGGAGGCGCTGCTGCGGGCTGGATCCGAGATGGAGGTGGAGGTGCTGAGCGAAGACACCTTGGCCGCGCTCCTTCCCCAGCTGGCGGACGCCGAGGCCATCATCGCCAGGACCCCCGCCAGGGTCGGGGCCGACACCATCACGGCGGCCCCTCGACTGCGCGTTATCAGCACCTCGGGCTACGGCACTGACAACATCGACATCCCGGCCGCCACCGCTGCGGGCGTGGTGGTGGTCAACAACCCAGGATCGGCCGAGAACTCGGTGGCCGAGCACGCGGTGGCCCTGGTTCTCGGCCTGGCCAAGAAGCTGACCTGGAGTGACGCGGCGGTGCGCGCGGGGCGGCCCTGGGACTTCCGCCGCGGCTTCGAGGCCATCGAGTTGAAGGGCCGCACGCTGGGCGTGATCGGGTTTGGCCGGATTGGCCGCGAAGTCGCCCGCAAGCTGCACGAGGGCTTTGGGATGGAGGTGGTCGCCTACGACCCCCTGCTCGACGTGGCGACTCTCGTGCCGTGGGCCCGGCGTGCGCCGTCAGTCGAGGAGCTGCTGCCGCAGGCGGATGTGGTTACGATCCACTGCGCCCTCACCTCGGAGACAAGGCGCCTCTTCGATGAGCGGAGGCTCAGTCTGATGCGCCGGGGAGCGCTGCTCATCAATACCGCGCGGGGACCGGTGGTGGACGAGGCCGCTCTCGCGGCAGCCCTTCGGACGGGCGCCTTGGGCGGCGCCGGGATCGACGTCTACGAGTCCGAGCCGCCGGCCGCTGGGAACCCTCTGTTCGAGCTTGACAGCGTCATCCTCACCGCCCACACCGCCGGCCTGACAGTCGAGTCGGCGCGTCAGCTCGCACTCTCAGCGGCCACACAGGTGCTGGCCGCTCTCGATGGCGTTCGCCCGACAAACCTTGTCAACCCAGAGGTGTGGGAGCGGCGGCGGGGCGCGGCCGGCGCCCTGGTCGAGCGGTGAAGTTTCCTTCCGCAGTCACAGTCCGAGAGGTCGGAACCCGGGATGGCTTCCAGATGGAGCGCGGCTTCATCCCCACTGCTGACAAGGTCCAAATCGTCGACGAGTTGACAGCGGCAGGTATCCGCCGGATCGAGGTGACCTCCTTCGTGAGCCCCCGCGCTGTGCCCCAGCTGGCGGATGCGGAGGAGGTATTCGCCCGAGCAGCGCGCCGCCCGGGCGTCAGCTATGAGGTGCTGGTCGCCAACTCTCAGGGTGCGAGGCGCGCAGTCGCCGCCGGCGCTGAGCGACTGCTGGTGGTGATCGCCGCCAGCGACGTCTTCAACCGGGCCAACGTCAACATGACGATGCGCCAGTCGCTCAAGCAGGCGCAGCAGATCTCGGAGGTCGCCCGTGGCGCGGGGGTTCCGATGATCGGCGCCCTCGCCGCGGCCACCGCCTGTCCCTACACGGGAGAGGTGCCGCAGGAACGGGTCCTCTGGCTGGCCGACCAGTTCGTTGAGCTCGGCGTGAGTGAGCTTTACGTCGCCGACTCGATGGGGATGGGCTATCCCAAACAGCTGCAGCGCCTGACGGCAGCTGTCATGGAGCGTTTTCCTGGCCTGCCCCTGATCGTCCACCTGCACAACACCCGAGGTATGGCGCTCGCCAACGTGATGGCAGCTATGGAGGTCGGCGCCACCACGTTTGACGCCTCGATCGGAGGACTCGGCGGCTGCCCCTTCGCGCCGGGCGCGAGTGGCAACCTCTGCACCGAGGACCTCGTTCACATGCTCCACGGCCTGGGCATCGACACAGGCATCGATCTGGATGGGCTGCTGGCTGCCTCGGCCAGGGTTGAGCGAGTGGTCGGCCACCGGTTGGAGGGCGCTGTGGTCCACGCCGGCAAGAGCTTCCAAGCGTTCCCCATCCCGCCTCAACTGCTCGCCCGGGAGGGAGTAAGGACTGTGCAGGACGTCGAGGGGCTGGCCTTCAAGGGCAGGCCGCCCAATGGCTGAGCGGTCACCCGGCGCGCTCTGCTTGGACCTGCCGGTGCCTGGGCACATCCGTCAGCAGGTCGTTCAACTGCGGGAGTTCGTCGAGCGGGAGATCCGGCCGATCGAGGAGCGTTACACCTCGAAGCTGCTCGACGAGCGGGACCAGCTCGACGCCAGCGGCAAGCTGATCCCGGAGATCCAGGTGGCCAAGGAGGAGATCCGGCGCGCTGCGGGAGCCGCCGGCTACCACGCTCTCCAGGTCCCGGCGGAGCTGGGCGGAGGCGGCATGAGCCCGAGCGACCTGATGTACATGCAGGAGGAGGTCTACCGCGATGGGCTCCGGCTGACGAAGGAGGTGCTGCCCTGGACCGAGGGCCCGTCGCCCCTCCTCTACCACCTCGCCCCCGACCTCCGCGAGCGCTACCTGGGCCGGCTGATGCGGGGCGAAGTCTCCGCCTGCTTCGCTGCCACTGAGCCCAATGTCGGGTCCGACCTCACAGCGCTCGAGACCAGCGCGAAGCGCGATGGCGACGGCTGGGTCCTGACGGGCCACAAGGCCTTCATCACTGGGGCGCCCTTCGCCCAGTTCGCCCTTGTGGTTGCCCAGACCAGCGTCGGCTCGGGTCGGGAGGGGCTGGCAGTTTTTGTCGTCGACGCCGACACGCGGGGATACCGGGTCGGCCGGATGGCGACGACCATGATCGAGGACGGCAACACTTCTGAGCTTCACCTGGATCACTGCCGGGTGCCCGACTCGCACAGGATTGGCGAGGTCGGTCAGGGTTTGGCGCTGGCGATGTTGTGGATCAATTGGGCCCGCATGCGGCGGGGAGGGATGTGCTCCGGCCTTGGCCAGTTCTGCCTGGAGGCGTCCTTGCGCTACTCGTCACAGCGACGCGCCTTCGGCCGGCCGCTGCGTGATCTCCCGGCCGTGGGCGCGATGCTCAGCGACATGTACGTCGATCTCTACAGGATGCGGTCGACATCGATCCAGTGCCTCGGGCAGATCGAGCAGTTCCAGTACTCCTCGCTGGCGCTGCCGCCCGCAGCCATCCGCGCTACAAGTGTGATGAAGCTTGCCAATGACGAAGCGCTCTTCAAGATTGCCGATACGGCGATCCAGATCCACGGCGCGCGCGGCCTCACCAAGTCGGCGCAGCTGGAGAAGATCTTCCGGGTCGCCCGTAACTTGAGGATCCCGGCTGGGACCACTGAGATCCAGGGCTGGACGATCGCCAAGACCTTGAGAGCACTGGAGATTTGAGTCAATCGAGGAAAGGCCGGCTGAGCGGGGCCGGCATCTCCGCACGGTCAGCGGCTACCGACCGCCTGCCCTGAGCCAGCGCGTGGCTTCGACGCCGGCCAAGGTGGACACCGGCATGGTCCACGGTCGCTTTCAGCCGTTTCACTCAGGCCACCTCGAATACGCGCTGGAGGCGGCCGTCCGCTGCAGCGAGCTTGTAGTCGGGATCACCAACCCCGAGCCTGAGGAAGTGCCGCCCGAATCGATGAGCCCGCACCGCCACCTGCCGGAGGCCAATCCCTTCAGCTACTGGGAGCGGCTGCTGATGGTGCGGGCCGCCCTGGGGGCCGCCGGGATCGATCTCACCCGGGTGTCGATCGTGCCGTTTCCCCTTCACGCCCCGTCGCGCTGGCCGCACTATGTCCCGCCGGGCGTCACCCACTTCATCCGGGTTTTCTCGGCCTGGGAGGAGGCGAAAGCGGAGCGGCTGCGCACCGCCGGCTACTTGGTGGTCGAACTGGCGGTTGAGGGGAAGGACATCTCGGGGACCGAGGTTCGGCGCCGCCTCGCCGCTGGGGCGGACTGGCGCAGCCTCCTGCCTGGCGCGGTGACCGAACTCATCCAGCGGAACGCGAGGCTCGTGTGATCTGCAGCCGGCAGCCCGAGAGTTGCCGCCCGGCTACGAGCCGGCGGGTCACAACAGCAAGGGCTCCGGGTGGTCGGGGAAGCCGAGAGTGTCGTGGGCGGTTGCCCGGGCGCCCAGGAAACGGGCCCGGTTGGCGTGGCCGAGCAGGAGCGGCAGGAGGTCCGCCGCGCGGATGGTCCCGATGCTGCCGGAGGCACAGCCGGCTTCGCTGAAGTCTCTGACCGCGTCGGGGCGGACAGCGCCCCCGATCACGAGCAGCGGAGTCGGATCGCCGGTGTGGAGTACGCCGCCGGACGAAGGTGTGGCATGGTCCCCTGTCACTGCCACCACGGCGCCGTTGAAGGGCGGCTCCAAGAGCGCTGCCAAGGCGGGGTCGAGCGCCTCCAGCACCCTGCGCTTGGCGTCCGGCCGCCTGCTGTGGCCGGCCTCGTCAACGACCTTGGTGTGGACGTGGACGAAGGCGGCGGCAGCTTGGAGGAGGTCGGCCGCCGCGGCCAGCCGCCCCGCCAGGTCGCGGCCGGGGTCGGGGTCGGTGATGACGTCGATCGACTTCATCGCCAGCAGGCGCGCGAAGCCGCGGTAGAGGGCACTCGAACTCACCAGGGCACCTGCCATGCCCACGCGATCCTGGAAGGTGGGCAGTGGCCGGCGCGCGCCGGCCCACTTGGTGGTCAGCGTGTCGAGGGCCGGCAGTCCCCTTCGGACGCGGACAGCGTTTATCTCGTTGCTGGCCAGGAACGCGCGGGCAGCTCTCAGATACTCCGCCAGCCCTGCCGCGGCGGCTGCCGCCGCCGACTCGGCCCCGGCAAGGGGGAGGGGCAGAAGCCAGGGCTGGCGGTCTTCGAAGAAGGGATCGGAATCGGAGATCGCAGCAGCCTCGGCGCTCGCGCCCGGCAGGCGCAGGATCCCCTCGCCGAGCCGCATCCATTCCAGCTCAAAGATGTGATCTCCGGCAATCTGCGGCAGCGCCGCCAGCAACCTCCGTGCGTCCGCCTCATCGTCCGGTTCGGCTCGACCAGTGATCCACACGGCGCCGTCCCTCGACTCGGAGGTGCGGAGCGCGGTGTAGAGCCGCGGGTCGGAGTCGTTCACGGCCAGGCCGTGACCCAGCGCCTCCAGCACCGCCCGGCCGCAGAACGGTATTGCTTCGTAGCCGAAGATCGCCCAGTGGGCCACCTCGCTCGCCGCCGCCCGGCCGGGTCCGAAGGGGACGTGGAGCCCGCAGGCGCCGCGCCTGGCGAGCTTATCGAGGACCGGTAGGCGAGCCGCCTCCAGCGGGGTCAGTCCGCCGAGGTCGGTCTGCGGCCGGTCGCCCAGCCCGTCGAGGAGGACCAGAACCACCGCTCGCCGATCGTCCTCGAGTCGCGGCTGCGCCTCCCGGTGAGCTGGCGGGGGCAGCTCCCTCATGCCTCCACGAAGGCGGCCAGCTCCCGGTTGAAGGCGGCCGGCGTCTCCATTGGAGGCAAATGCCCGGCGCCTGGCACGACTGTCAGCGGGCCTCCCGCCGCGCCGGGGATCGTCGCCGCCAGCCAATCCGCAACCGCTCGGAAGCCAGGCAGCTCGTGCTCGCCGGCAAGGACCCGGGTCGGAACGGTGATCCCAGGCGCCAGCTCCCGCGGCTGGGGGGCAGGGCGCCTTGGTATGCGCTCGGTCCAGATCCGGAGGTCGTTCTGCCGAACCATCGCCTGCAGCGCCGCCCAGGTGGCCGGCTGCCGACGGGAGACTTGAAACAGTGGGTAGTCGAGCCACGCCTCGAGAGCCGCCTGGCGCCCGGACTCGCGGGCGACTTTGAATGGTGGTGCCCAGCCGCCGAGCTCGGGCCCCGGGATCCAGGCGTCGACGAGCATGAGCGCCGCGCAGCGCTCCGGATGTCGGCTGGCGAACGAGATCGCCTCGTACCCGCCCAACGAGAGCCCGACCAGCATGCAGGTTCCCACCGCCGTGTCGTCCAGCACTTCCAGGAGGTCGGCGTCGCTTTCGTAGCCGGGCTCCAGCTGCGCCGAGCGTCCGTGGCCGCGAATGTCCAAGGTGATGCAGCGCCACGCGTCCCCGAACTCGGCCACCTGAGCGTCCCACATCGTCAGGTCCATGGTCACTCCATGGATGAAGACCACAGCCGGACCGTCTCCATTTGAGACGTGGTAATGCATTCCCGACCGCGTCATCGCCACTTGCGCAGGTTAGACGACGAGTTGCCGGCTCAGGTTCCCCGCCTACTTCCCAGGGCGTTCCTGCAGGATCCAGGTGTTGCCGTCGGGACCGCTGAAGTCGGCGAACGAGTTGTAGTCGCGATGTTGGGGATCGGCGCCCGTTTTCCAGTGACCGGACTCCATGTACCTGATCTCACTGACCTCCACTCCGCGCCCGACGAGCGCTGCGCGCGCCGCCTCAATGTCCGAGACGACCAGATGTGTGCCCCTGACCGACCCTGGCGCGGCATCAGTGATTCCCTTTCCGACCGTCAGCGAGCAGGCTGAGCCGGGTGGCGTAAGCTGCACGACACGGAAGTCATCGCCGGCGCGATGGTCGACGTCCAGATTGAAGCCAGCTTTCTCGGTGTAGAAGGCCTTGGCACGGTCCACGTCTGAGACCGGCCTCAGCATTAGTTCGAGCTTGAAGTCCATGCGGCAACCTCCATACGAACAGTCGGCCAGGTCACCTGAAGCGTCTCGAACCGAGAAGGCCCCGGTAGGCCTGACGCCGCAATAGCTCGACGGCAGTTCATCGTTCTGCCTGGCTGCTGTACATCAGCGATCCTGGCGTCGTCAGCAGTTCGCCCGTCTCGAGCAGAGTCTTCAGGCCTGACAGGATCATCGGCCAACCGCCGTAGAGCTCCTCGTTCGCGCCCTCGCGCAGATTGTCGTGGGTGACGATCAGCCGGCAGGAGTCGCCCACCGGTTCGATCTCCCAGGTGACCCTCGAGGTTCCCTCGCTCTTCACGTCCTCGCTCCACAGCGCGGTCATGCTCTGAACCAGCCTGCGGGGTGGATCGACCTCGAGGTTCTCACCCTCTCCCAGGAGCGCGTCGGTGGCCGGGTGGATCTGCTCGTAGCTGGAACCGGGGGTGAAGTCTGAGCTGATCCTGACTCCGAAGTTGTATTTGCTCCTCATCTCAGCGTCGGTGATCGCCTGCCAAAGCCGATCCGGGGTGGTCTTGATGTAGATCTCGAAAACCTTTTTCATGCGTCCATCATATGTGACGATATGGTCACATGTCAAGCCCGAACTCTAGACGACAGCCGGCATCCAGGCTGGGCGTCCCTTCTCGTATTCCTCTATCCGGTCGAGCTTGCGCAGAGTCAGGCCTATCTCGTCCCAGCCGTTGAGGAGCCGCTCCTTGAGGAACGGTTCGACCTCGAATTGAAACTGAATGTCACCGGCGCTGATCGTCTGGGCCTCAAGGTCGACCAGAGCCTCTGTCTCGGGTGAAGCGGTGGCGAGATCGAGCAGCCGTCGGACCCCGTCCTCCGGGAGGGTGACGGCAAGCAGTCCGACGTTGCCGCAGTTGTTCCTGAAGATGTCGGCGAAAGAGGGCGCGATGATCACGTCGAAGCCTGCCTCCTGGAGCGTCCAGGGCGCGTGCTCGCGCGATGAGCCGCAGCCGAAGTTGGGGCCTGTGACGAGCACCCGCGCGCCGCGGTGCTCAGGTCGGTCGAGTACGAAGTCGCCAGACTTCCGCCATTCATAGAACAGGTATTGGCCGTAGCCGGTGCGCTCGATGCTCTTCAGGAATTGCTTGGCGATGATCTGGTCGGTGTCGACGTCAGCGAGGTCGAGCGGCGCGATCCGGCCCGTGACGCGGTGGAACGCCTTCACCTGGCGGCATCCCTGACGTCCGCCAGGTGGCCGGCGATGGCTGCCGCCGCTGCCATCGGGGGGCTGAGCAGGTGCGTGCGGCCGCCGGCTCCCTGCCGCCCCTCGAAGTTGCGGTTGCTGGTGGAGGCGCAGCGCTCGCCCGGGGCCAAGATGTCGGGGTTCATGCCCAGGCAGAGAGAGCAGCCCGCTTCGCGCCATTCGAAGCCGGCGTCCTTGAAGACGCGGTCCAAACCCTCCTTCTCGGCCTTCAGCTTGACAGCTGTGGAGCCAGGCACGACCATGGCGCGAACCCGGGGGTGGACGTGCCGACCGCGGATGACCTGGGCGGCAACCCGCAGGTCCTCCAACCGTGAGTTGGTGCAGGATCCGATGAAGACCCTGTCGATCGCTATGTCCTGGAGCGGCGTCCCCACCTGCAGGTCCATGTAGCGGAGTGCCCGTTCAGCCGTCTCGTCGCGCGGCTCGGGCACGCGGCCTGTGATGGGCGCTGCCTGCGCAGGATTCACGCCCCAGGTGACGTATGGCTCGAGCCGCGAGGCATCGACCGGGATCTGCCGGGCGAAGGCTGCGTCACTGTCGCTGGGAAGCGTCCGCCAGTAATCCAGCGCCTGTTCCCAGAGTTTGCCCTTGGGCGCGTACTGGCGAGGCTGCAGATAGGCGAAGGTCGTGTCGTCAGGCGCGATCATGCCCACCCGCGCACCCCACTCGATGGTCATGTTGCAGATGGTCATCCGGCTCTCCATCGAGAGCTTCCTGACCGCCTCGCCGCGATATTCGACCAGGTTGCCCTGGCCGCCCGCAACTCCTTCCTGGGCTATTAGGCCCAGCACGATGTCCTTCGCCGTGACGCCGGCAGGAAGCTCGCCCTCGATGTCAACCGCGATGTCCGGAAAGCGTCGCTGGGGCAGGCACTGAGTTGCCAGCACATGCTCGACCTCGGAGGTGCCGATGCCGAAGGCCAAGGCGGCGAAGGCGCCGTGAGTAGCTGTGTGAGAGTCGCCGCAGACGATGGTCAGCCCGGGCTGGGTGAGCCCGAGCTCGGGACCCATGACGTGGACGATGCCCTGGTGGCGGCTTCCCAGTTTGTAGAGCCGGATGTTCGCGCGCGCGCAGTTGCGCTGAAGCGCCTCCAGCTGGAGGCGGGAGAGGTCGTCGATCGGCTCAGGTCCGGTGGGAGTGTTGTGGTCGGTGGTGGCGATGGTCAGGTCAGGGCGGTGGACCGGCCGGCCCGCAAGCTGAAGACCGGCGAACGGCTGCGGCGAGGTGACCTCGTGGACCAGGTGCATGTCGACGAAGAGAAGGTCAGGCTCCCCGGGGGAACTGGCCACCACGTGGCTGTCCCAGATCTTCTGGGCTAGGGTCTTCGGCACCGAACGCACAATACGGCTGGACAGACCTGGGCCCGTGTGGCTGACCTACGGCGAAGCCGCCGGTTGTTTGGCGTCTGTCGACAGCCGGAAAGCTAGGCTGGGGTCCGATGGGGAACCCCCCGCTCCTACCTGAAGTCGCTGAGGCTGACGCGGCGGGTGAGGTCGCCGCCGTCTATGAGGAGATCCGCGCGACGTTGGGGATTCCATTCGTCGGCCTCATCTACCGGAACCTGGCCGTCGAGCCCGGCCGCCTGGCTTCAGCCTGGGGGCAGCTGCAGCCCTTCTTCGCGGACCCGGCGACGTGGCGGGTGGCGGCGCGGCTTCACTGGCAGGAGGGAGACACTCCGCCTCTGCCTGCTGTCGCCGAGCTCACCAGTCTAGGCCTCGACGAACGCTTCTTCGACCGCGCAGTGGCCACGCTGGACGCCTATGACCGGGCCAACCGCTTGAACCTGCTCGGCCTCACAGCGCTGCTTCGCCCGCGCGGCTGGGACGACTCCGCGGATGGCGGCGCGGGGAGCTGCTGCTGCCGCAATCTCGGGCCCCCGCGAAGAGCTGCTGCCGCTGCTGGAGGTCGACGCGCTGCCGGCGGCTGACCGGACCCTGCTGCTGAAGATGAGTCAGGCGCTCCTCCCGGCCGAGGAACCGATCCTCGTCCCCTCACTGCTGCGTCACTTGGCGCTGCCCGGGCTGCTCGACAGCCTCTGGCCGGCCCTGCGCCCGGCCATCGCGGCAGGCTTCGTCGCCGCCGCAGCTGAGGACCTGCGCGGCCAGGCCGCAGCGGCGCCCATCCCCGCACGCTGTTCAATGACGCCAATCGACGATCCGGTGATCAGGCAGACCGCCGGACGGTTCTTGATCGCCACCTCGACAATGGTCGTCGCCGGCAGCCTACTGGGCACTGTCCTGAGGACTTGCCAGCGCAGTGGTGCCTAGGCTCAAGGCCATGCGCCGATCCGATTTCGGCAAGACCTGCGATGCCAGCCGCGAAGGAAGGGCGCCAGCCAGCGACACCAAAGGTCGGCTCTGCCACATTGCTGCCGTTGCCCTCGCAGCAGTGCTGGCCTTGAGCGGCCTACTGCTTGTGATTCCAGCTGTGGCCGACTCCCCGGCCAGCCTCCAGGAGGTGGGGCACGACGACCTGGGCGCTCGGGGCCTGAACTCGGCACTTGCCCTAGCCGACCATTGCGCCTACATCGGCAGCCGGGGTCAGGGTGCCATCGAGATAGTGGACGTCGCCGACCCTGCCCACCCGCGCACTGCGGGGTCACTGCCCGCGCGCCGCCTGACCACGCCGCGGGAGCTGCGCACGGTCCCCAACCGCAAGCTGCTGGTGGTGCTCAGCTACGCGCTTGGCGGTGGGGGCCTGAACCGCCTCGACCTCTACAGCTGGCAGGGCGACTGCGCCCAGCCGGCGCAGGTGGGCGGCTACGACTTCGGCGGCCGGCCGCCGCATGAGTTCTACCTCTGGCAGCAGCCTGACGGGGGCCGGCTTCTGCTGTTCACCACCATGTTCAGCGGCGGCGCCGCCGACCTCCAGGTCGTCGACGCCACGGATCCCGCCTCGCCCAAGCTGGCAGGGACCTGGAGCCCACCTCTCGGCAGCCTCCATTCGCTGGCGCTGAGCGGCGACGGGCGACGTGCCTATCTCTCACTCTGGCGGGGTGGCCTACTGATCGCTGACAGCACGCAGTTCGTCACCGGTCAGCCGAATCCCCAGCTGAGCCTGTTGACGCCGCCGTCTGCCGCTCTCGCGCCGTTGCCCGGGGGCAACATCCACAGCGCTGTCCAGCTCCCGGGCCGGGACCTGGTGATCGTGACTGACGAGCGCTACCTGCCGACGCCGCCGTGTGGGCCAGCGCGCCTGGTGGACGTCTCGAACCCAGCCCAGCCACGGCAGGTGAGCGTGCTGAAGGCACCCGAGAACGAGTCGGCCACGTGTCCGAACAGCCCAGTCGGTACCTACACGAGCCACAACCCCACGGTGGTTGGAGACCTCGCCTTTGTCACCTGGTACTCCAGCGGTCTGCAGGTGTTCGACGTCTCGAACCCCGCGCTGCCGGTGCGCCTGGCCGAGTCGCGGCCGCAGGCTGTCGAGCCCGGGGGGCGCGACTCGCAGCTGGGCGCCACGTTGACCATGACCTGGAGCTACCCGATAGTGCGCGACGGGTTGATCTATTTTGCTGACATCAACCAGGGCCTCTACGTGCTCCGCTATCAGGGCCCGCATCAAGAGCAGGTCGCGCAGGTCGGCTTCGGGGAGGGCAACAGCAACCTGCAACCGGCGCAGGCCGCTCCCACCCCGACCCCCAGCGCCGCTCCGACGCCGGCCTCGCCAACCACCCCATCGCCCGGGGCGGCGCGGGTATCACCCTCCCCGGCCGCCGCCCGAGTGGTCCTGACAGCCCGCTGGTGGGCGGGTGCAATCCTCATCCTGCTGGCCGCCGCGGCGGCAGCTGCGTTCGTACTAGTGCGCCGAGCCAGCCGCCCCGGCTAGCTGCGAAACGTGTCGCGTTTGCGGTAGACGCGAAGACGGGTGGTCGGAAAACCGCCAGGCTGAGGGTCCTCCAGCCGTCAAGGCCGCGGAATTCGGTGACAGGGCTTAGGATGAACGGCCCTCAAGGATCCCACGATGAGTCGCCAACGTCCGGACATCTCGCGGGCCCTTCACCTTGGCCGCAGTCGCGGCGTTGGCCTCCACGAGCACGCCGACCAGCGAGCGGATCCGGGGTAGGAGGAGGCTGGCCTCCTCAATCGTGAAGGTTCTGGCGTTGACCTCTGCGATCGTCACCACTGTGACTCTTTCTTACGGGACTGAGGCCGCGCGGTGCCGGCCCGCCCAGCGGTAGACGCCGCCTCCAGCTCTCGACCCGGTACACGTTCGCACCCCTTCTCCGGCACATCGTCTGCCTATCGACCGGATTTCGGCGCATCTTTTCCGAAGGATGGACGATCCGAGCTTGTCCCCACCGTCGAACGTTCGACTCCCACGCAGTACACCGCTCTCCGACGAGACCTGAGGCCTACTCAGGTACAAGACCGTGGAGCGTGCTCACACCGGCCGGCACAACGCTGGTCGACCACCCGCCGAGCTCCTCTACCCGGCCCGGACGATGGGGCACGGACGCCAACGTCGGGAGACCTGTCGGCTGTTCACCTCAGGGACTGACGCGGGCCACGACCTCCGACAGCTCAGGAAGCTCCCGCCGCAGCGCCAGCTCGAGCTCGGTCTCGATGCGGTGCGCCTCCTCCAGCGCCAGTGAGGCCGGCAGGCGAGCGACCACATGAGCCACTAGCCGCTGACCCCGCGAGCTGAGCTCGACGTCGAGGCAGTCCAGCACGTGGGGTTGCGCCAGCGTGACTACGCGAATGCGTTTAACCAAGTCCGCTCGGCTGGCAGTGACGTCCGAGCCACTCACCCAGTCAGGCTCGAGCGGCTCCAGGTGCACATCGACGCGCGCCACCTCCGGCAGCGCCAGTTTCAAGCTCTGTTCCAAAGCCGAAGTGGTAGCAGTGGCCTTCTCCAGTGTCATGGCGCCCGGCAGTTTCGCGTGCATGCTGAGGTGGATCGAGCCATTCGCCTCGCGCTCGACAGTCACGTTGTGGAGGTCGTTGACGGCGCCCTGGCGGGCAGCCACAGCATGCACGCGCTCGACCAAGTTGCCCTCCTTCCACTGCGACTCCAGGACCAGGTCCAGATCCAGCTCCGGCTCCGCTTGGCGGGCGGCAGTCTTGACGCGTTCGCTAAGCCCTTGAGCCGCTTCGATAGAGAGCGTTGGTCGGGCGGTCACTCGCGCATCTCCCTGCAGGCGGCCGCCCGAGCGCCTGACGCGCACACCCCGCACAGCGCGCACACCCTCGACCGCCTCGATGGCCTCACGGACCGACTCCTCCACTCCTTTGGGAGCCCTATCCATCAGGATGTCAGCTGAACGCCAGGCCAGCAGTCCCGCCGAGCGGCCGATGACTGCCGCGACCAGCAGGCCAGCCCCGGCGTCGGCCCAGCCGAAGCCCAAGCGAACGCCGACCAGGCCCGCCAGCACGCCTGCCGAGGAGAAGATGTCGGCGAAGCGGTTCTGCGCGGCCGCCGCCAGTGCCGGGCTGTGCCAGCGCCGGCTGGCCCAGCGCAAAGTGGTGGCGCGGCCGATCTCCAGCAGCATCGTGGCGGCCACTAGGACTATCGCATACAACGCCGGGTCGACATGGACAGGTGCCCCTACCAACCGCCTGACCGCCTCGAACGCGATCACAGCCGCAGTGAGCAGGAGGATCAGCCCCTCCCCAAAAGCTGCCAGGTTTTCCGCCCTGCCGTGTCCGTAGGGATGCTCGTGATCGGCAGGCCGGCGCGAGGTCCGCACTGCAAGCAGTGCAAAGAGAGAAGCCAGGAGATCCAGCGCCGAATGAGCGGCTTCGCCGAGCAGGCCTAGGCTGCCCGTGAGCAGGCCGGCGGTCAGCTTGGCGATGACCAGACAGCAGTCGATGATCAGGGAGGCGAACGCTATGCGCTGGGCGGTGAGGCGGGGCCGCGGCGCCGCTTCGGCCGCCCGGCTGGAAGTGACCATGACGGCCGTCTTCAGCGGGGGGTGAGCCGCGCCGCGGTGGCGCGGAGCTGCTCGTCTGAGCCGAGTGCCACTATTAGATCGCCCTCCTCAACCACCAGGTGGGGATCCGGGCCCACGTGCATCTCGCCGCCGCGGCGGCGGACGGCCAGCACGTTCGACCCGCCCTCGGCGTTCAGTTGGGCATTCTCCAAAGAATGCCCGATCAACTGCGAACCCGCCGGCACCACGATCTCCTCCAGTCCGATGTCGGCGTCGCCATGGTGGAGAGTGTCCATCACGTCGACGAGCGCCGGCCGCAGGGCCAGAGCGGCCATCTGGTGACCGGCCATGCGATAGGGCGAGATGACCCGGTTCGCACCCGCCAGTTCAAGCCGCCTGATGGACTCGGGCTGCCCGGCGCGGGAGAGGATGTACAGGTCCTCTCGAAGGGAGCGCGCGGCCAGCACTATGTAGACGGCGCGCTCATCGGAGTCGACAGCGCAGAGCAAAGCCCGCGCCCTGTCGATGCCGGCTTCCCGCAGGGTCTCCTCGTGGGCGGCGTCGCCCTCCAGGTGGAACTTGTCCTCGCGTCCCAGTCGGCTCACCGCTTCGGGGTTGTTATCGATCACCACAAATGGCACAGCCTCGCGTTCCAGCTCTTGCACAATGCGCGTGCCCATGCGGCCGTAGCCGCAGATGATGAAGTGGTCGCGCAGCTGCCGCCGCATGCCCGCCAACGCTCGCTCCCTCCTGTACTCACCGAGCTGACCGGTGCCCAGGATGTCGGTGAAGATGCCGAGAACCCAGAGCATCGTACCCACCCCGCCCAGGATCAGAGCCGACGTGAAAACCTTGCCCGCGGGACCCAGGGGATGGACTTCGCCATAGCCGACTGTGCTGATCGTGATCAGTGTCATGAAGAACGCGTCTAGGGGACTCCAGCGTTCGATCAACACGTAACCGAGAGTTCCGCTTGCGAGTACAGCCAGCAGCACAGCAGCCGGCCGGCGAAAGCGGATCAGCGGATTGCGCCGTGCGGCTGTCAAAGCAGATCGGCCCAGGCTGGAAGCAGGCGCCATGGCGGAAGGGTAGGCCATGGCAGTACGCCTGTCAGATACCGCCACCACGCCGACTGGGCCAAGGACGGATGCTCAGTGCTCGCACGCTGTTGTCCTTCGATTCGTGGAGATGCGTGATGCGGCGACGCCCAATCCAGATGGTTCGCAGGGCGGCGTGGGTGCCAGTCGAGCCCCTACCGAGCCGCGGAAAGGCCGCCAGGTGTCGGATGCCCCGCCGGATGCGCTCCTGTTCTGCCGGCTTCAGCGCTAACAAGGCAGCCAGCGCGGCCGCCGCGTAGCTGACGGTGGGCAAGGACTAGAGCTGCGGCCGAAAAGCCCGTCCGGATGGTGGGCGCCCATGCGGGCCAGCTCCGGCGTCACCTCCTGCGCTCCTCGCTGCGCGTATTGCAAATACGCTCATTGCGGTGCTCGCCGGCTCCTTGAATCTGACCCATCTGACCACCCAATCTCTCGACCGGATTTCCGGCCGCAGCTCTAGGCTGATCTTGCCGAACCGTGCGCTCGCAGCCAGTGGTCGACCTTTTCTTCCGGAATCCAGACGTCCTCCTTGAGGGCGGTTGCTATCTCCTGGATCGCTGGCGGGTCTGCATAACTGACGCGCGGCCGATGAGGTGCTCATAATCCTCCCAGGCGACCATGACGGCAACCGCTTGGCCGTTGCGGGTGATGACAGTAGGTTCGGCGGCAAGACCCTCGACCAGTTCCGTCAGCCGATATCGAGCGTGCGCGATAGGCACGATGTGCACGGATTTGGCCTAGCGCGATCTCGAAAAGTCAAAAGTTTCCGGGACGCCAACAGGAAAGCGCATGTCGGCCGCGGGTGCGGTCTTTCAGGCGCCTAAAGGCCGACGCGCCGGTTAGTAGGCCAGTGCGGCTGTGGCGGTGGGCCGAATGGCGCTGCCCGAACCCGCGGCGATCACGAAGGCCTGAAAGAGGCCGTTCGCCCAACTCTGGCTGTAGACGAGAGCTTCGGGATGCGCCTGCACTGTAAGCACCATGCCGTCGGCCGACTCGAGCCCTTCGATGACTTGATCACCGCTGCTGTACGCGTTCACTTTCAGGCCGGGCGCGATTTCCTTCACCGCCTGGTGGTGAAAGCTGTTTACGTCCACCCGCTCGGCCCCGGTCAGTTGGCTGAGGAGCGTACCCGGGACGATCTCGATGCTGTGGGCGAGGTGGTCCCGACCCTCCTCAAGGGGCGCCCAGTGGTTTTCGGGGCTTGCCCCGTCCGCCCGAATGTCCTGGTAAAGGCTGCCCCCCAGAGCAACGTTCACGACCTGGTGGCCGCGACAGAGTCCCAGCACTGGCAGCTTGCGGCGGACAGCCGCCCGAACCAGGGGGATGTCGAGTGCGTCGAGGTCGTCGTCCACGCGGCCTAGGAGTGAGCTCGGTTCCTCGCCGTAAAGGGACGGATGCACATCCAGGCCCCCCGGAAAGACCATGCCGTCGAGGTTCTCGAGCAGATCGTCCGGCTCCGAGGAGCTGCCGGCCGGCAGAAGTACGGGCGTAGCGCCGGCTTCGACCAGCGCTGTGATGTACTGCTTGTTGAGGCCGAAGTAGGGCATTCCAGTGTGCTGAAGCACGGCTCCGACCGTAAGCCCGATCAGCGGGCGCTTGTGTGCCATGAAAGTAACGCCTGATACTACCGGCGGCGAAGAGTCGGAAATTCCGTTGGGGGGCCGGCCTACCGTGGCGGCGGCTAGGGCACTCCAGCGGCTGTAATCTCCAGCTGTGAGTTCCGGCAAGGCGCTCCGTCGCTTCACCGGCTGGCTGGGTGTGGCGGCAGCCGTCGGAATGCTGGTGGTGCTGATCATGGGGGCCCGGGTGACGGATACCGGCTCCGCCGCTGGCTGCGGGCGGGATTGGCCGCTCTGCAACGGTCGCTTCATCCCCGAACTTGCCGCTGCCACGGCTATTGAGTTCAGCCATCGGTTGGTGACCGGCGTCGAGGGCTTTCTCATCGTCGCGCTGGCTGTCCTGGCGCTGCTGCTGCTGCGCCATCGGCGCGCAGTCCTGATTCTCGTGCCAATAATGCTCTTCGGCCTCGTGGCTCAAGCACTACTGGGCGCGGCCGCCGTCATGTGGCCGGAGCAGCCCGAGGTGCTGGCGCTGCACTTCGGCATCTCGCTGATCGCCCTCGCCTCCACCACGCTCGTCGGTCTCTGCGCTCTGCGGCCGGACTCGTTGGTAGCCCGCCGGCCAGTGCCGGTTCTGGTGGCGACGATGACCTGGGCGTACGCCGTGTACATATATTTCCTCGTCTACAGCGGCGCCTACATCCGCCACGCAGGCGCGGCCGCCGCCTGTCCTGGCTGGCCCTTCTGTGGCAGCGGCTACGTTGCCCAAGGCAGCGCTGTGGGTGTGAATTACTTGCACCGCTTTCTGGCGGCCGGGGCGTTGATGCTCGCCTTGGCTCTCTGGGTGCTCTACCGGCGCTACCGGCCGGACCGTCGCGACCTGGAGACCGGCGCTCGAGTCACAATCCTGGCGACCCTCGCGCAGGGGGCGGCCGGCGCCTTTCTGGTCCTGAACCACTGGGGGCTGTTCGGTGAACTTCTCCATGCGGGGCTGACCGGCCTGCTCTTCACCGCGGCTGCCTACCTGGCGTTCCGCGTCAGCCTCGGTTACCGAGCGACGGCAACGACTTCGATGAGTGAGGAGGGGGCAGGTCTGCGCTCCCAACCGAGCCGCGGTTAGTATTAGCTAACAGACGCTCGAGGGCGTCCAAGCAAGCTGGGCAATGAACGCAACGACTGTTACGATCCTCGGCGCGCTGGCGGGACTCACCATTTTCCTGGGCCTGCCAGTGGCTCGCCTCCGGGCGCTGAGCAGCCGCAGCCAGGGCTTCCTGAACGCTGTTGCCACCGGCGTGCTGATCTTCCTGCTGGTCGACATCCTGGGCAAGGCTGTCGAGCCCATCCATTCAGCCCTGAGCACCGCCCACAGGGGCAACGTGACAACCCTGGTGGGACTGGTCGCCATTTACGCAGTTGGCGTGGCCACAGGGCTGCTCGGACTCGTCTACTTCAACCGGGCGGTCCTGAGCCGCCTACGCCGCTTCCGCCTGGACGGCCCAGGCGCAGCTGTGGCGGCCGCCCTCCCCGTGGCTCCGACGGCGCGGAGCCTGGCGCTGATGATCGCCTGCGGTCTGGGTCTGCACAACTTCAGCGAGGGCTTGGCCATCGGCCAATCCGCCGCCAGCGGCGCTCTCGCCTTCACAGGCGTGCTGATGGTCGGCTTCGGGCTTCACAACATCACCGAGGGCTTTGGCGTGGCGGCGCCCATGGCGGGCGAAGAGCAGCGGCCCAGTTGGGGCTTCCTCGGGGTGGCCGGGCTGATCGGCGGGGGTCCCACCTTCCTCGGCACCTTGGTCGGGTACCACGTCGTCTCCGACTACGCGTTCGTGCTGTTTCTGGCCCTGGCTGCCGGCGCCCTGATCTACGTGATCAACGAGATGTTCGTCATCTGCCGCCGACTGACCACGCAGTCCTGGCTGGCGCCGGGTTTGCTGCTCGGTTTCCTCGCAGGCTTCGCCACCGACCTCTTTCTCACCTACCACGGCGGCTAGAGAACCCGAGGCGCTCCTTCCACCTGGCGTAGGGGCGCCGTCAGCGGTTAGGTACGCGCTTTGAGCGCGCCGAAAAAGCCGATGCCCGCTCCCAGCAATCCATAAGCCGCCCGCTTCACGCGCGAATTGTGGGGCGTGAGGACAGCGGCTCCGGTCTTGACGGCGGGGTCGCCGTCGCGGAGGGAGTTGAGCACCTGGTCCCCCGCCAGCACGGCGTTCACCTCGGCGCCGATCATCACTATCGTGCCCAGAAAGAAGAAGAAGGCCAGCAGCACGAAGAGCAGAGCAAAGTTCTTCCCGTACTGGTTGAGACCCGGATTGAGCTTGGCGTAGAGCGGGAAGAGCAGCGTCAGCAGCTCGAAGCCGACGCCGGCGACCACCGCCCCCGGCCAGATGATGCTCCAGCTGAGCGGTCGGTTCGGCACCACCCGGTACACGATCAAGAACAGCACGAAGCCTGAGACCACCCCCAACACGGCTTGGACGACGTAGGCCGCCACCCCCTGGTTGAGTTCGAACGGCACCTGAGGTAGCGAGTAGACAAGCGGCAGCAACGCGGAGGTGCCGACCGCCACGATGGCAACGACAGTGAAGACCAGCATCATGACCAGCGACATGAGCTTCTGCGGTACAGGGTCGCGGCGCCGGCAGTTGAACGCCTGGTCGAAGGCAGCCTCCATAGCGCCGAAAAGGTTCGAGGCGGTGTAGAGAAATCCCAGCAGGGCCGCAATGGCTATCAGCCCGCTTCGTTCCTGAAGCGCCTGCAGGGCGGCCTCGGCCTGCTGGCGCGATTGGAGATCACCGGGGATGATCTGCACAACCATCTGATCGATCGCGTTCGCGCTGAGGTGCAGCCGGCCCAAGATGAAGCCGGCGACGGCGGCCAGCGCCAGCACGACTGGGAAGATGGCGCTCAGGGCGTTCCAAGCAATGATGGTGGCCCAGTTGGGTCCGTCGTCGTGATTGATGTACTTATCGAGCACGCGGGCGGGAAACGTGGCGAGCACTCCGCCCAGCACCCGCTTCACCCCTTCCATAAGCTGCTCGAAAGGTACCCGACCGAGGCCTACGGTTCCGGCGAGCTGATCACTTGCTGCTCGCGCAGATTCTGCAGTTCTTCCTCGGTGTAACCCAGCAGTTCCAGAACTGCCAGCGTGTGTTCCCCCAGCAGCGGTGCTGCGCTGTCGCGGCAAGGGGGCGTGGTCGCCAACCGCATCGGCGAGCCGAGTTGGCGGACGCTGCCCAGCGTGGGGTGGATGCCTTCCCAGAAGTAGCTCCGAGCATTGAGGTGGGGGTCCGCGTAGACCTGGGCGATGTCCTGGATGGGCGCGCAGGGCACTCCTGCGGCCTCCAGCACCTCCAGCCAGTGGGTCACCGGCGCGGTGGTGGTGACTGCCTCGATCTGGGTGATCAGGTCTGAGCGGTCCTCGAACCGACCTTCATTGCTGGCGTAGCGCTCGTTTTCGAGCAGACGCTCGAGACCCAGCGCGCGGCAGAAGGCCGGCCAGTTCCGCGGTGTGGTGGCGCCGACAGTCACCCAGCCGTCGGCCGCCCGAACCGCCTGGTAGGGAGCGTTGTTCTGGTGCGCGGAGCCTTGGGGGCCGGAAACCTCCCCTGTCGCAAAATACCGGCCTGCTTCCCAGATCGTGAGGGAGACGCCCGCTTCCAAGAGGGAGACGTCGATGAACTGCCCCTGACCCGTCTGATCTCGTGCTCGCAGAGCGGAGACGGCGGCCAGCGCACCGTACAGAGCGCAGACCAGATCACAGATGGGCACGCCCACCTTGACAGGATCGCCGCCAACTTCGCCTGTGATGCTCATCAGCCCGGAACGGGCCTGCGCCATGATGTCCAGCCCGGCGAGCGGCGCCAGCGGACCATCCTGACCCCAGCCGGAAACCGCCACGTAAATCAATCCCTGGTTGATCTCAGCCAGGCGGGCATAATCCAGCTCCAACCGAGCCATGGTCCCCGGGCGCAGGTTCTCGACCACCACGTCGGCGCTCTCGACCAGCCGCCGGAAAACTGCCTTGCCGGCCGCGGGCTTCAGATCCAGGGCCAGCGAGCGCTTGTTGCGGTTCAGGCGCAGGAAGGGCGAGCTCTGATCTCCGAGAAATGGCCCCGCCTGGCGAACCTCGTCGCCGCCCGCTGGGTTCTCCACCTTGATCACCTCGGCGCCCAAGTCCGCCAGCTGCATGGTGCAGAAGGGAGCGGCCATGTAGTTGCCAACCTCGACGACCCGGATGCCCTCCAGCGGACCGTGCATCAGCGGATTCTGGCCAGCGCCGCCCAGCGGCTGCGGTACTCGGCCTGGGCCGTCTCGACGTGCGTCTCGCGGAAGCGCAGAGACTCGCCTGGCAGCAGCTGGGCGGCCAGGCTGAGATCGCAGCGTGCCACTCCGCCCACCACCGGATAGCCGCCTGCGGTCTGGCCGTCGGCCATGAGCAGGATGGGCTGACCGGAGGGCGGCAGCTGGATGCAGCCTGAGGTCAACCCGAACGAGACGACATCGGCGCCGGTGGTGGGCAGCTCGGGTCCTTCGAGCCGGTAGCCCATGCGGTCGGCGTCGGAACTGACAGTCCAGGGCTGCCCGAAGAGCAAACGCTTGCCTGCCGCTTTGATGCGGCCTAGCTGCGGTCCGGCCACTGTCATCAGCTCCGGCTCGCTCGAATATGGCGGCCGGAAGGGCTGGGGTAGCTCCCTGCCGGCGACAAGCGGGCGGGGCGCAGCGCCTGCGCGGTGGAGGACGTCGTCGCGCTTCAGCGGTCGGCCCTGCAAGCCACCCCTGCCGATGAGGAGGTAGGTTGCCGCGGAGCCGAGCCAGCGGTCGGCCGCCAGCCCGCCGGCCGCCGCCACATAAGCGCGCGCGCCCCAGCGCCGGCCGCCGAAGCTGAGCCTGTCACCGGGTGCGCAGAAGAGGCCTGTCCAGCCGGGGACCGTGCGTCCGTTCAGCGTCGGCTCGAAGTCGGCGCCGGTGACGGCCAGGACGCAGCGGTCGAGAATCTCAAGCGTCGGACCTGTGAGGGCGCATTCCAGCCCCGCAGCACCGGCGGGGTTGCCAACCAGCAGATTGGCCGCCGCCAGCGCAAAACGGTCCATCGCACCGCCTGGCGGAACTCCGGCGATGCGCCGACCCGGCCGACCGAGGTCCTGGATCGCGGTGAACACTCCCGGCTCCTGCACCTTGAACTGCGGCGCCTGGTCGCCAGTCTCGTTCACGCCGGGAAGAACCTTATGCGATCGCCTGTGCGCAGCAGGCAGGGCGGGTCCGAGTTGGGCAGGAAGACCCTGACGTCAGTGCGGCCGATCAGGTGCCACCCGCCAGGCGAGGGCAGCGGGTAGATCCCCGTCTGGGCGGTGGCGATGGCGACGGAGCCGGGCGGTACCTGCTTGCGCGGCACCTTGCGCCGGGGCAGCCGCAGCCGCTCAGGCAGTGGACCCAGGAACGCCCAGCCCGGAACGAAGCCGACCATGAAGCAGCGGTAGGTGGTTTCCGAGTGCAGTCTGATCAGCTCCTCCACCGGCATCTCTAGCGCCTGTGCGGTCTCGGCCAGGTCGGGGCCGTCATACACGACCGGTATGCGGTGCAGCCGGCCCGGTGGCACGCTGTCGGCGCGGGTGCCGGAGAGCTTCTGAACTGCGGCGGTGAGGCCCTTGGCGGTGATCTGTTCGGGGTCATAGTGCACCACAACGCTGGCGTAACCGGCGATGGCCTCCCTGACGTCGCGGCGGGCCTGAAGGAGTTGGGCCAGCTTGATCGCCCGGCTGTTGAGTGCAGTGTCGACGCGCTGGCCCAATTCCACGTACAGGGCAGCGTCACCCAGTGGGGTGATCTTGAAGCGGCGGCTGCTGCGACCGGTCTTGGGTTGGGTCTCAACGGCCTCCTTGGCGCGGGGCACGTGACAAGGATGGCGCAGTCGGGGGCAGGCTTGGCAAAACCGCGCCCAGAGTCAGCGTCGCCAGCCTTGGCTCGGCCGGTGATAATCCGACGCTCAGCGTCCGGCCGCGGACCGAGCGTTGAGACATTTGCCGCCAGGTTGACGGTGCGGGCAATCTGACAGGGCAGTGGTCAGTTCGGCGTTCAGCGGAGTCCCCGGCGCTGATTGCTTGACGTCAGTGGTCGGGCGTTCGTTCGGCCTCGGCTAATCCGGGCTGCTCGTAAATGCCCAACACGTTCCCTGCGGGGTCCCGGAACCAGGCCACCCGCTCCCGCGCGTTCTCGTCTACCGGTCGCACGATTTCGCCGCCAGCGGCGCTAATCGCGGCGACGGCGGCTCTCGCGCTCGCGACCATGACAGACACCATCAGGCCGGGCTCGGTCGCCGCGGGACGGCCCAGCACCCACATGCCGCTGACTTCACCGACGGTGTCATCGAAGGCGACTCGGCCGCCGTCGTCGCGCCGAATGGACCAGCCGAAGGCCCGATGGTAGAAGTCGGCAGAGCGGGAAATGTCGCCCGCGGGAATCTCGAGGTAGCAGATCTTGCCGGTTCGATAGGCCGGCTGCGCCGAGTTGGTCATCCTCGTCTTCCACGATAACGTTCTCTCGCGCATTCGCCTCCAGAGAGATCGCTCCGTCAGCGCTGCATGAAACCGCGCCGTCAGAGCGCTATCAGCTGCCCTCCTTCTTCCTGCTCAGGCCGGTTCGGGCCGACCGAAATCACCCGTGGCGAGACGCGGACCGCGTACTTCATGGGGCGAGGCGATGCATTCCCTCCTGTCGTCTCCGAGTACCCCGGCGACCTAAAGTGCACGACTACGTCCGAGGCTCTGGCTACAACTCTCTCTACGACTTCCCCTGGACCGGGTACAAGATTCTCAAGCACTGAGAGGCTTTCAACTGCCGGACGTTGGGCGCCAGAAACGTGGCCCTGAGCGACGCAGTGTTCCGCCCGAAGATGAGCGCTATCGCGCGCACACCTGTGCAAACACTCGATCGACCCGGAACACCTCAGGCGGAGCCTGCTGAGACGAACGAATCGACCCTGTCTCAGTTGAGAAGTTCGGCGACTAGGTAGAGGGAACCGCAGGCCAGGACCCAGCCCTCGGTGCCCGCTTCCGCCTGAGCTTGGCGCAGGGCGGAGGTGGCGTCATCCGCCACACCGTCACGGCCAAGCCACATGACGGCCAGTTCGGCCGGGGCGAGCCCCCGCTCCCCCGCGCTGGCGGCGCGTGTGAACACGACGAGCGCCGGCTGCAGCCGGGAGAGCTCGGCCAGCATCGCGCCCACGTCCTTGTCCTTCATGGCCGCGAAAACGACGACGAGCCGGGCGCCTCCGATCAGCTTGCGCACTTCGCGAGTCAGGCGGCGCATTCCCTCCTGGTTATGAGCGCCATCCAGCAGGGTGCGCCCCTCCAGCACTTGCAGGCGCCCCGGCCACTCGATTTTGGCGAGGCCTGTCCGCACGCTCTCCTCGTTGGCGTCACCGAGTGCATGGGCTGCCGCCACCGCCAGCGCGGCGTTCTCCGCCTGGTGGGTGCCGAGGAGCGGCGCATGAAGGCCTTCGTAGCGGAAACCAGGCCCGTCCAGATCGAACGCCACCCCCTCCCAGCCCTGGCGCCGGAGGTTTACCTCCAGCTCGCGACCGAGCCGCCAGAGCGAACGTGCACCGACCTCACGGGAGCGGCGCTCGATGACCTGCAGCGCGTCCGCGCTGGCGCCGGTGATCACAGCGTTGTCAGGCTTGATGATCCCGGCCTTCTCGCCTGCGATCTGCTTCACGGTTTCGCCTAGGTACTGGCGGTGGTCCTCGCTGACGTTGGTTATCACTGCCACCCCCAGGTCCAGCACGTTGGTCGAGTCGAGCCGGCCTCCCAGGCCCACCTCCACCACCAGCCGGTCGCTCCGGTCGCGGAACCAGCGCAGCGCCAGGGCGATCAGTATTTCGAACTCGGTTGGTGCTCCCGCCTCCTGCGTCACGCGGTCGAGTACTGGCTTCAGCTCGGAAAGCGCCCGGGCGAAGTCCTCCTCCGAGATCAGTCTGCCGTCGACCTGGATGCGCTCGGTGTAGGAGCGGAGGTGGGGGCTGATGGTGAGCGCCGTGCGCAGGCCTCGGTGGCGCAGGATCGAGGCCAGGAAGGCGGCCGTCGACCCCTTGCCGTTGGTGCCGGCGATGAGAGCGCCGCGCTTGCCACGCTCCGGGTTCGCCAGCAGCTCCAGCAGCGCCCGCGTGCGCTCCAGTCCCAGCTTGACAGCGAACCGTCCGGACTCGCTGAGATAAGCGAGCGCCTCCTGGTAGGTCAGGCCTGGCGCCGCCGCTCAGCCTCCAGTGTGTTCCACATGAGCATCGCTCGGGTCATGCGCCCGACCCCGCCCGGAACCGGCGAGAGATGTCCGGCGACTTCCGCCACAGCTTCGTCGACATCGCCGCGGATCCTGCCGTCGACGCGGTTGACCCCGACGTCCACCACTGCCGCGCCGGGCTTGATGAAGTCCTTGGTCACAAAGCCAGGTCGGCCCACAGCGACGACCAGCACGTCAGCCTCCCGGCAGACGCCGGGCAGATCCCGCGTCCGCGAGTGGCAGATGGTGACAGTGGCGTTCCTGGCCAGCAGCAGCAGCGCCGCCGGCTTGCCGACTATGTTGCTCCTCCCCAGCACAACGGCGCGCGCGCCCGCCAGGGGGATGCCGGCGTCGTCGAGCATCCGCATCACGCCCGCCGCCGTGCAGGCCACCAGGCCTGGCTCGCCCAGCGCCAGCCTGCCCAAGTTGATCGGATGAAAACCATCGACGTCTTTCTCCGGGTCAACGCCCTCCACTACGGATGTCACTTCCACCTGCTTGGGAAAGGGCTGCTGGACCAGGATGCCGCTGACGTTCGGATCTCGGTTCAGCCGCTGAACCAGCTGCATAACCTCCTGGGTCGAGGCGCTGTCCGGCAGTCGGTGGTCGGAGGAGGTGATGCCCACCCTTACGCCATCTCGCCGCTTGCCGCCGACGTAGGTCTCCGAGGCCGGATTGTCGCCAACCAGGATCACCGCCAGATGCGGCCGCCGGCCGCCCGCTGCAAGCAGCTCAGCCACCCCACGAGTCACGTCGTCCAGCACCCGCGCCGCCGACCGCTTGCCGTCCATGACCTTCACAACCCGAGCTCCCGGCGCGCCAGCTCAGCTGCCACTCGCAGCAGGTGGGCGGTCCCTGCCGCGTCGCCGCCGAGCCGGCGACAGTCCTCGTACTCCGGCACGGCTTCGACCGGCCGCCCCTCCAGCTCCTTCACCTTCACCCTGACCTTGCCCTGCGGGGTCTCCACCTCGATGAAGCGGCGTCCGGCCAGCACTCGACGGGCAGTGCTGAGTCGGACGCCCAGGCTGGAGCTGCGCTCCAGGATGAGACGCGCTAACCGCTCAGCGTGGGCGGGCTCCGCCAGCGCCGCCAGCACATGCCCCGGCCGGCCCTTCTTCATCAGCGCCGAGGTGATCGTCACGTCCAAAGCCCCCGCCGCCATCAGATCCTCGAGCAGAGCGGCCGTCAGATTCCCCGCCTGGTCGTCCAGGTTCGTCTCGATGACTGTGACATGTGCCGCCTCCGCAACCCGCCCGCCCAGCCAGAGCGCAGTCGCGTTGTTGGGCTCGTCGCGGCCGCCGATTCCGTAACCGACCCGGCTCAAGGCAAGCGCTGGGCGCTCGAACGTGGCGACAGTCGCCAGGATCGCAGCCCCTGTCGGCGTCACCAGCTCCCAGGAGCGCTCGTCAGGCTCCAGCACTGCACCGGAGCCCTGCAGAATGCGCAGGGTGCCGGGCGCGGTGCTGCCGCTGCGCGGGGCGGGTAGCGGGGAGGCGTAAGTCGTCTCGAGTTGAAGGGAGCCCAGCAGCCAGAAGCTGCCGACCAGGTCGATCAGCGTGTCAGCGCCGCCCAGCTCGTGCAGGTGCAACTGCTCCAGCGGGCGGCCGTGGACCCTCGATTCGGCGACACCAATCAGATCGAGTGCGCTCAGCGCCTGCTCGCGAACCGTCTTGGGAAGCTCAGCCGCCGCCACCAGTCGCTTCAGCTCCGGAAGATTGCGACTGGGGCCTTCGCCGCACTCGACAAGCGCGCGAGTGCCACCCAGGTGTCCGCGCTCTTCGTGTCTGGTGCTGACGCGAACCTCGTCGGTCAGGCCGAGGGCGACCACCGTGCGCGGCAGCAGTGACCGGTCAGCGCCCGCGTCCAGCAGAGCGCCCAGCGTCATGTCGCCCGAGATGCCGGAGGGGCAGTCGAAGTAGCCGATCAAGGCACTGACCTTTTCCTGTGGATCTCGACGCCAAAGCTCTCGAACTGGTCCTGTGCTGGAGGTCGCTTGCGCACTCTGACAAGGGCAGCGTGAACGCGGGGTCGCGCCAGCACCCGCTCGGCGATCCGGGCGGCGACGGTCTCCAGCAGGTTGGCCGGTTCGCCTTCCACGACCTCCTTGACATCGGCGTACGCGTGGGAGTAGTTCACGGTGTCGGCCAGATCGTCGCTCTGTCCGGCCCGCGCGGTGTCGACCTCCAGCTCCAGATCCACGCTGAAGCGCTGGCCCAGCTGCCGTTCAGCGGGTCGGTTTCCGTGGCGGCCGAAGAAGACCATGCCGTGCAGTAGGAGGCGATCCATCGCCGCCCATTGTCGCCTCGGCCGGCAGTGCAGGGTCCCCTGCCCGCTCTAGGGCGAGGGGCTGGGGCTGCGACCTCCGCCGAAACCGCCCCCGCTACCGGCGCCGCCGACGGTCACTGCCTGCGCCGCCACCACGCCATCCGGCCCGGCCTGACCCACGACGCTGACGGTCGTGTCTTTCTTCAGGTCGCTCTGATCGCCGGCGGTGGACTTGGCGATGCGGGCGGATCCCAGTACCACCTTCACGTCCTTGTTGGTAACCCGGTCGTGAACGGTGATGGAGGTGGCGTCCACCGCCACGATCGGGCCGGTGATAGGCCGCGCCCCGCGGC
>JAEKNQ010000032.1 GCA_016464825.1 Candidatus Dormiibacter inghamiae | reverse complement strand
GAGCACCGCCCGGAGAGTGGAGCCCGGCGCCCCGACGCGACGATCGGACTCCGGCCACGTCCACGAACAGGAAACCATGATCAAAATAACAAGGCTGTAGTTCAGGGGTCAAGGCCGTCACCCCGGTGAAAAATCCAGGCTAGACGTCGTCAACCGCCACCTACGCCACGAACAACAGGGTCTGTCGATCCTCCTCCCCAGATCCACGCGTCCCCAGTGTTTGATGTAACAATCAACGTCATTCTCCCGATATGATCAGTGCGCAGCTGAGCGACCAATGGTCCCGATCAGCTACGGGTGATTTTGTGCCTTTAGCGATGGCGCGAAGGCTGAGGGACTGCGGGAGGTTTACTATCGCATTCAGGCGTTGAGACAATTATTTGGGCCTCATTGTGGCCGCAATCTCAAGCGTGGGTTGCTTTTATACGGGTTACTTACTATATTTCGCCCGTCACGCGGGCCGTAGACTGCTGAACCGATTCAGTCCGCGCTCAGGTGAAGGCGGACTGAATGTACCGGAGTTGGCAAGCCAAGGCCGACGTTTCACGAAACCAACTCTCTCTGGACTGGCGCATTGCCACGCACCCCACGCGGGCCAGAGTTGCGCCACTCGGCGTGTCGGGCGCCGCCCTGGTATCAATCACCTGAAGATGTCGTCCGGCCCTGCGAGAGTGCGGCCTCCTGGGGCCACGCCAACGACCAGGACGGAGAACCGCCGTGGCAAGCCAGGTAATTCTACTGGATGAGGAGGGAAATGTGCCGATCAACGCGCACTGGGCCGGCCCACTCCTCGCGCTTGGTGCGAGACTCGCCCGCCAGCCCACGCCAGATCCAGGATCCCGTCTGGTAGTAGCGCTTACCGTGCCGATCCGAGACCTTGCCGCCGCCCTAATCGCGACAGGCTGGGTTCTGACACGGCCTGTCGCGAGCCAACCCGCGGTCGACGAAGTATTGGGGGCACTAGAGCCAGGTACGCCAGTCAGGATGGTTGCCAATTCTCAGCTGATTGCTGACCGCTTCGTTGGCTATGAAGTCGTTGCCGGTAGGCCGAGAGTGCGCGTCGGTAACTCAGGTTGGATGCTGGACAAGGTCGACATGCTCATGCCCGCTCCTGGTCTCGCGTCCGCCCGATTTCGTCGAAGGGGCCTGTCCCCGGCCGGCAGCCTGGTGACAAGCACGGGCCGCGCCCCGACCTGGATCGCTGCCCAGGTCGCATGCGGGGCCGATGTCTTCCTGGTTGGCACCAAGTCCTGGTTGGCCTGCGAGATGGCCATTCGGCCGGGGCTGGGTGACTCCGGCGTCGGGCACAACAGCTTCGGAGAGATCCTTCGCGCCGACGACGGCACAAGGCCAGCTTGGGGCAGCGCGATCTTGCCAGCAGCCAGGTTCGAGGAGGCGGTAGCGCCGCCGGAGGCCAGGTTGGCGGTGCTTGACGGCAGCAGCGCCATCGGATGGCTGAGCAGCCTACGCACCGACTTTGCCGTGGCAATCATCGATCGCTCCGCCGCGGATGATTTCGCTGCCGAATCGATCATCCAGCTCAGATCGATGGGTGGCACCCCGGTCCCGCTCGCCAGGCTGGGGTGGCGACCGCCTGCCGGCGTCGAAGCGCTAGCGTTCGAGGCCTGGCGATGACAGGGATAGCGCAGATTGCAGACCACTACCGGGCGGCGGAGGGCCTAGCTCGGGGAACCGTTGAGTTGCACGCCGTTGCCGACGAGGCAGGCGCATACCTCGATGCGGCGCTCAAGCGTCTGATCACACAGCTGCGCTCCGAGGACCCAGAGATTTGGCAGGACTTGCTGATAGTGGCTCGCCAGGTGCGCTGGCGGCTGGCGACCAACCCTGCGCCGGCTACCTTTCGTTCCGACGATGACGAGGTACTGATGGCGCTCCTGGCTACCTGCCAGCGGCGAGGGCTCGCAGCAGACGAGCAGACCCAGCTGCTGCTGGAAGACCTCGCGCGCCGAGCAGAGGAGGCGCACGTCCAGGATCGACCGACAGGGGAAGTGCTTCTGGAGTCCTTGAGAGAACTCAACTACCAGGCCTGCGTGGTGATCACGGCTTCAGGCCGCGCTCAGAACGCAACCAAGATGTGGTTTGACGATCTCGGCATCTCCGTATCCGTGATCCGCGGTAGTTTCCGCGACCAACCCGACGTCGTTGACCAGGCCTATGCGGTGGGCGCGCCATCGTTGTTCGGGCCGTCCCTGCTGACCGCGCCGCGGGCTACGGCACTGGCCTACGTGTTGCCGTCCTGGGTGCAGGATCGCAGCCTGCCCAAGTCCACGCTGGCCGACTACGCAGAGGGGGTCATCAGACCCGGGCGTAAGATCTTCAAGATCGGCAGGGAGCCGATCCTCGAAGATCCACCCGCCCCGGTGGAGGACCAGCTCTTGCCCTCACCGGTCTGGTCGCGACAGTCGCCGCCCCGTCCACCCCGAGCTGATGAGGTGCTTGCCCGGAAGGTGCTGCTTGGCGGTGGCCTGGCCATAATGCTCGACCAGGACGGCGAGCACATTCGAAGCCTGATCCCGAATCGCCCGGTGGGAGAACGTGTCGAGCTCGCTGACGTCTCAGCTGTCACCGTTGGCAGCTACCTGGTGCTTCGCGAGGGCGAAACTCAATCGGCGTTGCTCTACGACTGGGCGATCAAGCTTCTCGGCACCCGCGGGCTCGACGCCAGGAGTTCCCAGGAGGAGTGGAAGAGCGCCTTGCGTGCGGCGCTTCGCCGGCTGGGAAACGCTGCCGTTGTGCGGGCGCTGGACCGGGCGGGGGTCAAGCGCGCCGACCGCGCAGCCGCCTGGACGGCCACGACCATGGTTCGGCCGCAGGATGATGGGGACTTCGAGCTGCTCTTGAGCTGGTTGAGTCTGCCGACGCAACCTCACTTCGAGCTGGCAGCTGCCCTCCGCCGTGCCCGGCTGCAGGCGAGCCAGGACATTCGCGAGATCTTGGAGGAAGCGGTCTCGGCGGCTGACCTTTCCGAGCTGGAGCGCGATGGATTTCTGCGCTTGGAGCTCGACGTCGATGGCTTCCGCAGCATCATCGCCACCCGCGTTCTTGCCATCTCGCCGAACTTCGAGCCGATTCACCGCAATGACGTCCGGCGGCCAGTTGAGGATTGGGGTGCGCGGTGGCTCGAATGATCCCGCCGATGATCTCGCCGGATGCGCCATCCGGCGAACGGCAGGTCTTCGAGAGGCTGGCCAGTGATCCCCAGACTGACGGCTGGATCGTGCTGCACTCGCTTGCGCTCGCGAACCATGTTCGCCAGGCCCAGGGCGAGGCCGACTTCGTTGTCTTCGTGCCCGGCTACGGCGTCGCCGTCATCGAGGTCAAGTCACACAAGAAGGTCGCCCGCACGTCAGACGGCCAATGGCGGCTAGGCAACCATGCGCCGACCGGCCGAGGACCGTTCCAGCAGGCCGACGAGGCCATGCACAGCATCCGCGGGTACCTGCACGCCCACGGTGCCGATCTGCGTGCGGTCCCGCTGGTCAGCGGCGTCTGGTTCACCCACGTGCGGGCGCGGGTCACACTGCCATCGTCGCCCGAGTGGCATGACTGGCAGCTGCTCGACCTGGATGACTTCCGAACTGGCGCCGCAAGGGCTGTGCGGCGCTTGCTCATCGAGGGTCGCGACCAGCTTTCTGGCCGGCTCCCGGCCCTCCGCGAACTCCCTCAGCAGCCCGACTCCATGGCCGTCGGCTCGCTCGTGGCGAAACTTCGCCCTCGCTTCGACGTAACGGTTGGGGCGGCCGACGTCCGCCGCGATCGAGAGTCACAATTGGCGGCGTTCTTGGATGAGCAGTATGAGGCGCTTGATGCCATGGCAGACAACCGCAGCGTGCTGTTCACCGGCCCCGCCGGGTCCGGCAAGACCTTCCTCGCGTTGGAAGCGGCGCGCCGGGCGCAAGCAAACGGAATCCCCGGGCGATTGCTCTGTTTCAACCGGCTGCTCGGCAAGCATCTGCGGTCGGCAATCCAGCCGTCTGAGGCCTTCGCTATCGGCACCTTGCACCGTGAACTACTACGCATAGCTGGAGTCACGCCACCGGCCCGACCGGACGATGTGTATTGGGATGAGCTGCTGGCAACCGCGACCGATCGACTACTGGACGGCAACTTCGCTCGTGACGTCCTGATCGTCGATGAACTGCAGGATCTGGCAAAGCCGGAGTACCTCGACGTGCTCGACCTCCTCGTCAAGGGCGGCCTCGCGGGAGGTCAATGCCTGTTCTTTGGCGACTTCGAACGGCAAGCCCTCTATGACCTCGAGGACGGGCGGGCTGCGCTGCGGGCTCGGATCGCTGACCTGGCCTGCCACACGCTAATGACCAACTGCCGGAACCGTCCGCGCATCGGTTCTGCAGTTGAACTCCTGGCGGCCATGTCGCCCGGTTACAAGCGCTATCGCCGCCAAGACGACGGCGCGCAGCCGCGCTACTACTGGTACGGGACGGCGGAAGAGCAGGAGGCAAAGACCATTCAGGCAATCCGCGACCTCAAGGCTGAGGGCTACGAATTTGAGGAGATCGTACTGCTGAGCCCACGGCGCGGCGGCTCGATTGCTGCAACAACAACTGACCAGTGGCTGACACAGATCCTAATTGCTGAGGATGGCACGAAGCCTCGCAGGGGGCGACTGCGCTACACAACCGTCCACGCATTCAAGGGCCTCGAAACACCGGCTGTGGTCCTAACGGACATCGATGACGCGACGGCTCCCGGCTTCGACGCGCTTCTTTACGTCGGTCTGACCCGGCCGACTGACCGCCTGTCCCTGGTTGGTACCCGTGCGGCGCTTCGGCCGAAGTTAGGGAGTCTGAAATGAGCGGCATCGATGCGCGAAACACCATGGAGGCGGCCGTCCGTCGCGAACTGTTCGGCCCCCCTGCGGGCGAGTCAGGCCGCGGCATGCCGCTGGATCTGAGCGCCGGACCGCCGCACTTTGAGTCCTGGCCCGCGAGCTACGGAATGTGGCATGACGCGGCCACGGGCGAGGAGATCCTGACAGAGAGCGAGCCGCTGCGCCGCTACGGCATTGGAGTGCTCTACCCGCAGGGCACGGCAGCCCGGGGGCCGCTTCCCGAAAGCATCGCCGGGACGCCGGGACTGCCCATCGACGACGAAGTTCGCGACGTCGATCCGACTGGCGAGATCGCGCCATCCCGACCGCCTGACTCCGATACCGACGATTTCGATCTCAGCGACGCCAACTAGTTTCAGCCAAGCGCCATGGCCGTGTCGTTGCGAGTCCGGCTGGCGGCAGGCCAATCGCTTCATGTAACGGTGTCCTGTGCCTACTACGACAGGTTCCCCGTCGCGGTTGCCAACTCCGAGCGGGAGTGGTGGCTGCGGCGTCCGTTGACCATGACTGCCAATATCGGTGCTGATTTCCTGCTGACGCGCGGCAAGCGCCTGTTTTCAATCGACGCCGAAACAGCGAGCCAGGACCGCGTCCGACCCCAGCTGCAGGCATACAGCCGACCAGTACCCGGCTATCCCGACCCGGACTGCCGACTGGTCACTGTCGTCCTGGTCAACACCACCAAGGGCAGCGGCTCCGCCGCAGCGCTGCTGCAAGCTGGCTTCGAGGTGAGACCGCAGGGCGGCGCCCGTATCGAGTCGTACCCGGAGCTTGACGCACCGGGTGCCTCAGACGACGAGGAGGACTCGATTGCCCTGCTCTATCGGCACAAGCGGACCTACGCGATCGGTCACGGGTGCGCTGCCGACTGGGACGAACCAATCGACGACGTCACGGCCGCAGTCCGTGCCGATCCCTTGCCCGCGTATGAGGTTCCCAGTCTGACGCCCGACGTCTTTGAAACCCTAGCAACGGGTGAGCGCCGGCCGGTACAGGTCAGCATGGGCGCCCTCGCGAACGGAGACCCCGAAGGGCAGCAGCAGCTCGAGATGGTCTTCACCCTCTACGCCGACTGGGTTGCGCAGCGCCGCGCCGAGATCGACCAGCTGCCGGAGCGTTACCGGCCAGCGGCGACCCGGCACGTCGACCTGTGCGACGCGGCCCTCGAGCGGATGCGTGCCGGGCGAGACATGCTGGCCAATAACGAGAGCGCGGCTCGCGCCTTCCGTCTCGCCAACGAAGCCATGCTTTACCAGCAGGTTCGATCGCGCCTTGAACTCCGCGAGGTCCATCTCGATAGAACGGGCATCTTGCAGGTGGCGGGCACGGCGCCTGATGCGGTGCCGTCACCTGGCGTGGGCAACTGGCGGCCATTTCAAATCGCTTTCCTACTGGCCAGCCTGCCAGATGTCTTCGACCCAGCGAGCCCGAACCGCGAGCTCGTCGATCTGATCTTCTTCCCGACCGGTGGCGGCAAGACGGAAGCCTACCTCGGGGCAGCGGCGATCAGCATGTTCGCTCGCCGTCTCCGTAACCCAGCCGACGCCGGCACCGATGTCCTGATGCGCTACACCCTGCGCCTGCTGACCGCCCAGCAGTTCCTTCGAGCAGCATCCTTGCTATGCGTGATGGAGGACATCCGCAGCAACGCGACGGATCTCGGCGACGAGCGCTTCAGTATCGGCATCTGGCTCGGCAGTACCACAACACCAAATAGATGGGCGGCGGCGAAGACAGCGCTGAGCAAGCTACGCGGTGACTCTCGCCAGGAGAACCCTTTCCTGCTTCTCCGCTGCCCGTGGTGTAGCGCTCAGATGGGCCCTATCGCGAAGGGACCGAGGGGGCAGGAAGCCGTTGGCTACGTTCCGGTCGGTACTAAAGTGCGCTTCATCTGCCCGGACCGCTCATGCCGCTTTGCCAACCGCGAGGGCCTTCCGATTCACGTCGTCGACGAGGATATCTACGAAACCCGGCCAAGTCTGGTCATCGGCACCGTCGATAAGTTCGCCATGCTTGCCTGGCAAACGAGTGCGCGCAGTCTGTTCGGGCTCGATGAGAACGGCGAGCGCCAGGTCTCGCCGCCCGGTCTCATCATTCAGGACGAACTCCACCTGATATCCGGTCCGCTCGGTTCCATGGTTGGTCTCTACGAGCCGATCATCGAGGATCTTTGTACGGACTATCGCCACCATGTGCCGCGCAGGCCGAAGATTATTGCCTCGACGGCCACCATCCGGCGCTACGAGCAACAGGTGCGTGATCTCTACGGCCGCTCGCGCGCATGCCTGTTCCCGCCCCATGGGCTCGAAGAAGGGCGATCGTTCTTCGCTGAACCTGCGCGCACAGCTGATGGCTCCCTGGCGCGCGGTCGGCGCTACCTCGGCGTCATGAGCTCGTCGCTCGGTTCCATCCAGACCGTGCAAGTCCGAGTCGCAGCATCGACCCTGCAGGCAGCAATGGCGATATCGGACGACGACCGCGATGGCTACTGGACCAACCTGAACTTCCTCAACAGCCTGCGCGAGCTGGGGAACACTGTTTCGCTCCTTCAGTCCGACATCCCTGACTACCTGACCGGCATCCGCAAGCGAGATGGCATTGCCGCAGCTGACATTCGGTGGCCGCGTGTGACGTTGGAGCTCACCAGCCGTCGCCGCAGTGACGAGATCCCGAAAGCTATCGAGCAGCTCCAGCAGGACTACGGTCGCGACGACTGCGTTGACGTCTGCCTGGCCTCCAACATCATCGAAGTCGGCGTGGACATCGACCGTCTCGCCTTGATGACAATCATCGGCCAGCCGAAGACCACCGCCCAGCACATCCAGGTCAGTGGCCGGGTCGGCCGGCGCTGGTGGGAGCGCCCCGGCCTCGTCATCACCATCTATGGCGCAGCCAAGCCCCGCGACCGCAGCCACTATGAGCGCTTCCGCAGCTACCACCAGCGCCTGTACGCCCAGGTGGAGCCAACGAGCCTGACGCCGTTCGCGTTGCCCGTCCTCCTGCGCGGTCTACATGGAGCAGCGGTAGCCCATATCCGGCAGTCGGGCGATATGAAGCTCGGACCTGACCCGTTCCCAGACAAGCAATTCGAGCGCGCCGCCAAACTCATCCGCGACCGCGCGACCTTCGCTGACCCCGCTGAACTGCCAACCGTGCACAGCGTGATCGCCCGCCGCGCGAAAGAGTGGCGCCATGGCGAGCGGACCGAGTGGAGCGCCAACACATTCGGCGGCGGGGACCCGCTGCAGGGCCTGATGCGCTATGCGGGATCGTCGCAAGAACCAGGCGCCAAGCTCCCGACGATCTGGGACACCCCAACCAGCATGCGCAGCGTCGATGCCGAGTGCCAGCTGCGCATCACCGACGCCTACGCCGTCGATGCCGCCAGCCAACCCGAGGAGTCCGAGTGAGCACCGGGATCATGCGCAGGTCTCAGCTGGTCAGCCCCTTCGGCGTTGGCGCCATGAGCATCCTGGTTAACGGCAGCTCGGTCATCACCGCCGGCTTGGATCACTGGTACGAGTCTGACGACCGCGCCAACCTCTTCCCGGATGAGTTTGTGGTGCCGGAGTGGCGGTTGCAGGAACGCTTGAGGGTCAGCAGCCTGCGCTTGCCGCCGGACTACCGACGCCCGCGCGGCGGTGGACGAGAGCAGCGCAATCTGAAGCTGTCGGTACCGGTCCTGCGGTTCCCCAGGTGGTGCTTCTGCATCTATTGCAAGCGGCTGACCAGGACCACTCCGAGCATGACCCAGCTGGTGCGCTGCCCAGATGCGATCCACGCCGAGAAGCGCAGGCCTGCCATGTCGCAGGTACCGTTCGTTGTCATCTGCGAGCGTGGGCACCTCGACGACTTTCCATTCGACAAGTGGGTTCATAAGTCACTGACGCCAAGGTGCAGCGGCCCCCTGCGTTTGCTCTCGCAGGGCGGCGGCACCCTCGCGGGGCAGCTGGTCAAGTGCGACGGCTGCAAGCAGCAGCGCAACCTGGAAGGCATCACGCGGACAGTCGGCAAGCTTGGAGACGAGGACCGGACCTTGCTGTCGACCCAGCTTGCGCCGGGTGAGGAATACAACTGTTTTGGCAGCCGGCCCTGGGTGGCAGACGAGGGCAATGGCTGCGGCTGGTCACTGCGTGGTGCCCTTCGTGCTGCGGGCAACGTGTACTTCCCGAAGGTCGAATCTTCCATCTTTCTGCCGCGTCATCAGGGTGGAGTCAGCGCTGAGGTGCTCGAGTTACTTCGACGGCCCGATGTCCAGCCGAGGATTCAGCTCGTGCATGAGCTGATCGGCGAGGTCACCGTTGACCGACTCCGTCAGAGCATCCCGCTCGAGCTGTTGAAGTACTTCTCAGACGACGAGCTGCGGGCCGGTCTCGCCGAGCTGCTCGGCGTCGGGGCGGACGCCTCGAAAAGCAGCGAGTCGGACACGCTGACGTCCACTGTCGCCTGGCGCTACCCGGAGTTCGAACTACTCCGCGAGACACCATCGGATCCTGACCTCACCGCGAGCGATCCGGGATTGCCCGCCTCCCTTAGCAGCCTCCTCGACCGAGTGCGCCGCGTCGAGACTCTCCGCGAGACCCGAGCGCTGCGGGGTTTCACCCGCGTACGAGATGGCGCCCTACGCCTCAGCGACGGCAAGGAAATGCTGCGCCGCACACCGCTGACGCCGAACCGCGACTGGCTGCCGGCCTGCGTCGTCAAGGGGGAGGGCCTATACCTGGAGCTCGACGGCAAGACGCTAGCAGCCTGGGAAGCCAGGGGCGATGTGCAAGATCGGGCAGGGCGGATTGGCGCCCGCTTTGCAGCCTCCCGCCATGGGACGGGTGACCAGAGCCGTGACCTCAGCTCTCGTCTGATCCTGGTGCATACCGTAGCGCATCTGCTGATCAACGAGCTGATTTTCACATGCGGCTACAGCTCAGCCGCGCTGCGCGAACGGCTCTACATCTCCGATGAGCCAGGGCGCGATATGGCTGGTGTGCTGGTCTACACCGCCGCCGGTGACTCGGAAGGCACGATGGGCGGGCTAGTACGCATGGCACGTCCCGAGAACCTCGAACCGGTCTTCAAGGCCGCCATCGACAAGGCCCGCTGGTGCTCTACCGACCCGGTCTGTATGGAAGTTGGTGAACTGGGCCAAGGACCGGAGTCCTGCAATCTCGCTGCCTGTCACGGCTGCGCCCTGTTCCCGGAAACGAGCTGCGAAGAGTTCAACCGATTCCTTGACCGGGGCCTTGTCATCGGCACCTTCGGGGACCCGACGCTCGGCTACTTCAGTGGATGGAATGTCTAACACAATGCGCACGATCCCTCCCCTCTCTCGGGGTCCCCTCACTGACGCGGAACGGCTTGACGTCCTTGATCGCATAGACGAGATCCTCGAGCTCAAGTACCGCAGCGCAGGACTTGGCAACTTCGATGACCCGCTAGAGGAGGCCGTCTACATCCTGCTGAGTCGGCAAACACGCGAAGCCGGCTACCAGCGAGCTCACCGGGAGCTCCGCGCGCGCTGGCCTACCTGGCAGGCTCTGATGGCGGCGCCAGTCGGGGACATCACCGAGGTCATCCGGCCCGCCGGATTCGGCGCGACGCGCGCCGCCCAGTTGCAGGGGCTGCTTGAGGGTGTCGCAACGGCATGCGCCGACCGAGGCACTGGCGGACGTCTGACACTCGACTGGCTCAAGGGCCTCCCCGACGCCGAGGTGGAGGCGTTCCTCACCAGCCTGCCTGGCCTCGGAGTGAAGAGCGCCCGATGCGTCATGCACTACGCGCTTGGCCGCAAGACCCTGGCTGTAGACACCCACGTCCGGCGAACCCTCGGTCGGCTCGGGCTGGTTCCGGACACCGGTGGGAAGGTGAGGCATGCATCATACGAGTCGGCCGTGCCGGCGCGGATGCGACAGCGTCTGCACGTGAATCTCATCCATCACGGTCGTGCCTACTGCAGATCTAAGTCGCCTCGCTGCACCGAGTGCCCATTGATCAGCTTCTGTCCCAACGGTCGAGCCGCCCAGGAAACAACCAGTACGAAACCTGTCGCAGTCGAATTATTCGCCGGTGGTGGCGGCCTCGGAGAGGGATTCACGCTTGCTGGCTTCCGGGTGGCTGTTGCCGTAGAGATAGATCGTCATGCCGCTCAGACCTACCGGATCAACCATCCCGGCACTGTCGTTATCGAGGCCGACGCTACCAAGATCAGCGCGAAGCAGCTCCAACTACTCGCGCCGCTAGCGAGCCAGGCAACAGCCGTCATTGCAGGCCCCCCCTGCCAGGGCTACAGCGCCGCCGGTCGGCGCAAAGCAGATGATAAGAAGAATGATCTGTACACCGCGGTAATCAACCTTACACGTCAGATAAAACCTCGTTTCGTGGTCATCGAAAATGTCCCTGGCATGCAAAAAGTCGGAGGGAAGAGCTTTGTCGAGACCGTGCTCGGACGCGTTCAGAAGGAGGGCTATGCCGTCAAAGAGCATCTTCTGCGCGCGTGCGACTTCGGAGTCCCCCAGCTTCGCAGGCGCCTCCTTTTCCTCGCGCAGCGCCACGATTGGGGACTGGCCCCTGAGCCACCACAACCCTCTCACTGCGCCGGTGACCACTGCGAACAGCAGTGCGGCAAGGATCGCGGAAGCCGTTGCGGCAGGAAACCTACGCCGACTGTTCTCGAATCCCTCACAGGTCTGCCAAAGCTCGACCACGGGCAGCACGCAGAGTACGTGATATTGGTCGGCGGTAAGATATTGCTCAACGGCAGCACGATGCGCCATTCCGAGCACGTAATCCAAAAGATTAAGACGATCAAGCCAGGCACGGGACCGATCTCTTACCGGCGGCTGCATCCTGACGTAGCGCGGACTATTGTCGCCGGACACCGGGCCCTACCGGTGCACCCAATACTCGATAGAACCCTGTCCGTGAGAGAGGCTGCACGAATACAAGGATTCCGAGACGATCACGTGTTCGCCGGGCCGCGCTCCCACCAACCACTTCAGGTCGCGAATGCAGTGCCGCCCCCACTCGCGCTGGCCGTTGCCGCAGCGCTGCTGGCCTTGGGCTCAGCCGGCGGAAATGGCGAAGCGGAACCAGTTGGCCGAGGTCATCCCGATTCACCAGCCGTGGCAAATCGATGCCGATCGGCCGTTTCGAAAGTACCAGCCGAGAAGCTCATCGCACGGCCTGACTAGCACGGACACCGCCCCACCAGGCCCGCCGCAGACTTCGTGAGGCGCGCAGTTGGCGATCATCTGCTCCGGTGATGCAGCGAGTGACGTTTGGCTGCGGACTCGGCGAAGTTCTCCCACGCGTCCACGAGGCGGCAGCGCGTCCGGGCCTAGGCTGGCCCCCGTGGTAGCGGAGCACGGCGGCTGGCAGACGTTTGGTGAGAAGACGATCTATGACAGTCGGTGGGTGCGCCTGGGACTGGTCGATGTTGAGGCGCCCAACGGGGAGCGGTGGGATTACCACGTCGTGCATTTGGGCCGGATCGCGGTGGCGCTCATTGTGGATGATCAGGATCGGGCGCTGATGTTGTGGCGGTACCGGTTCGTCACGGAGCAGTGGGGGTATGAGCTGCTCGGGGGCCTGGTTGACGCGGGTGAGGATGCGGCGGTCACGGCGGCGCGGGAGGCGGAGGAGGAGAGCGGGTGGCGTCCGGTGGGGGAGCCGGAGCGTCTGGTGAGTTTTGAGCCGCTCCCTGGGCAGGTCACGGCGCCGATCGACGTGTTCTTGTGGCGGGGCGCTGAGCGGATCGGGGAGCCGACCGACACCGAGGAAGCCGGCCGGGTGGAGTGGGTGCCGTTGTCGCGGGTGCCGGCGTTGGTGGTGCGGCAGGAGTTGCTGGGATCGGGGACGTTGGTCGCGTTGCTGTACTACTTGGCCTCACACGGGGCTGCTGCCGGGTAGCACAAGCCGGCTCAGCCGCCGCTGTTGCCGATCGGACTTGATTTGCGCCGCGAGACGGCGGCCCTGCCGGGCATAGGCGAGTGCAGCGTCGCGGTCACTGGCGGCGGTGTGGGCGTAGGCGAGATCGACGAGCAGGCCGGTATGGGCGCGGACGAAGTCGGCTGGGAGGTGTGTGAGGGCGTTGGTGAGTTGGTCGATGGCGTCGGGCGCGCCGACGCGGGCCAGTGCGTTGCCACGCCAGCGGTCGAGGTGGGAGTCACCAAGGAACAGGAACGGCAGCGCGGGGTCTACGGGATCGCTGGGCAACAGGCTGGCAGCGGTGTCGAAGGCTCGCCGGGCGGCGTCCGCGTGACCGGTGGCGGCGAGGGTTTCGCCATGCGCAGCGGCGAGCCAGGCCCGGAGCAGGGGCGTGGCGGTGCCGTTGGCGATGGTGCGGGCGTGGGCGAGTTGGTCGACGGCGGCGGTGGTCTCGTCGAGGTCGATGAGCACGAAGGCTTGTTCGGCGGTGGCGTGGGCAAGCAATCCGGACGATTCCGCTTCGCGGGCGGCGGCTTTCGCGCGTTCGTAGTGGGCCCACGCTTGGCCGAGCGCGGCGCGGTCGAGTGCTTGCCATCCGGCGAGGGTGGATGCCTCCACCAGCACCGCGGCCAGCGCGGTCCGCTGCGGCCCGACTCGGTAACTGAGTAGTTGGTGCATCTGGTCGATCTGGCTGCGGAGCTGGTCGAGTTGGGTGAGGGCACCGAAGCGCCGGTCGACGCGGCGGGCGTGGTCGACCTGGTGGCGGAAAACGTCGACGATCTCGGAGTCGACGGTGCGGGCGATGGCGAGCCGGGATCGTAGCGCGGCTGCTTCGGGGTCTTCTTCCGGTTCGTCGGGGAAGCCGAGTTCGGCGTTGGTCCGGCCGTAGATCTCGCGGAACAGCCGCCGGTAGATCTCGCTGGGTTGCTCTTTCCCGTTCTCCCATCGCGACAGCTTGGTCTTCAGGCTCGCCCGGTTCGCGATCGGCAGGTTCAGCGCGGCGGCGCGCCGGGTAACGAGATCGATCACCTGGGCTGCGGTGTAACCCAGGTGCCGGCGCACGGTTTGCAGCGAGGTCAACATGGCCCGCTCCGCCGCCGAATAAGCCGGTCCTGAGCTGCGCGGTTAATGGTGGTTAATGGTCTGGCTGTTAACCGGCGCCAATTACGAAGTGGTACCTGTTGGGCGTTTTGTAGTGCCATGCAAGGAATCACCGACACCACAAGGGACCGGGTGCCCGCTGGCCTACCCATCGCGGGCCGCCAAGTCATCAAGGCGCCGCTCGATGGCGGCAAGGCGACGGTCGATCGAGGTCAACCGGGCCGTGACGGGATCAACCGGCGAGGACGCCGGCTGGCCGCGATCGGGCGGAGTACCACCGCGCAGCACGGCGTCGAGGTGCTCGGGATGCCAACTCAGCGCGACGGACAGCGCTTCCAGCGTCCGGGCATTACGACGGCGCTGAGCGGTGTTGCGATGCAACTCGCGCACGATGGCCACCGATACCTGAGCCCGCTCAGCCAACTCGCGTTGCCGCCAATTGAGCTCGGCAAGCCTCGCATCGATCGCTCTGGCGACCGCCGCCCAGTCCTGTGCCACCTATTCCTCCGCGCTCCGCCCTGAGCGCCGAAGGGTATCGCCGGCCGCCGTTTCGGCATTCCGCACGCCATCAAGCACTGAAATCAGTGCAATAAACAGATGACATCATGCTTTCAATGGGAGTTCAGTTATGGACAGCAACAACAAGGGCGCCGGCAGTCCGGCGTTCTACACCGTCCCGGAGGCCGCCCGGGTTCTGCGGGTGACGCCGGCGACGATCTATCGCGCCATCCGCGACGACGCCTTCCCGGCTGTGCGGATCCGCACCCGGTACGTGATCCCGGCGGCGGCCGTGGAGCGGCTGGCGGCCGAGGCCGCCGAGTCCGGTGGGTGCGTGGACGTGGCGCAGATGGCCGCGCAGCGGCGCACTGCTCGCGAGGTGGCCCGCGTGAGTGGAGGTGCGTCGTGGTGAACCCCGACGACGATGCCCTGGACTACGAGGCCATGGCCGCCGGGCTCGACCGGTGGCGCCAGGTCCCGGACGACGTGCTGACCACTGTCGTGGTGCGCCGCGGATTGTGCCTGTGGGGGCTCTGGCCGGCTGTAGAGCCCGACTGGGACGACTGCGCACCCAGTGACCGGGAATTGGCTGCCCGGTTGTGCGCCGGTTGCCCGGTCATCGACCAGTGCCGGGAGCTGGATCTCCGGACCGCCGGGGCGAGCACCACCGGCGTGTGGGGCGCACTGGCCGAAGACGACCGGCGCGCGCTGCACCCGATCTGGCAACGCCGCCGCCAGCAGCAGCACAACACGACAGATCAGGAGGGAGGACCGCTGCCATGACCATCAACCTGAGCCCGACCGAAATAATCGCCGCGATCGGAGTGCTGCTGGCGCTGGTCATGGTGTGGCGCTCAGGCACCCGGCGAGCGCGCCGGGCGGCCGACGCCGCCCACGCGGCCTCCCGGCTCGCCTCCCTAGCCGGGCAGGTATTCATCACCGCTGGGGTGATCGTCGGCGTCCAGTGGGTGGCGATGACCTACGCCGCCAACACCACCCTGTTCTGGGTCGCGCTCGCCGTGCCGGCGCTGATCACTGCCTATGTGGTCACTCGCGCCCTGGCGGTGACCTCGCTGGATGTCACCTACCGACGGGGGGGCCGGCGATGACCACGCCCCACGAGGGACCGGAGGTGGCCGCCGCCCAGCCTTCGGCGGTGATCCCGGCGGACCCGGTGCTCGACGCCGAGCTACTCGATGACGACGACCGACCCCACACCCGACAAGAGCACTACCGGCGGTCGTCGTGGTGGCAGCGCTCGCCACACGTACCGGCCGCATTCAAAAGCCGCGCCAACGCAGCACAGGCAGCCAAGGACGCGGCCGTCACCACGATGAGCTCGCCGTGGCGATTCCTGCGCGCGGCCGGTCGAGGGACGGTGCTGGCCGTGCGGGCGTGGCGGCGGTGGGTGACCGTGCGCGACTACCGAGAGGCCGCCGAGCAATCGGAAAAGCTGGCGGATAAGTACGTCGAGATCCGCGAGCTGACCCTGCTGCGGTGGCGAGTGACCGGCGGCGTGACCGGGATCGGCGTGGCCGGAGTCGCGGTGGGCGACATGGTCTACGGCTCGCCGGCGCTGTGGCTCACGGCCGTGATCGGCGCGACCGTGTTGGCGATCACGGGCCGGCGTAAGGACGGCAGTCCCGGCCGCAAGCCGGTACTAGCCGGACCCCGGTCGCTTACCTGGACCATGGACCCGCAAATCCTGGTCGACGCCTTCCGCGACGCCAAACTCATCGGCAAAGACGAAACCCTCCGCCTGGTCGAACGGGCCAGCCGGGTAGGTGCCGGGTGGGCGATCACCGTCGATCTCCCAGCCACCCGCAAAGCCACCGACGTGGTCAAAAACCGCGAGGCGCTGGCGTCCGCGCTCGCCGTGGACGAGGTGCAACTGCTCGTCGAGCGAGTCCGCGGCAACGGCGGCCATGCTGGGCGGGTCGCGATGTGGGTCGCCGACGCCGACCCCTATGCCACCCCACCGCTGCGCACGCCCCTGCTTGACGTGGCGTGCTGGGACACCTGGCGGCCGATACCGTTCGGCCGAGACGCCCGGGACCGCCGCATCACCCTCCCGCTGGTGTGGACCTCGCTGCTCGTCGGGGCGATCCCCCGTCAAGGCAAGACCTTCGCCGCGCGCCTGGCCGCCGCTGGCCTGATCCTCGACCCGCACACCCGCCTCTACGTCGCCGATTTCAAAGCCGGTAAGGACTGGGACGCCGCCGCTCACGTGGCGCACCGCTTCATGTCCGGCGACGAACCCGCCCACGTCCTGGCCCTGGCCGCCTGGCTCGTTGAACTCGTCACCGAAGTCCAAGGCCGATACCGAAGAATGCGCGACCTCGACAACGATACCTGTCCCGAATCGAAGGTCACCCCCGCGATGTCCCGCGATCCGTCACTGAACATGCCCATCACCGGCATCTTCATCGACGAAGTCCAAGTCCCCCTCGAAGAACGCACCCCCATCAAGGTACAAGGCAAAATGATCCCCGCCGGCCAGTACATCGGCGAACTGCTCACTTGGCTGGCCAAGAAAGGACCCGCCGCCGGAATCGTCCTCGTATTGGCCACTCAACGGCCAGACTCGAAAACAATCCCATCCCAGTTGCGCGCGGTACTCGGCTCCCGCTTCGCGCTGCGCGTCATGGACTGGCGCGACAGCAACATCATCCTCGGCGAGCAGATGAACACCCGCGGCTGGGACAGCAGCCGACTCCTGCCCTCGCACAAGGGCGTCGGCATCCTGCGCCCCGACGGCGACACCGCGGCCGGTGCCGACGTGCTCGCCATGATGGTCCGCACCGACTACATGCCCAACGACGACTGGACCACGCTCTGCCAGCGCGGCCGGGCGCTGCGCGCGGCGGCCGGCACGCTCACCGGCCACGCGATCGGCGCCGTATCCGTCCCCCTGCTCGACACGGCCACCGTGGCCCACGTCATCGGCCCCAGCCAGATCATCGACGAGAGGCCGCCAGCCCGTGACGTGCCGGAGGATTTGCCGGAGCCGCTAGCGTCAGTGGTCGAATACCTGGGCGCCGATCTCGACGACGGCGGCCGTGAGTTCGTCCCCACAGCCGAACTCGTCGATGCCCTCGGCGTCGAGCCCACCGCGTTCGGCCGGCAGATGGGCGAACTCGGATGCCGCCCACGTCCGGGGCGCCGAATCACCGCCGAGGACGGCACCAGCCGGCGGGCCCGCGGCTACCTCATCGCCGATATCCGGGCCGCGATCGAGGCCCAACGACACGACCCGGAACCCGACGACGGCCCAGTCTGAACCCGTCACACAAGCTGGTAACCCGTCACACCCGGTGGTAACCCGTCACAGCCCGTGTGACGGGTTACCACACCATCTGAACTGCGGAAACGTCTAGCGTGACGGGTAAGTCGACCCGTGTCGAACCCGTCACACCCGTCACCAGAAGGCCCTGATGAGCCCGTTTTCGGGATGCGGGTTCAGCCGCGACGGGTCCGGTCACGAAACCACCGCCAAGCGTCTGGACGAGCGTGCCGTCCGTCGCGCCGCTGATCAGCCTGCCGTTGTACGGGCAGTCCCACGCAGGTCGGGCACCGGCGCCCCGGTGGCGCGCTGAGAGCGGCCGGAATGAGATTCGCGCCGCACGCTGCCACCGTTCGTCCGGTGGTTCGCACCGAGTGCATCGCGTCTAGCGTGACCGCGTGGTCGAGATGATCCGACACCGACGTGACCCAGATCGGCAGGGCTTGTGTCACGATTTCAGCTCCCAGGTCAGCACCTCATTAAGCACATCGAGCGCGCTGCCATCGGTCCGACGCTCCACCAAGCCACCCCCGGCGAAGATCAGTAACGATGAACGTTTACGCCAGGCAAAGCAGTCGCGACTGAAGCCCTCGATGTGGATAAGGTCCACACAGCCACCGGCAACCCGGCTTCCCATCAGCGGCCCGTCTTCGCCTGGCGCGATCCGCTGGAACTGAAAGCCACGCACCTTGAGCTGATCGAGCAGGCGCTGTGCGATCACCACATCCGATGGCTCGGTGTGTTCCTTCACGCCTGCACCTCGCGTCCGCGATCACTGGAATCACGGCCGGGAGTCGGGGCTCATCGGGTCCACCGGCTCCCGGCCGTGACGTGGAGCCCCGGCGGCGTCTTAGGCGGGCGCGGCACCGGGGCACCCTGCTCGTTCACATTCGCGACGAGCTGAAATAATCTTCATCCTGGCGCGGTATCAGCGGAAGGACACCAGCCCGCCATCAAGACGCCACGAACAAGCCGTGCCGAGGAGGTGAGCAGGGTTGGCTGACCGGCCGCCGCGGACGCTGCTCGAACAGCGCATCCGCCAGTGCTGCATGACCTACGAGGAGTTTGTGCAGCACGCCGAAGCCTTCGCCCGAGACAATCACGAATCGGGGACGCTGAGTCTGCGGCACCTGCAGCGACTCATCAGCGGCCGGACTCATGGCGCGCTTCGACCAGCCACCGCGCGGTTGCTCGAACGACTCTTCGGCGAGCCCATCGCGACGCTCCTCGCACCGCCGAGCGCCATTACCGACGAGGACGAAAATCCCGCCGCCAAATTACGCCAGCTACTCGACGCCGCCCGACGCGTCGACCGCTCCACAATCACACTTCTGCACCAGCAACTCGACGCCATCCGCCGACTCGACCGGCAACTCGGTGCGATCGTCATCCGCGACGAACTCGACGCCAAGATCCGCCAAGTCCACCGACTCGCTACGCACAGCCTTGCCCCGGGCACGCGCGAACCGCTCGCCGGCCTGCTCTCCGAGATGCACACCCTTGCCGGCTGGCAAGCACTCGACCTCGGCGACGTGCCCAACTCCTGGCAACACTACGAACACTCCCGGGCCGCAGCCGCACAATCCGACTCCATCCCACACGAATCACACGCGGCCGCCGAACAAGCATTCGTCCTCATCGACACGCGAGCCACCAGCGACGCGATCGAATTACTCGACGAGACCCGTCGCCACGCCCACGCATCCTCCCCTCGAGTCCTACGAGCCTGGCTGGCCGCCGCTCACGGCGAAGCCCTCGCCGCCCACGGCGACCAAACCGCCAGCCTGCGCGCCTTCGACGAAGCCGCCGAACTCCTGCCCAGCGAGCTGGCCGACGAACGGCCCTACGTCGCGCTCGACCCCGTGCATCTCGCCCGCTGGCGCGGCCACGCACTTGCCCGCTGCGGCCACCCCGACGCCACCACAGTCCTCACCGGCGCCCTCAACCAACTCGACCCATCCTTCGTCCGCGCCGAAACCGCACTCCGCGTCGACCTCGCAACCGCCCTCGAAGCCAACGGCGACAGAGACGGAGCACGAATCCACGCCAACCACGCAGCCAGACTCGCCGCACAGGTCGGCTCAGCACGCCAACGGCGACGGATCACAAACCTCCTAGATGATCTATTCCAAGGGGTCAGTGGTCGTAGGCCAGCAGTGATCGCTTGATCGGCTGGCCAGTGCGGTCGTTGTGCCAGATCGCGGTGGTCAGGGCGAGGATGCGTTGCAGGACGCGGACCAGGACGCCGTTGGGG
>JAEKNQ010000007.1 GCA_016464825.1 Candidatus Dormiibacter inghamiae | reverse complement strand
GGTGGTTGCAGGGGTCCCCGCCGAGCACTTTTTCACCCAGGTCCAGCAGTTGGCCGTCCAGGGTGGGGTGCTGGTGGCGATCGGTGTGGGCGGCTATCTCGCCATCCTGCGCCTGCCCGAAGCCGGCCACGACGCGCTCTTCCGACTGCCACCCGGCTTCTACTCGGTGGCGTCTCGTCGCGGGGCTCATGCAACGGTCGGGGAGCGAGTGCTAGGTACCAGCTACCTGACCCAGGGCCAGCTCTCGCCTCCCGGGGAGCGAGGGCTCACCAACCGACTCCGGCGCCTGCTTCGCGACCTGCCCTCGGACCCATCGCCAGAGCTCTCGAGAGCGGCCGATTTCTTCCGCTTGCTGGGAGATCAGCGCCGCTTACGGATAGTCCGCTTGCTGATGGAGGGGAAGCGCACAGCGGCGGAGCGGGAGAAAGCGCTCGGCCTCTCCCATCTAGAGATGAGTTACCTCTTGGCCGAACTCCAGCGCGTCCGTCTCGTCGACTTGGTCGAACAGAGCTCAGAGGCAGGCAGCACCCGCTACACGGTCAAGGATCCTCTGCTGCGAGCTGGCCTCGCAGATCTGCTCGCGATCGCCGTCGCATGGAGGCCACAGGCGATAGGGTCGCCCCCGGTCCGCCCGCCTCGGAAGGTAGCGCAGGGCGGCGAAGGGCGGCCTGCTAGCGAGGAGAAGGTGGATCCCTAACACAGTAAACGAATCGCGTCGGCTGCCACCGTTCTGGGTGGCTCGGCAAGTTAGGTTGGTAGTCAAGCATTGGGTCGGCTTCCGCAATCAGCCACCTCCCGTTCCATCACCTGGGAGGTAAGGAACAGGAGCAGGACGACTAGGAAGCTGTTGAAAGAGTCGGCCTGGCTGGGGGCCGACCGGACGGGCGAGAATTGGGCGACCTGAACGTAGCGGCCGACGTCTTCATCGAGGTTTCCTGATGCTTGGACGCGAGAGCTGCCAGACCAGCCTGGCCGAGGTTTATCTGTGGGGCGGCAAGAGGGAACCGCTAGTCGAGCCGGGTTCGTTCTACGCCCGCTTCGCCAAGGTCCGGCCTGAACTGCTCCGGGACGAGGACTTCGAGCACTGGTACGTGGCGGGTAAGGGCCGGCCCTCGGTGCCGCCGTCGCGGGTGGCGGGGGCGTACCTGATGGCATTTAGGGAAGGGTGCAGCGACCGGGAGGCGGAGCAGCGGATGCGCTACGACCTGCGCTGGAAGTGGGCGCTGAACCTGGGGCCTGGACGACCAAGGCTGTGACCACACGACTATCTGTCTGTTCCGGGGGCGCCTGCTGGCTCACGAGGAGGAAGGGAGGCTCTTCCGGGACTTGGTGAAGCGGGCGGCGGCGGCCGAGCTGCTGCCGAAGCGGGCGCTCCAGGTGATGGACAGCTCGCCGATGCTGGGCGCGGGCCGCGGTGCAGGACACGTACAAACATCGTGCTCGGACTCCGTGGCGAGGGCCTTGGAACCACGCTTACCGCCGGGCTGACACCGGTCGAAGCGGAGGCCAAAGAGCTGCTCCAGATCCCGGCCGCCTTCTCCATAGCCGCCCACCTCGGAGTCGGCTGGCCTCCTGGGCGTCTCCCCACCCGCCTCAAGCGACGGCCAGTCGAGGAGTTCACGACCTGGGTCGGTTCGGAGGCGAGCCGATACTTGACGCTTCCCTACGGTGGTCAGGGTGGGCGCCCGCCTCGCCGCAGTGCCAGGGCGTGCGGCTATGAAGGGAAGGATGCGCTATCCGTCCGGGCTCCTGGGTAGCATGAGTCACCGGCACAGCCTCCTCGTGCAGGGGATTGCTGAGCGCACATCGCATCTGCCGATGGGACGCCTCTATTTCAGCCAAGGAGAAAGCACATGCCGAAGCGTGGAGACTACAGCCCAGGCGATAGCCGGCAGCCATACTCGGACGTCGGTGGCCCGGAGGCCAGGCACGCTCAAACCCATGACGTAGCCAGGGAGCAAGCCAGCAACCCACGCGGCATCGAGGAGAAGGACGACTTCTCCGAGGATTTGAACAAGGCGGCCGCTGCGCCTGAGGCTGGCGATGTGGAGGCCACGGTCAGCGCCACCGAACTGAAGGATGCCCACGAACTTTTCCCTCAACTGGACAGCGCCGAGTTGGAGCAGCTACCCATCCTCAAGCCAGGAACCCGCCTTGAACAGGGTGCTGTTTACCTTGACCTCTCGAAGCTGGCGCGAGGGCCGTTCAAAGCCATTGGGGGTCAGGAGGCTCCCGAGGGACATTTATACGTATCCAAGCGCGACCTGGACCATGAGATGTGGAAACGGCTCACCGGCGGGCGCGAAGACATCTCGATAGAGCGACCCCGATAGCCAGCGATTTGATTCACTCTCATCCGTGGGATGCCGCCCGCTGTATTCCGCCATCCCCACCCAATCATCGGAGGTCTCTGCTGGGCGACTCCGCGAACTCAGTCAGCAACTGTGCCAACGACGAGGGATCAGCTTATGCGCAACCTGCTATGGGAACGTCATAAGGCCAGACCGATCGAGCCCGCCTATGATGTTCGCGACGCCCACCGGCAACCTACCTGCTGGGCTCCTGGGGCGGCCTACTCGCCATCGAGTACGCGCTTCACCATCAGGAGCACTTTACGTCTGGTTGCTGGTGCACTCTCGTCCGGCATCGTCTCGCCACAGCATCCAGGCTCACTGTGGCAGACAGGTCTGGCGGCGCTCTGGCGATGACCCGAGCCGAAGGTGCTCGGCGGGGCGATCAACGGCTATGCCCGACCGCCCTCCTGTCTTCGGCGATCGGCGTCGCGGGCGCCACTTGGCAGGTCGGCATCTCCGAGCCGGGGGTATGTTTCGCCCGCAGCCTGGGCGTCCCCGCACGGCGGCGATCTCCGTGGGCTAGGTACGCAGCACCGCAGCCGAGCAGGCTCGCTCTTCCTGGTGGAGCAGTCAGCGGTGCCGTCGCGGGTGCGGGACTCCAGCGGCCCCGACACGTTGTCCTCGCCCGCCGTCGCCAGCAGCCGCTCAGGCGGGCCGCAGCCGCCCAAGCTTACTGGAGTTCGCGTTCCAGGACACGGCGGAGCCGGGCCAGGCTGTGCAGCAAAGGTTCGCTGGGAAGCCGCCAAAGCCAGTGCATGACCACCCCGGCGGTCTCGATGTAGGCCGGTTGGTCTGCCCAGCGCCCGACCACCTCGCGCGAGTCGTGTCGCGAGTAGTGGTGTAAATCCAGGGCCGCCTTGACGAAGGCGGCCACCGTGTGGTTCCAAGTGAAGGTGTTCAGTCACCACATGGAGGACCACGACGATGGCCAATCTCAGGATGACACTGCTGGACCTGCTCAACAAGGACGAGCAGGGGGCTGACCCCAGCTTCCTCCGCGACGGCGTGCGCCTGCTCGCCCAGGAGCTGATGGACGTCGAGGCGACCCAGCTGGCGGGTGCCGGGCTCCACGAGCGGAGCGAGAACCGGCTCACCTACCGCAACGGCTACCGAGAGCGGGAATGGGACACCCGGGTCGGCACCGTCGACCTCCAGATCCCCAAGCTCCGCCAGGGCGCCTACTTCCCGAGCCTGCTGGAGCCTCGGCGTCGGCATGAGCGGGCGCTGCTGGCGGTGGTCCAGGAGGCCTACGTCCACGGCGTCTCGACCAGGGCCGTCGACAACCTGGCCGAGGCGCTCGGCCTGAAGGGCATCTCCAAGGACCAGGTCAGCCGGATCTGCAAGGAGCTGGACGGGCAGGTGACCGCCTTCCGCACCCGGGCGCTCGACTCCGAGCACCCCTACTTGATGCTGGACGCCACCTTCGAGAAGGTCCGTGAGAACGGCCGCGTGATCTCGATGGCGGTCCTCATCACGACCGGGGTCAAGGTCACCGGCGAACGCGAGGTGGTGGGCGTCGACGTCGGCCCGGCCGAGGACCTCGAGTTCTGGCGGGCCTTCCTCCGCCAGCTGGTCAGCCGCGGTCTGAGCGGTGTCCGGCTGGTCACCTCCGACTCCCACCTCGGCCTCAAGCAAGCGGTCGCCGAGATCTTGGTCGGAGCCACCTGGCAGCGCTGTCGTGTTCACTTCATGCGTAATGCCCTGGCCACCGTGCCCAAGCTCGCCCAGCAGATGGTGGCCGCCACCCTGCGCACCATCTTCGCCCAGCCTGACGCCGACAGCGCCCACGACACCGTGGAACGGGTCTGCCGCCTCTTCGAAAAGCGCTACCCGCAGCTGGTGGCCTGCCTCCGAGACGCTGAGACCGACGTCCTGGCCTACTACGACTTCCCCTTCGAGCACCGTCGCCAGATCTGGTCGACCAACTCGCTGGAGAGGTTGAACCGCGAGGTCGGCCGCCGCTGCGAGGTGGTCGGCATCTTCCCCAACCGGCCCGCTCTCCTACGCCTCGCCGGCGCCGTCCTCGAGGAGCAGAACGACGTGCGTGTTCAACTACCACTGGACTCCGGGAGTGGCGCAAGACACGATGTGCCCGCTCTCCTGGGCGTGGCTTTCCATTTGAGGGCCCTCCCGGAGACCGAC
>JAEKNQ010000059.1 GCA_016464825.1 Candidatus Dormiibacter inghamiae | reverse complement strand
GGTAGTGCCAGTGCCCGTTCCAGCGGCGCCGCGGCGGCGGCTCCGGGCGCCGGCTCCGCGGCGAGCTGCGCGACCGGCTGCCCGGGCTGCTCCGGCGACCGCAGCCGCCGGATCGGCCTGCGCGGCCCGGCGCAGCGGCCGGGGGGTGGTGGTCAGCTCCACAGTGCCCTCGGCATCGCCGCCGACGGGCTTGGCGGCTCCCTCGAAGAGCTGGACTACGAAGTTGACAGGGCGGCCGAGATCTTGCCGGCGCAGCATCTGCACGGCTGGGATGGCACCTATGAAGACAGCCACCGGCCATTCGATGAGGCCGAAGGCAAGGGCCAGGCCAACGCCGCCGTAGTAGCCAGCGGTTCGGGGCACGTCCATGCTCATGGGACCCACTCGAACGCTGATCGGTCCGCTGTTGTTCATTGGGGCTCGCTCCTTACTCCTTGCTTGGTGGCCGGTGCATGTTCGGGATACAGCTTGAGAAACGAGTCGGCGCCATAGTAGAGCAGCACGTACCACGGCACAGTGCCGATGGTGAAACCGGTGTTCATGAGCTGGCGCACGCCGATGGTGAAGAAGGCGGCGGGAACAACCCAGCGGAGGGAAACACGTCCCTTACTGGCTGCCTTGAGCCTGTCGTCACCCAGCTTGACAGCTGCCACGAGAGCGTTGACCTGCGTCTCGGCTTGGCGCTCGAAGGGCGCCAGATCGAGCACGGTCTGCAGCCCCGCCCGCACCTTGGGTCCATTCGACGAGTGAATGAGAATCGACCCTGTGCGCTGGTTGACATGGACCTCGTCCACCGCATCAAGCTCCGCCACATGGGAGCGGATCCGCTCGATTTCCTCAGGATCACGGTCTCCCTTGGCGATCCGGACGCGGATGCGGCCATGCGCAGCGTGTTCGATCCGCGCCCGGGGGCGCTCGGCGGTTCGGGGCGGCAAGAGACTATTCCGGCGCGATGGTCAGCGCGTTGCCCGCCGCTGTGCGGCGGCGCGGCCGGCGGGGAGTGGTGGTACGAGCAGTGGCGCGAGTGCGGCGCACCGGACCCTTCTGTTCGGCTACCTGCTCGTAGCGCGCTTCCGCGACGAGATCCTGGGTCTTCTCCAGTGCCTCGGCGCTGATCTCCTGGAGGCGCTCGGCGCCGGTCATGCCAACCTTTACAGCACGCTTCGCGACCGGCCGCAGACGCTCGCTAAAGGCGGCGCCAATCGCGATTCCCAGACCGACATACAGACCGCCCGGGATCACCGCTTCCAGCAACTTATCAAACATGCTTTTCTCCTCCAGCTTTTGATGTGGTCCGAATTGTGTCTGACAGGTTACGACTGCTCCAGCCGATGCGCACTGTGGACTTGATGCAGTGTCAGCTGCCGACATGGTTTGGCTTTGGCCGAGATGTGCTCTCCCGCCCGAACTGGTGATCGCTCAACAGCCACCAGATCTCTCCTTCTCGGGAACAACAGCGTTGGCTCGGCCGGTAGGAAAGAGTGGTGTCCACATGACGCGCCGCGGCCTCCTGCTGTTCGCATCGATGTCCCTGATCTGGGGCATTCCCTACTTCTTCATCCGGATAGCCGTGAGCGAGCTCTCGCCGGCCACCCTTGTTTTCATGCGCACGACGCTGGCAGCACTGGTCCTGCTTCCCTTCGCGCTGGCTCGCGGAGGCGGCTTCCGCCAGCTCTGGGCAAAATGGCCCTGGCTGCTTGCCTTCGCCGCCGTCGAGATGGGCATTCCCTGGTTTCTCCTCTCGAGCGCCGAACAGCAGATCTCCAGCTCGCTCACCGGCTTGCTGATCTCAACTGTGCCACTGGCGACGACGGTTGTGGCAATCGCGTTCGGCCAGCGGGAGCGGATCAGCGCGACCAGCCTGGGCGGGCTGGCTATCGGCCTGATCGGCGTGGCAGCGATAGTCGGTACGGATCTGCGACCAGCCTTCTGGCGTTGGCCGAGCTGGCGGTTGTCGTGATCGGCTACGCGGTGGGGCCGGTGATCCTGTCCCGTCATCTCAGCGATCTGTCACCGGTCAGCGTGATTGCAGCGTCGCTGGCCGTGTGCGCATTTGCTTATGCGCCAATCGCCGCCCAGCAGTGGCCTCATGTGATGCCGAGCACAGGTGTGTTGCTCTCGGTACCTGCCCTTGCCCTGGCCTGCACAGCTGTCGCGTTTCTGCTCTTCTTCGCGCTGATCACCGAGATCGGGCCGGTGCGTTCCAGCGTCATCACCTACATAAATCCAGCGGTGGCGGCGCTGCTCGGCGTGTTCGCGCTCGGTGAGACCTTCACCCTGGGCATGGGCGCCGGCTTTGTGCTGGTGGTCTGCGGCGCGGCGCTGGCCACCAGTCGCACAGCGCAGTTCCGCTGGTTCCGCCGCCCCACGAGCCGAGAGGGGACTCGACCCGACGTCACCCGCTAGCCAGCAGTGCTTCGCCGGCCCGATTCAGCGGGGAAGTAGCGGCTGGCGGAGCTCCTGCGCCGGCGGGTCGCTGACCGGCACAGTGCTGCCGTCGGCCGCCTGGAGCAGGGAAGACTCCAGGTACCACCGCTCCGGCACTGTATGGCCCCAGAAGCTGCGGCGCTGCTCGTCGTTGACGCTCCAGCGCACAGGGTCCAGATCTGGATCGCCAGTCCAGTAATCCGCTGTATAGAGCTCGATGCGGTGCCCGTCGGGATCGCGGAGATAGAGGTAGAAGGCGTTACTTACCCCATGGCGGCCGGGTCCGCGCTCAATAGTCTCCTGCCAGCCGGCTCCGCCGAGCGCGTCGCAGGTGTTGAGGATGGCATCCTTGTCAGCCGCCCAGAAGCCCAGGTGATGGAGCCGGGGACCCCGGCCGGCGGTGAGCGCCACATCGTGGACATGCGGCTTGCGGAACATCCAGGCCGCATAGATCGTGCGGTCCCCAGCATCGCCGCCGATGTACTCGGAGCAGCCGAACCCGAGTTGGTGATAGAGGTCGAAAGCCGTCTGCACGTCAGGCACATGCAGGTTGAAGTGGTCCAAGCGCTGCATTCGCGCCCCCTGCCGAAGGTGATAGCGCTGCAGCAGGCACTGCACCTTTTCCATCTGGCTGAAGAACTCGAGCGGACAGCCGAGCGGATCCTGCACGCGCAGCGCCCGACCTTGACCCCGTTCCTCGCCCGCGTCCAGCCAGCGCGTGAAGCAGCCGGCCGCCCGGTAGTGGTCAGCTGCCCGGTCCAGCTCGGTCTCAGAGGCAACCAGGAAGGAGAGATGCCCGGCTGCTGCCAAACGTGCCGAGCGGAGCACCAGGCAGTGATGGTGCCTGTCCTCATAGCCGCGAAGGTAGATGGCTGAGTCATCCTCTTCGGTGACAACGAAGCCCAAGAGGTCGACGTAGAACTCGCGCGAGTGCCTCAGGTCAGTGACGAGCAGTTCGGCGTGAGCGGCGCGCACTATGTCGAAGGGGGCCGCCCGGCGGCCGCCCAGCCACTCCTGGGGATCGCCTGGTTTGGCCATCAGCCGCCGGTTCCAAAGCGGGGGATGGAATGCTCACCGAGCGCCACGTGCACGGTCTGCAGGTCGCAGTAGAACTCGAAGCTGTAGGTGCCGCCCTCGCGCCCGATGCCGCTCCACTTGCTGCCTCCGAAGGGAGTGCGCAGGTCGCGCACGTTCTGCGAGTTGAGCCAGACGAGTCCTGAGTCGATAGCCTGCGCCACCCGCTGACCCCGCTGCAGGTCGCGAGTCCAGACGTAGGCGGCCAGACCATAGCGGACGTCGTTGGCAAGCCTGACCGCCTCCGCCTCGCCGTTGAAGGGCGTCGCCACCACCACCGGGCCGAAGATCTCTTCCTGGAAGACGCGCGCCCGCGGCTTGACGTCGGCGATGAGAGTGGCGGGCAGGTAGTTGCCCTGGGCCAGGTGCTGCGGTCGCTCGCCGCCGGCGAGAAGCCGGCCCTCCTGCCGGCCGATCTCAACGTAGCTCTTGACGCGCTCGTAATGGTCACGATGGATCAGCGGTCCCAGCTCAGTCTTGGGGTCGAAGGGATCGCCCAACCGCACCTGGCCCGCGCGCTGGGCTGTGCGCTCGACGAACTCGTCATAGATCGGCTCCTCGATCAGCAGCCGGGTGCCGGCAGTGCAGCGCTCGCCGTTGAGGGAGAAGACGCCGAAGACAGCTGCGTCCACCGCTCTCTCCAGATCGGCGTCGGCAAAGACCACGACCGGCGACTTGCCGCCCAGCTCCATCGAGCAGCGCTTCAGGGTCTTCGCCCCGTTGGCGATGATGGTGCTGCCTGTGGTGGTCTCGCCGGTGAAAGAGATGAGCTGTACGCCCGGGTGCTCGACCAGCGGTGCACCGCACGTCTCACCGAAGCCGTGAACCACATTGCAGACGCCGTCAGGGATGCCCGCCTCAGCGATGATGGCAGCCAGCCGCGAAGCGCTCAGCGGCGACCACTCGGCAGGCTTCAACACACAGGTGTCGCCGGCGGCCAGGCACGGCGCCACCTTCCAGGTCTCCAGCATGAACGGGGTGTTCCAGGGCGTGATCAAACCGGCCACGCCGACCGGCTTCAGAAGCGTGTAGTTGAGAAAGTCGCCGGTCTGGTAGGAGGCGGTGCTCAGGGTCTCGATCTGCGCAGCGAAGAAGTGGAAGTTCTGCGCCGCCCGCCTGGCCTGGCCTCTGGCCTGGGTGATGGGAAGCCCTGTGTCGAGCGTCTCCACCTCGGCGATCTCCGCATCCGCCGCCTCGATCAGCTCGGCAATCCGCCGCAGATAGCGAGCCCGCTCGGCGGCACGGAGGCGCGGCCAGGGGCCTTCCTCGAATGCCTGGCGGGCAGCTCTGACTGCCAGGTCGATGTCCGCCTCCAGCCCATCCGCGACTGTCGTGATGACCTCGTTGGTGGCTGGGTCGATGGTCTCGAAGGCGCCACCGGCTTGGCTGGGCTGAAACCTGCCGTCGATGAAGTGCTCGACAGGTCGGACCCGCGCCTTGACCCGGGGCCGCTCGGACGCCGTTGCCGTCTGGCTCATCAGCCAAAAGCCTCCTGCTCAGTGACTATGTGGTTTTCGAGGATGCCCAGCCCTTCCACCTCCAGCCGCATGCGATCGCCGGGCTGAACGTGCGAGATGCCCTTGGGCGTGCCGGTCAGGATTAGATCGCCTGGCTCCAGCGTCATGAAGTGGCTGACGTATTCGATGATCTCGGGGATCTTGCGCATCAGGTCCCGCGTGCTGCCCTCTTGGCGCAGTTCGTCGTTGACGAAGGCCTTGAGGGTCAGGTTGTGGGGATCCTGCACCTCGTCTTGGACCAGATAGGGCCCGATCGGGCAGAAGGTGTCCCAGCACTTGGCCCGCAGGGGGGGCCGGAAAAGGTTGGTCACAAAGTCGCGGATGACCAAATCGTTGGCGATCGTGTAACCGCCGACATAGTCCAGCGCTTGTTCAGGCTTGACGTGGCGGCCGCGCCGGCCGATCGCGACTGCCAGCTCCACCTCGTAATGGACGAACTTGCCGCCCTCGGGATAGATGACTGGCGCGCGGTGGGACACCCAGGTGTTGGGAGACTTGAAGAACAGGGCCGGCTCCTCAGGTTCCTGCAGCTCAAGCTCCGCCGCGTGGTCCGAATAGTTGAGGGCCAGGGCGATGACCTTGGTCGGCTCGACAGGCAGCAGGAACTGGAGGCCGGCCTCCTGGTGCTCAATTCCGTCAGGGGTGCGCAGCAGACCCGGCGCGATCAGCTCGGCCGACTCTGCCCGGCCATCCCTGAGCACGCGGGCACGCTTCACCGCCTAGCACCCACCGGCACGGCGAAGTCGTACTGCGCCATCACCTCTCGGAGCCGGCGCTGGTTCTCAGCGCTGGGTTCGCAGAGCGGGAGGCGGTAGACAGGCTCGATCAGGCCCAGCTCGCCCATCACCCACTTGAGCGGGCCTGGATTCGTCTCCCAGAAGAGGGCGTCATTGAGCGGCAGCAGCTGGTAGTGCAGATCCAGCGCCTCGCCGTGCTTGCCCGCCTGGACCAGATCGTAGATGGCGGCGACCTCCTTCGGCAGCAGATTGCCGGTGGCGCTGACGTGGCCGGCGCCGCCGATCGCCAGCATCGGGTAGCAGAGCAGCTCGATGCCTGAAAAGACGAGGAAGTCGCGGCCGCACTCATGCAGCACCCGGCAGACGTGCTCGAAGTCCTTGTTCGACTCCTTCACGCCGACGATCTGGGGCTGATCGCGGCGGAGGCGGGCCAGCGTGGCGGGCGCGATGTTGACGGCAGTGCGGCCGGGGATGTTGTAGATCACGAGCGGGAGGTCGACTGCATCCGCGATGGCGGCGAAGTAGCGGTACAGACCCTCCTGCGACGGCCGGTTGTAGTAGGGCACTATCAGCAGCGCGGCGCTGGCGCCCAGCGCCTCCGCAAAGCGCGTGAGGCGCAGCGTCTCGGCCAGGTTGTTGGTGCCGGTGCCGGGAACGAGCGGCACCCGCCCGGCGATGCGTTCGGCCACGTAGCGCATCACCTCCTCTCGCTCGTCCAGGGTCAAGGCGCTGGGCTCGCCGGTGGTGCCGGTCACTGAGAGACCGTGACTGCCGGAGGCAATCTGCCAGTCGACCAGCCGGCCCATCGCCTCCAGATCGAGCTCGCCGCCGGGCTTGAAGGCAGTGACCAGGGGAACTATCGATCCCCGCAACTCCCTCATCCGCCTTGCCTTACGCCCGTCGCGGCCGCCAGCAGCTCCGGACCGGCCAGGGGCGCCAAGGGCCCGTCGCTGTTGAGGAAGGCGTTGACGCGCTCTTTGACCTCGGTGCGATCATAGCTTCCGACCAGCGCCTGGGCCATCCGCACAGGATCGCCAAAGAAAAAGAACTCGTAGATCTCCTGCCGGCTGGCGAAGGAGCTCGCTGAGGCATCCCAGGCCAGACGAAAGAGCTTCACGCGGTCGATGCCGTTCAAGCTTGCGGCCTGCAGGAAGCGGTCGACGTCCACCCCTGTCTCGCCCTTTGTATCCGCCTCTGTGGGGAGGCCGAAGAGGCCGCTGGCGGCAAGCTGCCAGACGATCTCCCGCAGTCGCGGGTACGTGCGGGGGAACCAGTTGCGGGCGGTGTTGAGGGGTGCCCAGGCGGGCGTCATCAGACCCCACTGGTTCACCTCCGCGTCCGCCTCAGCCGCCCGGAGCACTGCCCGGAGCAGCTCGCGGGTGTTGATCACCTCGGCGATCTTCTCCTGCACATGCTGGAAGCTCTCGATCTGGATCGCGTCGCAGATGAGGGAAATCAGGCCGAGCATGAACTCGGTCTTGGCCAGGTCCTTCAGCACTACCTGGTGGGTCATGTGCGCCAGGGCGCCGGTCTCGCTGTACATCTTGCCCCTGGTCAACACCTCGGGATGGCGGATCATGAAGCAGCGCTCGTACGGGACCTGTACGTCGTCGAAGATGGCGACGGCGTCCATCTCGTCGAAGCGCGAGCCGAGCGGATGGTCGAAGTGGCTGCGGCCGTAATCCAGGGACTCGCGGCAGAGAAAGCGCAGGCCCGGGGTGTCACAGGACACTGCAAAGGCGAAGGAGTAGGGCTCATCCTCCGGCCGGGCTTGGAGCACTGTGGAGGGGAAGACCACTATCTCGTCAGCGATAGGGCCGATGGTGGCCAGCATCCGGGCGCCGCGGATCACTATCCCGCTGTCGGTTTCCTTCAGTATCTGGGCCGCCTGGTAGGGGTCGCGCTGAGCTCCTGCCGACTGAGAGCGATTGGCCTGCGGGTTGATCAGCGTGTGAGTCATCAGCAGGTCGTTGTCCCGCACGTGCTCGTAGTAGCTGCGCATGTTTTTGCCGAAGCCGCTGTCGACCTGGGCGAACCAGTCTTGGGCGGCGGCCAAGGCCATGACCGAGCTGTTGAGGTAGTCGCCGGTGCGGCCCAGCAGGCCCAGGCTACGATCGGACCAGAGCTTCATCATCTCGCTCCGCTGGGCGAGATCCGCCTTCGTCCGCGGCTGCAGGAAGGAAGTGCCGACAGGCTCGCCAGTGGTCGGTGAGGGATAGGTGAGAACATCCTTCACCCGCTCGTCGTGCTGGAGGTCGTAGAGCGCGGCATAGGCGTGCGCGACGCCCTTGAAGGCTGGGTGGCTGGCGATGTCGGAACGCACGGTTTCACCGTGCACGCGGATATCGCGCCGAGACGAGTTGAGTGCCTCTAAGTACTGGGCGCCGGTTCTCGCTGACATACGCTCAACCTCCTGGCGTTGAAACGTGATTGCTGCTCATCAAGCGTCGTAGGGAAGCTCGAACGGGTCGAAGGGCAGCGTCGGCTGCGAGGGAATGGGCCGGGCGATCGGGATGAAACGACTGGAGAAGAAGCCGAGCGCGTCACCCTCGCTCACCTGCAGGTCGATCACCTGACCCAACAAGATGGAATGGTCACCCCCGTCGTAGGTGCGCCAGGGACTGCACTCGAACTGGACCAGGGCGCCGTAGAGGCGGGGGCTGGCCTGGCCCTCGTACCAGGGAATCTGGACCTGGTCGGCAATGCCCGCGAAGTGCTTGGCCAGCGCTTCCTGCTCGGGCTTCAGGACATTGACTGTGAACGGCTGATCAACCACCAGGTCATGGCTCCGAGACCAACGCGCGATCGAGACAAGGATCAGTGGGGGGTCAAGCGACACCGAACAGAAGGCGTTGACTGTCAGGCCGCGAGGCCCGTTCGGACCCCGGTAAGTGACCACTGTGACACCGCTGGCGAAGCGGCCCAGAGCGGACCGAAAGGCGGTGGGGTCCAGCGGGCGAGTTGGGGAACTCACCTTCGCTCGCCATGACGGTCGGGTTGCATCGCTCCCATTGTTTCACCGCGGAGGTCTGGCCGCCTACGCGCGTTAGTTGGAGGCTTGTCGGACGTCAGTAGCCGCGTTGTTGAGCTTTCAGCGCGTCCAGCAGCTCCCGCCGTGACGGCTCGACCAGCACCCTGCCGTCCGGAAACACCAGGGTGGGCACGCTGCGGTAGCCGCCGTTCAGTGCCATGACCGTCTGGGCGGCCTCGGGGGAATCGTCCAGGTTGACGTGACGATAAGGCGTTCCTGTCTCGGCGAGCACGTCCTTGGCCAGGCGGCAGTCCGAGCAGTGGGTGGTCGTGTAAACGACGAGCGTGCCACTCTCAGCGGACATGGGCTCCATGCAGTCCTCTACGGCTGCCAGGGAGGATCTGTTCCGCGCTTTGGCCACGAGGCCGGGTGCTGCTGGCCGCTGAGTGGGGCTGACACCTCAGGGATCGCGATGACTCACCAGGTCGAGAGCGGCCGAGCCGGCACAGGTGATGATTGCACGATGGACGTCGTGGTCTGGCCATAGGGAAGGAACCTATCCAGAATGCTTTCAAGTTGATCGACCGCCTGTACTTGGACTTTCAGCAGGAAGCAGTCGTCCCCCGTGATCCGGTGGCACTCGGTGACCTGAGCTGTGTTGGCGGCAAGCTCCGCGATCTTCTCTAGCTGACGGGGTCCGGGTTTGATTCGGACATAGGCGGCGATCGGTAGGCCTAACGCCTTGGGTTCGACTTCCAACCTGTAGCCGACAATCACTCCCTCCTGTTCCAGCCGCTGCACCCTCTCGGTCACCGCAGGGGCCGACATACCGACGCGTCTCGCCAGCTCCGCCATGGTGGCGCGCGGGCCTTCGTGCAACAACTCCAGAAGCCTGAGGTTCACGCGGTCCAGGAGGCTGCTGCCTGAGATTAAGGTGGTCTGCCCGTTCGGCCTGTGTTTTCCAGTCAAGTGGGTCTCCCTTCCTTGCAATGGCTATAGACGAAGCGGCCTGCGCCTTAGAGCATTGTTACATGACATCAGCTTCCGGGCAAGAATCCAGCCTCAGCCGCGAAGGGCGTGGCGCCGGCAGGGCCGCGCGTCGCTTGCCACCGTACGGCTACTTCCTGGTCAGCGCAGTCTTCCATTACCTGGGACCAGCATTCGCTGTGCTGTTGTTCGCGCGAGTTGACGTACTCGGCGTCGCCTGGTTGCGGATCGCCAGCGCAGCGGTCCTGTTTGCCGCGTGGCGACGACCGTGGCGATTCTTCCGGTCCCTGCCTTGGAGCGATCGCTGGGTTCTGATCGCCCTCGGCTCGGTTCTGGGGGTGATGAACGCTTCGTTTTACCTGGCCATTGCGCGGCTGCCACTGAGCACCGTCGGAGCCATCGAGTTCCTGGGGCCCATCGCGCTCGCCGCACTGGGTGCGCGCACAGCCCGAAACTGCTCGGCCCTGGTTCTTGCAGTTGCCGGCGTCTACCTCCTGACTAATGTGCGCCTCGTCGCTCAGCCGCTTGGCTTTGCTTTCGCCTTCGCTAACTGCGCCCTTTTCGTCCTCTACATCATCCTGGCTCATCGGATAGCGCAGCGGGGAAGCAGCGCGGGAGTCGACGGTCTGGGGGCCGCGATGCTGATCGCCCTGGTGGTTGTTATGCCGATCGGGCTCCAGGGCGCCGCCCCCGCCCTGGCCAGTCCGTTCTTGCTGGCCGCCGGGATTGCAGTAGGCATCTGTTCCTCAGTCATTCCGTACGTGACCGACCAGCTGGCCATGGCCAGGCTGTCTCGGGCTACTTACGCGCTGCTGCTCTCGCTACTACCGGCAGCAGCAACGGTCATCGGGATACTCGTCCTGGCCCAGCTGCCTAGACCTCAAGAGATTCTCGGGATCGCGCTCGTCATCTTTGGTGTGGCAGTCCACCACGAGCGTCAGAAGCAGCGGCCGCCGGCGCAGCGCTGATCGGCCCGCGGACTCGAAGCTCAAGCCTTGACGAGGCCGGGTGACGTCGTTGCGACGTGTCCGTTCGGGCGTTAGCTTGTATGCGTGGGCGGTGCCGTGACGATGAGCCGGCCATCCGCTCGCTTGTTGGTCTGGGCGGTCGCCGGCGTGGCCGTCGGTGTCTTTCTCGAGCTGTTGACAGTGCTCCTCGCGGCCGCAGGCCCCGAGGGGCCGGGATGGTCGCTACAGGGTAATGGTGCTCTGATCGTGCCGCTTGGACTGGCGCCCGCTGCGCTGGCCGCCGGCTGGACGGCATTGGTACTTCAAGCCCACTCGCGCTCCTGGACTGCCACCGCCCTCGCCGTCGGGGCGCTCGGGCTGCTCTGGGTAGTGCTGGACATTGCGGCCATCAGCCTGGTGCGGCGAGAGCTAGCAATCATCGTTGCCGGCCTGGCCATCTATGCCATCTGGCTGATTCCCGTGGTCGCTCCCCTGGTTGCCTGGCTGACAACCCACCGGCGCCGCGCCCACAAAGCGGGCTGGCATGCTGCGGCTGGGGTCGTCTACCTGCTCACACTGGTGGGGAGCTTCGCTGTCAGCACGCGCCTGCTGCCACCGGGCTGAGGCTAAAGGGACAATCCGAGCTGTGGGGACAGGCGGCTCAGCCAGCCCGCACGGCGTCGGCGACGCGGTTCAGTCTGCGGTCGGCTGAGCAGGAGGCCCACCACTGTCAGCAGGCCACCCAGGACCATCGGCAGCACGAATGCGGACCCCGTGGCCGCCGGCATGGAGGACTGGCAGTCGATCGGCCCGGCGCCACCCTGCATGCAGACAACTGGCCCCACCGTTGACTGGCAGGCCTCGATCCGGGCGCCCAGATTGATGCAGGCGAAGATGCTGTTGGGCGGAAGCGCGTTGGCCGTGGCAGCGTCGCCCGATGCAAGAGCGCGAGTCCGGCTTCCGCTGCCCGAGTTGGACCACGCCGGTCCGTACGGCGGCTGACTGCTCGACGACGGATCGGCAGGTGCGGCGGCCGAATCAGTAGCGGTCGGTCCAGCAGCTCCGGCAGGCGCAGCAGGGGAGGCGGCCGATGCCGCGCCGGAGGCCCCAGGGCTGGCGGTTCCAGTGGGGTCCGTCGGCGCGCCAGACTGTTGCGACGGGGAGGTTAAGCCAGGGGCGTTCGCAGCCGGAATTGAAACAGCCGGCGGGGGCGCCGTGGGGAGCGGGACCTGCGCCTGCACAGGGCCAACATTCACCTGCGCCGGGGGTCCTGGGGGAGCGGATGTCCCCACGTTTACAGTCGGCGCACCCGGCAGGGGCGGCTGCACTTTCACTGACGCACTGGGGGCTGGCACCTGGACTTTCACCGCCGGCGCAGTCGGGACGGGCACCGGAACCTGCGCGTTCACGTTCACGGCTGGAGCACCGGGCAGCGGAACTTTCACGGCAGGCGCAGCAGGCGCTGTCACGATGGCCTGCACCTTCGGCGTTGGAAGGGAGACAGACACATTCAAGGCAGGAGCCGCCGCGGCGGAAAGGATGGGCGTGCAAAGGAGAGCGGCCGTGCACACAAACGCGGCCGATGTGAGTCGCCTAACGAGAGAGCGCAGTGTCGAATTCTGCTTGTGAGGCACGTAAGCAGTCCTCCTCTTTGGGGCCGCGACGATGGTCGGGGCTCCGGTGGGCTGAAGTGGTGGTCTTAGGTCGGGGACGACGCTACGGCAGATAGGCAACAATTGCATTGGTACATTCGTCCCGGTAAGTAGGGACTACCGAGACTGCCTCCGCCGTTTCGCCCACCCTCAGTTGGTTTTCTTGCCGAGGCCGCCGCGTCCGGGAACGCTTATTTCGGTCGCCGCTTCTCTGCGATCCGGATAGCAACCGCCTCTTGATCGACCTCGACGGAAATCCCGGCAGCGAATGATTAATTGGAAAGTGGTGTGGCCACTGCGATGACCTACGATCCAGAGACAGCCGAACGAGTTCGGCAAATTCTCGCGAACCGGGAAGATCTCGCCGAGAAGCGGATGGTGGGCGGCCTCTCCTTTTCTGGTGGATGGCAGCATGTGCTGCGGCGTGACTGGTGGCGCATTGATGGTTCGGATGGGCGCGGAGGCCCGCGAGCGAGGGCTGGCCGAGCCGCACGTGCGGCCAATGGAGTTCGGCGGCCGCGTTTGGGTTGGCTTGTATGTGTCGAACCCGCAGGTGTCCAGACAAATGGGCCTCTCGCTAAGTGGGTTTAGAAGGGCATCGACCTCGTTACAACCCATGGCCAGCGGAGAAACGGATTAGCCGGTGCCGCCGAACAAGTTCTCCGAAGATCGATCTGCAGACGCCGAGGGCAGGCGCACGGTCTTGATCGTCTTGCAGTGAGCAGGTTGGTGCGCCTGGCAGGAATCGAACCTGCTGCCTCTTGCTCCGCAGGAAAGCGCTGTTGATTTGGAGACCAAGATTGGCTTCTTGAATACGAGTATGGCGGATTAGTGGCGAATTCGCTGTAGTAGAGAGCATGCGTTTAGTGGCCGACTTCGACGAAATCAGCGTCGAACAATGCGCACTTTCGTTCACGGCGCCGTGCCTGTCGCGGCAACCAGGCCGCTCTCCGTGCTGGCGCGGTGCCAGTACGGCTGCGCTATCTGCGGCAAAGCGCTCGGCCTCTCGGGCAGGAGCCTGCCAAGTAGTCACTCGCAGGCCGGCCGGCTGTCTCACAGACCTCCGTTGCCCACCCCGATCCTCGCCCTTGCCGACTGTAGGTCAACTCATGCGCAGCGGGACTCACAGCTGGCACGGCAATCGGCGGACCCAATCCTGGACAAAGAAGTCGTCCGCCGAATCGGCCTGCCCGCCGGGCGGCGACGTGGCTGGCTACAGGGCTGACGGCTCGGCCGTTCTGCCCAGCTAGCAAGATGCGGACGAAGCTGAGGGTCCCTGATCGATATCCGATGCCCTTCTAAAACCCCCTTGCAGTGTCTCGACGTCGTAGCCGACGTGCAGCGAGCGGGTCGCGTCCTCGTCGACGAGCGTGACGGCCAGCTCGTCGACATGGCGCTGGACGGCCGCGGCGCCTCGCCCTGTGTTATGCAGCAGCAAACACCCGCGGCGAACGGGTTCTAAGGCCTGACCGCTGCAGCTGAGGGTGACCCTCACGCAATCAGGTTAGGGCTGCACGACTTGCGTGACCGAATCCCAAGAACAACGCCAAGTGGCAGATGGCGACTCGCTGAGCCGCGAGGGCCGACAGCGCCTTAGACTCGGGGCGCGGGCAGTGTACCGGTGGCGGTCAAACTCAAAGCTGCGGTGACGCGCGATCCAGGAGGATTTTCCGCATGTCTCCTAAGCCACGAACAATTCCGGTAGTGAATCTGGAAATCATTTCTCACGATGCCGGGATCACCGAGCGGGAGATGGTGATCGATGGATCCGCTGGGCGATCATCGACTATCGAGCTCGGGCGACGCGTTCAGGCTGGTGCTACACACCACACACGCCCTACGTGCTGCATGGCGCTTTCAAAGACCTGATGTGGTTCGTCAGCCCAGCCTCTTGAAGCTCACGCCCACCACGTCCTGAAGACACCTGACCTCGTGCTCAACTTCGGATGGGACGTGCCAAGCGTCGCCCGGCCCGGCTTCGAACGTCTCGTCGCCCAAGCGAACGCGCATCCGGCCTTGGAGCAGCACCGCCGCCTGCTCCTCGGGATGGTGGTGCGGCCGGGCGCCCTCGCCAGCCTTGAAGTGGATCTGGGCGACTTCGACCGTTTCCGTCCGGTACACAGGGCCGACCGCGTCGGAGTAGGCCGGCTCGACCGGTGTGGCGGTGTCGGCGGCGAAATGGATCTGCGGCATGTTGCCTCCTTAAGGTTCGCGGATTGCTCAGCGGAAGGGCCTGGCCGTCGTTCCCGCAATCAGCCTGAACGGGAGTACTTGGGGGCCTGTTTCTCCCACTGGTCCTTGGGAAGAGGTCCCCAGGGTTGGCTGGCCTTGATGGTGTCGACGACCACATTGCGAAGCGCCCCGTCCACCAAGGCCACCCTGCGGATGTAGATGTTCTGGATCGGAGAATTGGTGTCTGTGCTGATTGAGACAGGGCCGCGAGGTGCCTGGAACTGAGTTGTCTTTAGGTCCTTGATGACCGCCTGACGGTCGCTCGTCGCCCCGTTTCGTTTCTTCATCACCGCATAGATAAGCTTGTAGGACGCATAGGCGGACTCTGCGTAGTAGGAGGGATAGTTGCCGGTCGCCGCCTTGTACTCCTCCACGAACTTGTTGTTGGCCGGGCTGTCGATTCCGTCCGCGTATTGCAGTACGGTGATCACCCCCAGTACGGTGTCGGGCGACTCCGAGCGCAGCACCGACCAGTCGGTCATCGTGCCGCCGGCGATCAGCGGAATCTTGCCTTTTAGCCCGAATTGTTTGTAGGCCGACGTGAACCGGACTGAAGCGGTGCCCGCGGAAAGGTTAAAAACCGCGTCGGTGTTGTTGGGGATCTCGGCTACGTAGGGACTGTAGTCGGGGGCGTTGATCGGGGCCCAGATCTGCTTGTCGATCTTGCCGCCGGCGGCCTCGAATGAACTAGTGAAGCCTCCCGTGCCCTGCCAACCGAAGGCGTAGTCCATGGCCACCGTCGTAATGTGGTGGTAGCCAAGCTTTTCGTAGACATACTTCCCGAAGTTCAGGGTCGGCTGGTCGCAGGTCCAACCGGTCAGGATCAGGTTGGTCGTTTTCTGCGAGGTCGCCAGCTCGGACGAGCAGGCGCTGATGTAAAGGGTGGGAATGCCGGAGCTGGCGACGTAGCTGCGCACGGCCAGTCCCACGTTGGCCGCCAGCGGGCCAATCAGAAGGTCGGCCTTCTGTGTCTCCACCAGCTGGCGGGCGGCGCTTAGACCCTGGTTGGGATCGGCCGCGTCGTCGGTGAAGATGGTCTGGATCTTGCGACCCCCTACCGTGTCGCCGACCTCCTTCATGGCCACGTTCCAGCCGTTCTGCTCGTCTTGGCCGTTGGCGGCGAAATTACCGGTCTGGGGCAGGATGAAGCCGACCTTGATCGGCCCTGAGTTCTGGGCAGAGGAGCCGCCGGAGGAGCCACAGGCCGCCGCCAGCAGCAGGCAGGAGGCGGCGCAAGCGATATGGCGAAGGCGATTGATGATCATGACGACCCCCCTTTAGCTGGCGCTCCAATCACAATCTATCTGACTATCTGACCCGGGTCGCGGCCGAGGGTCAAGCGCGCTTCTTGGCCGCTGCAGCCAGGGTTCAGTGGCCGGCCGTGGAGGTTCGCGTCAGCTGGTAGACCTCATCACGCAGCCGGTCGAAGACCGCCGCCTTGAAACGAATGGCGATCTCCGGGTCCCCGATTAGAACGTTGAACTGCTGGTGGCTCGCGACCAGCGCTTCGACCTCCGTCAACACCACCGCGTCCGCCGTGGAGTCCCGGCCGGCAAACATGCTGGGGAGACCGAACAGGTCGCCCGGACCAAGCTGCTCGCCAACCCTGCCGCCGATGGTCAGCTCAACGCGGCCCTGGAGGATGATCCAGAAGGCGTCGTTGTGGCGACCGGCGGTCATCACCACCTGGCCCTTCTCGATGACCGCATAGTCAAGGTTGGCGGCCATCATGCTGAGCTGCTTCACACGGAGGCTGGCGAAGATGGGCAGTTCCTTCAGTTGGAGCACCTTGGGATCCCTTGTGCGGACTGGCATTCCTCTTCTCGTCTACGGGTGGTTGCGCGCTGCCGGCGAACCGCGTCCAGCGGCTCACAACAGCGCATCTGCATGACAGTATGAACGCTGTGGGGGCATCGTCCCCATGAACGGGCGGCTGCGACTTGGCTTCAGGAGCTTGTGAGCAAGGGATTGGCTGGCTTGCGCAGACAAGAAGAGCGCCTCACCTTTCTGCTGCTGAAACTGCTGGCTCCAGCGTCATTAGCCGCTGGCTGCACCCCGCCACGCCGCTCAGCGGTCGGGGCCGTAGAGGCCGAAGCGCTGAGAGGGGTCGCCGGGGCGCCAGCCGCCCCCGAACTGGGAGCGGTCGCCGGCCTCGCGGACCCTGGCCACGAGTTCCCTGCCCAGCTCCAACTGGCCCTTCTCCCAACGCCGCAGCGACGATGCGACGTCCCCGCCAGCGGCCTCGAGGGCCTCCGCAAGCGTCCACGCGTCCGCCGCCGCCTTGGCGGTTCCCGCTGCCGCGTGCGGACGGGCCACGAAGGCGGCATCGCCAATCAAGCAGACGCGCCCGAAAGCCATGCGGGGCACCACGACGTCGTGGATGGGCTGGACGAATGGCTCCTCGGTGCCCAGCACGGTCTCCGCCAGCGGCCCTGGCAGCGACCGCGCGGCTTGGCGTAGCCGAGTCAACGGGTGCTCCTCCGGAACTGGCGCGCCTGCGGGTTGCTCGCGTACAGCGTGGCCATTGGTCTTCAGCTGCTCCAGATCCGCGCCGGCGCGGGCGTTCCGGTACCAGACGAAGTTGATCAAGCGTCGGCCCGGCTCGACCGAGCCGTCTAGGGCCGGGATCGGGTAGGTAAGAATGTGGCTGTCCGGCATAACGTGGTAGACGATCGCCTCGCTCACCACCGCCTGGGTCGTGGGCGGAAGCCCACCCTCCGACACCGTGCCGCGCCAAGCGACGTAGCCTGCGTACTCGTCGTGGACTTGGGGCAGCAGCAGGCCCCGGCCAGTCGACGCGATGCCGTCCGCGCAGACGAGGAGCTCGCAATGGACGACGCGGCTGCTCTGAAAGCTCACGTGCACGCCGCCCTCATCCTGGGCGAAGCTCGTCATTGCGTCGCCCAGCACGTAGCGCTCGTCCTCGAGCAGTCTCCGAAGGCTCCGGTAGAGGGTGCTCCAGGCCGTGAAGCTCCAGACACACGGCTCCTCGTAGGCGATCCCACCATCCCTATCGAGGTAGAGCAGCCGGTGAGCGTGGGTGCTGATCTCGGACAGAGAGAGGCCGCCTCGTTCCTCCAGATAGCGGACCGCCATCGGGTGGACGACGATCCCAGCCCCCCGGCTCTCCAGCTGGGCCGCGGACCGTTCGTAGACCCTGACGTCGAGGCCGAGGTCGCGCAGCAACAGCCCGGCCGTGAGGCCCGCCAGCGATCCTCCAACAACCACCACGCTCATCGGTCGCACCGCTCACAAACTACGTGCGGCTGGGGGCCACAATGCGCTGCCCCCGTCGGGTCGATGCCGCCGGGACGTCAGCGCGGAACCACCGGCACCAGCAGCCGCGAGGGATGGTCGCGACCCTCGTGCACGGTGTTGGTCGAGGCCAGCAGCCGGCCACGATTGGCCCAGCGCCCCAGCAGCGGGATCGGGTCGCAGCTCGCCACCTCAAGCCGCAGACGGTGTCCGGTCCGGAAGAGGTTGGACGTCGGCAGGACCTCGATCAGGTACTCGGTCGGCCTGCCCGCTTCGACCTCTCCCCCCGCTTTGCGCGTGTGCGGATGCCACAGACGGTAAGGGAGTGACCGCTCGAGGTCGAGCGCACGGTGAGAGCCACGCAGCCAGCCTTTGGTCAGTATGTCGCGAGTGCCGTCGGCCGCCTCGTCACACACCCAGATCAGCCAGTCGGAATCGACGGCGCTGATCGTTGCCCATAGGGTTAGCACCATTGGTCCCCCTCACCTCGAGATCCGCCTCGAGCGGCGGCGTTCGGTAGACGAGCCGAGGCTCCCCGCCCACCCAGGCGCGCTCGTCCGACGGGTCGTAGTGATAAGTGCGGGCCCCCGGGTGACCGGGAGTTGTGTCCAGGATGCCCTCGCGTCCAGTCTCGCGGCCGGCCAGGAACAGCTCGGTCCATCGGGTCCGCGCCAGCGGCCACTCAGGCTCGCCTCGCCACCTCTCCTCGCCCTGCACCCAGATCCGGATCGGATCGCCGTCCATGACCCCGGTGTCAAGATCCTTCAGCCACTGGTCGTACCAGTGCAGTGCCTCGACGTGGTAGGTAGCGAAAGGCCGCCTGACGCTGGGCAGTGGTCCCAGGAGCAGGCGTCGGTGTGGGTCGCCGGCGGAGCCGTATGCCTGGAACGCCCCGCGCAGGTGGAGGTCGGTGTACCGCCAGTTGGTGCCGTAGTACCCAGGCACCTGAATGCGCTCGAGGTCCGGCCAGGCCGAACGCTCCTGGTAGTAGGGCCAGTCGAAAGGTTCCTCCAGACCCAAGATGCGGTTGAAATGCCGCTGCATGCCCGAGATCTCGGAGCGCCTGCCGCTCCACATGCTCAGGATCGAGACCGCGCTAGACCAGTCGCGCTGAAAGCCCTCGGCCGGGATGCCGCCGTGGAAGAAGCACTCGCGATATTGATCGGTGAAGGCGTCGTGGGGAAAGATCGCGCGCAGACTCGGCGGCTGCTGCCGGGCCGCCAGGTACTGGCTGACGCCGACGTATGAGCAACCAGCCATGCCAACTCGGCCGTTGCACCACGACTGCGCGGCGACCTGCTTGATCAGCTGCCCTAAATCTCGCTGCTCGACCGGCCCCATCAGGTCCCAGTCGCCCGCGGAATCGTTGCTGCCGCGCGCGTCGGCAATCACGTGCGCGTAGCCGCGGGGTACCCAGAACTCGGTGATGCCGGCCTCGTTCTGAGGTATTGGAACGTCGGTGCGCTGGAGCTGGCGTCCGTACGGTGACCACGCAATCAGCGCCGGAAGCGCTGGCCGAGGGCGTCTGGCCGGAAGACGTCGTAGGCGACTTGGACGCCGTCCCGCAGGCGTAGTCGGAGCCCCGTGTCCGCGCTGATCCCATGCCGGGCAGGCGAGCGCTCGGGGGTCGGCGGCGGCTCGTCGTAGGGGACCTGCGGCGAGGCGGCGGGGTTCTCGCCCCGTAGGGCGTCAGCGTCGTCGGACTGCGTCATCGCCCCGGCCCGTGCGCCGACCGCTCAATCCATCAACCGGCAGGACCGTCGGCCTTCACCCTTCTTGATCGATGTCGATCTCGCATTCCCGGCCGTTGACTTCGTAAGTGCTCTTCAGCCGGACTGGATTCTGCACCAGCTGCTCGGCGAAGCACCCCCGCTTGGCAAGCCTGATCAGCCGGGCAATATCGTTGTCCGACTCGGGCGACTCGATGATCAGGTGGGTTCTGAACTCATTCACGCCGGAGTGGACGGTGCCCTTGAGGACCGACCCGTCGACCCAGGCATCGAATTCACACCGGCACTTGGCCGACGTGACCCGCTTCTTCGTCATGGATGCGTACCGCACCACCTGGGTGAGGAGTCAAAATCCCACCCCGGCTGAGATATAGGTGAGCGGCTGAGGATGGTTGTCCTCGCCACCCAGGTACTGAGGCTCGTCACTGTAGAACTCGAACTTGCGCTCCGTCGCCACCTTCAGCTGCTTTTCCAAGCAGCGGATAGTGGCCGACATTGTGATCAGCTTGCCGCGGACGTTGTCGCTGAACTCCGGTAGCTGGGTGACGTCGGACGCGTCCGGGGAGATTGGCTGGCCGCTAACCGGCCGGGATTCCGCCATCAGTTAGGATGCGGTCGGGCGACGACCCACCCCAATCAGCGCGGTAGCCGGCTCCCAGGCCAGCGTCTTTGGCAGCCGGTTGGCCGAGAAATCGAAGTCGCGCCGCATGCCTTTCTCCTTCGTTGATTGGCCGCCGGGTGGTGTGCTCACCGATTATGCGCTGACCGTTCAACAGCAGACGGGCGAAACGCTCATTTCCGCTGGGCATGGAACGCGCGGCCGTCATCGGTTACCGGCAGGATGTCGACCGTCTGCATGCTGCCCATCTCGTACTGCGGACCACCGTTCCATCCCACACCTGGGTGCGCGGTCTATCCGACCGGGCCGCGAGGACGGCCATCGGGGTGATCCCTTGCGCCGCTACTCTGGCGAGCGTTTGGAGCGCGGTCGCGGTCCGCATCAGGCAGGTCCGTGAATGCGGTGGGAGCCTCCGCCGTCAACCGGTTAGACCCGCCTTCTACACCGCGTTCGACCGGCATCCGCGCGGGCGACCGAACCCGGTCTCGGTATTCGGCGATGCTATTGGCAATGGCGATCGGTCAGCCGCTCCGCCGACGAGAGGATCCGAGCCTGGTGCGTGGGCAGGGCCGGTACGCCTCCGATCCGGCGCCCGCCCGGACCGTCCACCTTGCCATCCGGCGTGCAGGGCTTGCGGCCGGCGAGTGCCTTCGGGTGGACCTTGGGCCGGCACTGTCCGCACCGGGGGTAGCCGGCGCCTGGGCGGCAGGTCAGCTGGGCCTTGCCGATGAGCGGATGCCGCCGTCGATGGGGCAGCCCGAAGGGGATGTCGGCCGACCTGTCCTCGCGGTCGGCTCTACCCGTTTCGAGGGCGAAGCGATCGCGGTGGTGGCCGCGGAGAGCGAATACCAAGCCCACGACGCGCTTGATCTCGTCCAGGTCGACCTGGAGCCAGGACAGCCTGATCTGTCCGTCTACCGGCGGGACCGCCACTCCTATGAGGACGCGGCCGCGGCCTTGGAGCACGCCGAGATTCGCCTGCGTCACCGCTTACGGATGGGTCGCATCTGTGGCGCGGCGATGGAGCCACGCGCGGTACTCGCCGACTGGCGCGAGGACGAGGCGCGCCTTTTCATCCGGGCCAGCGTCGGCTGGGTTCACGGCCTGCGCGACGTGGTGGCCCGCTGCCTGGGGTTGGACCCGGCTCAGGTGGTTGCCCTGACCGACGACGTCGGCGGTAGCTTCGGCGCCAAGAACCATCCCTATCCCGAATATGTGGTCGCGGCCGCCGTGAGCCGGCTCCTGCGTCGGCCGGCCCGCTGGACCGCCAGCAGAATCGAGGACGGCCTCACCACTGGCCAGTCCCACGACGCCGACCTCGATGTCGAGCTCGCGGCGGACGCTGAGGGCCGTGTGCTGGCGGTCCGGGTGGCCATCGACTGGCCGGTGGGCGCCTACGGGACCTTCGGTGCTAACCAGGACCGCCACATGGCCCACCACGCGATGTCGGGCTACCGGTTGCCGGCCCTCGAGGTCGAGGTCACCGGGCGCTACTCGAACAGCCCGCCGGCAACCCACATTCGGGGCGGCGGGCGTCCGGTTGGTAACTTCGCCATCGAGCGCGCCATGGATCGGCTGGCCCGGCGGCTGGGCATCGAGCCGGTCGAGGTCCGCCGCCGGAACCTGATCCCGCCGTCCGAGATGCCGTACACGACCGGTTTCAGGGGTGTGACCTACGACGGTGGCGACTACCCCGCCCAGCTGGCGGCGGTGGCCGAGCGGATCGGCGTCGGCGCCATCCGCGAACGCCAACGGCGGGGCGAGCCGATCGGGCTGGGGGTCGCGTTCTGCGTCGAGGCGACCGGCATCGGGCAGCCGGAGCCTTCAAGGGTAATCGTGCTGCCGGATGGCACCGCCCGAGTGCTGGCCGGGGGCACCGCCCAGGGCCAGGGGCACCAGACTTTCATCGCCCAGGTGGTGGCCGAGCGGCTGCAGTGGCCGTTGGACCGCATCTCGGTCTGGACCGGGGACAGCCGTGCCGTGCCCTTCTCGGCGGTGACCGCAGCGAGCCGGACCGCCTTGGAGGTGGGCAACTCTGTGGCGCTGTCCGCTGCCTCGGCCCGCCGTGCGCTGGTCCAACGAGCGTCGGAACTGCTCGAGGCCAGCGCCGAGGACCTGGTCGTCACCCCCGAGCAGGTTGCGGTGCGGGGCGTGCCCAGTCGCGCATTGCCGCTCGCCGAGGTAGTTGGCGCCGGTCTCGAGGTGGCCGAGACCTGGGACTCGCAGGGTGCAGCGGCGTGGTCGTCTAGCTGCCACGCCGCGGTGGTCCGCGTCGACCGAGAGACCGGCGGCGTCCAGATGCTGAGGTACGTAATCGCCCACGACAGCGGCCGCTCCATCAACCCGACCCTCGTGGCCGGCCAGTTGCACGGCGGCTACGCCCACGGCCTCGGGTACGCGCTCTTTGAAGAGGCCCTTTACTCGGAGGAGGGGGTTTTTCTCACGCCGTCCTTCCTCGACTACACGCTCGTCAGCGCGCCGGAGCTGGCCTGCGAGCCGGAGATTATCCACTTCGAGTCGGCCTCCTCGCAGAACCCGGAGTCGTTCCGGGGTGTGGGCGAAGCGGGCACGATCGCTGTGCCCGCCGCCATCGCCAATGCCGTCGAGGACGCCCTCCATGCCATCGGCCGCCCCGTCGAGATCTCGGAGGTGCCGATCACCCCCGAGCGGCTCTGGGCGGCGCTCAACAGCGACCAGCTGCGGGCTCACCACACGCGACCGGGCCCCGGCGGGGCGCCCGGGCCGGTGACCGGCAGCGGCGGTGCCGATGCAGACGGCGAGGATGTCGGTGCACGAGCTCATCGGCATCCAGCCTCTCCAAGGATGTCGCGCGAGCCGTTGCGGGCGGCTACAGCGGCTGACGTGGCTCCGACATAATCGGCTAATGCGAGAGTCCACCGCGCCATGAGTTTTGAGGCTCACAAGGTTGTTTTCGAACAGGGTCCCGCCGACGCCTCAGAGTTCGAGAAGCTGGTCACCTCCGGAGCCATCGAGCCAGACAGGGTGGCAGCCGTGATCGGCAAGACCGAGGGCAATGGCGGCGTCAACGACTTCACCCGGATCCTGGCGGACCGTGCCTTCCGCGACGTATTGCGCCGGCATGGGAGCCGAGACGAGGTCGCGGTGGCCGCGATCCCGATGGTGTGGTCGGGCGGCACCGACGGAGTCTTATGCCCGCACGCCTGCGTGTTCACCCGGGCAGACGACAAGCGTGCTGGACTGACGGTGGGGATTGCGATGTCGGACGAGATCCTGCCCGAGGACATCGGGCGCACCACAATGGTCGAGAAGGTCGCAGCGGCCGTCGGCAGCGCGATGGCTGACGCCGGCATCTCCGACCGTAGCGATGTGCACTGGGTGCAGACCAAGACTCCCCTGCTGACCATGGAAGGAATCCGGCAGGCGCGCGTCCGTGGTCGCGAGACGGCGCTGCCAGACCCCCACGGCTCCATGGATCTCTCTAACGGGACCACCGCGCTAGGGGTTGCTCTGGGGCTGGGCGAGATCCAGCGCTCGGCGATCGACGACTACATGATCGGCCGCGCGCTGGACGTCTTCTCCTCGGTCGCCTCCTGCTCGAGCGGGGTCGAACTGGATCGGGCACAGGTGGTGGTACTGGGCAACGGCGGCCCCGGCGGACGCCAGCGGATCGGCCACTCGGTGATGCGCGACGCGCTCGACCAGGACAGTGTCTATTCGGCCGTCCGGGAGGCGGGTCTAGACCTGCCGGACCGGCCCCGCGCGGCCGACCTGGAGGGCCGGGTAGTCAATGTCTTCGCGAAGTGCGAGGCCGACCCGACGGCACGGCTGCGCGGCCGGCGGCAGGTAATGCTTGACGACTCTGACGTGCACCACCACCGGCACGCAAAGGCGGCCGTCGGCGCCGTCATCGCGGCGGCCGTCGGTGACCCCGCAGTCTTCGTGTCTGTCGCCGCGATGCACCAGGGGCCGGCCGGCGGCGGCCCGGTGGCGGCCATCGTGCGGTTGGGGAAGCCGCCGGCGTAGCGATCGACCCGACGAACTACAGCTGCGAGTACCGGCGGGTGCGGAGGTCGCAGGTTTCGGCGTGGGCCGCCATGCCCTCCATGGTCGAGATCCGCGAGGCGTGTGCGGCGATCGTCCGGCTGCCCTCCCGCGTAAGCCGCTGGAACGTGACGACCTTGATGAACTTGCCGACCCACAGGCCGCCGGTGTAGCGGGCGGCGCGGCCGGTGGGCAACGTGTGGTTGGTGCCCACCGCCTTGTCGCCGTAGGCCACGGTGGTCTCCTCGCCGAGGAAGAGCGAACCGTAGTTCACGACCCGACGGTGGTACCACTCGGGGTCCTCGGTGATCACCTCCAGGTGCTCAGGCGCAAACTCGTTCGAGTACCTGATCAAATCCTCGGGGCTCTTGACCACCGCCACCGCGCCCATGCGCTCCCAGGCCTGGCCGGCAATCTCACGGGTCGGCAGCTGGTCGAGTTGGGTCGTCAGCGACTCGAGCACGCTGTCGGCCAGCCTCGCCGACGTGGTAACAAGGTGAGCGGGAGAGGTGGGGCCGTGCTCGGCCTGTCCAAGCAGGTCGCAGGCGGCCACGTCGGGGTCTGCCGTCGAGTCGGCGATGATCAGGATCTCGGTCGGCCCCGCAAGTAGATCGATGCCAACCTCGCCGAAGAGCTGGCGCTTGGCTTCGGCGACGAACGGGTTGCCGGGCCCGGTGATCATGTCCACCAGCGCGATCTCGCTGGTCCCGAAGGCCATCGCAGCCAGGGCCTGCGCGCCGCCCAGGCAGTAGATCTCATCGGCCCCACAGGCGTCCATGGCCACCAGGGTGGCGGGCCAGATGCCGTCCTGTCCTCGGGGCGGCGCACAGACGATCACGCGGGACACTCCGGCAACCTTTGCGGTCGTCACCTGCATGTGCACCGAGGCGATCAGCGGGTAGTGGCCGCCGGGCACGTAGCAGCCCACCGAGCTCACGGGGACCAGGTCATGACCGAGCGTCACGCCGGGGGTTAACTCGACCTCGAGGGGGCGAAGCGTGGCGAGTTGCGCCTCTGCGAAGGACTGGACTTGGGCGCGGGTGAACTCAATCTCTGCCAGGCCCTCCCGGCCGACCGCAGCGTACGCGCGGTCGATCTCCTCCCGGCCGACGCGGAAATGCGCGGGGTCCCAGCCGTCGAGCTTGCGCGAATACTCCCTGACCGCCTCCTCGCCGCGGCTGCGGATGGCGTCGAGGATGGCGCGTACAGTCTCCTCGACGGCCTGCCGATCCTCGGGCGCCGCCGGCTGCGGGCGCTTGGCCCAGGTGACGTCGAGTGAGGCGCCGGAAGCGGGTGTAGCCATTTCGGTCTCCTCAGCGGGCGGTGGCGGCGCGGCGTGATCAGAAGTGCGAGGCTGTAGGTCGTAGCCAGGACCCGGTCGCACGAGCGCCGCGAGCCCTTCTCCTCCCTGCCCATGATGAGCCCGCGCTGGGTCCTCGTGACCAGCGGGTCGCCTCATTCCCGGGGATGTCGTAGCGGAAGGCATGGCGCTCAAGGTACAGAGCGGAAGCCCATACTGGTGCGCTGAGATGAGGCCGGCGGGCCTGCGCCGCAAGAGGAGATCAGAATTGCACACGAAACCACTGCCGATCGCCGGCTGGCCTGGGGGTCTGATCTAGCGGTGCGCGCACTGGTGGCCGACCCGGCAGCGGCGGGAGGGGTGTCAATCCAGCAAGTGGCTGAGCCGGAACCAGGGCCGGAAGAAGCCCTCGTCGCGGTGCGCGCGATCTCCCTCAACCGGGGCGAGCTCAACCGGCTGGCGGCCGCCGCGCCGGGTTGGCGGCCCGGCTGGGACATCGCCGGTGTCGTCGAGTCCGCGGCTCGCACGGGGAGCGGCCCGGCGCTCGGCGCCCGCGTTGTGGGCTTGCTGCCAGGGGCTGCCTGGGCCGAGCGCGTGGCAGTCCCCGCCACCTCGCTAGCCGAGTTGCCGGACACGGTCGATGACGCCCAGGCGGCCGCGCTGCCGGTAGCCGGCCTGACCGCCCTGCGCATGCTGCGGCTTGGCCGCGGCTTGGTCGGGCGCCGGGTCCTGATCACCGGGGCCGCGGGCGGAGTGGGCCGTTTCGCCGTGCAGCTAGCCCGGCTCGGCGGAGCCGAGGTGACAGCGGTGGTCGGCTCGCAGGCCCGGGCAGTCGGGCTGACCGAGCTCGGGGCCCACCAGGTGCTGGTGGGCTTGGAGGATCTGGAAGGTCGCTTCGACCTGATACTCGAATCGGTGGGTGGCGAGTCACTCGGCCGCCTGCTCACGGCGGTGGACCCGCTCGGCACCCTGGTCATGTTCGGCAACAGCTCGGGCGCCCGCACTAGCTTTGACGTCCGCGAGGTCTACCTCGGCGCGGCGGTGCGGCTGCGCGGTTTCACCATCTTTCAGACCCTCGCGGGCGAACCGCCCGGGCGGGATCTCGGCTACCTGACGGCGCTCGTCGCCGGCGATCGCCTGAATCCCCAGGTGGAGTCGGCGCAGCCTTGGACTGACGCCGCGGCAGCGCTTCAGCGCCTCCGCGAGCGCTCTGTGTCCGGCAAGCTGGTTCTGTCCGTGCAGTGACGTCCGGTTCGATACCCCCGAGGTCAGGCAGTGTTCGCGTTCGCCTTACCGAGGAGGCTTATGGCGCTGGGCGCCGGTTTGATCGCGGGCAGCGCCTGCCGGGCGTGTCGGGTATGAGCGCTTACACCGGCGGCCCTTACTGAACCATCCGGGGTGCACGAGGCGGCCGCTGTTGGCGTCCCCGACAGCTATTGCGGGAAATTGGTCAAGGCTTTCCCTACGCTGCGCCGAGCCGGTGGCAATTCAGGACCTGACCGACTTCTGCAAGGCGCGGCGGCCTACCTACGAGGACCGTGGTAAAGACCGTCCACGCGGTCCCAAAGACCACGACCGGCAAGTTCCTGCGTCGGTCACTGCGGTTTAATGCCGCCATGGCCGGCCCCGCGACCGCGAGGGCCGCGGCAGTGTCACCTCTCGGTCAAGCGGACCAAGGACGGTCCTTAATCGGCCGAGGCGCTTCGTCTCTAGGTCTGGCGCTGATTGCCAGCCTTCCCGACGTACTCGTAACCCGCCTCCTGCAGATTCGCCACGCCCAGATAACCGCCGAACACCTCGACCTCCTCCCTGGAATCAAGGTTGCGAAGCCAGTGGACGGCACCCCGGCGCACGAACTCCACTGTGCCGGCGCCGACCTGGTGGCTCTCGTCGCCGGAGCCAATCTCGGCGCGGCCGCGGATAACGTAAAAGAACTCGTCCGCGTTGGGATGGATGTGGGCACTGTGCTGGGAACCGGGTGGGAAAAGCGCACGGAAGAGCGCAACCCGGGCCTCGTCGGCAACCTCTGGAGGCAGCGGGAAGCGGATGTCCATTCCCACCCAGCCCTGCTCAGCGCGGACGGGCTGGGGCGCGACATCGTCGATGGTCGTCATGAAATGGGACTTACCGTCTGCCAAGGGGCCACTCCTGCTCGCCACCGCGAACCGCAACTGTTGGCCGGGACATCGCGCCGGTGCGCACCTATATTATTCAGCCGCCTCGACGTCCATGGGTCGGGACCCATGATCGCATCACACCTCGCGTCCACAGCCACATTGCCTAAGCCGGCGATGGATGCTAGCGTGGTAGACGCTTGTCGCACCCAAGGAGATTAGGAGTAGCCCATGACCCGTAGATGGACCAGTCGCGGAGCCGTGTTCGTGTTGGTGGCCCTGCTCGTGGCCGCCTGTGGCGGCAGCAGCGCCGGTGGAGGGGGGACCGACACATCACCCATCAAGGTGGGCTACCTGGTGCCTCTCACGGGCGGCTTCGCCTCCAATGGTAAGAACGAGCAGAACGGTTTCAACCTCGGCCTGCACGACTTCGGGGACACAATCAACGGTCGCAAGATCGCGACCACCTACCTGGATACCCAGGCCGATCCCAACGTGGCCCTGTCGCAAGCTCGCCAGTTGATCGACAACCAGAAGATCGACGTCCTGCAGGGGCCCTTGGCGGCCAACGAGATCGCCGCCGTGGCCGCCTACTCCGGGCCCAAGGGCGTGCCGACGGATGATCTCTCGATGTGTTCGGCGATTCAGCTCGACTACTACGCCAAGTTCGGAAACGGCTTCTCCTCCGGCTGGTCCTGCAACCAGCCCGCCATCATGGCGGCCAAGTACGCCCTCGAGAACCTGCACTGGAAGCACATCGTCACCATCGGCCAGGACTTCTCTTTCGGCTGGCTGGTCGTCGGCGGCTTCGCCGACGCCTTCCGAGCCGGTGGCGGCACGATCGACAAGTTTCTGTGGGCGCCCAACACGACCTCCGACTTCAGCCCCTACGTCTCGCAGATCCCCACCAGCGGCATCGACGGCGTTTACGCCGAGCTTTCCGGGGCAACCGCCGTCCGCTTCACCTCTGCGTACAAGCAGTTCGGGCTGAAGGGCAAGACTCCCCTGCTGGGGATCACGCAGCTGACCGACTACTCATCGCTCCCATCGGAGGATCCCGCGGCCATCCTAGGTGTCCAGACCGGGGCCCAGTACTGCGATGGCATCGACACCCCCGAGAACAAGAAGTTCACGGAGGAGTACAAGGCTCAATACGGCGTGTACCCCGGCTACTACTCGGACGCCGGCTACGCCAAGGCTCGCCTCCTGGTAGCCGCCCTCCAGAAGGTCAACGGCGTCACCAAAGACAAGAAGGCCCTCATCAAGGCCATGAAGACGACCCCGATCGTGGCCGCCAGGGGCCCGGTCCGGCTCAGCCCGACAGGCTTCTCGCCGATCCAGAACACTTACATGTGCGAGGTCAAGCAGGTCGGTTCCGACCTCCGCAACGTGCCCATCAAGACCTACACCAACGTCCAGCCTTGGGGCACGCTCAGCGAGGCGAAGTGGAGGGACTCGTTCAAGAAGTACAGCGCCAGCCGCCCGACCTAGAAGGCACGCATCGCTGGTCCCTAGCCGCCCTGCGGCCGGCACGCTGAGATCCTGGACGCTTGACGCGGACGATTGCCGACGCCGTGGTCGAGGTGCTATTGGACGAACAGGTCCCGTTCGCGGCGGGCCTTCCAGGCAGCGGCGTGATGGACTACCTAGACGGCATTTACCGAAAGGCCGCGCCCCGCTTCGTGCTGGTGCGGCATGAGCAGGTGGGCATTCACATGGCGCTTGGCTACGCCGAGTACACCGGGCGCCCGGCGGCGATGCTCGTGTCACGCTCGCCCGGGGCCTCAAACAGCGTCATCGGCGTGCAGGCGGCCTTCGCCGAGGGCTCGCCGGTGGTGCTGATCAGCTCCCACGTGGCGTCCGGCGCGCGCGGGCTGGGGGCCTTCCAGGAGATTGACCTGGAGTCGCTGTTCCGGCCCATCACCAAGATGTCCGTCGAGGTGCGGGCGGCCCAGCGCGTTCCCGAGACCCTGCAGGAGGCCTTCAGGGTGGCTGTATCGGCCCGTCCCGGCCCGGTGCATGTCTCGATCCCGCTCGACTTTCCTTCGGCGGAGTACGCCGGCCGGCTGTCGGTCCCCAGCCGGTGCGTAGTCGGTCGCGCCCTGCCCGCCCTCGAAGCGGTCGAGGCCGCGGTCGCCATCTTGCTCGCGGCCGAGCGGCCGGCCATAATCGCCGGTGGCGGCGTGACGAAGTCAGGGGCGGCTGGCCTCGTCCTTGACCTGGCCGAGCGGTTGGGCGCGGCGGTGACCAACTCGTGGGGGAAAAAGGCGGTGCGCGAGGACCATCACCTGTGCACGGGCACCATCGGGCGCGGCGGCACCGGGGCCAGCGCGGCGGTCCTGCACGAGGCCGACGTCGTGCTGGCGCTGGGCCTGCGCTTCTCCGAGTTCGCCACCGAGGACTATCGGATGCGGTTCGGCCCAGAGCAGCGGTTGATCCAGATCGACATCGACCCCGCGACTGTCGGTCGCGTGCTGCCGGTCAGCGTCGGCATGGCGGCCGACGCACGGATGGCGCTGGAGGAGATCCTGACTGCCGTCCGCCGGGAGCGCGAGCCGGGATGGAACCCGCAGCGCGTCGCGGAGATTCATGGCCACCGGCGGGCCTGGGAGGAATCGATCTCCGGCGTCGATTGGGACGCGATGCCGATTGTCACGCCCCGGCTGGTGCGGGACCTCCGCCGGGCCCTCGACCCCGACGCGGTGATCTGCACCGACTCGGGCAACTTCAACTACTGGCTGGCTCGGTACCTGCCTGCCACTGCCGACGGCTCGTACATATACCCGGCCGCCGCCGGGCCCATGGGCTGCGGCCTGCCGGCCGCGATGGGCATCAAGCTGGCGTTCCCGGAGCGGCAGGTGGTGGCCGTGGCCGGTGACGGCGGCTTCGCGATGACGATGCAGGACCTCGAGACCTGCGTCCGGGAGAAGATCGGCGTCGTCGCCGTCGTGGTGAACAACTTCGGCTACGGCAACATCAAGATCCGCCAGCAGACTAAGTTCGGCAACCGGCTGATCGGATCGGAATTCGGCAACCCGGACTTCGCGGCAGTGGCCGAGCTCTTTGGGGCCCAAGGCGAGACTGTGAGCCGGCCCTCGGAAATAGCCCCCGCCCTTGCGCGCGCGCTGGAGGCCAGCGGGCCGGCGGTCGTCGACGTCCACGTGGATCCCGCCGAGATCTGCACGGCGACAATCGATCGCTGGTGGTGAATCGGGGGGTGCCAGCCGTCTAGATCAGTCGTGCACGACGGCGAAGATGCGCGCGGGAGCCCCCTCGACGTCGACCAGCTTGTAGAAAGGTGCGAAGAAGTCGAACCGCTTGCCGACCAGCTGGCCGAGACCGGTGGCCTGTTCGATGATCACGATCTCCTTGCCGAGGAACGCTTTGTGCACCCTGAAGTCCTCCGAGCCGAACTCCGGTAGGCGAGCTGAGTACTCCTCGAAGAAGTCGAAGCAGACGGCCTTCGGTTGGAGCGAGGCTAGGAACTCGGCGGCCTCGACGGCGAGGTAGGGCGACTCCACAAAAAAGCGGGGAAAGTCGCCCCATGCCCGGTCAGTCCAAGCCGTGCGCACCACAGCAATCTGGCCCGGGCGAACCCCGGGGTCGAACTTGCGCAGCATTTCTCGCGTGATCTGGGTCGAGGGCGCGAGTTCGCCCAGGTCAAAAATGACCGCCTCGCCACAGACCTGGTCGAGGGTGATTCCGTCGGTGGTGCCGCCATCCTCGTAGCAGTGGAGGCCCGAGTCGACGTGGCTGCCGGTGTGAAGACTCTGCCGGACCGAGGTGACCTGCCAGAAGCCGGGGCCCCTTCGGTGGCGTTCGAACTCTACGCGCATGTCGGTGGAGGGTGGGCTCTTGGTCGCGGCGCCGACCGGCACGGTTAGATCAATGATGCACCCATCCATGTCAGGGTTCCCAAGCCGCGAACACGCGGACCGGCGAACCCGTGCAGCCGACCAGCCGAAGGGGGATGACCATCAGGCTGAAGCCCTTGTGCATAGGGATGCGATCGATGTTGTTGACCACCTCGGTGTGATTGATGAGGTACTCCGCGCAGGCGGTGTGGTTGGGGTAGCCGAGGTCGGTGGGGTTGTCGGTCGAGACTGCGTCCGTGAGGATGTTCACGACCCCCTGGTCGAGGATGAAGCGCGAGGCCTCAGCGTCAAGGCCGGCGTACTCACTGACGTAGGCCAGGTGGTCGCTCCACTTGGTGGCTGCGCCCGTGTAGTAGAGGAGGCTGCCGCCCTTGGGCAGCTCGTCGAGGCCGGCCGCGTCCATTGCGCGGCGAACGCGCTCGCGTGTGATGCTGGTCTTTGGGGCGGCGTCCGAGACGTCGATCCAGACCGCCTCGGTGAACGAGTTCTCGATGGCGAATTTCTCGATCGTTAGGTCGGGCCGGTCGGGGTTGAAGTGGTAGATAGCGTCCATATGGGTCGAGTCGTGGTCGCAGAGCGAAATGCCCTTCACCGCATACCCTCGGAAGGGGCTGTCACCCATCCGGAGGTGGGACTCCTCGTGGCTCATGTGCGTCCAGATCGCCACCTTCATATGGCCCGGATAGACGGGTATGTCCGGCGAAATCTCGCGGCTCAGATCGAGCACCTTTAGTCGTTTGCCGAAGAAGGTGATCTCGACCAGGTCTGTGTAGGCCTTGGGCTCGTTGGGCGTCACTTCAGGTTTGGCTCCTTCACTGATTCAGTACATCACCAGTCCGGCCGAGACGTTTATGTCCTCGCCGGTGATGCCGGATGCGGCGTCGGAGGCGAGGAAGACGCAGGTGTGTCCGACCTCGTCGGGCTCCACCAGCCGGCGCAGCGGCGTCGGATCGGTGAACTGCCGCAGGGCCTCGCCCTCGGAGATACCCTTTATCCGCGCCTGGTTGCGCACGACGTCCTCGATGCGGGGGCCCGCGACCGCACCTGGGCAGACCGCGTTGACACGAACGCCCTGCGGGCCAAGGTCGGCTGCGAGCGTGCGACAGAGGCCGATGACGGCCATCTTGGCGGCGGCGTAGGGGGCCCGCCCCGCCAGCGGGCGCTTGCCGGTGATGGAGGAGATTGCGATCAGGCTGCCAGTGCCCGCCTCGATCATGGTTGGAATGAAGCAGCGGAAGGTAAGGAACACCCCGTCAAGGTCGATGGCGATGCACTCCCGCCACTCCGCCAGGCTTAGGTCCTGCATCGGCCGGGTGGGTCCCGCCACCCCTGCGTTGGCGACCATCACGTCCACCCGCCCGAAGCGCTTCATCACAGTGGTCCCCATGGCGGCCACGGACGCCTCGTCAGCGACGTCGCAGGCGGTGGCGATGCATTCAGCGCCGAGCGCACGGACCTCCCGCGCCACCCCCTCCAGGCTTTCGATATTTCGCGCCGAGATGGCGACCGCGGCGCCCGCCTTGGCCATGGCCAGGGCGATTCCCCGGCCGATGCCGCGGTTCCCGCCAGTGACGACTGCCACCCGGCCTGCCAGCGCCCGGCCTGCGTCAGTCAACGAAACGGTAGAGGCGGGCAGGATTGTCTTCGGCAATGGTGCGGGCAGTTGCGGCGTCGAGCGCTTGATCGAGCTCGTTGACCGGCTGCGGGGGCGCCATGTCGAACGGCAGGTCGGTCCCCAACACGACGTTCTCCGCGCCCATCCGGGAGACGAGGTAGGCGAGGGCGTCCCGGTCGTGGGTGATGGTGTCCACGACGACCTGGCCGCGGAAGCTCCAGGGGTCGGCTGGCGCCGACTCCAGCTCCGGCCGGACCGTGGTCGCGTGGCGCAGCCGGCCCGCTTGGAAGGGGTAGTAGCCGCCGGCGTGGACCAGGACGACCTTGAGGCGCGGGTGCCTGCCGAGGAGCCCAGAGGCGATCAGGCGTTCGATTGCGGTGGTTGTCTCGAGCTGGTTTCCGATGACGTTCTGCAGGTAGAACTGGTCGAGCCCGCGGTGGGGCTCGTTGTAGGCGGGGTGCAGCATGACCGGAGTCTGCAGCCGCTCGGCCGCCGCCCAGAAGGGCTCGAACTCGGGCTCGTCCAGCCGCCGGCCTGCGACCGAGGTGCCGATCTCGACCCCGACCGCCCCGGCGCCGATCGCCTCCTCAAGCACGGCAGCGGCGCGACCGGGGTCTGCCATGGGAACGTGCGCCATCCAGCGATAGTGGTCGGGGTGCGCCGCCGCGAACTCCCGGAGTCCCTGATTCGTGGCCTTGGCGATTGCCTCCCCCGCTTCGGGGCCAACCTCGTAGAAGAAGAGCGGTGGGGCCACCGAGACGACGGCCGCCTCGAGGCGCTTCGACTCAAGCTCGGCCAGCTTTGCGTCGGGATCCCGGAAGGACGCCATGAGCGTGAAGTTGACGTGGTTGCCACCGCTGATCCTGTCGCCGTCGATCTGGGTGCGGTAGGCGGGATCCGACCGCAGCAGCTCCAGGGCGGCATCAGGGATGGCGTGGTTGTGTACGTCGATCTTCATGGCTGGGCCTCTCTCAGGATGTTGGTGATGCGGAGGCGGTGCGAGTCCTGGGCACCGTCCGAGTGCAGGAAGGACACGCAATCGCGAAGGCACTTCTCGACCTGGCAATCCTGGTACATGATCGACAGGCCGCCGTGGATCTCCATCGCCGAGAGGCAGGTGCGCACGGCGACTTCAGCGGCCACCGTCTTGGCCGCGCTGCCCATCGCGTAGTCGTAGTCCGGATCGTGCTCCACTGCCCAGGCGGCTCGCCAGATCAGGCTGCGCGCAGCCTCCAACTCCGAGTACATCTCGGCTAGCCGACAGGCGATGTTGGCATGCTCGATGAGCGGCCTGCCACCCTGCACCCGCTGCTGGGCATGGGCGAACGCCATCTCGTAAGCGGCGCGTGCGGTGCCGAGGGTGGTCGCGCCCGCCTCGATGGCGCTCTCCTTGAGAACGTCCTTCACGCTGCCGTAACCCATGTGCGGTGGCCCGACCAGCCGCCACGGCTCGATGACCACGTCCGTAAAGCGCATGGCCGCGTTATTGATCGTCCTCTGCGCGATCTTTTCATGCACCTTCTCGACCTCAAAACCCGGCATGCCGGGTTCAAGCAGGAAACCGCTGGTGCCGAGGTTGGCCGGCTGGTCTGGGTCGGTGCACGCCCAGACCAGGTAGAAGCCGGCGTCGGCGCCGTTCGAGATGTACTGCTTATAGCCGTTCAGGATCCAGTTGCCGTCCTCACGCAGGACAGCGCTGGACTGGAAACGGAAGTCGGAGCGCGGGACGACGTAGTCGGAGGAGGTGTCGGGCTCCGTGAAGCAAATGGCCAGAACGTTCCGCGGTTCCGCCAGAAAGCGCTTCAGGAAGTGGCTGCGCACCTGTCCCTGAGCGCTGCGGGCGATGATGCGCTGGACCTTCAGGGTCTGGTCGATGATCACCGCAAACCCCATGTCGCCAAAGGCGAGTTCCTCGATCAGGACGCAGATCCCCAGCACGCTCCCGCCAGCTCCTCCGTCCTCACGAGAGAGGCCGTACGTCCGCCAGCCGAAGCTGGAGACCTCCTCGACGAGGTCCCAGTCGACGCGGTCCCGAATTCCGCCCTTCCACTCGAACTCGGCGGCCCTCGGCCTGAGCTTGTCGATCGCAAAGGTCCTCGCATGAGCGCGCAGTTCCGCGATCTCTGGTGTGAGTCCGAAGTGGGGGCTCGGGGTGCCGAGCCGGGTGTCATTGGTGACGGCCATCCCGCTCTTCTCCTCTCTTAGGGGTTGACGACCACGCGTCCGAGGGCCTCGCCCGCGCGTACTTGGTCGAGTGCCCAATTCACTTCCGCCAGCGGCAGGATTTGGGAGATCAGTGGCTTGACCATTCCCTCCTCAACCGCCAAGAGCGCGTGCCGGGCATCCTCCCGGCTCCCAGCCCGCGAGCCCATTATCGTGAGCTCCTGCAGCGCAAGCACCGAGGAGTCGACACCGTACTCCACGCCCGGCCGGTACCCATTGGTGATCAGGCGCGCTCCGGGCCTCACACTGGCCAGCAGGGCGTCGAACCCGCTGCGCGTCCCCGACGCCTCGAAGGCGACATCGGCGCCGCCCCTCGACCAGTCGCTCACCCTCGCGGTCTCCTCTCCGGTCACCGCCAGCTCAGCGCCCAGCTCGATGGCGGCGCCACGGTGGTCGTGATGGGGGTCGATGACCGCCACCGCCGCCCCTAGCCCCCGAGCGATCTGCAGCCCGTTGAGCCCCAGCCCGCCAGCGCCCGCGATCACCAGGCGCTCGCCTGCCTGCAGTTGCGCCCGCACCACCAGAGCCCGCCAGGGCGACATGACAGCGTCCATGGCCACGGCCGCGTGCTCGAAAGGGACGCCCTCCGACATCGGCAGCACGTTGCACGCGCGCATACGCAGGAAGCGGGCTAGCCCGCCGGCGTGATCAAAGCCGATGCGCCGGGAGCTCGGGCACAGGGTGGGCTGGCCGCCCAGGCAGCGTGCGCACTTCCCACATGGGTCGTAGATGTAGCAGGCCACCCGGGTGCCTTCCGCAACCTGTTCGGTTCCCGCGACGACCACGCCGGCCACCTCGTGGCCGGGGATGAGCGGAAGGGGGGTGTCCGCAAATAGGCCGCCCGTGATCTTGAGATCGGTGCCGCAGAGCCCGACCGCGCGCACCTCGACCAGCACATCGCCGTTGCGGAGCTCCGGGGCCGGCACCTCGGTCAGTTCCAGGGGCTGCCTGAAGGCACGGAGTACCGCGGCCCTCAAAGCATGACCCGCCCCCCCGCCACGTCGATCGTGATCCCGGTGATCCACGACGATGCGTCCGAGGCAAGAAAGAGGGTGGCGAGGGCGGTGTCCTCCGGCTGACCAAACCGCTTCAGCGGGGCGAGCTCGGCAAGCTCCTGGATCCTTTCCGCACTCAGTAGGCGCTCCACGCGTTCTGACATGGTGGTGGCGGGCGCCACGCAGTTGACGCGAACGCCGTGCGGCCCGACCTCCTTGGCGACGTGGCGCGTGAACATCACGATTCCAGCCTTGGCCGCCGCGTACGAGGCGGTGAGCGGGATATCCAGGATCCGAGCGGCGTTTGAGGCCATCGTGATGACGGAGCCCCGCCGCCGCTCCATCATCCCGGGCAGGAACGACTTGCAGGTGAAGAAGGTCGAGGTGAGGTTGGAGTCGATGACGAACCGCCACTCCTCCTCGGTGATGTCCTGGATCGGGGTGTGGCGGCCGAAACCGCCCGCGAAAGGGACCAGGATGTCCACCGGCCCGAGCTCGGCTTCCACTTGCTGCCGCATGCGTTCGGTGTCCTCGTAGCTGACCATGTCGGCGCTGACGCCGATCGCGGGCGCGGTCTCGGACGTGATCGACTGCACGACCTTATCGATCGCGCCCTGGTCGCGGCCCACAACCGCCACTCTTACGCAGTTGGCCGCGAGCAGCCTGCAGGTCGCGGAACCGATGCCCTTAGAGCCACCCGTGACGACCGCGACCTTACCGGCCAAGTCGGGGTAGGTGGGAACCATCTCGATCGCTGTCTCAGCCATCTGCCCTCAACTCCCTGCCTTGGAGAACTTCCGGGTTGACCGGGCAGCGGGGGGACTCTCCTCGGATGCTGCGCAGGATCTCCTCGGCTGCCCGCCGCTGGAGATCGTCCTGGGCCTCCGCGGAGTAGAAGGAGGCGTGCGGTGTGATCAGCGCAAGCGGGTGTTGGCGCAGTGGGTGATCGCCAGGAAGCGGCTCAGGGTCGGTCACGTCGAGCGCCACGCCGCCGACGCGGCCCGAGTCCAGCGCCTCGCGGACGGCAGCGAGATCGACCAAACCGCCGCGGGCAGTATTGATGATCAGCGGCGCGCGCCGCATCAGGGCGATGCTAGCCGGCCCGATTAGCCCCCGATTCCCGGCGTTGAGCGGGGCGTGAAGGCTGATGAAGTCCGCCTCGCCGATCGCCTCGTCAAGGGTCTCGACCCGACGGGCCGGGGCCGCCGCGATCCGGCTCAGAAAGGGGTCGAAGAAGACCACATCGAGGCCGAACGCTGCGGCCCGCTCGGCGACCCGGCCCCCGATCCTGCCCAAACCGAGCAGCGCCAGCCGGCGCCCACGCAGCCGGTGGATGCCGGACTTGGGCACCGACCACTGGCCAGCCCGCACCGCGCTCGACAGATCGACGATGCGGCGAGCCGCAGCCAGCAGCAAGGCCATGGTGTGATCGGCGACCTCGTCCAGGCAGTAGTCGGGGACGTTGGTCACCGTCATGCCTAAACGGGTGGCGGTCGCCACTGGTACGTTGTCGTAGCCGATGCCGTACCGGGCGACCACCCGGCAGTCGGGCGCCGCCGCCTCCAGAACGGCGTCGGTGATGGGGGCGTAGCACACGAGCAGGCCGACGCTACCCTTGGCCAGGCGCGCGAGCGTAGCTTCGTCGGCAGATGGAGCCTCTACCAGGGTCACGCCGGCGGGCTCGAGTATCGATCGCTCGATCTCAATCCCGCCGAACACCTGGTCCGTGACCAGAACCCTCATCGGCTCGGTCTGCTCAGAGGGCCTCGTCGTAGAACGGATACTTGGTGAAGAGGATGGGCCCGTCCTTGGTGACCAGCAAGTTCTCCTCCAGCCGGACCGTCTGCTCCAGGCCAGGGTGACCGGCGAAGGTCTCGGCCGCGAAGTACATCCCTTCCTCGAGCTCCACCGGGTACTGCAGTGAGTACGCCCGCGAGATCCACATGCCCTCGTATAGCGAGAGCCCAATGGAGTGGGCGAACTGCTGTAGCGTCACCGTGCCGTACTCGTCGTCGTCGTATACGGGCAACTTTTCCGCTACGTCCCGCGTAGTGTTGCCGGCCCTCATCTGCTCGATCGCCGCATACATCGATTCGTGGCACTCCTTATAGAGATCCTTCTCGCGCGGCGAAAGGTTGCCGCCGACCTTGAAGCAGCGCACGAAGTCCACGAAGTAGCCGCCCGGGCCGATCGCGTTCTGGTCGATTATCACCAGGTCGCCGAGGCGGATCGTCTTGTCAGTGTGCCACCGGCGGTAGGGGCTGGTGTTGCCACCTGAGGCGACGATGATGTCGTAGACGAAGTCGAAGCCCTTCTCATAGAGGTACTCGTTGACCTTGGCAGTGATGTGGGCTTCGGTCACGCCAGGCTTTAGCCACTCGTGCTCGATCTTCCAAAACGAGGTGTCCCCGATCGCCGAGGAGATCTTCAGGCACTCGATCTCGTCCGGCGTCTTAACGACGCGGGCTCTCGACATGGCTGGTCCGGCGCTGACGATATTCAGTCCCGCGCGTTCGAAGGCGGCACTGGCAGACGGATCCATCATGTCGACCGCGATCTTCTCCTTGGTCACCTTGTGCTCCTCCAGCACGCGGTAGATCGAAGCCACCATGCGGTCGGCCATCATGGTCTCCGCCGTCTCTGCCCACTTCCACGTGATGGCGGGGCGGACGTTGCCATTTAGCCAGGGAGCGTCGATCTTGGCGCACTCCATGTCCGAGCCGGCCGTCTCGAACAGGACAGGATCGCCCCCCCGCGGCAGCACGCAGTAACGGATGAAGATGTTGTTCTTCCAGTTGCCCTGATAGACGCTCGTGATATAGCGAACGTTCTCGCCGACGAAGCAGACGATCGCGCCCAGATCGAATTTCTCCATCATCATCCGGGCGCGCGTCAGCCGATCGCGGCGTAGCCGATCGAAGTCCACCCTCGCCTGCCAGTCGGTGCCGGTCGTGCTATACGTGCGCCGTGGATCCCACTCGTGCGGTTTGTCGAGAAAGGAAAGGTCCATCCCTTTACCCGTCGGTGTAGTTGAGTAGTCAGTCATCCCGTCTCCCATTTCCGCGTGGCGCCTGACGTTACTTCAGCCGAAACAGCCGCTGCTAAGTATGTCATCCTGGACGTTGCCAGACGAGTGCGCCCCGGCCCAGCAGACGGCCGGCCCGAAGGTCTTCGTGGACCGACAGCACCTCCTCCGGGCCGACCTGCCGGCCGATCACCGGCCGCACGCGGCCGGTCGAAACCAGGGTTGCCGCCAGCCCGACCTCTTCACGGGTGGCGTAGCGCGAGCCGAGGAGGCTGAGTTCGCGGAAAACCATCTCGCGGGGGCTCACTGCGGTCTCCACACCGGGGAACGTGGTCAGCGTCACTAGGCGGCCCCCGATGCCCAGTGTTCGCAGGGACCAGTCCAGGCTGACAGCGGTGCCCAGGAGGTCGACCACGACGTCGATCGAGCCTCTCCAGTGCGCAGGCAGCGCCACGGACTGGAAGTCGCTCGAATCGGTCCCCTCGATGCCGAGCTCGTCGGCCAGGTAGGCCAGCTTGGCCGCGTCGATGTCGAGGCCCACTACCTCGCCGCCATAGACCCTGGCCACCTGCACCATGTGCATGCCGACACCGCCGCCGGCGGCGATCACCGCCACCCGGGTGTCGGGTGCGATCCCAGCACGCCGGGCCACGTGGACGGGCGTGGCGACCGCGTCAGGGACCACCGTTGCGCTGACCGGGTCGAGGCCGCCTATGGGGATCGTGTTCCGCGCCGGGAGTGTGGTCATCTCCCCGTACCCGCCGTCGCGGTCCACGCCGACGAACCCCGCGTTCCGGGTGCAGCGATCCTCGAGACCGGCGAGGCAGGCCGGGCAGCGGCCGCAGAAAAGATAGAAGTAGGCCGCCACGCGCTCACCGATGCGCTCGGCGGGAACCCCAACGCCCACGGCAAGGACCGTCCCGATCAGCTCGTGGCCGGGAGTGCGGGGCAGGTTTCCCGGCTCGGCGCCGAGGTGCCCGTCAATACAGTTCAGGACCGTCAGCCCGACCCCACAGGCCTCGACGGCCACGAGCACCTCCCCTGGCCTGGGCTCGGGTGTCGATTGCTCCCGCAGGACTGGCCGGTCGCCCCACGTATCGATCCGCAGTGCCCTCACGCGGCTATGCTATCGAGGCAGTGTGGGGTTTGACGCTAGCCTCACGGGCGGCTAGTGTTTGCCCTCGTAGCGAGCGGGGAGCGCGGCGACCTCGGAGTCCAAGGAAGGGAGCTTAGCGTGCAGAACTTCATCCAGCAGAGCCTCAACGGCATCACCTACGCCGGCCTCCTGTTCCTGCTGGGCAGCGGTTTCACCCTCATCTTCGGGCTCATGCGCATTGTCAACCTCACTCATGGCGCCACTTACCTGCTCGGAGGCTATTTCGGTTACATCACCATGCAGGCGACGCATAACTTCGCTCTGGCGCTGATCGCCGGGATGGCCAGCATGGCGGTCTTCGGTGTCCTGCTCGAGCGTGGGTTGCTGCGCAGCCTCCGTGGTCGGCCCATCCCCGAGCTCCTGCTAACCATGGGCGTTGCCTTCATCATGGGTGACCTGGCGCTGGCCGCCTTTGGCGGTAACCCGGTTTCGGTGCACATGCCCGGCATCCTCGACCAATCGAGCCAGCTCGGTCGCATCACCTATCCCAACAGCCGCTTCCTGATCCTCGGCGTGGCAGTGCTCGTGGCTCTGATGCTCTACCTCCTGCTCGGCCGGACCCGCGCGGGTGCGATGATCCGAGCCGGCGTGGACAATCGTGAGATGGTGAGCGCGCTGGGCATCGACATCAATCGACTCTTTACCGCCGTCTTCATCCTGGGCACCGTATTGGCTGGCCTCGCCGGCGTACTTGGAGCCAGTCTGCTGACCCTCTACCCGGGCGCTGACTCAGAGATCCTCACCTTCGCGCTGGTGGTGGTGATCGTCGGCGGGCTGGGGTCGCTCAAGGGTGCCGTCGTCGGCAGTCTGGTGGTCGGACTTCTCGACAATTACGGCAAGGCCTATTTCCCGGACCTGGCCTACTTCTCGCTGTTCGCGCCGATGGTGCTGATCCTGCTCTGGCGTCCGCAGGGCCTGTTCGGCAAGGCGGGGAACTGATGGGCAGCCTCGTCCGCCTAGTCTCCCGCCATGGCCGAGCCGCTCAGATCGGCGGGCTGGTCGTAGTCGTCCTGATCTGCCTCGCGATTCCCCAACTCGGCTCCAGCTTCTACGTCTCCCTCGGTCTCAGCGTCCTCATCTACGGTCTGCTCGCCATGAGCCTCGACTTGCTGGCCGGCTACACCGGTCTGGTGTCACTCGGCCACGCCTCGTTCCTCGGCGTCGGCGCTTACGGCGTTGCCTTCGGGCTGAGCCACGGACTTGACGTGTACCCGGCCATCGGCTTGGCGCTAGGGGCGGTGGCCGTCACCGCCGCAGTCTTTGGGCTGGTCGCAGTGCGCGTGAAGGAGATCACCTTTGTCATCCTCACGCTCGCGCTCGGCCAGCTGGTCTGGGGCCTGGCGTTCCGCTGGGTGGCGGTGAGCGGCGGCGATAATGGCCTGCCGGTGGCGGGCAGGCCTTCACTAGGGCCGATAGACCTTACCGATAACGGGGCGTTCTACTACTTCGTTCTCGCCATCGTCATGGCCTGCGCTGCCATTCTATGGGCAATAGTCCACTCGCCGTTCGGGCTCTCGTTGCAAGGGATTAAGGACAACGAAGCGCGCATGCGCACGCTCGGCTACAACGTGGTCCTGCACAAGTACCTCGCCTTCACCATCTCAGCCGTCTTCGGCGGCGTGGCGGGCATCCTATTCGCCTTCTTCAACCTCTACGTCAGCCCGACGATGATCGACTTCAACCACAATGGCACGGTTGTTCAGATGGCCGTCGTCGGCGGCCTGGGGACACTCTGGGGCCCCGTGCTGGGCGCCATAGTGATAGTCCTGATGCAGCAGTTCGTCAGCATCTATATCGGTCGCTGGGTCACGTTGTTGGGGATCATCTTCGTGGTCACTGTCCTCTTCGCCCGGACGGGGCTATGGGGCGGACTGCGGTCAGCGGTCCGCCGGCTCGCGGTCCACTACGGGGCCGAGCCGCCGGTTGGACCCGCCAGCGTGGCCACCCTCGAGACACTAGCGACCGAAGGAGGTCAGTGAGGCGGCCGGGGACAAGCCGCATCCCGCTGCGGAGGTGACGGCGCCCAAGCGCACCACCGACGGCGCTGGCCCAGCTGCACTCCGCTTGGCCGGCGTCAGCCGGCGATTCGGGGGAGTGACGGCGGTCTCTCAGGTCACTCTCGATGTGGCCCCTGGCGCCCGGCACGGGATCATCGGGCCGAACGGCGCCGGCAAGACCACGCTGTTCAACGTTATCAGCGGCGAGCTCGGCGCCAGCGAGGGGCGGATCGACCTCTTCGGCAAGGACATCACGAAGCTGTCACCGCGCCACCGCGTCGAGATGGGCCTCGGGCGGACCTACCAGATCACCCGCACATTCGGGACGCTGACAGTGCGCGAGAACCTAACGCTGGCGGTAAACGGCCTCAAGAAGGCCAAGTTTTCCATGCTGCGCTCCTGGAAGTCCTACCAGGCGCAGGCTGACGATGTCCAGGAGTTGGCTGAGCGCTTTGATCTGAAGGACCGACTGAACAACCTGGCCTCGGACCTCTCGCACGGCGAGCTCCGTCAGCTGGAGGTCGCCTTGGCGATCGCCCTGAAGCCAAGCCTTCTGCTGCTGGACGAGCCGGGCGCGGGGCTCTCGCCGGGCGAGCGCGTCGGCATGCGAGCCCTGCTGAAAGGGCTGCCTCAGGACCTAACCCTCGTCATGATTGAGCACGACATGGAGCTTGTCCGCGACGTCGTCGAAAGCATTCACGTGCTCCACTTCGGCAAGGTTGTGGCGGCCGGCAAAACGGCGTCCATCCAATCCGACGAGCGCGTCCGCGAGATCTACCTGGGGTCCGGCGGCTGATGCTCGACGTCGAAAAGCTTGAGGCCTACCGCGGGCAGTCCTACGTGCTGCAGGGCGTGACCATGCAGGTACCCGACGCAGCCTGCACTACGGTGCTGGGTCGCAACGGCATGGGCAAGACCACGATGATCCGCACCCTCATGGGACTGAACCCGGTGGCGTCCGGAGAGATCCGCTTCGACGGCACCGTGCTGAACCGGCTGGAACCGAACCAGATAGCGCGCCTCGGCCTCGCTCTGGTCCCGCAGGGCCGCCATGTCTTCCCCTCCCTCTCGGTCGAGGAGAACATGACGCTGGGAGCTCGCAAGAACCCCGACGGCCAGGGCGAGCCCTGGACGCTGGAGCGAATCTACGATTTCTTTCCGAACCTGAAGGAGCGGCGCCGCAACGGTGCCGGCCAGCTCTCCGGCGGCGAGCAGCAGATGCTGGCCATCGGCCGCGCTCTGATGACCAATCCACAGCTGATCCTGATGGACGAGCCCTCCGAGGGCCTGGCCCCGGTGATCGTTCAGAGGGTGGGCGAGGTCATCCGGCTGCTGAGGGATCAGAAGTTGTCGATCTTCCTAGTGGAGCAGAACTACCGGCTTGGGGTCGATTCCGGCGACTACATTCATATCCTGTCCAAGGGCGTCGTTGTCTGGAGTGGCAGCGCCGCCGACCTCGAGCAGGCGGAAGACGTGAGACGAATGCACCTGGGGGTTTAAGGATGGAAAGGCGGCAGCTCGGCAAGAGCGGTCCTTGGGTGGCTGAGATCGGCCTCGGCTGCATGGGGATGTCGGGTGTATACGGCGCGCCCGATGAGGCGGAGGCGGAGGCCACCATCCGAAGGGCGGTGGAGCTGGGGGTCGACTTCATCGACACCTCTGACATGTACGGCGCGGGCCATAACGAGGAGCTCGTCGGGCGGGCGCTGAAGGGCATCCGTGACAAGGTCGTCCTCGCGACCAAGTTCGGCCAGGTAGTAGGTCCTGACGGCCGCCCTATTGGGGTGAACGGTCGGCCCGACTACGTGGCCGAGGCGTGCGAGGCTAGCCTGCGCCGCCTCCAAGTCGACGTGATCGACCTGTACTACCAGCACCGAGTGGACCGGACGGTCCCTATCGAGGAGACCGTCGGCGCCATGGCGCGGCTGATCGAGCAGGGCAAGGTTCGCCACCTCGGGCTCTCGGAGGCCGGACCCGAAAACGTCCGCAAGGCGGCTGGTGTCCACCCAATCGCGGCCCTTCAGACTGAGTACTCGCTCTGGTACCGGGAGCCGGAGGCCGATCTGCTGCCGACCTGCCGCAAGTTCGGCCTAAGCTATGTGCCGTACTCGCCTCTCGGGCGAGGGCTGCTGACCGGCCAGGTCACGAGCTTCGACAAGCTCGAGCCCAGCGACAACCGGCGCAACCATCCCCGTTTCCAGGGCGAGAACCTGGAGCGCAACCTGGAGCGGGTCAGGCGCCTGCAGGCGATGGCGCAGGAGAAGGGCTGCACTCCCGCCCAGCTGGCGTTGGCGTGGATATTGGCCCAAGGCGACGACCTGGTCCCGATCCCGGGCACCAAGCGCCGGCGCTACTTGGAGCAGAACCTGGCCGCAGCCGACGTCGAGCTCTCGCCCGCCGACCTGGCGAAACTGGACCGCGACCTGCCAGTAGGCTCGGGCGCCGGCACGCGCTACGCAGAGGCCCAGATGGCCTCGGTCAACGTCTGACCCCATCTTTCTTGCGAGCGAGTTAGCAGGAGACACGCTGATGAACAATGGCCAAGCCCCTGCCCCAGTTGACCGCAGTCAGATGACTGCAGCGCTCAACGCCGGGCTCGCGCTGGTGCCCGCGCGAACAGCAGTGGTCACCATCGACTGCCACCGTGGTCACCTGGACCCCGAGGTGGCGACGATGCCGGTGGCGCCAGAGGTGGCGCGAGCAGTGGTGGCGTCGGTGGCCCGCCTGCTCGAGACGGCGCGGGCGGCGGGGATGCCGGTGGTGCACGTGATCCTCCAGAACCGGGTGCTCCCGGATGGCACTTCGGAGCCGATGCGAAACCCGTTCTGGGCAGCGGTCGAAGGAGCCAGACAGCAGCTCACCCCCGAACTTGAGAGCACCATCAGCCGGCACAACATCGTCGGCTCCCTCCAGACTCAGCTGATGCCTGAACTCGGGCCGGCTGCGGGCGACATCGTCATCAACACCAAGCGCCGCCTCTCCATCTACCGCGACACAGATTTCGAGCTCACGCTGCATGAGCTCGGAGTCGACACTGTGGTGCTCGTCGGCATCAACACCAACACCTGCGTCATGTGTGCCGCCTTCGAGTCCCTCAATCGCGACCTCCGCACCATCGTCGTCGCTGAGGGTGTCCACTCGATGTACGGCGACGACCTCCACCATTTCGGTCTACAGAACATCGCCCGCTGCCTGGGCTGGGTGCTCTCGTTGCAGGAGTTCGAGCAGAAGGTCGAGGCCGCCAGGACAGCCTTCGTCGCCGGGTGAGCCGGCCAAAATTCGGCGACTGGTTCGCCTACTTCCCGCAGGACTACAGGTGGTCCGCCGCCATGAGCCTGGTGCTCGGCGCCGCCCCTTACGGCGGCTCGGATCTCGGTGAGGCCGACCAGGCCGGCCGGAGTCTGCGCGACCGGGTCGGTGACGACGAGGCCTGGTTCGAGACCTGGCGTGAGCTGGGGAATCGGCTCGTCGAGCGCGCCGTCACGGCTGAGCGCTGCGGCCGCCGGCTGACCGCCTCCGCCGCCTACGTCCGCGCGTGCGCCTACCTCCAGATTGGCGAGCGGTTCCGCACCCCCAAGGACGAGGTCGCCCTCGCGTGCTACCGCGATTCGGTGGCCGCCTTCCACCGCTTTGCGGAGCTCTCCGACGGTCCCCAAGTGGAGGCCGTCGAGGTGCCGTTCGGGTCGGGGTCGTTGCCCGCCTACCTGGTCCACGCCGAGGGCGGTGGCGACCGGCCGCCCTGCGTCGTTTACTTCGACGGCCTCGACATCACGAAGGAGATGTGCTTCCTGCGAGGCGCCGCCGAGCTCGCCCGGCGTGGTGTGAGCAGCCTCTTGGTGGACGGACCGGGCAACGGCGAGAGCATTCGCTTCCGCGGCCTCCCGCTCAGGTTGGATTACGAGGTGGCGGGCGGGGCCGCCCTGGATTTCCTCGAGGCCCGGCCGGACGTCGACGCGTCACGGGTGGGCGTGCTGGCGATCAGCCTGGGCGGCTACTACGCCGCCCGCTGTGCGTCACTGGAGCAGCGTTTCAAGGCCTGCGTCGCCTGGGGAGCGATCTGGGATTATCAGGCGACCTGGGCCGAGAGGGTCGCCGCCAACTTCAGCGGCTCCCTGTCGGTGCCCGGCCACCACATCTCCTGGGTGCTCGGCGTCGACACCGTGGAGGAAGCCCTAGAGAAGCTTCGTGATTTTCGCCTGGAGGGCGTCGTGGAGCGCATGCGCTGTCCGTTTCTGCTGCTCCATGGCGAGCACGACGAGCAGGTACCGCTCGCTGTGGCGCACCGGCTGCTCGCCGCCTGCGGTTCGACCGACAAGACCCTGCGGGTCTTCACTTCCGCTGAGGGCGGCGCCCAACACTGCCAGAGCGACCAGCTGACGATGGCTACTACCGAATTTTCCGACTGGCTCGCGGAGAGGCTTTGACCGGGGCTGCGGCGGACCTTGGGATCGAGGGCGGCACCCTCGTCACAAGCGCTGGCAGCCGGCCGGCCAATGTTTACCTCAGCGGCGGCCGGGTGGTGGAGGTGACCTCCCAACTCCGGCCGGCCGGGGAGCGCTTCGACGCGGCTGGGCTGCTGGTGATGCCCGGGATGGTCGACGCACACGTCCACTTCATGGACCCCGCCGACCTCGAGCGCGAGGACTTTCCGTCCGGTACCGCGGCCGCCCTCCGCTCCGGTGTGACTACCGTCATCGAACATACTCACGCGGCCCCCGTCAGAACCGCCGCCGACCTCGCCGCCAAGGTGTCGTACCTGACCGGACGGGCGCGGTCCGACTTCGCATTGGGGGCGCATGCCTGGCCCGGGGAGGCCCCCGCTGCCGCCGACGCTTGGCGGGCGGGCGCCGCGTTCTTGAAGGCCTTCACTTGTACCACCCACGGCGTTCCGGGCCACGACGCGGCCGCGCTGTGCGAGCTGATGGTCACCGCCCGAGCGGCCGGCGCGACCTGCCTCCTGCACTGCGAGGACGAGTCGCTGACCGCCTCGGCCGAGGCGCGTCTGCAGGCGGCGGGTCGCCATGACGGCGGAGTGATTCCAGAGTGGCGCAGCGTGGAGGCTGAGTTGGTCGCCGTCTCGACGGCCGCCGTCCTGGCCGGTTCCAGCGGAGCCCGAGTGGTCTTGGCTCACGCCAGCAGCCCCATGGTCCTGGCTGCGGCCCGGAACCTGGTGATCGAGTCCTGCCCTCAGTACCTGACGTTGCTCGAAGGGGAGGCACTCTCCGAGGGGTCGCTGCGCAAGTTCACGCCGCCCGCCCGGGCCCGCGCTGAGGCCGACCTGGTCGCAATGTGGGCGGCGCTGGCCGGCGGAGACATCGACTACGTATCGAGCGACCACGCGCCCTCGACCCGCGCCCAGAAGGCTGCCGGTTCGATCTGGGATGTCCATTTCGGCCTGCCCGGGATCGACACCACCTTTTCCGTGCTCCTCGACGGGGCCGCCCGTGGCCGGCTCAGTTATGAGCGCGTGGTCGAGATCTACTCAGAGGCGCCCGCCCGCATCTACGGGTTGGGCGGCAAGGGCAGCCTGGCGCCGGGTGCGGACGCGGACTTGGTCCTCGTGGACCCGGGGTTTGAGTGGACGGTGAAGGACGAGGACGTTATCTCAAAGGCGGGCTGGTCGCCGTTCACAGGACGGACGCTTCGCGGGCGTGCGGTCCGAACGTATCTCCGGGGTACCCTCGCCGCCGAGTGCGGGGAGGTGCTGGCCAGGCCCGGCCAGGGCCGCTTCCTGCCCGGACCCGCAGTCCTGTGACGGTGAGCGGCCGCCTCGCCGGCCGCCGGGCGGTGGTGGCGGGCGGCCGCTGGCGGGGTCGGACGCGCGCTTGCGCTGGGAGTCGCGGCCGCGGGCGCCGAGGTGGTCTGCGCCGATCTCGACGCGCCTGGCGCCGACAGCACTGCCTGTCTCGTGCGCGACTCGGGGGGCTGCGCCTGGCACGTGAAGGCCGACCTTGCCGACATCGCCGCGGTGGAGGGTTTGCTGGCCGCCGCGTGCTCGCGGATGGGGGGCGCCGACCTGCTCTACGCAAACGCCGGCGGCTCCCGGGGCGAGACGGTCCCCTTCCTCGAGATGACGCCCCAAACGTGGCGCGCGATGTTCGACAGGAACCTGACTACCGCCTTCAACTGCGGTCTCGTGTTCGCCCGCCACATGGCGGCCAACCGCCGGGGTGCGATCGTCTTCACGTCCTCCCAGCTGAGCGAGGTGACACGCCCCGGGCTGGCCCACTACGCGTCCGCCAAGGGCGCCCTCCGCCAGCTTGTGAAGAGCATGGCCGTCGACCTCGCCGCGGCATCGCATCCGGGTGAACGCCTTCGGCCCCGGCCCGACCCTGACACCCGGCAACCGCGAGTTCTTCGCGCGGCCGGAGGTGCGCGAGGCCAACCTGCGGCTGCTCCCGATCGGACGCTCGGCGAGCCGGACGAGATGGTTGGCGCGGCGGTCTTCCTGGGATCGGATGAGGCCTCATATGTGACCGGAGCCACCATCATGGTCGACGGGGGCTACACGCTGCTCTGAGCCGCGACTCCGAGGACAAGGCGCCCGTTGACTTGTCCGTGCTCGAGTCTCTTCACCGCCTTGTTCAACTCGGCCAGCGGGAGCACCTCGTCGATCACTGGCGTGACCAGCCCGTCGGCCACCAGCCGGATCACGTGCTCCATGTCGGCGCGGGTCGCGTAGCGGGAGCCGAGCACCGATTGCTCCCACAGCACCAGCTGGTCACTGGAAATGGCCATCAGCTCGCCCACGTGGTAGCCGACGCCGACGATCCGACCGCCTGGGCGCAGAAGCTGCCGAGCCTTCTCCAGCAGTGCCGGCACGCCGGTGGTTTCGATCACAAGGTCGGCCATATCCCCGCCACTTAGGTCGGTCACATGCTCCTGAACGTCTCCAGTCCCCACCACCTCTCGAAGGCCGACCCGGCGCGCCGCCTCCAGCTTGGCCTCAACGTCGACCCCGACCACATGCGCGCCGGCCACCTGGGCGATCAGGGCGGCGTGGACGCCGACGCCGCCGAGTCCGAGCACCACCGCGAGCTCACCCGGCTGAATGCGGCCCCGCGGCACAACAGCCCGGTAGGCGGTCCCCATCGCGCAGGTCAAGGCGGGAGCCTGGTCGGGTGGGATGTGCTCGGGCACCGGCAGCACATTCTCGACCGGCGCCGACACATACTCCTGGAAGCCGCCCGGCTCAGTGAACCCCATCCAGGCGACGAGGTTGGTGCAGAGGTGCTCCTCGCCCCGCCGGCACGATGCGCAGCGGTGGCAGGCCCAGAGGTGGTGGATTATCACGCGCTGGCCGGCCGAGAGCGGGCTGGGGCCGTTCACCTCGACCACCCTGCCGGAGACCTCATGGCCGGCGACGTGGGGAAGGGCCAATCCCGGCGAGTAGGGCATGCGTCCGCGGATTGTCTTCACGTCGCTGAAGCAGAGGCCGCACGCCAGCACCTCAATCAGGGCATGGCCCGGTGGCGGCTGTGGGCGGGGAAGCTCCAACATCTGCAAGGGACTGCCGTAGGCCGTCACTGCCATTGCTCGCATCGCCCTAAGGTTAGATGGCCGCCGTGGGCGACGCCAGCGCCTGAATTCAAGGAGTCCTTCATGACGATCGGCTGGGGAATCATCGGAATCGGCAGGATTGCGGACAGCGCAATGGCGCCCGCGATCACGGGCGACGCAAACAGCCGGTTGGAGGCTGTCGTGAGCCGCGACGAGGGACGGGCCGAAGCCTTCGCCGTCAAGCATGGGGCGGCCGCGGCCGGTACCAGCTACGAGGAGATGCTGGCCAACCCGCAAGTAGACGCTGTACTCATCTGCACGCCCAACACCCTCCATCCCGACCAGGTGGTGGCGGCTGCACGGGCGGGCAAGCACGTCCTCTGCGATAAGCCCCTGGGGGGAATCGCGGCCGACGCCGCGCGCGCCCTCCAGGCGTGCAAGCAGGCTGGGGTGAAGCTCGGAATTAATTTCCAAACGCGCCACCACGGATGTTTCCAGGAGGCGCGCCAGGCGATTGCGGAGGGCAGGATCGGCGATGTGATCTCGGCCCAGGTCGACGCCAGCCCGGGCTCGGACCCGCCCGGCGGCTGGCGCACCGACGCGGCCCTGGCCGGGCTGGGCGCCACCAACAACATCGCGGTGCACATCTACGATTTGATCCGCTTCCTGTTCGACGACGACCCGACCGAGGTCGTGGCCATGTTCGAGAGCGGCCGGGCTGAGCAGCTCGAGCGGTTGCCCATGGTGCTCATGCGCTTCTCTCGCGGCGCGCTCGTCTATGCCAATGGCAACCAGCTGACGCCTAAACCGCTGAACGACCTGGTGATCCACGGCACCCGGGGCCGCATCGACGCCCGGGGGCTGACGCGACCCGGTCAGGAGGGGCGAATGCGCATCGTCTCGGGGGAGGATGAGACAGAGCGCGAGTACAGCTCCCATGATGCGTACGCGAGGACGTTGGCAGCCTTCAGCCACGCTGTGTCCGAGGGCCGGGAACCAAACCCGTCCGGTCTTGACGGTCTTCGCAGCGTCCAGCTGACAGACGCGATCCGACGATCGGCACGCGAGGGCCTTGTCGTGCCGGTGGGTGAGTAGCCTCAGCCGCGGAGCAGCAGCCGCTCGTCCCAGCCGGTGCGGGTGAGCGCCCGGCCGCCGTCGTCCGTCACGAGAATCGTGTGCTCGAGCCGGACCCCGGCCCCTCCGGGCACGCCAGGGACCCAGATCAGGGGTTCGGCGGCGAAGGTCATGCCGGCATGGAGCACCACCGTCTCGCCCCCGGCAACTCCTCGCCAATGTAGGGCGGCTCGTTTGCGCCCACGCCTACTATCGCTCGCCGGAGGCCACGAAAGGGGTGCTGACATGCGGCATCTCGCCGCCGAGCCGGAACAGCGCGTGCATGGCCTCGGCCACCACATCGGTCTCGCGAACACCCGGTCTCACGCATCGATGGCTGCCTGGGTCACCGCCTCGGCGATTGCGGCAGCCTCCTCCATGAGCGCGATCTCGTCGGGCAGCTTGATGAGCCGGGCCTGGTGCATTGCCGCGTCCCCGTCGCCCAGTCGGACGTCTGTAAGCAGCTCGCCCAAGGCCTGTACCAGCGTGAAGCCGCACTCATCAAGGCCGAGCCGGCACCCGAGCAGCCCATGCTTTTCGACCAGCGGCTTGATCGTCGCTTCGACCGCACCGCGCACTAAGCCCCCAGCCTCCATGATTGGGACGGCGTGGATCTCCTCCAGCCACGGCATCGCCACTCGCGCTCGCTGGACCTCACCGCCGGAGGCAAGCAGGATCGGCTCACGTCCAGGCAGCAGCAGGCACCCATTGAGCACGGCGCTTTTGCCCGTCAGGTAGCGGACGTTCTCGTCCTTCCAGAGCAGTATCGCGTCGAGCGCGGCCGCGGCCATCGCCTGGCGGGCCTGCTCGACGCGCTTCTCGCGCAGCCGGTAGGGATCCGGACGGCCGACCCCAGGTCGAACAGTCTGATGCCGAACCAGGGGCGCCGCGTGGCGCTGTCGCGAGAAACGAAACGGTTCCCGACCAGGTTCGCCAGGGGCTGCAGTATCAGGTCCTTAGCCACCGCCATAATTCGGGTAAATCCTATCAGCGGTCGTTCAGCCTTCTCGGGAGACCTGGCGCCGGAATGTCGACTTGGACATGCAGCCAAATGAAGTTGCGGTCACGGTGGACGAGCGCGGTGCGCGTCGACCCGCCCGACGGCCGGACAATGGGTGCCGTGGGCCACTTGCCCTCGATTGGGACAGAAAAACTGAGAGCGGCCAGCAGTCAGCGAGGAGAAGGCGATTTGGTAGCGACAGGTTTCAACCACGTCAGCATTAGCGCTCTCGACCTGGAGGGCTCGGTCAGGTTCTACACCGAGGTCCTGGGCCTTGAGAGGCTGCCGACTCCAAACTTCGGCTTCCCGGTTCAGTGGCTATCCGTCGGTGGGCTGCAACTGCACCTTTTCGAGCGTCTGGGACCGGCCCCCGCCTACCACCACCTCGCTCTTACCGTCGACGACTTCGAGGCCGCCTACACCAAGTCCAAGGAGCTGGGCATTTTCGATCGCGAAGCGTTCGGCCACCACATCTATGAGTTACCCAGCAAGAACGTCCAGATGTACCTGCGCGACCCAGGCGGCAACCTCGTCGAGATAGACCACCCGAACATCGACACCATCAACCGCTCGGTCGTTGATGAGATTCGACGACTCCCGCAGCCGCAAGGCCGGGAAAACCTGCGGGCGACGCTCTTTCTGGCCCGGTAGGTGCGAGCCTGTTGCCGCGGCCGGCCGCCTAGATCCTGCAGGCCCCAAACAGCGTTCGGTGCCTTCCAGGCCGCGCCTGCCTGGGGCAGGACACGCTAGGCGATCGCCCCCAGGCCGGCCTCGGCACAGGCCAGATCCTGCTCGCTGGAGGCGCCGCTGACGCCGACGGCCCCAAGCACCGTGGCCGCCCGCGGATGAGGACGGAGCCGAGTGCCGACATCAAGGTCAGCCGGACCAATCGGTCGGCCCGCTCGCGACGGCAGCCGGTCCTAGACACCCGGTTCAATGAGCCGCCGTCGCGGTGCCAGAGGGCGGCCCCGACCGCCTTCGCCGCGGCGATCGGCGGACTCGGCGGAAACGCGCAGTCCATCCTCGCCAGCGCCTGCCGGTGGCCACCCTCGACGATAGCGACCGTCCAAGGAGGCCGAGTTTCGCGGCTTCCTGGTGGGCGACCCGGATCAGCCGCGTGCACTCCTCGAGCGTGCCAGCGGCATTGCGTCACGATCGCGGTCCCAGCTGCGGTAGCGTCTTCTCTAGCCAGCTCGCAACCAATCCCCCCACCTCCGCCTCACGGCCGTTGTACCAGTGGTTGAGACCGTCGATATCCAGGACGTCGCAGGGCCCACCGGCGGCAGCCTGAAAGGCACGCGCGGGGTACATCTTCTCAGGCTCGCCGCTTCCTTTGAGGTAGAGCGTGGGGCACTTCACGGCGGGGGCCAGGCCGATGGCGTCGGGGGTCCGCTGCACGCGGTCGAGGAGGCTGGCGGCGCTGATCGTCCACCACCACCCCGGAAGTTGAAGCAGGGCGTCGGGACGCCCCTCGGCCACCAGCCGCTCAGCTTCGGCCACCAGTTCATCGGTGCGGTGGCCGGTCAACAGACCGGCCTCAGCCAGGTCCCAGGTGGACCGAGGGCCACCACCGGGCGCGGAGAGCAGCACCATGGCGGGGGTAGCCGGATGATCGGCCACGTGCCGGATCGCCAGCAAGCCGCCGTTGCTGTGTCCGATGACTATGGGGTCACTGTGCCCCTGGGCGGCCAGGAACTCGGCGGCCAGCCGGTTGTCCTCGATCGCCTCCGCCGCGAGCTGGAAGGCGCCGCCCACTGGCTCCCTGCCAAGGCATGTGCCCAGGATGTCGTGACCGCGCCGGTTGAAGGTCAGGCAGGCCAGCCCCAGCTTGGCCAGGCGCGGCGGTAGGAAGCGCGGCGGACCCATGTAGAAGTTGCCGCAGTTGCCATGGAAGATCAATGCCGAACCGGCCGGCGCCCTGTCGGCCGGTCGGTAGTACACCCCGTCCAGCGGGAGCCCCAAGGTATCGATTGAGACCAGCTCAAGCTGCATGTCGGTCAGGAGGGATTACCGGGAGCACCACATGCGAGGCGCGGCTCCCGCCCGCATAGAGGGTCACCTCACCGCCGAAGAGGTCGGGCGGCCGGTCGTCGGGGTCGTTGTGGAGGAAGGGACCGGTGCCCCTCGACGCGTAATGGAAGCTCTTGGCGAATTCGCTCAGCTCACCGCCGTACTCGTAATCCTTGCCGCGCAGAGTGATGCTGATGCGATACCCGGACGGGACCACAATGCACGTCGGCCAGACCTCCACGTCCAGCTCGTAGACCTCGCCGGGCTCGAGGGGCTCCAAGCGGTCGTGGGAGTGGAATGGTTGGTGAGGGAGGCTCCTGTGTGGATCGAGACGCCGGTGGGAGGCTCGGAGCCAGCCCAACGCGATCGGGGTGTTCGGGTCGAGGGCCCCCATGAAGACGACCTCGTCGTCCCTGGGGTCGAAGACGCGCACCGCGAGGAAGATGTCGGCGTCCTTCGTGGATGCGGCAATGAACAATTTGGCCGTGATGGGGCCGGTGATCTCGGTCTGCTGCGTTAGCGGAGGGGTCGAGAACGTCAATCCCTCGCCGAGCGCGTTGTACGTCACCGATGACTCCCTGGCGGGGACCTCGGTGCTGAGGCGCTCACCCTCAGGGTCGAGGAAGTACGAGGTCCAGCGAGTGCCAGCCAGCGGCCACTCACTCTCGGAGCGCTGGACGAAGCGCTCGCCGGGGTGACGGACGTTGAGTATCACGCGAGCCTGCTGCTGCCAGCCATTGTCCTCGCCCTTCAGGAAGTGATCGAAGAATCGCTTCTGGAGCCCGCGGCCATAGTCGGTGTAGAAGTGCGACCAGTGCGAGTCGCCATGGACCTCGAGCCACTTCTGATCCGAGGCCGCCTTCGCGAAGGCGTCGAAGTTCCCACGCGGATGGAGCCCCTGGCCGCCCCAGTTGGCGGCGGACAGGAACGGCGTCTTGACCTTCGACCAGTCGGCCGACCGATCCCGATGCCATTGGTCGTCGAGGGGGTGCCGCTTGATGTCTGCGCCGAAATCCGCGCGGTTGCGTGCCAGTTCGTCGTCCGAGAGAGTGACCGGACCAGCGACCGACTCTCCCGTGATAGGCGACTTGCGGGCGCGTTCGCCCAGGCCGTACTGGACAATCTCGACCTGGCGCGGGTACCAGTTGCCGCAGAACTCGGAGAGGATGCCTCCGTGGTAGGTGACGTCGCGGTACATGTCAGCGGCCCCTTCCCACGCAACCATGGCCGTCAGATGCGGCGGCTGCAGGCCGGCCACGTGCCACTGGTTGATGGCGTAATAAGAGATGCCGTCGAGGCCGACCTTGCCGTTGCTCCACGGCTCCTGCCCGGCCCATTCGATGCACTCGTAGAAGTCACGTGCCTCGCGGGTCGCCCAGACGTCGATGTAGCCGGGTGACCAGCCGGTGCCTCGGGAGTCGACGCGGACCACCGCGTAGCCCTCGGGTACCCACTTCTCGGGGTCGACGACCTCCCAGTTCTGGTACTTGTTGGACGAGCCCGCCGCGACATCCGGGTGGTCGCCCACCATCTTCTCCCATTGCGGCGCATACGCCTCCTGGAAGGAAAGGCCCTTGGCGTAGGGCCCGTAGCTCATCACGGCCGGATAGCGGCCGTCGTCGTCGGGACGGTAGACGTCGGCTCGCAGCACTACGCCGTCGTCCATCGGTATCGGGACGTGCCAGTCGATCCGTATCCTATCTCGGACCTCGCTTCGGTGGTACTGGTCGGCGGTCTGGTTCATGGGTCCCCCAATTTGCATGAGTTGACGCTTTTGGCCGGCGGTCCATGGTTCCGTGCACCCGAACCTGTCACCTCGACAATAGCTGCTGTCAGCACGGCCTCGCTAGCAGGTTGGGTCGTGCGCGCCACGGGTCATGAGATCGATACGCGCATCGCTGCATGCCCAGCGCTTGCAACAGCTACGCCGCCGGTGGAGGTCCCGTTGGAGGGCGTGCCAGACGACGAGAGCGGGCCCTATGGGGACGACGCGTATACCTGCGAGATGGCGACGAACTACCCGGTCCCGGCATTCGATCTCTATACGGCGGTGCTCTCCTCGAGCAGTGAGCGGACTGCGGCCACGGCTCGCGAAGGCTGGTGAGGGTCGTAGAAATAGCCAAGCTCGGTGGCCGCTGCGGGTCGGGGCTCAGCCAGCTCCAGCAGGCCAGCGCTCACCTCGGGCTCGGCGGCGGCCGCCGGCATCAGGGCCAGACCGAAGCCCGCGGCGATGAACGCCTTGGCCTGGCTCAGGTTCTCGACCTCATGGCTGATCCGCGGCTCGAAGCCCGCTTTGGCGCAGGCGGTGTGAAGCCACTCGCGGCCCGGGTTGGCGGGCGGGAAGCTGATCCAGGTCTCGTTCTTGAGCGCCGCCAGCGAGACCGTTCGGCTACCTGTCCCAGCCGGAAGCGTCACCTGCAGTGGAACGCGACCCAGCTTTACGACCGGGAAGTGGCTGGCGTCGGCGGGGAGGAATAGGACGATCACGTCCAGCCGGCCAACTCCTAGGCGGTCGACCAGCTGGGGAGCCAACGCCTCCTCAAGGTGGAGGCTGATGCCTGGATGTTCGGCGACGAGCCGGGCCAGGAGCCGGCCGAGGACCAGGGGCGCTGCGGTGGGCAGCAGTCCGAGCCGGACCGTGCCGCGGGCGGCACCCGCGAAGGCCATCAGCTCCTCGCGAGCGCGGTCCGCCTCACTAAGGATGCGGTGGGCGTGCTCGAGGAGGGCGAGGCCCGCCTCGGTGGGTCGTACGCCGTCGGGCCGGCGGATCACGAGAGGCACCTGCAATTCTCTCTCCAGGCGCTGGACACTCTGCGAGACTGCGCTCTGGACCACGTGCAGGCGCTCGGACGCGCGCGTCATTCCTCGCGTCTCGACGACGGCGACAAGGACGCGGAGATCCCTAATTTCCATCGCGCATCATGATAGGCGGATCAGGAAAGATCGCTGGACGTGATGCAGGCGGCGCCGTACCATTTGTCGTATGGCAACCCAAGTGCACGTTCCCAACGTTCCACAGCTGAGCTCCGATGAGGTTTCCGACCCTACTTTGCGCGCGGTCATCGAGCGGGCGGCGGAGACCAAGAGCCCGCCCCAGTCGTGGTACCGCACGATGGGGCAGAACCCAGCGGTTGCGGTCGAGTTCGCCCGTTACTGGGACATGCTCCATCGCGGCGGGACGGTCCCCCACCGCATCAAGGAGCTCTGCCGGCTGCAGATCGCGCAGATGATCGGGTGCGAATTTTGCTCACGGCAGACCTCACCGGCGGCGGGCATCCAGGAGGAGGAGCGACTCTCATGCGCGCTGCCGGACTGGGAGCACCCGGATCCGGCGACCCGGGTGGCGCTCCATTACGCTCGGACGCTGACACTCGACGACGGGCGGGACGTTGAGGTGTACGAGGAGTTGAAGCAGCACTTCACCAACGGTGAGATCATCGAGCTGGCAGCGTTCTTCACCCTCACAGCGGGGGGCAATCGGATGGCGAAGAGCTGGGCGATCGAGCCGCACACTGACTCGGATGCTATCCCCGCCGGTGTGGTCTCCATCCACGGCAGCCACTAGGCGGCCGCGCCGGTGAATGCGGACGCCCAGATTCGGGCCGCCGTCAGCGGTGTGCCGGTGCCCGTTTTCGAGACAACCGCCTTCACGAAGCCCAAGCTTCTTGCCGAGGCGGTCGTGGCGATCGTCACCACCGCCGGCCTTCACCCCAGGGGGGAAGCGGGCTTCGTCGATCAGGGAGATCAGAGCTTTAGGCTTCTGCCCGCCGACGGCTCCAATCTAACCAGCACTCACTTCAGTCCCAACTGGGACCGGACGGGCCTCACTGCCGACATCAACGTCGTCTTTCCGATCGACCGCCTTCATGAGATGGCGGCCGAGGGCGTGATCGGGGCGGTTTCCCCAGTACACATCTCGTTCATGGGAGCCCTCGATGAGACCATGTCCGCCATCCGCCTTGATAGCGGCCCGGCGGCAGCCGCCGCGCTCAAGAAGGTGGCGGTGGACGTCGTCCTGCTCACGCCGGTTTGACCCGTTTGCTCGCGTACCGTAGGTACGCTGTCACACGTTCTCGAGGCGGCTGGCCTTTCAACTATCGGACTCTCCCTGGTCCGCGGCCAGACCGAGCGCCTGCATCCTCCACGCGCGCTTTATTGCGAATTCCCCCTCGGGCGGCCGCTGGGCCGTCCGGGTGACGCCCGCTTCCAGCGTCGCGTGCTGGAGGCGGCCTTAACTCTCCTCGAGCGGCCCTCGGGGCCGGTCCTCGAGGACTTTTCTGAGGTCATCGAGGACGAGATGGATGCTCCCCTCAGCTGCACGATCCCGCCCCGGGTCGAGGAGGGCCTTCACCCAGCGATCGACGAGGTGCGCGCGCTTCGCCAGGCCTACGAACGTCAGCGGCGGGCGAGCGGGCGGACCATGGTCGGCCGCCAGATCAACCCCGACCAGGTGGCGGACGCGGTAGCCGGCTTCGTGCGCTTAGCCGATGGCGAGGGCCTCGCAGCGGCGGCAATCCCCGGTGATGCAGTAAAGGTCGCGAACGACATCCGCGCGTACTACGAAGAGGCGGCCATGGCCCTGGTCGACCACGTGCCAGCGGCCCGCTCGGCTGAATCCTGGTACTTCAGGGCCACGGCGACCGGCGACGTCATGCGCCGGGCCCACCAGGCGCTCCGTAAAGCATCGGGACCCGCGAAGCTTGTCACCTACCTGGTCCCGCGTTCGCAGCAGCTGCCGTGAGGGAGCGAGTGAGGGCCAGCGCGCCGAGCTACGGATGAGCGGGTCCGGTCCGGAGCTGGACACTTTCGGTGGCACCTTTCCTTTCGCGCCTCACTATGTGAGCGTGGGCGGCGCCCGCCTGCACCACGTGGAGGCGGGCAGCGGCGAGCCGGTCGTCATGGTGCACGGCAACCCGACCTGGTCGTACATCTATCGCAACTTCATCGGGCCGATCGCCGGCGCCGGTTACCGGGCCATCGCTCCCGACCTGATCGGGTTCGGCCGTTCGGATAAACCGGTTAGCACGTACACCTACCGTGGTCACATCGACAGCCTGACCGGACACCTCCTGGCCCTCGACCTGCGCGAGATCACCCTGGTCGTGCAGGACTGGGGCGGTCCGATCGGGCTCGGCTTCGCCGCCCGCCACCCTGACCGGGTGAAGCGCCTGGTCATCCTCAACGCGCGCCCGCGCCCATTCGAGGCGGCGACACAGCTGCCTCCGATCTTCGCCTGGTGGCGAGAACCGATCACCGGCGAGGTGCTGGTCCAGGGTCTCAACGCTTTCGTCGACGGAATGATCCCAAACGGCATTTTCAAGAAAGAACGTGTTACCGCCCAATTGATGGCCGCCTACCGTTCCCCCTTCCCGGATTTCAACTCCCGGGCTGCGATCCTGGCCTTTGCCCGAGGCCATCCGATAGGCGCTAGCCACCCCGAATACAAGCTGGAGAGCCGAACGTCCAACTGGGTCGCAAAGTTCCGGGGCCCGGCCCTACTGATCTGTCCTCTACGCGACCATGCGTACGGCGCCCGGGCCCTGGGGGTATGGCGTGAGATGCTGCCCCAGGCCACCGTGCATACCATCGAGGACGCCGGTCACTACTGTCAGGAAGATGCCCACGAATGGATAGTGCCGTGGATCATCGAGTTCCTGCTCCAGCATCCTTGAGGGTAACCGCGGCCTCTTCATCGTCCCGGATCGGGTGCAGTCGAAGCTCGCGCACCGTGGCGGGACTCCATCTTGCTGGTGATCTCCGGCTGCGGTCGGGGCTACCATGAGGGCGGGTTCGCTCGCCGCGCGAGTGCAACTTGCACCGGCTCTGAGGTGGCGCTACAGTGTCGTCTCGTACGGGCGAGCCTGATTCAGCCACGGGGGGATTGACATGATCGAAGCGGGGCGGCGGCTGTCGGCGGCGGTCCTGGTCATCTTCGCAATAGCGGCGTGCGGCGGCAGCCAGGGAGGCGGCAAGACCGACACCTCTCCCATCAAGATCGGCTTCATCGTTTCGCTTACGGGCACCTTCGCCGCCAACGGCAAGAACGAGCAGAACGGTTGGAACCTCGCTCAGAAACAGCTGGGTGACACTGTCAACGGCCGCAAGATTCAGACCGTCTTCGCCGATGACCAGACCGACCCCAACGTCGCCCTTTCCGACGCGCGCGACCTCGTTGAACGGGATGGCGTGGTGATGCTGCAGGGACCGATCCCGGCGAATGCCATCGGTGCCGTCGCCAGCTACGCCGGCCCCCACCGCATCCCGGTCGATGACATCACTCTCTGCTCCGACGTCCAGATCAAGTCCTACAAGCAGTTCGGCAACGCGTACGCGTCTTCCTGGAGCTGCGACCAGCCATCGCTGATGATGGGCCAGTGGCTCTACGACCAGGGCTACCGGCACATCACCACAGTCGGCCTCGACTATGCCTTCGGCTGGCTCGGAGTCGGGTCCCTTATGGCATCGTTCAAGAAGGCGGGCGGCAGCATCGACAAATCGATCTGGGCGCCGATCTCGACGGCCGACTTCAGTCCCTATGTGCCGCAGATACCGCAGAAGACTGACGCAGTGTTCGCACTAATGGCCGGAGCCGCCTCGGTCAAGTTCACATCCGCTTATCGCCAACTTGGCCTCAAGGACAAGATCCCGCTGGTCGGCAACACCACTCTGACCGACTACTCGGCTCTGCCTGCCATGGACGCCGAGGCGGCCCTAGGGATCCGGATAACTGCCCAGTATTGCGACGCTATCGACAGCCCTGAGAACAGCAAGTTCGCCAACGACTACAAGAGCGCCTACGGCGTCTACCCCGGCTACTATTCAGACGCCGGCTACACGAAGTACCGGCTGCTCCTCAGCGCGCTGCAGAAGCTCAACGGGAACACTTCGGACAGCAAGAAGCTGGTCTCGACACTGAAGAGCACAGCCATCCGGGCCCCGCGCGGCCCGGTCAAGCTCAGCACAGCGACCAACTCGCCGGTGGAGAACATCTACATCTGCGAGGTCAAGAGGGTCGGATCGGACCTCCGCAACGTGCCCATCAAGACTTTCAAGGACGTCCAGCCTTGGGGCAACCTCGATCAGAAGCAGTGGCTCGACGTCTACGCCAAGAACGCCACTACGCGTCCCACGGGGTAGGAGACTCCTGACCAACCGGCCGCCAAGCTTGCCTCGAAGGTCTCGGGCGATTAATATAATCGTCGCATGATCCCCGGCGTAAGGCGGTTGGTGGTGACGACCGTCGTCGAGAACTACGTGGACATGCTACTCGCCGACGAGCCGAACGTCACGCGAGCCGGCCTCGCCCACCACTTCGACCCCAAGCGGGAGAATCCGATCGGCGAGAACGGCGTCAGCTTTCACGTGCGGCTGGAGTGGGACCGCTACAACTACAACCTGCTCTTCGACGCCGCCATGTCCTCGCAGGTCATGCTTCACAACGCTGCTGCGCTCGGGATTGACCTCGAAGCAGTGGACCACATCGTGATCAGCCACGGCCACCCCGACCACTACGGCGGCCTGCTGGGAGTGCTCGCGTGCCGCTCCGCCCCGGTCCCAGTATCCCTGGGCGAGGCCGCCTTCATGCCCCGCTACCTTCGCCTTGCCTCGGGCCAGGTCGCTCCCTTCTATAACCTGGGCTTCACCCCTGAGGCGATCGAGGCCGCCGGCGGGCGGGTGGTCGTCCATGACGGCGCCCTGGAGGTGGGGCCGGGCAGCATCTCGACGGGCGCCATCCCCCGCAAGGTCAACTTTGAGATGCCCAGCAAGAGCATCGCCACCCCAAACGCGCTGATCCAGGTGATCGACGGCCAGATGGGGCCAGACTCGGTCCCGGACGACCAGGCGATGGTGGTGAACGTGGGCGACGACGGACTCGCGATTTTCGTCGGATGCTCGCACGCCGGCATCATCAACACGGTCAGGCAGGCTGTCGAGCTCAGCGGTCGCTCTCGGATCCGGGGCGTCTTCGGCGGCTTTCACCTGGGGTTCCCGGGCACGCCGGAGAGCAAGACCCAGAAGACCATCGAGGCCCTGCAGGACCTCGACGTGGAGTTGCTCTGCCCGATGCACTGCACCGGCATGCAGGCGATGATGCAGCTGAAGGCCGCCTTCCCCGACCGCTTCCTGCTCAACTGCACCGGCACGGCGGTGGTCATCGAGGCTTGAAACCGCCGGCGCCAGGCGAGCCCGAAGGCCCGCTGGCAGGGGTGCGGGTGGTGGCCTTCGAGCAGTCCGTCGCCGGTCCCGTCGCGTCACGGATCCTAGCCGACGCGGGCGCCGACGTCATCAAGGTCGAGCCGAAGCGCGGCGACTTCGCCCGGCACTGGGACTCCCATGTGCACGGATACAGCTCACACTTCAGCTGGCTCTCGCGTCGCAAGCGAAGCATCGCGCTGAACCTAAACGACGGCGGCGACCGGGCCACCTTCGACCGCCTGCTGGACTCTGCGGACATCTTGCTCTATAACCTCGCCGTCGACAGCGCTGAGCGGCTCCGGCTGACCCCGGAAAGGCTCGGAGAGCGTTGGCCGGCCCTGATCGTCTGCCAGATCAGCGGCTACGGTCGAACCGGGCGCGCCCGGGATCGCCGCGCCTACGACATGCTGGTTCAGGCGGAGTCGGGCCTCCTCGAGCTAACCGGGGACGAAGAGGGGCCGGTCAGGATCGGGGTGTCGCTGAGCGACATCGGGACCGGGATCTACGCCACCTCGCTGATCCTGGCGGCGCTTTTCGAGCGGACCCGCACCGGCCGCGGCCGCTTCCTGGATCTATCAATGTTCCAGGCCATGACCGAGTTCACCGGCCCCAACCTCACCGCCTTCGCGAATGCCGGCGTCAGATACCGACGCAATCGGCAGCGTCACCACACGATCGTTCCGTACGGAGTCTTCGCCTGCAGCGACGGCTTCATCGCGCTTGCCATCCAGCAGGATGTCGAGTGGCAGAACCTTTGCCGGGGCTGCCTCGACCGGCCCGATCTCGCCGGCCGCGCCGACCTCGGCACCAATGAACAGCGAGTCGCCTCCCGATCCGAGGTCGAACGAGAGGTCGAGGCCGAGCTTGGCCGCCGGACCCGGGCGGAGTGGCAGGAGAGGTTCGATCGCGCAGAGCTGGCGTACGGGGTGATCAACGACATCGAGGATGTATGGGAGCACGACGCCAGCCGCGACCTCGACCTTCAGGGCAGCGGCGTGCTTCCCGACGGCTCGCCAATCTCAGTGCCCCGGTCGCCCGGCGAACGCTGCTTCGGGCGGCTGGCGCCGGGCCGCGTACCCGGCCTCGACGAGCATCGGCTTGAGATCCTGGCGGAGTTGGAGGACCGCGCCGTACAGGGTCGGTGATTGAGATCCAACACCGGACGAAGAAGGCCTATCTTGTGTTGTCAGATTCGCTGACGCATCAGGCCAGCAGCAACGTCTCATCAAAGGATGTACGGGTGAGCGGACGTCCCCCCGCCGCGGTGACCGCGATGGTGTCCTCAAGCCTGACACCGGCGCCTCCACGCATCCCCGGGACCCAGATGAGCGGTTCGACCGCAAATGTCATCCCCTCTCGGAGGATCACAGTCTCTGCGCCGGGGAGTTCCTCGCCGATGTAGGGCGGCTCGTTGGAGCCGATGCCGACGCCGTGGCCGATGAAGAGGCTGATGAAGTTGGCGCCCAGACCATGCTCCTCCGCCACCGCATGCACCGCCCGGGCCACGTCGTCGTTGGTATTCCCGGCCTTCATAGTCGTTGTCGCGGCCGCCAGGCAGCCATGCACTGCGGTGTAAACCTCCTGCTGGCGGCGGCTGGGCTTGCCGCAGATTACGGTCCGGCCCATGTCGCCGTAGTATCCCGACCAGCACGCACCGATGTCGATGAAGACCAGGTCCCCGTCGCGGATGATCTTGTCCGAGGGGATTCTGTTTGGCGGTGCCATGTGCTCACCGGAGGCCACGAAGGGCGTATCGACGTGGGCTTGCTCACCGCCGAGGCGGAATAGCGTGTGCATCGCGTTGGCGACAACGTCTGTTTCCCGCACCCCGGGGCGCACTGCGTCGATGGCAGACTGGGTCACCGCCTCGGCGATCGCCGCCGCCTCCTCCATGATCGCCAGCTCCTCTGGGAACTTGATCAACCGGGCGACCTGCATCACCGCGTCACCATCGCCAATCTGCACAGTCGGGACTAACTCCTGCAGCGCCTGCACCAGCACATAGCCCGACTCATCGAGACCGATGCGCCCTCCGGTGACCCCATGACGTTCGAAGAGCGGCCTCAGCGTGGACTCCACCATGCCACGCACCAATCCACGGGCCTCCATGATTGGCACCGCGTGGATCTCTTCGATCCACGGCATTACGATCGTGGCGCGCTGCACCTCGCCGCCAGAAGCTAGCAGGATGGGTGCTCCTTCAGCGAGCAATAGGCACCCGTTCAGGACCGCGCTCTTACCAGCGATGATTTGGGCTCGCAGGCCTGACAGATAGCGGACATTCTCGTTCTTCCAGACCAGCAGCGCGTCGAGACCGGCGGCCTTCATGGCCTCGCGCGCGCGCGCGATCCGTTTCGCTCTCAACAACGCGTGGTCGGGGCGATCCTCGTAGTCCACACGGAACTGGCCATGGGCGAACTGACCGAGATCCTTGCGAGGAAGGTATTCAGGCAAAGACGTCGCTCCTTCTTGGTGAGTTGTGTTGTCCATCTGGGGTCGTCTCCGTATCTCAGCACGCCATTCTGCTGGTCGGAAGCAGTATGCCAGCCGACATAGTCAACCGGACGCCGCAGGCCGCGCTGACAGAAGGCTAGCTAAGGGACTCGGGCCAGCTCGTGATCCTGTACGAAGCCCAGGTTCCGCAACAGGAGGTCCGCGGCATCGACGACGATCGGCACTAGCTCGTCGAGCCGCATGTCTTCCAAGCGTGAACGCGGCCCCGCGATCCCCAGCGCGGCAATCACGCGGGCCGACTGATCTCGCGACCGCCGAGCGCCTGGGCGCGAACACGATTGCAACGCTCGATCGGAGGCACTTCTCGGCCATTGGCCAGCACACGTACCCGCTTTCGAGCTCGTGCCAGTGATGGCGATCAACCGCCTCAACTAAGCTGTCGCAACCGAACCGGACAGACTACAATGACCACATGAAAAGCCTGACGATCGGGATCCGGGAGGCAAAGGCGCAGCTCAGCCGGCTCGTGAGCGAAGTCGAACGCGGGACGGAGTGGATCATCACCGACCGCGGCCGGCCGGTGGCCAGGCTCACACCACTAAACGACTTGGAGACCTCGCTCGAGCACCGGATCTCGCGGCTGGAGAAATGGGGCTGGATCGAGGGCGCGGCGCGCGTGAAAGCAGCGGTTCCGCCGCCGATAAGGATTGGGGCTGACGCGCAGAGGGCCCTTCAGGAAGATCGTGGCGCCTGATCGCACGGATCAGGTCGTCTACTGGGACTCGTCGGCCGTGCTCTCGGTACTGATTTCAGATCTCCATAGCGCGCACGCGACAGCGGCTGCACGTCGGCCAGACATCCATCTCCTGTCCACACTCGCCTTCGCCGAGGTGTTTGCGGTCCTGGCTCGCTTGGAGCGCGATCGCAGCCTGCCGGCCGTGCTCGCGGACACTGCCCGCGAGCTGGTGAGAAACGGCCCTTGGCGGCGCCTGACCCTGCAGCCTGATTGGGCAAGCATTGACAGTCTTGCGACGCGCTGGCCGCTGCGCGGAGCTGACCTCTGGCACCTGGCAGTAGCTGTCACGCTCAGCAGGGAAATGCCAGAACTCCGCCTCATCACCTTCGACGCCAGGCTAACCGCGGCGTCTCACGGCGTCGGACTAGCCCTCGTCCGGTGACAGTGGACGCCGACGCCTCGAACAATTCGCCGTCCGCCGACGCTGTCACCGACCTCTTTGAGCGCGACCTTCCAGCCGTCCTGCTCGTCCTGCCCGTTGGCGGCGAAGACACCGCTCTGGGGCACGATGAACCCGATCTTCAGAGGTGCAGAGCTCTTCGCCGCCGTGCCGGCGGATGAGGCCGCAGGCGCCCGCCAGCAGGAGGCAGGCAAGCGCGGCGGCCATCGGGCGCCCGCTCAACGTCCCTGCTCCGAGCCCTGCACCAGCTGGTGCACCTCATCTCGCAGTCGGTCGAAGATGGCGGCCTTGAAAGGGATAGCGACATCGTGGCCGGCGACCAGGGTGTTGAAGTGCTGGTGGCTGGCGACCAGGGCGACCACGTCGGCGGTCGACTCGCGGCGGGCGAACATGCTCGGGAGCCCGACGACGTCGCCGCGGCCCCGCCCCTCGCGGATGCGGCCGCCGATGGTTATCTGCACGCGGCCGTCGAGGATGATCCAGAAGGCGTCGTTGCGCCGGCCAGCGGTCATGACCACGGCTCCGTCGGGCACGGTCATGGTGTCGAGGTTGGCGGTCATCGTCCTTAGCCGCCTGTCGTCGACGCCGGAGACGATCGGCAGCTCCCTGAGCTCCGCCAACTTGGGGTGGCTGTCCCGCTTGGGCATTGGTCCACCTCCTACCGTGTATGTGCTGGCGGGGGCTGGCCCGCGACCCCCGAGTGTGGACCGAGCGCAGGCTTGACGAGGCCCCGGCTCGGCGCCGGCCTCCCCGCCCGATCCAACATGAGCCGGTGACAGAGGACTGCGTGGCATCGAAGCAGGGACCGCTGCGACCGCTGGCCCACGTGGGTACTCGAGGGCCGGCCCGAGTTCAAGCTCGTTCTCCGGGTGGTCGGGGAGAGGTGGTCTCCTCGAAGTGTTCAGCCACGATCGAAGCCTCCGACCAAGTTCCCCGCGCGGTCCGTCTCAGCGTACGCGCTGGGCGGCACGAAGGCGGTCGTGTCGTACTGGCTGACAATCGCCGGCCCCTCCAGGCGCCGCCCCGGGGCCAGCTCGTCCCGCGTCACCACCTGCGGCCTCCAGGTCGGCGCCCTCGTGGCGCACGCGGCCGCGAGCGGCCGGGCTGCCCTGACCGCCCTGGAGAGCCTGCTCGGGGACTCGGCCGTCCTCTCGCCGGCGGCGCGCTCGCCGAGCGCGGGGAGGCCTACGAGAGCGGCGAGCTCGACCCCGTCGGCGGCTGAGCGGCGCCCGGCGGGCCGGCTCGGCGAAGTACGCGATCGCGGAGGGGTTGCTCATCGAGTCGGCATTCACAGCCTGATGCACCGGCGCCCCCATCAGGATGCGGCGCACCGTGCACCTCGAGCTTTTTATTGTTGAGCGCGCGCGGGGCCTCTGGAATCTCGAAGACGTCGTCGGGCGCCAGCACGACGAACATCGGCTTGCAGCTCTCGCGACCCATCCCGGTTAGGGACGACCAGGCTGTCGAGCACCTCCGGCAGCTCCTCGACCACCCGGCACAGCTCGCTGCTGCCCATCCGCACCCCCATCCGGTTGATGGTCGAGTCAGAGCGTCCGTAGATGACGGCGCCGCCCCTCGGGGCGATCTTGATCCAGTCGCCGCGCCGCCAGACGCCCGGGAAGGTCGAGAAGTAGCGCCCTCGACGATCGCGCCGGGGCCCTCGTCGATGGACAAACACAGCTCGGCGGCCACGGCCGGGCCCTCCAGGCTGAACAGCATTAAAGAGTTCGGGCGACCTCGACGCCGGGCGTTGGCCCGCGACGCTGTCCTCGAGGCGGCGATGGATCGTCAGCGAACGTGGGCGGAGGCGCTGAGAGCGTCGAATGCGGCGTCTGGAGGCAGGAATAAAGTGTTCCGCCGGCCAGAGCGCCGAATCTTGGGTCCAATCCGGTGCCTGAGCCGCCCGGAGCACTCGTCAACGTCCCGACTCACATGGTTCCGAGGTTGCATCTCCATCAAGCCAGCTCGCGTCCGGGTGTCGCCCGATCTCGAGACCCGTTCACTCTAGACTCAGACCGGTGGCAGGTCCCTCGACCTGCCCAGGGGGTTTGGTGATGCCAGAGCAGGACGCGACGCCGGCAGGGATGACGATCGAGCGCGACGTCCCCATACGCATGCGGGACGGCATCGAGCTGCGGGCGGACATCTACCGGCCGGAGGGCGATGCGCCGGTCCCGGTGATCCTGACCATGGGCCCTTACGGCAAGGGACTGCCCTACCAGACGGCCCACTACGCACCGCTCTGGAAGTGGCTGGTGGAGACTCACCCCGAGGTCCTCGATGGCTCCAGCGGCCGCTTCATGACCTGGGAGACCGTCGACCCCGAGCGCTGGGTCCCGGCCGGCTATGCCTGCGTTCGCGTCGACTCCCGCGGAGCTGGCCGCTCGCCGGGCATCCTCGAGGTCTGGTCGCCACCGGAGACCCAGGATTTCTACGAGGTCATCGAGTGGGCGGGCACCCAGCCCTGGAGCACCGGGAAGGTGGGCCTCTGCGGCATCTCCTACTACGCCATGAACCAATGGTGGGTGGCCGGGCTGCAGCCGCCGCACCTGGCGGCGATGATCCCCTGGGAGGGGGCCAACGACTACTTCCGCGAGATCTCGCACCACGGGGGGATCCTTAGCAACGTCTTCTTCGGCAAGAGCTGGTACGAGCGCCAGGTGCTCTCGATGCAGCACGGCCGGCCGGGCCTCCACGACCCGTTCCTTGACGACTCGGTCAACGGCCCCGAGAACCTGGCCGACGAGCAGCTGCTGGCGAACCGCGTCGACACACCGGCCGAGAACCGGCGCCACGGCCTCGACGACGAGTGGAACCGCGCCCGCTCCGCCGACTTCTCGAAGATCCGGACGCCGTTCATCTCGGCCGCCAGCTGGGCCGGCTTCGGACTCCACCAGCGCGGCAACTTCGAGGGCTTCACCGAGTCGGCCGCCGAGCAGAAGTGGCTCGAGGTCCACCCCGGGCGGCACGAGGAGTGGTTCTACCTGCCCTACGCGCTGGACCTCCAGAGGCGGTTCCTCGACCACTTCCTGAAGGGCGAGGACAACGGCTGGGACCGGGAGCCGCGGGTGATGTTGCAGATCAGGTACTCCGACCGCCACTTCGAGCTCCGCAAGGAGAACGAGTGGCCGCTCGAGCGCACGCGCTGGACCAACATCCACCTGGACGCCGCCTCGCGCAGGCTGAGCTGGGAGCCGGTTGCCGCGAGTCAGACCAGCTTCGAGGCGCTGGGGGAGCCGGCCGCCTTCTGGTCAGACCCGCTCGAATATGAGACCGAGATCACCGGGCCGCTGGCGGCGCGGCTCGCGATCGCCTCCAGCACCACCGACGCCGACCTCTTCGTGACCTTCCTGGCCTACGACCCCGCGGGCGTCGAGGTCGAGTTCCAGGGCACCGTGGACCCGCACACGCCGCTCGCGCAGGGCTGGCTGCGGGCCTCCCACCGGGAGATCGATCCGAACCGCTCCAAGCCCTGGCGTCCCTACCACCCGCACACCAGCGTCCAGCCGCTGGACCCGGGTCAGGTCTACCACGTCGAGGTCGAGATCTGGCCGACCTGCATCGTCCTGCCGCCCGGCTCCCGCCTGGCGCTCAGCATCGGCGGCCGCGACTTCGAGCGGCCGGGCGGCGACCAGCACCCGGTCTTCCCGTCGAAGGGGTCAGGGCCGTTCCTGCACGACGACCCCCAGGACCGCACGCCCGAGGTCTTCGATGGCACCACCACCATTTACGGCGGTGGCGAGCACGCCTCCCACCTCCTACTGCCCATGATCGACCGCTGAACGGCCGACGCTCCCGTGCGCCTCTCCCAAAGCGTGCCATCGGGGCGCGCCTCTTCAGCGCGTCGCAGTCCAGCCGCATCTGCAGCCGCAGGTGTGCGGTTAAGTCCTCTCCGTCAGTTCGGGAGAGCCCGGATTGGGCTCCGTGCCATGATCCAGCCTGCTGTCAGCGAGAATGGCACGATCGCGACCCTGGATCGGAGGCACTTCTCGGTTGTCAAACCAGCCCACACTCCTGGCTTCGATCTCATCCATGATTCGGGCCGGCCTCCCAGTACTTTTGACTGCATTGCGGTGAAGGCCAATTCGACTCCAATTCCCGGTTGGGCCCCTACTTCAACCCATCGCGAAGCTGCTACTGGCCGCCAGGGTCCCGATGGGCCTCGACGTGCTGATCACCATCCGCGGGCGCAAAAGCGGCAAGCCCTGCAGCACGCCGGTGACGCATCCGGCAACAGCGATGTTCTTCGTCGGCTTCTGACCTGATCGTTCTCGACCTCATCAGCTGGCAGGTCGCTCCCACCTGTGCAGCAGTTACTCAGGGGATTTTGGGATCAGCCGCCCATCATCCCGCGCATCATCGCCGGCATCCCGTCTCGGACGAAACCGCTGACTTCCTGTGAGTGCTGGCGGATGGCAGTGGTTAGGGTTGGATCGGACGAGGTCTCGGTGACCGTCACCCCTTTCGACGTGAGCGAAAGTTGGCGGCGGTAGCTGCTTGGCCGACATCTCAGCCGCCCGCTTTACCTGATCTACCTGAACGCAACGCGCACCTCCTTTCTCTCAACGCGCGTCTTCGGCTTGAGCGGACCCCATTTACTGGTCCACCCCTTATGAAGGTTCCGGGGTGAACGATGCGGCGAACACCGCTGGCGGTAGGTAAGCCAGGGCGCTGTGCGGTCGCTGGTGATTGTAGACGTGGCACCAGTCCTCGAAGAGAACCCTGGCCTCCATGATGGTGTTGAAGACCTCGCGCGCGAAGAGTTCGTCTCGCGCCCTGCTGTTGAAGCTCTCGACGTAGGGGTTCTGCCAGGGGCTACCTGGCTCGATGTAGGAGGTCGCCGTGCGCTGGATGCGGCACCAGTCTCGGATGGCCGCAGCGATTAGCTCAGGCCCGTTGTCGCAGCGGATGCATTCCGGCGAGCCGCGCCGGAGCCGAGCCTCCTCCAGCGCCCCCACCACGTCATCGGCGGTGACCGAGCGGCCCACCCGCCGGGCCAGGTTCTCACGGGTGAACTCGTCACACAGTGACAGCACCTTGAGCGGCCGACCGTCAGCGGTGGAATCGAAGAGAAAGTCCAGCGCCCAAACCTGGTTCGGCCGTTCAGCTCGCAGCCGACTGGCGGGCACCGTGCTCTGGCCCAGGCGGCGACGCTTGATGGTTTGAACTGGAACTCTCAACCCCTCCTCCCGCCACAGACGCTGGACCCGCTTGCGGTTCACCAGCCAGCCCTCCAACCGCAGCTGAGCCCAGGCTCGCCGATAGCCGTAGCGCGGCCACAAGGCCGAAGCTCTCGCAGCCTGGCTCTCAGCGCCTCCTCTGGCGCCAGCACCGGCCGCGGCCGTCTCTGTGTGCTTCGGTTCTGCCCGATCGCCCGGCACGCCCTTCGCTCAGAGACCTGGTAGCGCTGCCTCAGGTGCGCCACCGCCTCTCGCCGGCGGGCCGGGCTCAAAAGTTTCCCCGCGCCACCTCCTTCAGCATCTGGTTGTCCAGCGTCAGGTCGGCCACCACCCGCTTCAGGCGACCGTTCTCGTCGCGCAGCCGGCGCAACTCCTTGGCATCTTCGGCCTTCATGCCGCCGTACTCGTTGCGCCAGCGTGCCAAGGTGGCCTCGCCGACCTCCAGGGTCTTGGCCACCTCGGCCACGCTCTTTCCCTCGGCCAGCAAACGGTCCGCCTCTCTGAGCTTGCGCACCACCTGCTCCGGTGTGTGTCTCCTGCGTCTCATGGTTCCTCCTGGCCCTTTCGGGTTGTGGTGGAACCTTCATATCAGGTGGACCAGTTCACGGGGGTCAGGCTCGTGCCGGGGCTGGAGGATCTCCTGGGCTGCGGCCCGTGTTGACTGCGAGTCCCTGGAAGCGGACTGCTGTACTACTACCTAAGGCAGCGTTAGGCTTCTTGGCTCTTTACGTCTCAACGAGCCAGGCTCGTGGATTGTCGTAACCCTCTGGTCGTCGCCACCTCAGACTCGACGCACAATTGTCAAGAGGTCTTCGGCCTCTTCGATCCAGTTGAACTCCAAATCGCTCATGACGTAGTTGGGATCCTGAACCGATCGTCCGGCCTGAAACCGGCAAACGGCTGAACCTCTTAGGTCGGCAGGGACGCTGCCGAAGGCCTGCTTCCAGCTTTGAAGTAGGGAGCCTCCTGTTCAATCCGCAGAATCGGCATCTTTCTGCTCCATGGACAGTGACGCACAGTGTCGGGTCGGCGGTCCGCGCTAGGTTAGTCGTCTTGGAGCGTTCGCAGCATGGCCTCGTAGGCGTCCCCAGGGCTGAGGTGGCTGTAGACCTGCTGGATCATGGCTAGCGAGGAGTGGCCCAGGATCTGCGCAAGCTGGATTGGGTTCATTCCGCGCGTCAGCTGCCAGGTAGCGAATGAGTGTCTGAGCAGGTGCGGATAAACCCGCTTCGTGATACCTGCCTCCTCGGCCAGGTGGCGAAGCATCTGATCTACGCCGGACGTAGTGAGCGGTTGATATTCTCCGCCGGGTCGGCGCCGGTGAGAGATAAAGAGCCGAGTGCTGCCCGCGTCACGGGGTCGACCGCGCTCCGCGAAAATCCGTAGGCGACGGTAGAGCCGGGGTACAGGCACCAGTCGATCCTGCGAGCCCTTGCCGCGAACGTGCAGGTAGTAGTTGCGGCCCTGCTCAATGAGGTCACTGGTGCGGAGGCCGAGCAGCTCTCCGACGCGAAGGCCCGTATCCGCCAGTATGCGAACAATCAGCTTGTCGCGCTCAGACCGTGCGGCTTCCTCCATGTGTTGGATCTCCTCCCGGCTGAGCACGTCCACCAGGCGCTTGGGCAACCGGGGTAGCTGAGCCTTGGCCGGCACCTTCTCGCCTTCCTTCTGCGCCCAGGTCAGGAAGTGGTTGATCGCGCGCGTGTAGGAGTGAACCGAGTGCTTGGAGAGAGGGGAACCGTTCCGGCCCCCATTCTCCAGGAGCTCAGCCGAGAGGACGTCCAGCTTGCGCGCGGTGAGACTGCCGATCTCCCGGATGTTCTCCCGCGCACAGAACGGTAGGAGAATCCCATGAAGCGGGTAGCGATAGGACTGGTTGACAGTGCTGGGGGATAGGCCTCGGGCGCGGCAGTGTGCCAAGTAGTCACCGATCAGCGACTCCAGGGGCGCGGAAGACGCGACGGTCGGTTCAGGCATTATGTCGGCAAGCATAGCGGCCTCGTGGCGAGGCCGCTCCACTATAGCGCATGCTCGCGACATATCAGGGCCATTTGTGCAGTGCTTGAAGATGCTTGCGGCTTGGTAGCCTACGCTGCTTCAGAGTTCGAAATCGACTGCAGAGAGGTTAGTGGTGCGCCTGGCAGGAATCGAACCTGCTGCCTCTTGCTCCGCAGGCAAGCGCTCTATCCGGTGAGCTACAGGCGCGCACGCGCAGCCCCTAGTGTACTGACGCCTTCGGCTCAGCCGGCCCGCCCGTCAATGGCCACCAGGGCCCGCTGCAGCTCGACCGAGTCGAGCGCCCAGGCCAGCACGAAGATACAAAATTGGTGAGACTGCCAGAGGGCCACTGAAATATTGCGGTTGTCCACTGTCCGCTGGCGCAACCAAGAGTGAGCGCCGAGCTGCGTCCCGACTCCCTGTCGAAGGCCTGGCTCCAGCTGGTCCTCGCCTGGCGTCGGGAAGCCGAAGACGCCGACCTGGAAGGCTCGCTGGGCGGCTCCGTCGTCGGAGAAGCGGGCGACAACCGAGCTGACACTCCGGCTCGAGCTTGAGCCGGGCTCGGCTGTGCACGAATCGCTGCCGGTGGCGAACTCGGTTGCGGCAGAAGCGTCGGCTCCCTCGCCCTGCAGCTGCTTCCAACCGCTGGACAGTTGCGACCGCCACGGCGAGGTGATCGGGAGACGCTTGAGGTAGGTCTCTATGTCGCTTGGCGGACCGCAGGGCTTGAACTCAGCCGAGACGTCTCGTGCCTGCAGCCCCACCTGAGTGGGCTCGACCTGGTTGAAGGCCAGCGGACCGCAGGCAAGGGCTGAGAGCATCGTCAGCGTGACGGCGACCACGGCAACGATGCGTCCCGGCCGAAGGCTCGTTGGTCTGGGTGGCATGACTGGGCAAGGTTAGACTGGCTTCGCGTCGCGCCCGTAGCTCATCGGACAGAGCGTGCGGCTCCGGACCGCAAGGCAGGGGGTTCGATTCCCTCCGGGCGCACGAATTTCGAATACAGACGCTGCCAGAGATGAGGCCGTTAAGTGATAAAGGGGGTGTTAGCTTACTACAGTTGTACTACAGTTTTTGTAGTACGGCGAGGCTGGCACGCCTGTGCCGTTAACCCTTCCTGTGGCGCGTCGTCTGCTCGTGAGGCGGCATTGCCGTCGGCCGAACGCCAGTCTCCTCTGCGAGGGCCCGGGTTCGGCCTTGGGGGGCGTGGATCTCATGAGCATCCGTCGACTCAAAGACACACAGGCCCCGCCATCCAGACGCTGGCGAAGCGGAGGTCGTCAGCGACGTGATCAGGTCGTAGTCGTGGTCATAGTGCAGCACGCCGATCTAATGCCGGTTGGCCAGGGCCGCGATCAGCAAATCGACCGGAGGCAGGCGGTGGTGCCCCCGCTGAGCAAGCTGGCGTTGACCCTCGATCGCCCGGTGCTCAACCTCCGCGTCAATGGCCGCCCAGTGAAGCGCGAGAAGCTCCGTGAAGAGCTCCGCGTGCTCCTCCGCATTGCGTGCCGAGTAGCTGGCTTCGAGGAGGAAGTGCAGGCACACGACGGGGTGCTCAGCCTCGACCGCATCCAGCCGAAAGGCATCGGGCGGTGCCGGATGGCGCAGCTGGTAAATGTGTCCGCTGCCTCGACGCGTCCTCGTCGCCGATCACGTCGAGCCAAGAGCGACCGTCATCAGCGACGCCTGGCCGAGAGCTACCAGGGCATCGGCGGGCTTGGTCACGCACACCAGAGACGCAGCCAGCGGGCCGCTCGCGCCCGCAGAGAAGCTCCCGGTGAGCTGTGCTGCTGCCCACCGTCCAACCGGGTGGCCTCGCCGGCCAAGCGGTGGCTGCTGGGAACCCACCAAGGCTCGCTCAACGAGGCTCATCTGCCGGCCTACCTCAACGAGTTCGTGTTCCGTTTCAACCGTCGGCGCTTCGGCAGTCGGGGGCTGGTGTTCTATCGGGTGCTCGAGCTCGCCGCCTGTCACGACCCCGTCTGCTACCAGGACCTCATCGCTGCTCCGCGGCCCCACGCAGTGCGTCGACGCCGCCACGGGGAGGAGGTCACGCGCCCAGCCTTGATCGCCAGCCTGCTGGCCGCCCATGGCGGACGAATCCGCCGATCCAACCCGGTTACATGGATACCCCATAGGCGACGAATTCTAGATGTCCTCACAACCGCGTCGCTTTCACTAGCCAAAGCACGCGATGCCCGTCGGGTTAGCATATGCCAGCAGCAACAGGTCGCTGATGGGGATTTGGAGAGAGTCACGCGTAGGCGAGGGGACTGGGCGCCGATTATCCTGCAAACTATTCGGGACTGATGTCACACGAGGGTGGGCCGGCTTCGCGCAAGGTCTCGCAGATCGTCTACTCGGTGGTCGGCTGATGGCTCTGATCTGGACCAGCCTTCGGCGCAGTCAGTTGGCAGAACTTCGTGATCAGCGAGCCGTAGTCCTTATCCCGCTTGGCGCGGTTGAGCAGCACGGCCCACATCTTCCGGTGGGAACCGATATCGTCAACGCTTGGCACATCGCGAACCGGGTCTCGGCGGCCGCCACCAACCCGCCGGTGGTCGTGGCCCCGCCGGTTGCCTGGGGCATATCTCACTATCACGCGGTTTTCGCTGGCACAATCTCGCTAAGGGTCGAGACCCTGAGCGATCTTTTGCTCGACCTCTGCAATAGCATTGCTGCGGGCGGATTCGCCCGCATCGTAATTCTTAACGGGCATGGCGGCAACCAAGCGCTGATTGACACCGTCGCGCTGCGAGCCAGCTCGACAGGGGTACACGTTCTTCCAATCACCTACTGGAACATCGTGCCCGCCGAGATGGCCGCGATCGCAGAGACTGACGAAGGCCATATCGGGCACGCGGGCGAGATGGAAACATCGCTCCAGCTTCACCTGAATCATGACCTCGTCGACCGACAGGCGCTGGAGGGGCCGCTGGGCCGACCAATAGCTGAGGTGGGGCTTCTGCCAGGTGTCTATCAGGTCCCCCGAGTGCTAGAGGAAGCTCCGGATGGAGTCTACGGGCTCGTGCACATGGCCAGCGCCGAGAAAGGGCAACGACTGGTAGACGCCGTCGTGCGGCGGCTAGGTGAGGTACTAAGCATCGAATGGCCCGATTGAGAGGCCAGATTAAGGCAAGCGACAAGCTGTCCATGCGCTTGGCGCGGTGCTATACGGGCGTCGTATACGACGTGCTCCGCGATCTTGGTCGCCGTGAGTGCGTTCTTCCCTCGACCATCCGGTCTCTGGATCCTCGACACCGCCTCGCCGGCCCGGCCTTCACGGTCGGCGGCCAGAGAGTCCACGACGCCGATCCGCACCAAACGCTCTTGGCATGGACAGGTCTGCTGTCGGCAGCGCCTGCAGGAACCGTGGTGGTCTGCCAGCCCAACGACGGCCGGCTAGCCCACATGGGTGAGCTTTCGGCTGAGACTCTGCAGGCTAAGCAGGTAGTTGGTTATGTTGTCGATGGCGGCTGCAGGGATGCCGAGTTCATCCTAGGGATCGGCTTCCCGGTCTTCTGCCGGTATTCCACTCCAGCCGATGTGGTTGGTCAGTGGCTTGTCGACCAGCTTGGAGATCCAGTTGCAATTGGCGGCGTCCAAATAGCGTGCGGCGACTACATTCTTGGCGATCGCGATGGTGTAGTAGTGATCCCATCTGAAATGGCGGAGGAGGTCGTTTCTCGAGCGGAGCAACTGGTCAACACCGAGAGCGCCGTGCGGAAAGCGATCCGAGAAGGTGCGGATCCTCAGGACGCGTACCTGCGGTATGGTGCCTTCTGATTCATCGCCAGCTCTCTCTACCTTTACCCAGGCGGATGCCGCTCGCGTGTCGACTACGCCGGCCGAACGCTCTGGGGTTCCGACGGAGTGGAATCGGACTGCGCTGCTCCGACAGTGTCCTTGCCTTCGCGCTGAGTTCCGGAGCCTAACCCTCTCCGACTAGCGATGACGTAGATTCCGGCTGCGCCGATGATAACGATGCCCTGGATTAGACCCTGGTAGTTGGACCCGAGGTTGAGAATATTGAAGCCGTTTCCTAATACGAACAGTATCAGCGCACCAACCAGCGACTTGACTACGCTCCCAGCGCCGCCGAATAGCGACGTCCCGCCTAGAATCGCGGCAGCTAGGACCGTCAGCTCGATTCCGGTAAGCGCGTTGGGGTTGGTCGCTCCGAAACGACCCGCATAGAGGATGCCCGCGATGGCGGCCGCACAGCCATTGAGTGCGAAGGGCACGATCTTGTAGGCCGCGACATTGATGCCGGAGAGTCGCGCCGCTTCACCGTTTCCACCTACCGCGTACAGCCGACGGCCGACTATCGTGAATCGAAGTACGGCCCAGCAGAGGATGGTCAGAGCGAACATGACGTAGACCTGCTTGCTGAGGGGCCACTCATCCGGAAACACCAGCCAACTGATGATGGACAGTGTTGCTCCACCAACGAGCAAGGCCAGCGTGCGGAGGTCAATTGGTTGGCTTCGTCTGCGCTGCTGACGCATACTGGCAGCTCCAGCGACCAACAGGACGAGCCCTATTACGACCGCCGCAATCCGAAGGTTGAGCGGCGAACCGTTGCCGCCGATCAGGTCATATAGGCCCTCCCCGCGCGCCTGCACTGAGGAGCCGTTGGTGAAGATCAACAGTACGGCTCGAATCGCAGTTTGAGTGCCAAGCGTGACGATGAACGCGTTGATGCCAACCAGCTGGACCAACAGCCCATTGACCAGACCGAAGGCCAACCCGATCAGTAGCCCACCTACAACTGATACCAGGACGCCATATCGGTCCTCCGCCATCAGGCTGAACCCCGCAACCACCACTGCGATGGCGCCGATTGACAGGTCAAAATTGCCACTGATCAAGACGATGGTCATGAACACGGCCAGAATGCCCACTATCCCTGTCTGGTCGAGAACATTAGCGGTATTGATTGGCGAAAGATAAGGGGGGCGGCCCTCTATCAGGCTTACCACGGTCAACACCACAACCATGAGAATCAGGGCATAGACGACACCGGCATTCTGAAGCCGAAAGCTGTCCAGACTTCTCGATTGTCGGAATGGTGCCAGCCATCGCGGGTGAGAGATCGTACTCATAGTTCCGGCGCAGCGGCTGGCTGAAGACCGCTTGCCAGCGATACCAGCTCCTCTTCGGAGGTGTCAGATGAATTGCGTTCAGCCACGATATTTCCGTGACGTACGACGAGAATGCGGTGACAGACGGCCAGCAACTCCTCAAATTCCGAAGAAACCATTAGCACTGACTTCCCTGCTTGGGCAAAGTGCCTGATCAATTCCAGGATGTCGGCCTTGGTACCTACGTCGACCCCCACTGTCGGCTCATCCAGCAAGAACACCTGCACTCGACCGTACAACCACTTCGCGAAGACGACCTTCTGGGCGTTACCGCCGCTGAGGGACGACACCGGCTCATGTGGACCTGAGGCTACGATCTTCAGTTCTTTGATGGCGCGCCTCGCCCGGTCGAGTTCCCGGGCCAATTGTGGTAACCATGCTCGACGTGATAGTCGATCCAAGTCAGGCAGGCTCGTGTTTCGCCAGATCTCCCAATCCGTCACCAGGCCTTGGCGCACCCTATCCTCGGGAACCAGGGCCAAGCCAGCACGGACGGAGGCCTGCGGCGAGCGTTGCAGGGTGCGGCCCGCCAGTGTGACTGCACCTGTGGCTCGGCGGTCGGATCCGAAGATGGCATGTAGTATCTCGGATCGGCCGGAACCCAAGAGGCCCGCCAAGCCGAGGATCTCGCCGGTGCGTAACCGGAACGACACACCACCTATCCGGGCCGGTGAACGAAGTTCTCGTACATCGAGGGCCACTGGGACTTCATCCGGTATTGGAGCTACCCGACTATCCTCCATATGCATGAGCTTTCGCCCCACCATGGCCTCCACCAGCGCGTCCTCGGATACTTCCGCCGTGGGTAAGCGAAGGACCACTCGGCCATCGCGCAGGGCTGTCACCGTATCCGTTAGCGACAGCACCTCGTCTAGAAAGTGCGAGCAGTAGATGAAGGTGGTGGCGTCCTTCTCACTAAGTCGGCGAACCGTGCTGAACACCAGCTCTCTCTCCCCTTGAGACAACGACGCTGTGGGTTCGTCCATCATTACAAGCTCCGCTCCTGACGCCATCGCGTGGAGAATCGCCACCATCTGTCGCTGGCCAATGGATAGTTCGCCGACGAGGAGGTCGGGATCGAGCCGATAGCCGATGCGTTCTAGCAGCTGATCGTAGCGCCCCAGCCACCTCGGGCGGTTCATCAGCAAACCGCTCTCCCCGAGAAAGACGTTCTCGAGAACCGAGACAGTCGGCACCAGAGGAATGTGTTGGTAAATGGTGGAGATTCCGGCGGCTCTCGGCGCCGCCGGACTCCCCCACTGAACTGGTTGCCCCTTCCAGCTGATCGTGCCGGTGCTTGGCTTAATGGCCCCAGCGACGATCTTGAATAGCGTCGACTTGCCGGCCCCATTGGCGCCCACCAGCCCGTGAACAGATCCACGATCGACGCGGAAATCGACTCCCTTCAACGCAATCGTGCCGTTGGGGAATGTCTTTATGATCTCCGTGAGCTCCAATAAGTGCGCCAAAGGCTTGCTCCGCTTAGCGCCTCATCACCACTGGGGGCTGCACTGGTCCACGTTCTCAGCGGTGATGGTTGGAGTCTCGTAGTACACGAGCTTGGCATGGTCGTTGGCCTTACCGGTCAGAATCTGATACATCTCCTGCATCGCGATCTGACCCTCCGTGTACGGCTTGTAGCAGATGGTTCCATACATCTGGCCGCTCTTGATGTCCTGAATGCCGAGTTTGGATCCGCCAACGCCGATGACCTTGGCCTTGGAGCCGGCTGATTGTACTGCCTGGGCGCAGCCGGTACCCATGTCGTCAGATTCGTTGTAGAAGACCTGTATGTCGGGGTGAGCTGCCAGCATGTTAGCGCAGGCAGACTGCCCCTTCGTAGCAGTCCAGTCGCCAGGCTGCTGGGCGACGATCGGATATTCGGAGCCACTGAGAACCTGCTGGAACCCTTCCAGCCTGAGCTGGTCCTCCGCGTAACCAGCCTGTCCAAGTACCACGGCGATCTTAGCACCGCTCGGGAAGGCCTTCTTTACGAGTTGTGCCGCCTGAGTGCCGGCCCCCACCTCATTCTCGATTACAAGTGCATTGAGTTTGGGATAGACATCAGTGATCTTGCGATTGGCACCTACCACGCTATGAACGGACATCACCTTGATGTTGGCCGCCGCCACCTGATCTGCGAGGTGTGCCGCGGCAGCCGCATCAGCTGGCAGCAGCAAGATGCCATCCGGATGCTGGGAAACCAGATCCTGGACGTTGCTGGCCTCGCGCTGAGGATCATTCTTGCCGTCCAGATTTGCAACGACCTTGACCCCAACCTTATTGGCCTTGTCAACGATGCCCTGCGCGATCGCAGAGGGGTATGGAAAGCCAGACCCAGACCCATTGTCAATGCCTATGGTCAGCTGCTTGCTCCCGGAGCTCTGGCCCGATCCCCCGCAGGCCGCGGCCACCAGTACTGCGATCACCGTTAAGGCCCACAATTTCCAACGCATGATATCTCCTCCTCTAGTTGCTTACAACTGTCTGCTCATTGGCATGCCTCGACGCAAGTAGTCCAGAGAATTCTCACCTCCTCTTTTCGACCAAGTGGAGGTGAGTGAGGATCAGCACAACCTCCCCTCGTTGGTTCTGGACTGAGAGCTGCTCGTGAACGTAGCCATGTCCGGGACGCTTAGGATCGTCCTGCTTCTCGGAGATGCGCACCGACACGTGGATAGTGTCACCGATATGGACCGGCTTAACAAAGCGGATGCGATCGTATCCATAACTGAATGCCAGCGGATTGATAGCACCTGCTGTCATCCCTACCGCAACTGCGATAATCAGGGTGCCGTGGGCAATGCGTTGGCCAAAGCCTTGAGTGCTGCACCATTCCGCATCCATGTGGTGGGGATAAAAGTCTCCAGTCTGGCCGGCGTGCAATACAATGTCGGCTTCAGTGATGGTGCGTCCCAATGTGTCGTACGAGTGGCCGATCTCGTAATCCTCGAAATACTGCGGCTCAAACTTCATTCATGCACCCTCTCGGGGAGGGCACGGTGCTCGCCCAACCGTGGACCCGGACGCGCTGAGGTCAAGGTCTTGCCGTCAATGCGTATCGGACAGCGGGTAGTCATGATCGAGGTGCTGTCGTGCTCCAGGCCCTGCAGCATGTCCAGGGCCTTGAAGCCATCATGAGAAAGCAGATCTGGCCAGTCCATCACCTCTGCGCACCAAAACCCGGCCGGTTCCAGCCGACTCAGCCACTCGTACGTCGGCTGCGTGACCAGATGCTCGGCCAGCAGCCGCTTGATTCGATCTCTCTGGCCCCACCAGGAGCCAGGATCATCAAAGGCAGCCACCTGGGGGGCTCCTATCAGTTCACCGAGTTCCGTCACAGATCCCATGGCCAGCGCCAGATAGCCATCTGCAGTTCGGTAGATTCCGTACGGGGCACCGAGATATGGGTGTGCTCCAGCCAACTCACTGCGCACAGGGAGCCGGCCCCCATCATTGAGATAGGTTGTCAGCACCTCAAACTGCAGGTCGATTGCGGACTCCAGCAAGCTGACTTCAACCAACCCGCCCTTACCGGTAATACCTCGACGGACCAGGCAGGCCAGGATTCCCTGTCCCAGATGAGTGCCAGCCAGAGTATCCACAATGGAAAGGCCGAATGCCACCGGAGGATCGTCGCGATTGCCGTTGAGCCACGGTAAACCGGAGATGGCCTGCACGACCAAGTCCTGGCCCGGTCTGTCGCGCCAAGGACCAACGGAGCCGTAACCACTGACCGAGCCGTAGACCAGCCGCGGGTTCGACAGGTGCACACTCGGGTAGTCAAGTCCGTAACTCTCCAGTACGCCTGGACGAAAGCCTTGGATCATCACGTCCGCCTCCATCACCAACCGCTTCAGGCGCTCTAGCTGCTCAGGACTCTTGAGATCAATGGCAATGCTCTCTTTGTTGCGATTGATCGTGTGGAACAGCAGACTGTCGCCGTTGAGCTTGAGGTCGGAGAGGCCCAAGCTCCGCCCAGCCTCACCTCCATTAGGGCGCTCCACCTTTACGACACGAGCACCGAGGTCCGCCAGGCGGAGGGCAGCCGAGGGGCCGGCTAGAAACTGGCTCAGGTCGAGCACCAAGAGACCCTTGAGTGGCAACTCCACGTCGTCCGGTGTACTCATGCGGTGGCTTCCTTGAGTCCTGAAACCGCCAGGCGGCGTCCTTCTTGACTGGACCGGTAGGCGGCCAGGATGATCCGCAGCGTGCCCAGGTTGTCGCGACCGGAGGTCAGCGGCTCACGTCCCTCTTCGATTGATCGCTGCAGGTCAGCCATCGGACCAACGAACGCGTCGGGGATCCATCGTTCGGTGAAAAGCCGCGAGAAAGCGTGGTCCGGAGCAGCGGTTCGAGACCAGAACTCGAAGGTGTCCGGGCGCCCGTACGGATAGTCGTACAACGCACCCAGCGTTCCCTCCGATTGACCATCCGTGCCCTGACAGCGCATGACAGCATGAGGCCGGGGCGACCAATTATTGTGGTTCGTCAGGACGGCCACCTTGCAGGTGTCGCTATAGTCCAGGATGGTAAACGTGCGCGTCTCGCCAGTTGCAGACTGGGCCGGGTATCGCGCCGTGCTCGCAACCACCGAATGTGGCTCGCCGAACAGAAAACGGATGCTGTCGAAGTAGTGAACACTATGATAAAAGTACTCGAGCCCGGGTCTGTTTGCCATCCATGGCCAGGATGCCCAATCGGTCAGGATGTCGATATCGAAGGTGCCTGAGGTGAGCTCGCCATACCAGCCCCTATCCAGGAGCAGGCGGGTGCAGCGGATCACTTGGTCCCAGCGCATTTGCTGGTTGACTGCCAACTTGGTGCCGGCGGCATCCGCGGCTTCCACAAGTCTTTGTGCGGCCTCCAGGGACTCGGAAAATGGCTTCTGGCAAAGCAGATGCTTGCCGGAACTGATGGCTGCCAAGGCTATGTCCGCCTGCGCGAAGGGCGTAACCGCCACATCTACGATCTCAACGTCTGACATGGCGAGCAACTCATCGACGGAGTCACAGACTCGTGGTATCTCGAAGGCGGCGGCGGTACGAGCGGCCGCTTGACGATCCAGATCGGTGATGGCTACCACATTGAAGCCCGCCTTCCGGTAAGCAGGAAGGTGAGCAGCATTCACGATTGCACCTGCTCCCACGATGCCTATGGGGCGATCGAGTCGGCTGGGCAACTCAGCGTGGTAGTCGAGTGCGAGAGCCTCAGCCGCGGCAGTGGTTATCTTCACGTCTACTCGTTGATCGTGCGTGCGACTCATTCCACCAATAAGGCCTCGACCTGATGTGCAGCCCGTGAGAGAGTCTCCTCAACGCTCTTTCTGTGACGGTGGACCTGATCGATCGACTCGTTCAGAATGTCTATCACCTGATCCAGTGCCGGAATTTGGGGAAGGATCTCAGCGCTCTCATGTGCCGCCTCGATCTGGGCATAACACGGAAACTGTTTCTGAAGCTCCGGGTCACGCCAGGTCGAGAGCCTGCATCCGATGCCTCCCTCGACAGAAGTCACCCTATCCATCTCCGGACTCGCGACGAACCTCATGAAGTCCCATGCCGTTTCGGGGTCTTGGCAACCGGCCGGGATCGTGAGCAGCCAATAGACGCTTAGAGAGACGTGACGCCCGCCGGGCTGATCACCGCGGGGAAGCAGGCCGTACTTGCTCTTGCCAATGATGCGCGAAGGCGGCATATCCGCTACGACGCCAAAGCCCGACCAGTTCCACATCATTGCCCCGAGTCCCCTGGCATAGCACTCTCCAGAACTCACGCTCTCGTACTGCAGTGGTTCCGGCTGGGTGACCCGTTCCTTGTTGATGAGATCGGTGAGATATTGGAGTGCCGCGCAACCCTCGGGACCATTAAAGGCCACTCTCGAACCATCCAGGAAGCGTCCACCACGGCTCCACAGTTGAATCAGAAAGTCGTAAACGCTGTTGTGGCCGTCCGGCTGCGCTGCCAGCACGCAACCGTAGACGTCGTCCTCCGGCCGAGTGAAGAAATGGGCGACGTCCAGAAACTCGGACCAGGTCTGGGGCGCTCGCAGAGAATACGAGTAGCGACGGCGGAAGGCTTCTTGCTCCTTGGGATCCTCGAAGAGATCGGCGCGGTACATGAAGATCTCTGGGCCATCGTGGTACGGCATCCCAAAGATCTGCCCCTCGCCATCCCTCTGCGCACCCACCAGGCTGGAACTCCATCCACCGGGCCAGTCCGATGGGGGTGTGCCTTCCAAGAATCGATTAAGCGGTTGGAGGCGACGCTCCAACATGAGGGCCGGCAGCCAGTCGGAAACGCATAGGAAGACGTCCCAGTCCCCGCTGAAGCAACCCCGTCCAGAGACCATAAGTGAGTGCAGTTCTGGTAGGTCGAAGTCCTGCTTGTGAATTTCGATCCCGGGCCTGGATTCGCGGAATGCTTGTATCTGGCGATCAAATGCACGATCGAATCCCGCGAAGCTGCGGTAGGCTAACCGCAGGGTGCCACCGTGAGCCATCTTTCCTCCCTCAAATGACTGGGCGCTAAATCGATTTAATTCACAGACCTTAGCAGACGCGCAGCGTCCTGTCAAGCTTGCTAGGGCAGCAGATCGGGGGGCTGCCGCGGATCGGCCCGAAGCCGACGCCAAGCGTGGTCCAGCGCGGTCAGTGTGTCGACTTCGGAGGCTGTGCCGATGAGGTACTCGCGAAGTAGGGCCCCGGCCTCAGTTTGGAAGGGTGGAAGGTTCCTGTGGATCGGCCTTACGAATGCCTGCCGGAGGGTGTCCACTGTGCTGGCGAAGAACTGGCCTGTCAGCACGTTGGCCAGCGGGTCTTCCCAGGCCGATCGACTACCGGGCTGTCCTCCGCTCGAAACGTAAAGGGTTCGCTGGCACTGAGCCGAAGCGACCCACTGCAGATACTGTAGGGCCTGCGTCTTGTGCTGAGATCGTGCAGACACCGCCAAGCCGGCTCCGCCAAGCACCGCGCCTCTCGAACCGCAGCCGGCAACCCCAGGCAGGTTATCGAACGCCAGCTGGCTGGTCTGGTAGCCCTCCCGGCTGTAGTTGCTGTAACCGAAGGTATAGGGACAGTAGACGTACTTTGCCCCGCGCGCCATTCGGTTAAGGACCGCTATAGGGTTGAGGTCCAGGCACTGAGTGCCAACCGCCTTTAGCAGACGCCTTAGTTGCTCCAGGACTTGTTTTCCCATTTCCCGGCTCACAACCTGGTCATTGCCTATCTGAATGGGCGGTTCGCCTTGGTTTGCGCACAGCGTGAAGAAATGGCTGAGCGCATCGATGTTGTTGAACGGGGCAAGTACAGCGCCAGTCACGGCAGCTAACTCGAGCACTTCCTCGTACGTCTTCGGGAGAGCCCAGCCGAGCTCTTCCATAAGATCCGGCCGAAAAGCGGCCACCTCGCAAGCAGCGTCAATGGCCGCGGCCCACTGCCGCCCTCTGTACAAATAGGACGCGTGGGAGGGGCCGGCGCTATCAGCAGCTTGGGCTGAGATCCACTCGGCTGGGAGGTCTTTGTCCAGAGGAACCAGAAGCCTCTCGTCGGCTCCGTGGGGAACCCACGGATGGTCTAGGACGATCAAGTCGTACTGCTCGGCCAGGTCGGCTAGCGAGCCCTCGCCAAAGGCCCAAAGGGACCGCCTATCCCATATAAAATCGACGTCTTCATGGCGCTCCGTGAATGCTTGCGATGTGGCCACCATGGGGACGTAGCCGCGCGTATGGTTCCATGCGATTCCCTTCAACGTAGCCAATTTCCTCAGCTACCTCCGTTGAGTGCTGGCGCCGGACCGACTGAACCACGTTCGATCAGGCGCGGAGGTGGATCGCGAAGAACGATGTGCTTACGTTCTGCTCCTTGAATCAGGAGCACGAGGAGCTGCACCGCCGCCTCACCTAAGTGGAAGAGCGGAAGTCGCACGGTTGTCAACGGCGGACACGTGTGCTCAGCTACCCATGAGTCGTGAATGGCGATTACTGACAGGTCCTGCGGGATGAGCACCCCATGGTCGTGGGCAGCCGCCAGTGCTCCGATGGCAGCCATGACGTTCGCTACGACAAGTCCCGTAGGTGTGCAGCGCATAGCCAGGAGCTCTGACATCGCACGCCGTCCACTCTGCTGGTCGAAACCGGCTTCCAACAACCAGTTGTTTGGCAGCTCCAGACCGACTCTCTGTAGAGTCCTCCGGACTCCGTTGAGGCGCCTCTTGCTCTGAGCGGACCGCGAGATGCCGCCCAGGAACCCAATGCGCGTGTGGCCCTGATCCAATAGACGACAAGTGGCCACTTCTGCAGCCTGCTCGTCCTGGAGTACGACCGAGCCAGCACCGGTTCGCAGTTGGGAGTTGATGAGCACGGTGGGCAGTCGAGATTCGGCCAGCTTGCGAAGAGCGTCATCCGCTTCCCATCCACCCAAATGCAGCACGACACCATCGATTCGACCGGAGGCCAGCAGCTCCTTGTAGGCGGCCTCGTCCGCTGCCAGTTCCTCGGCATCCGCGAGCAACGTGACATAGCCGGCTGCCCCCGCGCTGCGTTGGGCACCCCGTACTGTTTCGGCATGAAGCGGATTACTCACATCATGCTCGATCAAGCCGATCGCACCCGAGGTCGCCAGGCGCAGGGTTTGTGCCGCCCGGTTCGGTGTGTAGTCGAGGGCAGCCGCCGCCTCAAGTACACGCTGCCTAGTCTCTTCCCTAATCCTTAAGCCGTTATCCCCGCTCAGTACGCGTGAGACCACGGCAGCGGTGACGCCCGCATGGTGAGCGACGTCTGAGATTCTGACTACACGTGCTGAGCGCAAATTCAAGTGCACACTAAGGAACGCGCGCCTGTGGGGCGCCAACGAGTACTAAGGTTACAGCTTGAGGTTTGGATTTGAGTCCGGCTCGAGGCGCTGCGGCGTGTTCCGTACATCACCGGCCTTGGCCTGCCGGTAGTAGGCACGGCGGCAATTCAACGCGCTCACCTGGTCGCGCCTCACGGCCGGCGTCGACCGAATGGTTGCATCCGCCCGTCAGTTTACGAAGCCGTTCAAGCTCCTTCACTTGAGCCGTGGTGAGTCATACCTCAGCTTCAGCTTCCTTGTCCTCAACCTCATTCAGCCGTTCTACAAGGAATGAAGTCGGCCGCATCGTCCAGGGGAGGCCTCGCTCCGCTTACCCAGGCGACTCTCCCACGTCCTGACCGCTGCCAGAAGCTGCTGGTGGAGGGAGTCAAGTTCAGCCGAGGGCGGCTTTGTCCTCCAGGTCTGCGCGCAGGGCTTGAATCCATGGCCAGTCCAGCCGCGGCCAGGACGATGAGTAGAGTTCGTGGAGCGGGACGAGGCCCTCGGCCTGTTCGTAACTATGCTCAACGTGTTCTCGGGAGCAGGGATTGGTGAGGACGCGTTCAACAAACTAATCGTCTTCGACGAGGCCCACAAATACATGGGCGGATCCCTCATCAATCAGGTGGTAGAGGTGATCCGAGAGATGCGCCACAAGGGTGTGTCGGTGGTGGTCGCGTCGCAAGATCCCGTAAACGTGCCCTCCGCAGTCATCGAGCTCTCGTCTGCCGTCGTTCTGCATCGCTTCAACTCTCCCAACTGGTTGAAGCACATTCAGAAGTCGCTCACCTCGCTGGGCGAACTGACACCAGGCGCCTTAAACGCACTGCAACCGGGTTGACCTGACCCCCGAGAACTGGTCCATCTGATATGAGGGTTCCAACACCGCCCGAGAGGGCAAGGAGGAACCGAAGTGAAAGGCAGAAAGCACACCCCGGAGCAGGTTGTCCGCAAGCTCCGCGAAGCGGACCGGCTGCTC
>JAEKNQ010000035.1 GCA_016464825.1 Candidatus Dormiibacter inghamiae | reverse complement strand
CCCCCCCCCCCTCGCCGGCAATTCATTGTGTCGAGCTGACCAAGTCCTACGGCGGCAGCCTGGCGCTCGCCGGTCTGACGATGACAGTCCCTCGGGGGGAGATCTTCGGCTTTCTGGGGCCGAACGGCGCCGGCAAGACCACAGGCGTGAAGCTTCTCCTGGGGCTCGTCGCCCCCACCTCCGGCGAGGGTTCACTGCTCGGCCGGCCGCTGGGTGATCTGGAGGTTAGACGCCGGGTTGGATACATGCCTGAGCTGTTCCGCTACCAGCCCTGGCTCTCCGCCCGCGAGGTGCTCGGCGTCCATTGCGAGCTCGCACGGCTGCCTCGGTCAGCCTGGCGGCTCGAGATAGACAGGGTCCTGCGCACAGTGGACCTGCAGGAGCGCGCCAGCGCCAGAGTCGGGACCTACTCGAAGGGCATGCAGCAGCGCCTTGGCCTCGCCGTCGCTTTGCTCGGCCAGCCCGAGGTTGTCTTCCTGGACGAACCGACCAGCGCTCTGGATCCTGTCGGCCGCCACGATGTGCGACAGATCCTGAACGGGCTGCGCGAGCAGGGCACTGCTGTCTTCCTCAACTCGCACCTGCTCAGCGAGGTAGAGATGGTCTGCGACCGGGTGGCCATGGTGGACCATGGCCGGGTCATCGCCAGCGGCAGGTTGGATGAGCTGCTGAGCGGCGGTTCCTGCCGCGTGCGCGTGAGCGGGCTTGACGGCCGGCAGCGAGCTTCTCTGCAAGGCTTCGGGACCGTGGAAGATGACGGACAGTGGCTGACAGTCCACGGACTCGAGGCCGAACGGATTCCCGAGTTGGTCGAGAGGCTTGTGAGCCTTGGCGGCCGGGTCTATGCTGTGGAGCCGCGGCACCAATCGCTGGAGGACCGCTTCTTGGAACTGCTGGGACATCAGGCCTGATGGCGGCCCTGACCATCGCCAAGCTCACGGTCTGGGAAGCATCCCGCCGGCGACTGCTGCTCGCGCTCCTGCTCCTGACGCTCGTCATCATCGGCCTGACCGGCTGGGGCTTCACCAAGCTGGGTGAAGCCGGCAACGGCCAGCGGCTGCCTGACTATCAGATCCGCCTCATCGCTTCCCAGCTCCTGATAGTGATCGTCTTCATGTTTGCAGGCGTCCTGGCCCTGAGCTCGGTCGTCCTGGCCTCCCCCACGATCTCGAGCGATGTCGAGTCGGGGGTCCTGCTCGCGCTCCTGGCGCGGCCGGTCCGCAGGCTCGATGTGGTCCTGGGCAAGTGGCTGGGCCTGGCGGTGCTGGTGGTCATCTACGCCGCCGGCGCCGCCATCCTGGAGCTGCTGGTGCTCTGGTGGGCCACCGGTTACCTGCCGCCGCGGCCGGTCGAGCTGATCGTCTACGTGGCGGGTGAGGGAATCATCCTCATGACCCTGGCCCTGGCGCTCTCCACCCGCCTGGCCGGCATGACTGGTGGCATCATCGCCCTAGTCGGTTACTTCATGGCTTGGATCGGCGGCATAGTCGGCGGCGTGGGACAGGCCATCCATAACGATGGCCTCGTCACCGGCGGTCTCATCATGAAGCTGCTGCTGCCCACCGATGCTCTCTGGCGAGGAGCGGTTTTTGCCATGGAGCCGGCGACCGTCATCGCAGCCCTGAAGGCGACAGGCAGCGCGGGGGCGGGCAACCCCTTTGGGGCGACCGAGCCGCCCGCAACTGCTTTTCTGCTCTGGACTGTGCTCTGGCTGGTGGCCGTGTTCGGTCTCACCTACTGGGGCTTCCGCCGCCGGGCGCTCTAGTTGCCTGTAACGGCCGATTGGGCCGTAGCTCGGGGCAGGCGCCCGCCCAGGGCGCCGGTCAGGGCGTCGAGGCGAAGGAAAGGGTGGAATGAGGAGGAGCGGATTTGGAAATCCGTAACGACGAAGGGCCGGGCCCCTTGACGCCCGCATCGGCGGCCTGAGCCCCGAGATGCGGTTCTTTCGGCTGGTACAGGCAACTAGCCATGGGCCCGGCCGGCGCTCAAGCTCCAGCACCGCCGGACGCAGATTTGCGGGCATCGTAGCCGCGGAAGGCAGGCAGAGCCAGAACTACGGCCACCGCTCCGGCCATCGCCAGGAGGCCGCCCGACCACACCGCGTTGCGAACACCTGCCAGCGAACTGACAACGCCCGATTCGACGTTGCCCAGCAGAGGGCCGCTGGAATAGCTGAGCAACTCGATTGAGGCCAGCCGGCCGCGCAGATGGTCGGGCACGCTCTGGTTCCAGATGGTCGACCGGAAGATGCCGCTGATGGTGTCGCCGGCGTTGGCGACCGCGAGGAACAGCAAGGCGAGCCAGAGAGAATTGGCAAGGCCGAACAGGACCACTCCGCCGCCGTAGATCAGGGCTCCCGCCGTGACCGCCAGCCCGTGCCTGTGCACGCGCGAAGTCCAGCCGCTGGTGGCGTATGTCAACAGGTTGCCGGCGTACCCGACCGAAAGAAGGAAACCCAGCGCCGAGGCTCCCCCATAGCCGGCGGCTATCGCCGGAAAGAGCGCGATCGGAATGCCGAAGAACATCGCAGCCATGTCCACCAGATAGGTGCCGAGCAGGTCCTTCCGGCTCCAGGCGTAGGCGAAGCCCTCGCCGATCCAACGCAATGAGAGGGCGCCCGCGTCTTCCGCCGGGGGTATCGCCTTCATCAGCGCCAGCAAGAGCAGCGAGAAGCCGAAGCTCGCGACGTCGATGGCGTAGACGCTGGGCAGGCCCGCGAAAGTGATGATCAGGCCGCCAACGGCCGGGCCGAGCAGGAGACCCGTACTGAGGGCGAAACCGTGAATGGCATTGGCAGCGGTCATCTCCACGCGCGGCGCCAGGCGCGGCAGCATGGCGTCGAGGGAAGGTCGCTGCAGCCCGAATAGCCCCGCCTGGAGTGCGCCCACGACGTAAAGCGGCCACAGCCGTGGCCCAGATCGGGCCCGTACTGCTCCTCGGGTTGCTGGGTGGAGTGCTGGCGGACGCTCGCAATCGTCGCAACATGGTTCGCTTGACCGAACTTACCCAGGCTGCCCTTTCGGCGATCCTGCTTCTCAACACGCTGCCGCAACCAGTCCGAGCAGCCCGTTGGCGAGCGCGGAGTGGGTCTGCTGGAATATCTGGAAGGGCAGCGCAACCTCGGTGAACTCCGTTCCGACGAGGCTTACCCAGGTGGCAAGCAGCAGCAACCGAAACTCGCGGTGCCGAAGCGGACGAACGTCTAAGGCAAGGGTTCGGAACAGGGCGTTGAAAACCTCCCCGAAGTACTTCGGCGGACGTAATGGATCCGAAAGGTCGGTATCGGCAAGATCAAACCATTGGTAGCTACCAGGGCCGATTGCTTGACCTGCATGGTTGGCAAAAATTCAAGAATCAGAGGAGTATCCCATGAACACAATGCGGAAAGTCATGACAGGGGCAGCGCTGGCTGGATCGATGCTCACCGGAGGAGTGATAGGAGGCGCGCTGGTCGCGAACGCAATCACGGCCGGTGCGGCAACAACCACCACTGCCGCCAGCCCGGGCACCACGACCCCTGCCAACCAGAGTCCGGGCACCGTCAGGTCCAACGAGGACGCCACGCACGAGGCGACCGAGAGCCCGGCCCGCGAAGCCCAAGAGAACGCCAGACAGCGTCCAACCGTCCCTTAGGAAACGGTGACAAAGGTAGCCCTGAGTGAGCTCCTGTGAACGATCCGCAGTGCGAGCGGCCGGCCAACTGTCGGCCCTCGCCTGCACCTCTCGGCTGTCCTGACGAACTCGGGCATCAGTACCCGTTTTTGGAGCACATCCACCACTCGGTTGGAACTCTGAGCCTTCTCCGATCCCCTACCGAGTCACCTGCCGGAACCGCCCCGAGATGAGCCTTTTGCCTGCCGAATGCCGTTCGAAGCCGGGCCGGAACGATCAGGGGTAGAGGCCGCGGTCTCGGGTGGCGGCGGCCACGCGGGAGACCGCCTGCACGTAGGCGGCCATGCGCATGGGCAGCTTCTTATCCAGCGAAACCGCCAGCACCTCAGCGAAAGCGCGTTCCATGATCGCTCGCAGCTTCTCGTTGACCTCGTGCTCCGACCAGAAGAACGCCTGCAGGTCCTGCACCCACTCGAAGTAGCTGACCGTCACGCCACCGGCATTGGCCAGGATGTCAGGCACCACGAAGATGCCTCGCGTTTCAAAGATCTTGTCGGCCTCTGGGGTGGTGGGGCCGTTGGCGCCTTCCACTATGAGCTTCGCCTTCACATCCTCAGCGTTGCGGGAGGTCAGCTGGTTGCCCACCGCCGCCGGAATGAGCACGTCGCACTCAACTGTGAGGGGACCTGAACGGCCGATCTCCACAGCACCGTGGAAGCCCTTCAGGCTGCCCTGGCTGGCGCGGTACTCGATGAGCTTCTTGACCGACAACCCGTCAGGGTTGTGGATGCCGCCGAACTCGTCGGAGACCGCGACAATCCGGCAGCCCTGCTCCTCGACCAGCTTGGCCGAGATGCTGCCCACGTTTCCGAAGCCCTGTACCGCGACTCGCGCCTGGTGAGGCTTCATGCCCAGGTGCTTCAGGGCCGCGAGCGTGCAGATCATCACACCTCGACCGGTAGCCTCCACCCGGCCAAGAGAGCCGCCCACCTCGACCGGCTTGCCGGTCACGGCCGCCGGGACCGAGAAGCCGCGGTGCATGGATATGGTGTCCATGATCCACGCCATCACCTGGCCGTCGGTGTTCATGTCTGGCGCCGGGATGTCTCGGTCCGGCCCGACCAGGACGGAGATCTCAGTGGCAAAGCGGCGGGTGAGCTTCTCCAGCTCCCGCTTGCTGAGACGCTTGGGGTCGACTATCACGCCGCCCTTGGCGCCGCCGAAGGGGATGTTGACGACTGCACACTTCCAGGTCATCCACATGGCGAGCGCCTTGACTTCGTCCAGCGAGACGTCCGGGTGGTAGCGCAGACCGCCCTTGGCAGGGCCCCGTGTGATGTTGTGCTGCACGCGGTAGCCGGTGAAGATCTCGACGCCACCGTCGTCCTTCTCGACGGGGAAGGTGCAGGTGAATTCCCGCTGCACGTCGCGGAGGATCTCGCGCGTGCCTTGGTCCAAGCCCAGGATCTCGGCCGCAGCGTCAAACTGGCTCTGGGCGGTGCGCCACTCGTCATCTTCCAGGTGGGTCTGCGGCGGCGCTTGCGTCATATCAGCTCTGACGACCTAGGGTACTCGGCTCTAGGATCGCAGATCACGTTGAGGCAGGCCGGCACGCCGGCCCTGAAGGCTCGGGTCATGGCTGGGCGAATCTCCTCCGGCTGTTCCACCAGCTCGCCATAACCGCCCAGTGCTGCCACCACCTGGTCATAGCGAGTGCCAGGTCGGAGATCCGCTACAAGCGACGTGCCCAGGATTCGCTCCATCGGGTGCTTCTCCAGAGCCCAGATGCCGTTGTTGCCGATCACGCACACGATGGCCACCCGGTGTCGGATCAGCGTGTCGAACTCCATCGCCGAGAAGCCGAAAGCGCCGTCCCCGGCCAGAAGCACCACCTGACGATCAGGGTGTGCCAGCTTGGCGGCCAGGGCGTAGCCGGGCCCGGAGCCGAGGCAGCCGAACGGACCGCTGTCAAGCCAAAGGCCAGGCTTCTCCCGCTGCAGCAGGCGGCCGGCGAAGGACACGATGTCGCCGCCATCGCCGACGACTATCGCATCAGCATCGATCGCCCCTTCGACCTCGGCAATGAGTCGGGCCGGATGCACAGGCGCGCCGGCGCTGGCGGCCAGGGCTCGATCGCCCGCCACGGCGCTGGCGTTGGCGCCCCGAACCCGGTCCAGCCAATCAGTTCGCTTCGGCGTGTCGGCCAGCGCGTCCGCCAGCCTGGCGAGCGCGTCCTTGACATCGCCGAAGAGCGAAGCAGCGGCCGGTCGGTGCTTGCGGTAGGCGTCGACGTCCACGTAGATGATCTGTGCCCCTGCTGCGACGAGGGGAGGCTCACCAAAGTTGAGCCGGAAATCGAGCGGCGCTCCGACCACGACCAGCACGTCTGCCTCGCCCAGGGTAGTGCCCCGGGCGCGGGAGGCAAACAGAGGGTGTCCGGGCGGCAACATGCCGCGCGCCTGGCCGTTCAGCATCACCGGCAGCCAGGCCGCCTCGGCCAGCCTGACCAGCTCATCCTCTGCCTGAGCCCACCAAACGCCGCTGCCGGCGACCAGGGCGGGTCTGGCCGCCCCGCGGATCAGCGCCGCCGCCCGGGTGACTGCGTCGGGATCCGCCGGCGGACCGGGATCCGGCAGCAGATGCTCAGTTGCCTCAGGTGGCTCCGGCGCTTGCAGAAAGAGATCGACAGGCACGTCCAGGTAGGTCGGGCCAGTCCTCCGGCTCAGCGCCAGTCTCATGGCTTCAGCCGTCAGGCGATAGGCCTCTCTCGGGTCCAGCAGGGTGGTCGCCGACTTGGTCAGGGGCTCCAGCAGCGGCAGGTGGTCCAGCTCCTGGAGCGCTCCCTGGCCCCAACGGCCTGTCTGGGCGCGGCCGCCCAGGAAGAGCACAGGGCTGTCGTTCATGCGGGCCGCCGCCACCGATGAGATGACGTTGGTGACACCGGGGCCGGCCGTCACGGCAGCGACTCCGCAGCGCCGCGTCAGCTTGGCCCAGCCCTCCGCCGCGAAGCCCGCGGTCTGCTCGTGGCGGACGTCGATGAGCGGCAGGCCGTGCCGCTCGGCGCCGAGATACAGGCCCCAGATGTGGGCGCCGTTGAGGGTGAAGATGGGACCACAGCCCTCCTGCCGGAGCGCCTGCGCCATCAGCTCGCCGGTCGGGCAAGCGTCATCCAACCCTGTACGCCCAGGCCATGAACCGCGTGTTGAAGGCCGCGCCAGGGCGACCTCCGGAATCGATGGCTATGAAGCCACCCTCCAGCCCTGTGCGCTGCTTCAGCTCCTCCAGGGCCCAGTCGGCGACCTGACCTGGCGCTCCGCCTAAGCCCATCTGCTCGGCTACGCGATAGGCGAGGACCAGGCGCAGGAACCCTTCCCCGTGGCCGGTGGAGCAAACGGCGCCGAGGCGGTCGTCGGCGTAGAAGCCCGCGCCAGGTACTGGCGAGTCACCCAACCGTCCCGGCCACTTGCCTGACATGCCGCCAGTGGAGACGGCCACCGCCAACCGGCCGCTGTCATCCCTGGCCACCGCCCCCACCGTGTCTTGCTCTGGGGCCCGGGGATGGAGGCGGTGCTCGGCGATGAAGAACTCAGGATCGACAGTCTCGATGTTCTTCTCGCGGGCGAAGGCGGAGGCGCCCGCTCCGACGATGAGCACGTGCCGGCCGTCCTCCATCACCGCCCGGGCGAGATCGACAGGATGACGTACGTCCTTGACAGCGCCGACAGCGCCGGCGCGCAGCTGGCCGCCCTCCATGACTGCTGCGTCGAGCTCCGGCTGCTGATCCTGGTTCAGTACGGCCCCGAAACCGGCGTTGAGCCAGGGCTCATCCTCCAGGCGGCGGACCGCCGCCAGGACTGCCTCCAGCGCTCCACCGCCCATCGCCGCCCAGCCCGCTTCTCGAGCACCCTCAACAGCTGCCTGCCGCGGCTGCCACTCCGCCTCGGGGGGCGCGCCCGACCCGCCGTGAACCACAAGTGTTGCCATGGGTCCGAAGGCTACTGGGCCGAGGCCGGGCGGCCGGAGAAAGGGAGCGAGAATGGTGCTGCCTACGCCTGGTCGAGGCGCGGCCGCGGGCGGCTCTGTGATCGAAGACGGCCCACCGGTGCTCTTGTCTTAGCAGCCTCTGCCGGACGGGGTCAGATTGCGATCAGGAACCTCACCGGTATCGCTGGGCCGATCAGCTCAGATTCTCCCGAGGAATGACGGCTGTGAGTGCGGTACCGTGCGGGCTCGCTGGCTCGATCTTCAATTCCCCTCCCAGCAGCAGGGCACGCTCCTTCATCCCGAGCAGACCTAGGCCGATCCGCTCTCCCAGGCCGGCGGCGAAGCCACGGCCGTCGTCGACCACCCTGACAGCTACCAGATCGCTCTTGGCCAGCTCGAGAAAAACCTCCACCGACTTAGCACCGCTGTGTAGTTGGATGTTATTGAGCGCCTCCTCCAGAAGGCGATAGAGGTTGACCGCGGCCATGCTTGTCACCCGGCGCGGCCAGCTCGCCGATACGGAGAGGCGGGTCAAGATGCCGGTGCGCGCCTGGAACCGGTCAAGCAGACACTGCACTCGCTCCGGCAAGTCCCGGCCCAAGTTCTCCTCCTGCTGCAACTCACCGAGGATCTGGCGGATATTGCCCAGCACCTCCCGGGTCGCGTCCTGATAGTGGCTCACCTCGGCCGGCACGCACTCATGGGGGAACCCCGGGGACTTGATCCTCTCCATCTCGACGAGCATGGTCGTCAGAATCTGGGCGACTCGGTCGTGCAGCTCGCGAGCGAGCTCCTGCTTGACGCGCAGCTCGATCGACAGGCGTTCGGTCACTCCTGCTCCTACGTCGCTGAGCGTCTCGATGGTCATGTTTAGTCTGCGGTCCTCCGAAGGCTGTGAACACGTGCGGCGCGGTGCTGAGTGAAAGCGTGTCCCCGCCGGGAATCGGCCGCCCCCTCAATTCAATGACGTCCGAACAGTCCCCTCTGTTCACTCAGTGGGCGCGGTCTTCGCACGGGACGTCCACGCGGGGCCGGCTGTTCGGGCTGGACTCGGCCTCCGGATCTCCTCCCGAGGGTCGGACCTGGCGCAGACCTTCCTAGCGGCGCGGTCAAACCCCCGGTCCACCAGCGTCTGTCCGCGAGTCCCCGGAGGCCGAAAGAGGAGTGCGGCGACCAGGATCGCGGCCGCGGTCGACCATAACGGCCGGAGCAAGCAGAACGCCGGACCGCACACAGATCACTACCGAGCCGACGCGATCAGCAAGGGGCTTTAGCGACACCAAGCGTCGACCTCAAACCGTTAGCCTCCGTTCAGTTACACCGGAGTGAAGGCAGCGGCTTCGCTATCCGCCCGACCAGGACCTGCGTCTAGAGGAGTGCCTTGTCGGTCTCAGCGTCGAAGACGTGGATCGACCGGATGTCGAGACCGAGGCGAACCTCGTCGCCGCTCGCCACCTTCATCCTGGGATCCACTCGAGCCGTGACCTGATCGCCCCCGACCTGGCCGTAGAGATACTGGTCGGAGCCCAGGCGTTCGACCACGTCGACCTTCATTTCGAGCGTGCTGCCGCCCTCGACCGCACGATCGGTCAGCGCCTCCGGCCGGAAACCCAACGTGCCCTTCTTCTCACCTATCGGTTTCGGCAGCTTGACCTCGAAGGTGCTGCCTTTGGCGGTTCCATTGGAAGTGGTCACGGGGACGAAGTTCATGCTTGGTGAGCCGATGAAGCCCGCCACGAAGAGGTTGGCCGGATGGTCGTAGATCTCGCTGGGGGTGCCCACCTGCTGGAGCACGCCGTCATACATGAGAGCTATCCTGTCGCCCATCGTCATCGCCTCGACCTGGTCGTGCGTGACGTAGATGAAGGTGGTCTCCAGGTCGCGATGCAGCTTCTGCAGTTCGATGCGCGTCTGGCCCCGCAGCTTCGCGTCGAGGTTGGACAGCGGCTCGTCCAAGAGGAAGACCTGCGGGTCGCGAACGATTGCCCGGCCCAGAGCCACGCGCTGGCGCTGGCCGCCGGAGAGCGCGCGCGGCTTGCGCTGCAGGAAGTCGTCGAGTCCCAGGATGCGGGACGCGTTCTTGACGCGGGTGTCGATCTCGGCCTTGGGCATGTGCCTCATCTGAAGCGGGAAGGCCATGTTGTCGTACACGCTCATGTGCGGGTAGAGCGCGTAGGACTGGAACACCATGGCGATGTCGCGGTCCTTGGCGGCCACGTCGTTGATCTTCCGCTCGCCGATTCGGATCTCGCCTTCGGTAATCCCCTCGAGGCCGGCCAGCATGCGCAGGGCCGTCGACTTGCCGCAGCCGGACGGACCGACCAGAACCATGAACTCCTTGTCCTGGATCTCGACATTGAAGTCCTTCACGACAGTCACGTCTGCCGTGTAGCGCTTGACGACGTGGTCGTAGGTGACAGATGCCATGTCGAGTTACCCCTTCACAGAGCCGGCCAGGATGCCGCGCACGAAGTAGCGCTGCAGGCTGAGGAACACTATCAACGGAATGATCATCGAGAAGAAGGCGGCCGCGGTCAGCAGGTGATAACCCTGCCCGAGGGAATTGGTCAGGTTGGCCAGCGTCACAGTCAGCGGCGCCACCTCCGGCGCGCCGCCGACGTAGATCAGGGCAACCAGCAGGTCGTTCCAGATCCAGAGAAACTGGAAGATGACGAGCGAGGCCAGCGCCGGCACCGACAGCGGGAGAACGATTCGGAAGAACACAGTCAGCGTGCCGGCACCGTCTATCTCCGCCGATTCGAAGAGGTCGCTGGGAAGTGCACGGAAAAAGTTCGCGAGCAGATAAATCGAGAAGGGCAGACCATAACCTGTGTGTGCGAGCCACACCGGGAGAAACGGTGCCCAGGACAGGTTTGCCGACGTGATGCCGTGGGCGACGAAGAAGCTCAGCACGGGCACGAAGCTGAGCTGGAGGGGGATCGCGAGCACCCCTACGATGCCCAGGAAAATCCAGTCCCGGCCCCAGAACTTCATCCAGGAGAAGGCGTAGGCCGCGAAGGCGGCGATAGCGATCGGGATGATGGTGCCAGGGATGGAGATCATGAAGCTGTTGAAGAAGCTCTGGCCCAGGTTGCTGCTGCCGAGCACCTTGGAGTAGTTGTCGACGGTGAAACTGAAGGAGGGCGCCAGCGCTGTCCACCAACCGCTGGTCGAGATCTTCGAGAAGGGCCGGAAGGAGGTCACCAGGATGCCCGCCGTGGGCACAATCCACGCCGCCGTGAGGCCTATCACAGCCACATGCAGGACGACCTTCGACAGGCGATCGGAGATCCACCGGGGCGAGAACCGGGCAGCCGTAGCAGCGGTACCCGGCCGATCGGCAACTGCAATGCTCATCGGGGGGCCTCGTAAGGGCGGAGACTCGGTCGGGTAATCATCGTCTTGCCTCCACAGCGCGGAACTGGCGCAGGTTGAAGATCAGCACCGGGATCACGGCCGCCAGCAGGATCATCGCCACCGCTGCCGCGCCCCCCGTGTTGCCTGAGAAGTAGAGGAGTTTGTACATGCGGTTGGCGAGCACGTCGGTGTCGTAGTTGCCGCCCGTCATCACGTAGACGACGTCGAACGCCTTCAGGGCGAAGATCACGAGAGTGGTCCCGACCACGACGACAGTGGGCATCATCAGTGGAAAGATCACCCGGCGGAAAACCGTGAGCTCGCCGGCTCCGTCGACCCGGGCGGCCTCCAGCAGATCTGCGGGGATGCCCTTCAACGCGGCCGACAGGATGACCATGGCGAAGCCTGTGATGCCCCAGACGGCAGCGCCGATGATGGCGAAGTTGTTGACCTTGGGGTCCTGGATCCAGATCCTGGGGTCGGTCCGGAGGAGGCCTGTAAGGATCGCGTTGACAGTGCCTGTCTGAATCTGGCCGGGAGGCTGGTACCAGTACATGAACTTCCAGATCACGCCCAGGGCCACAGACGAGATAGCCATGGGCATGAAAATCAGGGACTTGACCAAGCTCTCATAGCGCACGCGATCGAAGAGCACGGCCAGAATGAGCCCGAAGGCGAGCACGAACAGCGTGTAGAGCACCAACCAGTAAACGTTGTTGCGGATGGCGATCCAGGCGCCTCCGCTTGGGAAATCCCCCAGCTGGCGGGCGTAGTTGGTGAGTCCCGTGAAGTCACCTTTGCTTGTCTCGAGGCTGGCCTTGGCAGTGAGGATGGCCGGCACGACGAGGAAGGCGGCGACGAAGAAGAGGGCAGGTCCGACCCAGAGCCAGGGTCGGACCGAGGGACGGGCGGCATCAGGGAGCCGCCGGACCAGGAATTCACCGGCCACTATATAGCCGACGATCACTGCCGGCACACCCACAATCACCACCACCAGCGTCGGCAGCTGGGTGGTCAGGAAGCTGCCCCAGTTCATGCCCTTACCTCGCTAACCCGCTAACCAGTATTGGACGACGCTTGCACCTTGTCCAGTCCAGCCAGGATGGAATCCAGCTTGCTCTCATCCTGGACGTAGTTCAGGACCGCTGTCCAGTAAGCGTTCTTCATGTCGGCCGGCATCAGGTCCCCTGCGTCGTACTTCGCGATCTTGGATTGCGTCAGGAGTTGGGCGGTCTGCTTGGAGATCGCATCGGGATAGTCACTGAGGTTGGTCTTGTTGTTAGGCGAGATTTTCCCGCCCCGCTTGACCCAGATCGCCTGCGCCTCGGCGGTGGCCAGGTACTTGATCAGCGCCTCGGACTGCGGGGTCCGCTTGAACACCGAGAAAGTGTCGCCGGAGACTACGTGGGCACCGTCGTACTTGCTGTTGACGGAAGGCAGCGGGAAGAAGTTGAAGTCCTCACCCGTCTTGAGCGTCGGCACCGCCTTCGTGAAGAAGTCGGTGATGAAGGACGCCTGATTGTGCATGTTGCATTTGGGCGGGCTGGCGAACATGGGGGTGCCGGCGTCGGCGAAGTTGGTCGAGACCATGAAGTTCTTGCCGCCGTAGACGTTGGCATTATTGGGGCCAAGGATGTTGCCCCAGGAAGTCCAGGCGGACTTGATCTCATTGGACGTCCACTTGGTCTTGCCCTGCCACCAGCTGTCGTAGACGGATGGCCCAGACTGGCCGAGGACTATCTCCTTGACCCAATCGCTGCCCGGCCAGCCGGACGCCGCACCGCTCTCGAGGCCGACGCACCAGGGCGCCGTTCCGTCCGCCTTCATCTTGTTCTGCAGGCTGATCATGTCGTTCCACGTCTTAGGGACCGTGTAGCCCTTGGCCTGCCAGACTTTGGGGTCGTACCAGACCAGGCCCTTCAGAGAGGCCCAGGAGAAGATCTGGTAGAGCTTGCCGTTGATGGTGCCGAGGTCGATCCAGCTCTTGGCATACTCGGACTTGAGCTTGCTCTGGTCGACGATATCGTCGAGCGCGACGACCTTGCCCTGCTGAGCGAACCTGGTCAACAGCGCCGGGCTCGGGGCTGCCGCGAGTTCGGGCGGGTTGCCGGCGGTGACCCGGGTTGTGAGGACGGCGTCCTGGTCACGGGTGCTCTCATAGGCGACCTTGATGCCTGTCTGGTCCTCGAAGGGCTTTAGCACCGCCATGAACGATTCCTGCTCAGAGCCTGACCAAACAGCCAGGACGTGCACTGTGCCGCCGATCTTGCCGCCCGGGCTGCTGCTTGTGCTAGTGCTGCTATTGCCGCAGGCCACGCTGACCAGCAGCGCCATCAGACCCAGGGTCGACAGGGCCTTGAGACTCGTCTTCTTACCCATCAACGCTCCCTAGCCGTCCGCACAGGGCCGGCGAACTCCCGATTTGCCTTCTGTTCACGAGCAGGGTCGTCACGCTCCCCGGCTCTACCTCACGAATAGAGGCGAACATTCGCCTCAGCTTATGGTTGAGCCTCGCAAATTGTCAACCCCCGCATTCGCCGACTGAGACGCTCGGATGGCGTTAGAGGCGAGGCGGTGCACTCCCCCCGCTTTGACCAGTCTGCGGATGCCACGCCCGCACCGACCGACCGAGAGCTCGCAGTGTCTACTTGCTTGGCCTGAACAAACTTAGCCCGGCGCCGCTCGATGCGCGAGCAATGAGCTGAACCGGCAGCAGTGTGCCTCGAACCCCAGACGAGCCGCTCGCGATCATCCTGAGCAATAGGCGTATCGCTTCCTCGCCGGTCTCATAGAAGGGCACTCGAACAGTGGTCAAGGGAGGACGCGTATACGCCGCCATCTCAATGTCATCGCAGCCCACGACAGCACAAGCCTCGGGGACGTCCTTGCCGAGCGTGTCAAGCGCGCTCAGGACGCCGATGGCCATCGTGTCGTTCTGCGCGAAAATCGCCGTCAGGTCCGGCCGCCGCGAGAGCAGCCTGCGCGTCGCCTCGAACCCGCCGGAAATCTGGCAGTCACTCTCTTCCACCAGCGTGAGGTCGTCTGCCAGGCCGGCCTCGCCCAGCGCCTGCCGATAGCCGCGCAGCCGGCTTTGGGCAACCCGTCCCCGGTGCGGCCCCGTGATGGTGCCTATCCGGTGGTGGCCAAGGTCCGTCAGGTGACGCGTGGCCAGCAGCCCGGTCTGCACGTGATCGGATCCCACTGTGAGGAGGCCCCCGCCGGGCACATCGTGAAGGCTGACGATCGGGATCTGGTGCTTCATCAGCCGCGCGTAGCGCGCGTCTTCTTCCGCCGGGGAGTCGGCCAGCACTATGCCGTCCACGCGCCGTTCGATCAACGCTCGCACGGCTCGGTGACCACCCGTGCCGTCGGGCTCTATGCTGGCGATGATCACCGCATGGCCCTGCCGTCGCGCTTCCTGCTCGGCGCCCACTATGAAGCGGCTCAGATTGGGATCGCTGAAGTTGCTCGCTACCAGACCTATCGCCTGAGTGCTCCGAGTGACCAGGCTGCGAGCCAAGATGTTGGGGACGTAGCCGAGGTCGGTCGCCGCCGAGAGGATGCGCTTCCTCGTTTGTTCGGAGACTGAACCCTTCCCGTTCAGCACCTTGCTGGTGGTCTGGAAGCTGACGCCCGAGTTGGCGGCCACGTCCTTGACGGAGACCGGCTTCGCCGGCCGGCTTCGCTTCATTTGGCCGGAGTGTAGTGGACGAACGTTCGCTCGTTCTAGAGTCTGGAGGTAAGACCGAATGCGGCCAAGGCCTGAGTACCCCCGGCCCCGCCTGCGGCGGCCGGCGTGGGTCAATCTCAACGGCGAGTGGGAGTTCGGCGCCGGCGACTCTCCCCGCTTCAATCAGCGGATCGCAGTGCCGTTCTGCCCCGAGTCACGACTGTCCGGGATCGGTGAGCTGTCGGGGGATTCGGTCTGGTATCGGCGCGCGTTCCGAGCCCCGGAGGCTGAGTGCCTGTACCTGCATTTTGGAGCTGTCGACTACAGGGCCACTGTCTGGCTCAACGATGAAGAGGTGGCGCGGCATGAAGGCGGCCACACCCCCTTCAGCGTCGACATCACCCAAGCCGCCCGGGACGACCTGAACGTAGTCGTCGTCCGGGCCGAAGACCGGCTGTCGGACAAAACTTATCCACGCGGTAAGCAGTACTGGAAAGCGAATCCAGAGGGGATTTTCTACACGCCCACGACCGGCATTTGGCAAACCGTTTGGCTCGAGCCTCTGCCCAGACGCCACATCCGCGGTCTGGACCTGCAGGCTGATCTCGACGCGGGTGCCGTCGACTTCGAGGTGGCCGCCGACGGCGAGGTCGAGCTGGTGGCCAGTCTCGACGGTGCAGTCGTCGGCAGCTGGTCGGGTCCGGCTGGTCCCGGCCGCTTAAGTCTGGATAGGGTGCTGCCCTGGCGTCCTGAAGCGCCGCGGCTCTACGATCTTCAAGTCCGGCTTTTTTACCGGGGACAAGAGACCGATAAGGTCATGAGCTACTTCGGCTTGCGCAGCTTGGGCACCGCCAACGGCCAGTTCTTGCTCAACGGAGAGCCCTATGTGCAGCGCTTGGTCCTCGATCAAGGCTACTTTCCTGAGGGTCTCCTCACAGCGCCGAGCGACACCGCCTTACGCCGCGACATCGAACTGGCCAAGGCCTTTGGCTTCAATGGTGCTCGCAAGCACCAGAAGATTGAGGATCCGCGTTGGCTCTACTGGGCGGACGTGCTTGGCTTTCTGGTCTGGACCGAGATGCCCAGCTTCCACGAACACTCGGCGGCGGCCGAAGCGCGCCTGATCGCCGAATGGCGGGAGGCGGTTGTTCGGGACAGAAGCCACCCCTCGATTGTCGCCTGGGTCCCCGCGAACGAAAGCTTCGGACTGGGGGAGATTGACGAAGCCGCTCGCGCACGCTTTCTGGTTTCCCTTTACGAGTTGACTCGGACTCTTGATGGCAGCCGGCCGGTGGTTTCCAACGATGGTTATGAGCACGCTCTGAGTGACCTCTGCACTCTCCACGACTATTCGGGGCCGAGCGAAATGGCGCGTCGCTATCGCCGCCTGGGCTCCACGCTGGAGCCATCGGCACCGCCTCACTTGCCGTTCCTGCCCGGTTACCGCTATCGCGGAGAGCCGATACTCGTGACCGAATTCGGCGGCCTGCGGTTCGAGGATTCGGGCGGTTGGGGTTACCTCGACGTTTCCGATGGCCAAGATTTCGTGGAAGCCTACCGGGCGCTGATTCGCGCCCTCATGGATCCTGGGCCGATTCAGGGTTTTTGCTACACCCAACTCGCCGATGTCGAGCAGGAGTGCAATGGACTCGTCACCGCCGACCGCGAGCACAAAGTTGATCCTGCCTTGATTCACGCAATAACTCAAACCCTGAAAGAAAACTAGCGAACCGCTTTGGTTCCTATTGATCCCCTTCAGCCGCCGCCAGAAGTGCTTTCAAGTCCAGCGGCAGGGTGAACATGCTCAGCTCGCCTGACTGGCTTCGAGGCCACTCGCTTTCCGGACGATCGCGATAGAGCTCCACCCCGTTGCCGTCCGGATCGTGCAAGTAGATCGCCTCACTCACACCGTGGTCGGACGCCCCAGTGATGGGCCAACCCGCCGCGAGGAGCCGCTTCAGGGCAAGTGCCAGTTCCCGGCTGCTCGGGTAGAGGATGGCGTGATGGTAGAGACCTGTTGTCCCCGGCGCCGGCGGCGAACCGCCCTGGCTCTCCCAGGTGTTGAGCCCGATGTGGTGGTGGTAGCCGCCTGCGCTTAGGAATGCCGCCTGGCTGCCGTAGCGAATGGTCAGCTCGAATCCAAGCACTCCCTCATAGAAGTCCAGCGAGCGCTCCAGGTCGGCGACCTTGAGGTGGACGTGGCCGATGCGGACTCGCGGGTCGATCGGCTCGGTCATTGCACTCATTTTCCGGCTCTCGCCCAACTCCGATGGTAGCGGCGCTAGTTGCCTGTAACTTAGCCGCCCAGCTGGGCCAGCTTCTCGTCGATCCTGCGCTCGGATGACCGCCGCTCGAGCTCGTCAGCCTGGGAGAAATCGACGAACCTCGCGTACCCCGCCAGGCGAGGATGCACCTCCTGCACCCGCCGGAACATCTCCTGTGCCGCCAGGCGGTAGTCAGGATGGCCCTGGGGGGTCGTCCGCAGCTCACAGAGGTGAAAGATCTCACGCAGGTTCGCGGAAACGAACCAGCGCAGCCGGTAGGCGAGCGGCACTGCATATTGAGCCAGGGACGGGCCCAGGTCGGCGCTGATCCGCTCCTGGGCTCGGGCCGCCGCCTCCTGCGCCGCGGCAAAGCGACCGGCGAGACCGGCTTCCGCCAAGCCTGCAGGCAGGTCGTAACCGAGGCCTGTACCGAGCAGCTGGCGGTCCTGCGTGAGCATGCGATGCCGCTGCAGATCCCGGTAGGCGGCGAAGTTGGCGCTCAGCTCGAAGGTGTAGACCGCCTGCTCCAAGGCGCGCGGCGCCTTGTGCCGGCGGTTGGCGCGGTCCCCCAGCAGCGCGTCCAGCACCCTCGCCGGCTCCACGCCCACCGCCCTCAACTCGCCCCAGCCCAGGTCGGAGTGCGGATAGAGCGCGGCTGCCACCACCTTCGCTTCAGCTTGGGGATCGTGCTCGATCAGCCTCACCTCAGGACCCTGCGGACCGCCGGAGGCACGCGGGGCAAGCATCGACACCTTTCCCCTCACGGCCTCGAGACGAGCGGCCGCAGGTGCCCCGTAGCGCTCGTCCAGCGCGCGGCGCACGAAGGCGGGGATCACCTTGGCCAGCTCGCTCTGAAGCTCGCCGCTGAGCGCGCGCACTTCCGACAGCTCTGACGCCGCCGACTTGGTGATCAGGTACTCGAAAGCGCGGCCGTTGCCATAGAGGCCCAGGTTGGTCAAGGTCGCCGCTGGGAGGAGGCCGCGCAGGAGATCGAAGGCCTTGGCTCGAGTAGCAGACTTCCAGGCGCGGTCGCCCTCCCCTCCCTGCTGCGGAAAGCGGTGCCGGACATGCTCCAGGACAGGTGTCAGCAGCTCGCTGAAGGTCCGAAAGAGGCTGTCCAGCGCCGGCTCATAAGCCGGGTGGCGCAGCTCCCCGCCGCGGTAATAGAGAAAGCGGCCGTCGGGGCCAGGCCGGTCGAAGCGCACATAGCGGGTGGACTTCTCAAGCGGCGAGAGGCCGATGCGCGAGTCCTCCAGGGCCTTGGCGGCCAGCATCGAAACCCGCTCAATCGCCACGTGGGCTCCGGCCAGCTCGGCCACCGAGTCATCTCCGTAGCCGACCAAAACCCGCTGGTAGAACGCCTCCGCCCGCTCGGAGGAAATGCGCTCGTCCGGCAGCGAGCCTGTCGGGTCCAGGCTGATCCCTGCGTCGGGGTCAACCAGGAACTCATCCAGCAGCACCCGTCGCAAGCTCTTCTCCGTCCGAGAGTAGCGGGAGAAGAGAGCGCCCTTCACCACCTCCGGGAGATTGCGCAGCGCGAAGACGCGGCCGTCCAGGTTGGTGAGATAGCGCTCGAGTAGAGCCCGTTCGGTCGGGTTCAGCGCGTCGGGCGCGGGGGCCTCCATGCCGCTCAACATAGCGGCGGGCTAGAGCTGCGGCCGGGAACCCGGCCAAGAGATTGGGTGCCCAGGTGGGTCAGATCCAAGGAGCCGACGAGAACCGCGGTGAGCGTATTCGGAATACGCGCAGCGAGGAGCGCAGGAGGCGACGCCGGAGATGGCCCGCATGGGCGGCCAAGATCCGGACGGGCTTTTCGGCCGCAGCTCTGGGCCCGGGCGATGAGGCGCGCGGCACATAATCCGAAGCCGTGGACGCGCTACTCGACGTCGATTGGGCTCAGCATTGGCGGCTGCTAGCACAGGCCCGGCAAAGTGTCTCACGAGAAGCTGACCACTGGGCCGGCCGAGCAGGTCGCTTCGCCCGCTCGATCCAGCACCAGCCCGATTACTTCCTCGGTTTTCTTGAACCCTGGCTCAATTCGCATAAGACCCTGCTGGACGTGGGTGCGGGCGTCGGCCGCCACTCCCTTCCTCTGGCTCAGCGGCTGGACTGGGTGACTGCTGTGGAACCCTCGGAGGCCATGCGCGAATTGATGCCCAGCGCTGACAACCTGACGGTGATTGCAAGTGAGTGGCTGGACGCAGAGCCCGCTCCCGCTGACCTGGTCATCTGCGTTCACGTGCTGCAGTTGGTTCCGGATGCCGCACCCTTCCTGGAGAAGCTCAGCGCAAGCGCGAAGGACCGAGTGTTCGTGGTCATGCGGGATGCGCCCTTCGGCCATCCGGCTCAGCAGATGCCCGGCGCAGTGCGGGCGCGGGACCCTTGGCTGCGTGATTGCCTGCTGCTGCTGCGCCAGCTCGGCCTTGAGCCGGAACTAGCCATGTTTCGCTACCCGGTCAGATTCCACTACGCCAGCATGGAGGAGGCGCTCCGCGACTGCGGCCTGGAGGACTTTGATTCAGAGCAGGCGAAAGAGGCGCGCACCTGGCTGGAGGGCAGGCTGCAGCGCGGGTCCGATGGTGATCTGGTCTTTGCCGGCGGGGAGACTGTGGCGGGCGTTCTGCACTGGGCGCCCCAGCGCCAGCCTGAGTGACTCGCCACCGGCGACCGCCGGCAGTCGTTCCCTAGCCTGATTCCGATGGACGGTGAGGTCACCCTGCGGCCAGTGCGAGCAGGCGATCGAGAGCGGATCGAGGCCATCTGCGTTGAGGTCTATGAGGGCCGCGACCACGTGCCACGCATGCTGGATCGCTGGCTGGCCGACCCTTCGGCAAGCTTCCAGGCGGGCGAACTGGACGGCCAGGTCGTCGGCATCCAGCGACTGCTGCCCATCGCACCCGGCATCGTGCTCTACCACGCTCTCCGCGTCACACCCGAAGCGCGCCGGCAGGGCGTCGGCCGCAGGATGCTCCAGCAGGCAGTGAGCGATGCCCGCCGGCTGGGTTTCCGGGAGATCAGGCTCTGTACCGAGGTGCTCTCCACCACCGAGAGGAAGGCGGCCGACCTCTTCGAGAGCGAGGGTTTTGAGCTGCTGGCCGAATGCGCCAGTTGGAAAGGGGCGCGAGTGGAGGGTGCCGAGCTGCCGCAGCTTGGCCAGGCGTCGGACGTGCCAGCTCTGGCGCGCCTGGTGGAGAGCGACCCCGCCCTGGCCGCGTACGGCGGTGTGACAGCTGACTGGAGCGGTCCGCTCGAGCCGGATGCGGAGCATCTCGCCCGGCTGGCCGGCGAAGGGCTGGTCCGGATCGGGCCGGGAGGACGCTCGCTGGCGGTGCTCCGTCGTGATTGGCTGCCCAAGCTGGCAGTCACCTTTCTGGCGGGGGCCAACTCGTCGCTGGAGGAGCTTCTCTACGGACTGCGGGCGGAGGCCGACGCCCAAGGCGTGTCCGCCTGCTGGCTGCTGGCCCCGGAGAACCATCCCTCGACAGTCTCCTTTGGGGCAGTTGGCTACGATCTGGCCCACGATGAGAAGCACTCCCGCGTCTACGCGCGCGCCCTTTGAGAGGCGGCCTCTGTCGGCGACATCTTGACCCGCCGCTACGTCATCCTCGGCAATGGCATCGCCGGCCAGACTTGCGCCGAAGAGCTTCGGGCCCAGGACGGCGAGTGCTCGATAGTGATGATCGCGGCCGAGCGGCATCCCCTCTACAACCGGGTGGCACTGCCGCGCTACTTGCGCGGCCAGGTGCGAGAGGAGAAGGTGATGATGCGCTCGCTTGCGCAGTACGCGGAGCGAGGGCTGGAGATCCATTTCGAAACCTGGGCGACCGAAGTGGACGCCAAAGCCCAGCTGGTGCGCACCAGCCGCGGCCAGGAGTTTCCCTACGACGCGCTGCTCATCGCCACCGGAGGCAGGCCTAAGCCGCCGCCTTGGCCGGGCTCCGACGAAGTGCCTGAGATCTACGGCTTTCAGACCCTGGACGACACCAAGGCCATCATCACCCGTGCTGAGGAGTGCCAGCGCGTTCTCGTCATGGGCGGCAGCTTCATTGCCTACGAGCTCGCCGAGGGGCTCGTCCATCGCGGCAAGCGCGTCACCTGGATCATGCGCGGGCCCTGGTTCCTCCGCTACATCCTGGACGCCGAAGGCGGCCAGCTCTGCCGGCAGTTGGGCGAGGCGATGGGCGTGGAGTTCTGTTGCGAGGACGAGGTCCAGCGCTTCTCGCGGCAGAACGGGCTTTTTCAGGGCGAGACCCAGCAGGGTCGCAGAGTCCAGTTCGAGATGATGAGCTACGGGGTGGGCCTCGAATACTACGTGGAGCCAGCCCAGGGCACTGGCGCTGAGTTGAGACGCGGCCTTGTGACCGACGTGCGTCTGCAGACCACAGCGCCCAACGTTTACGCTGCCGGCGACATCGCTGTCTTCTACGACTCAATGCTGAGTAGGCACAACCAGATGGGCACGTGGGACAACGCTGAAGCGCACGGCCGGACGGCGGCGCACAACATGGCAGGGGCGGGGGAGGATTTTTTCGACGTCCCCACCTACACCACCACCATGTTCGGCTCCACCCTCGCGGTGATGGGGATCACGCCTGACATCGAGCCCGAACTGGAGTCGGTGCGAACCTACTCATTCGAGCAGAAGTTCTATCGCAAGCTGTTCTTTCGGAAGGACCGGCTCGTGGGTGCGATCATGATCGGACCGCCGAAAGGCCGCAAGAAGCTGATCGAGATCATGCGCTCTCAGGCAAGGATCGAGCGACCCAAAGAAGACCTCCTGGATCCCACCAACCTGGTCTGAAAACGGCCAAGGGGAGGCAGGCCTCCCCTTCGAAACCCCTCCCGGCGTGTGCCTAGCGCGACCCAGACGCCGAAGATGGACGCGTGTCGTGAAGCCAGTTTTCGCCCAATCGGGATGGACGTGGGTTACCGGCCAGGATGAACCCGGCCTGTCGACCGGATGCCAGCCCAGAAAGGCTCGCGTTCCGCTTTCAGAGTGCCTACCGCGTCCGGCGCGTACGCTCTGGGACATGATTCAGCGCGAGCTCGTCGACCGCCTCTCCGAATTGCCCTGGCTGGACCAGGTGGCAGACACCGTCAGCGGGCTTACGAACCCAATCCTGGACTCGGTCACCGGGCTCAAGGATCTGCTGCACGGGCGCTGGCTCGGCCACGCGCTCCATCCCGTTGTGACAGATCTGCCCATCGGTTTCTGGATCTCCTCGCTGCTGCTGGACCTGGTCGGCGCCGGCAAGTCCGCCGGACTGTTGAGCGCTGCCGGCTCCGTTTCAGCCTTGGGCGCTGTCGCTACCGGTCTGGCCGACTGGACACCCACCTATGGCAGTGAACGGCGGCTGGGAATGCTGCACGCTCTGCTCAACACGGCAGGCCTGACCTGCCAGGTGGTCTCGCTCAGCGCCAGGCTGCGCGGGCGCCGGCTGCGTGCTATCGCCTTCTCAGCCACAGGCCTGAGCATCAGCTCGGCGGCTGCGTATCTGGGCGGCGAACTGGTCATGAACAACGGTGTCATGGTGAACCACACCGCCTGGGAATCAGGACCTGAGGACTGGACAGCTGTCGGGGCCAGCTCCGACTGGGCGGAGGGCCAGACGAAGCCGCTCGAAGCCGGCGGGCGGGCGCTATTGGTGTCTCGCTTCGGCGGTCAGTTCCAGGCGATCAGCGCCACCTGTTCCCACGCGGGAGGCCCACTCGGCCAGGGCGAGGTCAAAGGCGGGGTCGTGACCTGCCCCTGGCATGGCTCCCAGTTCCGGGTCGACGACGGCGAGGTGGTGAGAGCGCCGGCGACCTTCTGCCAGCCCCGCCTCCAGGCCCGCGTCAGCGAGGGCCAGGTTCAGGTCAGAGCCTAGGAGCGCCGGCCGCGACCCGGTCGAAGCGCTGCCTGGCGCGAGCCTGAGGGCCGGCGGCCCATTCAGCTTGGGCTCGGCCGCCTGAAGTGAGCGCGGCCTAAGCTACTTGTCACATGTCCCGCAGATACGGCCAGGGGCCGTTCGATCCCTTCGAGCGCTCTCCGTTCGAGGGTTTTCAGCAGGTGAAGCTGCCCCGGCCGCCGCGGCGCTTTTGGATAGGCCTCGGCTTCTTCGCCGCCGCGCTGGCGGTGTTCATCTTCACCCAACCGCTGATCGGCTTCATCACCGAGAACCAGTGGTTCGATGCGCTGGGTTTGGGGACCGTCTACAGGACCCGCGTGGCGACGCAGTTCTGGCTCTTCCTGATCGCCTTCCTGCTGGCCTTCCTGGTCGCCGGGCTCAACGGCTTCTTGGCCCTCAGCATGAACGCCAGCGGCGGCCTCCGCGCCGTGGGGATCCGGCGCCGGATCGTGAGGACGCCACGCGGTTACATGGCGCTCGGTGTGAGTCTGTTCCTGGCCCTGATTCTGGGCCTCACCGCCAGTTCCAGCTGGCAGGCGTGGCTGCTCTTCATCAACGCTCGTCCGAGCGGCGTCAGCGAGCCGCTGTTCGGCCTGGACGTGAGCTTCTACCTGTTGACAATGCCGTTTCTGCGGGCGCTGCAGAGCTGGCTCTTCGGGCTTGTCTTCTTCACTGGACTGCTGGCAGCGGGACTCCACGCCTGGAACGGGCTGACCATCGACTTCCGCTTCTCGCGCCGCTCCATCGGCCATCTGTCGGCCCTGCTGGGGCTGCTGGCCCTGATCATCGCGTTCGGCACAGTGCTGGACCGCTACAACCTGGTCTCGGCCCACAATGGCGTGGTCTACGGCGCCGGTTACACCGACGTGAACATCCGCAGCGCTCTGGCGGTATTCCAGGCACTGCTGGCCCTGGTGCTGGCGGTGCTTCTCTTCGTCAATCTGGCCGTCCGCCGCGTGGTCGTGCCCGCCGGTTCGGTGGCCGTCTGGCTGATAGCCGCAATCCTGATCGGCGTGGTGCCCAGCGTGGTCCAGCGGGTGCAGGTCCAGCCCGCCGAGCCGAGTCAGGAGGCGCCCTACATCCAGCGGGAGATCGACTACACGCGCAAGTCGTACGGCATCGACCACGTGCAGGTTCGGCCCTACGGTGGGAACGCCTCAATCACAGCACAGGACCTGGCCAACGACAGCGCCACCATCGACAACCTGCGGCTTTGGGACGACACCCAGATCCACGAGACCTACCAGCAGCTGCAGTCCATCCGCACCTACTACTCCTTCCCCCAGATCGATCTTGACCGCTACCTCGTCGATGGCCGGACCCGGCAGCTCCAGATCAGCGCCCGGGAACTGGAGCCAGACCGATTGCCGAGCCAGGCGCAGCGCTGGGTCAACCAGCGGCTGGAATACACGCACGGCTACAGCGTGGCCGCCAGCCCTGTCAGTGCTGTCGCGGGCGAGGGCCTGCCTGACTACGTCGCTCGGGACATCCCCACCCAGGGTCCGCTCACTGTCAGCCGGCCGCAGATCTACTTCGGCCAGACGGGCGCGTATGTACTGGCGCCCTCAAAGGCGCAGGAGTTCGACTACCCGCAGGGCGATCGCAACGTGCGGAGCAATTACTCAGGTCAGCACGGAGTTCCGCTGTCAGGCGCCAACCGAGCCCTCTGGTCACTGCGGACCGGCGACTTCAACCTGTTGGTGTCGGACCAGATCTCGGACAAGTCGCAGATGCTGTTCCGGCGCAACGTTCAGGAACGGGTGAGAGCGATAGCCCCCTTCCTGGACCTCTACGACAACCCCTACGTGGTGGTCTCGAAGGCCGGCAGGATCTTCTGGATTCAGGACGCTTACGTCTCTGCTGACGGTTACCCCTACGCCCAGCCGGTCCCCCTGACTGTCGACCAAGCCGGCGGTCACAACTACGTTCGAAACTCCGTCAAGGCGGTGGTCGACGCCTACGAAGGGACAGTTGACTTCTACATCGCCGACAGCCACGACCCCATCATCGCGGCGTACTCGCGAGCCTTCCCCAACCTGATGAAGCCGCTCTCGGCGATGCCCACCGACCTGCAAGCGCACCTGCGGGTCCCGCCCAAGCAGTTCGAGATCCAGGCGGTCATGTACGCGACGTATCACATAGCGGATTCCAACGTGCTCTACAACCGTGAGGATGTCTGGGACCTGGCTCTGGCCAGGCCCTACTACGTGCAGATGCGCTTGCCCGGCGAGTCTCAGGTGGAGTACCTGCAGATCATCCCCTTCTCGCCGCGCAACAAACAGAACCTCACTGGCTGGCTTGCTGTGCGCAACGACCCAGGCCACTACGGAGAGCTCATCGCCTACGTCTTACCCAAGGACAAGGTGGTGCTGGGACCACAGCAGATCGCCAATCGCATTCAGCAGACGCCTGCCTTCTCCAGCGACAAGACCCTCTTGAACCAGCAGGGCTCCGGGCTCATCGAGGGGAATCTGTTGGTGGTGCCGATCGGTGACTCCTTTCTCTACTTCGAGCCGATCTACCTGCGAGCGACAGGGTCCGGGAGCAGCTTGCCCGAGCTGAAACGCGTGATCTTGACAGATGCGACTGGGCAGACCCCGGTGGTCTACCAGCCGACGCTGCAGAATGCGCTCGCCCAGCTGATCGGCGAGCAGCCTCCGCCCACGCCGGGTACGCCGGGCCAGCCAGCGGGTCCGGCTCCAGCCGGGGACACCCAGAAGCAGATCGCCGATCTGGTCACCCAAGCGAACGCCCTTTACAGCGATGCCCAGGCGGCTCTGAAGCGGGGCGATCTGGCGACCTACGCCAAGGATGTGGACCAGATCGGGCAAATCCTGAAGCAGATCGACGCTCTCCAGCACGGCACGCAGCCGGCACCATCGCCGGGCACGAGCGCCTCGCCAGGCGGGCCGTCGCCACGGCCATCAGCTTCCCCGTCTCGCTCCCCCTAGGCGGAGTGCGTCCGCGGGGTCTAGAGTCGGAGATCCAAAGGGAGGCACACGCAATGCGAGAAGCTGTGATCGTCGAGGCGGTGCGGACACCGATGGGCAAGCGGAACGGCCAGCTGCGCGACCTGCACCCGGTTCTGCTCGGCTCTCTGCTGCTGCAGGGGCTGCTCGGCCGCGCCGAGCTGGAACCTGCCGCTGTTGACGACGTCATTTTCGGCTGTGTCACGCAGACCGGCGAGCAGGGCCTGAACGTCGGCCGCAACGCCTGGCTGACCGCCGGCTTCCCGGTCGAGACGCCCGCCACTACTGTGGATCGGCAGTGCGGCTCCAGCCAGCAAGCCATCCACTTCGCCGCCAGCCTGGTCCAGAGCGGAGCCGCCGAAGTCGTGGTCGCCGGCGGCGTCGAGTCGATGACCCGCGTGCCGATGGGCTCGAACGTGACGCAGGGGCCTGGCATGCCTTATCCGCCGGAGCTGCTGGAGCGCTACGACCTGGTCCCCCAGGGCCTCTCGGCGGAGCTGATGGCGCGCAAATACGGCATCAGCCGCGAGGCGATGGACGAGTTCAGCGTGCAAAGCCATCGGCGGGCGGCCGCCGCCACGCGGGAAGGGCGGCTCGCCAGCCAGATTCTGCCCGTGGAGACGCCCGAGAATGGGCATAGCCGCGCGGTGACGGTCGACGAGGGCATCCGACCGGGGGCCAGCTACGAGGCTGTCGCAGCCCTGAGGCCGGCCTTCAGCCCCGACCACTCGATCACTGCCGGCAACTCAAGCCAGATCACCGACGGCGCTGCCGCGGTGCTGGTCACCTCGCCGGAGAAGGCCAAGGAGCTGGGCCTCAAGCCCCGCGCGCGTATCGCAGCCCATCGGGTGGTCGGCTGCGACCCTGTGCTGATGCTGGAAGGGCCTATCCCCGGCACGGCGGCTGTGCTGAAAGCAGCCGGGCTGGCGCTGGCCGACATCGACCTCTTCGAGATCAACGAGGCGTTCGCCTCCGTGGTGTTGGCCTGGGCCCAGGAAACAGGCGCGCCGCTAAAGAAGACGAACGTCAACGGTGGTGCGATCGCGCTGGGCCACCCGCTGGGCGCTTCCGGCGCCCGGCTGATGTGTCACCTGCTTTATGAGCTCGAAGCCCGCGAACAGCGCTACGGCCTGCAGGCCATGTGCTGTGGCGGCGGCCTGGGCACGGCGACTATCATCGAACGCTTGCCCTAGCTGAGGGACCCGCCAGGCGCGAAGCCACGCCGGTCTTAGAGTCTCTGTCAGAACTGATGCCTGCCGCTCCGACGTTGACCGTTGGTCGACTTGCGATGCTGCGTTTGCGCCGCAAGTGGCGGCTCTGGCTTCCGACTGCGATCGGGCTCGCCGTCGCCGTCTCCCTGGCTACCGCGACTGTTGTCATTCAGTCGGCGGAATCTGAAGCGGGGCTCCGGTTGACGGTGGATCGCCTCGGTGCTCAGGGCCGGGTCGATGTTGCCTTGACAGCAGGGACTGACCCAGCCCGCTATCAGACCTTCCAGACGACTACCGAAACCCGAGTCCAGGCCGAGTTCGGAGGCGCGCTGGCGCTGCGCTCTCGATATGTCATTTCTGGCGATTTTCCTCAGCTCAGCCGGAACGGAACTCCAGTGGCTGCAGGAGCGGACTTGGTCCAACTGGCCTCAGTGCAGAAGTTGGCGCAGCACGTCGTGCTGACAAGCGGCTCCTTCATACCCTATTTGCCAGGTGAGTTAGCACCAGCCAGCGTCTCTGGCCCGGATGCTGAGCGGTTGGGTCTGAAGCCGGGTGACACCATTTGCCTGGGCGGTGGGGACGCCGGAACCCCCGCTTGCGTTCGACTCACCGCCCTGTGGCGCCCAAGACTTGGCGGGGATGCGTACTGGGATCGAAGCCGGGCCTCCGGGGCTGTCGTCTTTGTGGACAGTGATCCCTTCTTCAGCCTGCTTGCAGGGACCCGGGGCGTCCCGGCGACCGGTCACGCGATCTTTGCCCCTAATTCGGACGCAATCCAAACTGGCGCGCCAGATCAGGTGATCGATCACTTTCGGCGACTGCGCGGGCTCCTGACAATAGAGCAGCGGGACGTCACGGTGACTACGAACCTGGATGACGCCTTGGTTGCATATCGCGATCGCTCCAGAGCCGGCGCCTTCGCGATTCAATTGGTCGCCGCCCAACTTCTACTGATCGTCCTCCTGGCGGTCGCCTTCCTCGGTACCCAGTTGCTGCGCCAGCAGCAAGACACAATTGCCGTCTGGCGAGCCAAGGGTTGGAGCTGGAGCGGAGTGATGTCATTGTTTGTAGTCGAACTGACTCTCGTTGCCGTGCCACCCGCGGTAATTGGCGCCGTGGTGGGCTGGTATGTAGCGATGGCGGCCCTGTGGCTGAGCTACCGCCCCCAGCGTTTACCATCTGCGACTATCAGCCTGCCGTCTGTCGGTGCTGCGGTTCTTGCTACAACCGCGCTTTCACTGTTGATTCTGGTGATCCAGGCGGGCCGGGCTGTGCGGTCAGAAATCATCACGACGAGAACAGAAACCACGCGTCCGGCGTTGCTCTCCTGGTGGAGACGTCGCCGCCTGGACCTGCTCCTCGGGCTAGGGGCTTTGCCGGTGTTGGCGGTCTCCGTCGCGTTTGCTGAGACCGGGCGAGTTGGAGCGACACCACCTCTCGCGTCGTTGCTGTTGCCTGGGCTGGCCCTCTTCCTCATGTCTCTCGCGGTGGTGCGGGGTCTGCCACTGATTGGACGGACCCTGGGGTCGACAACGGCTTCGGTGCCGCGACAGTTGGCGCGAATCCAGCTGACGCGACATCCGGGTCAGCATGCGCAGCTGGTTGTGCTCCTGGTGTTGGCGACTGCGACCGCAACCTTTGCCGGTGCCTACGCAACCACCGCGCAGCGGAATGCGGTGGATCGCGCTGACTACGCGGTTGGCGCCGATCTGCGGGCGACCTTCGGAGGGGCTCGCCCAGCCGCCGAGGCGGCACTTTCTTCACTGCCGGGAGATGCCGTGCCCAGTGCGGCCTACCGAAATTACGCCAACCTCGGTTCGACCGGATCAGAGGCTCAGATCCTGGGCGTGGACCCCTTCAGCCTCAAGCCCGTTGCGTGGACCCGTCCGGACCTTGCCCCCCAGCCGTTCGGAACGGCGATGGACCGACTGGTAGCCAAAGAGGCCGGCGGGGTCCTGCTGCCCAAGGGCAGCCGCGAACTCGCGATCTGGGCATACGGCACCGGCACCGGCACCGGGGTTGGCGTTGTCGCGCGGCTCAGCGACGGTTCGGGGCAACCGGTCAGCGCAGACTTCCGACTGCTTTCTTTTCAGGGCTGGAAGCATCTGACGGCTCCCGTACGGGCCACCGCCGGGCCGATCAGCGACCCAATTCGGTTCCGCAGCATCGACATCTCTCCTCCGCTGGTTTCGGAACCTTCGACAACGACCGCTGTCAACGCGCTGGCTGCAATGGTCCCAGGCCAGCCCGAAACGATTTTGGAGCCATTTGAGAGCGCGAAGGACCCGCACGTCCGCCATCCCGGACCGCTGGGCCCGGCCACCTTGTGGTGGCTGAGCAGCCAGTTGGGCGGCATCAGCCAGGGGATCGCTCAGCCAGACCTCAGGTTGCCGCTCAACGGCCGCCCTACGCTCGCCCTTAGCCTTACTGCCGGTCAAGGCGGGATCTCGTTGCGGCCTCCCCTGATGACGTCCAGCTACTCAGCCGACCTGCCCTTCGGAGTACCGCCTATCCCTGCGCTTGCGGCGACGAGCACTCTGGCCCGCACGGGTATCCGCAGCGGCGAACAATTTGAGGCGAAGATCGATGGTGTCAGCGTCCCCCTGGCGGTGGTGGCGACGTTCGATCACTTTACAACCCTGTACCCCGAGAACGAAGATGCGCTGGTCGTGGCCAGAGACCCCTTGCTGGCAACACTGGGCCAGGCTGGGCACCCGCGGCCGTGGTCAAACGAATTGTGGGTGAGAACCCCGAATCGCCTGGCCGTGGCCAGCAAACTGTGGAGCGCAGCCCAGGTCAGCGATGTCCTGGATCGCGGCTCAAGCGAACAATCAGCGCTGGCCAATCCCCAGGTACTGGCGCTCAAGGCCAACGTGGTTCTGGGCGTCGCTGCCGCCGCGGTCCTCGCGTTCTTCTCCCTCATGCTTCATTTCCGGCTTCTGACCACTGCTCGAGCAGCGGAGTACGCGACCCTGCAGGCCAATGGGGCGCCTGCAACCACGATCCGCCGGTCGCTCCGACTGGAACAGACAGCCCTGCTGGGGTTTTGCGTTGTCACCGGCCTGACAATGGGGCTTGGCGTGGCCTGGAGCCTACTGCCCTCCATCCAGCTCGGTGGTGATTTGAGCGACATGGTTCCGCCCACCATTGTCCAGATCGATCCCGGCATTATCGCCCTGACAGCTATTACAGCCATGGCGTTGGCGGTGCTGGGGAGTTATCTTTTCCGAGCCGTCTCGACTGGTCGGGCGCTCATGGACCAGGTGAGGAATTTCGAGTGAGCGCCATCGTGACAGCCAGCGGACTTGTTCACATCTACAAGGCGGGTCCGCTCGAGGTGGTTGCTTTACAGGGCCTGGAGCTGGAAGTCGCCGAGGGGGAGATGCTCGCGATCGTGGGCCGCAGCGGAAGCGGCAAGACCACTTTGATGAATGTCCTCGCCGCAGCAGACCGTCCCAACGCCGGCAGCCTGTCGGTAGCTGGTTATGACGTCCTGCAGCTGAGCAGAAAACAGCGTGATCGATATCGACGGGCAGTCATCGGCTATGCCTGGCAGCAACCAACCCTCAGCCTGACGCAAGAGATCAGCGCCGTCGCCAACCTTCAGCTGCCGCTGCTGATGTCTGGACGCTCGTGGGCGCATCGCCGCGAAATGGCTGAACGGTTGGTCGAGCTGCTGGGCTTGGCGGCTCGCCGAGACCATCTACCGACTCAGCTGTCAAGCGGCGAGCAGCACAGGCTTGCCCTTGGTATCGCGATGGCAAACGAACCTCGTTTGTTGCTGGCCGACGAGCCCACGGCTGGCTTGGATAGAGCTACGGCTGAGTCTGTGCTGCGGATACTGAGGAGAGCGCAAATCGATCTTGGGCTGACTGTGGTGACTGTCAGTCACGATCCAGTCGTAGCTCAATACGCCGATCGGTCGGTCCAGATCTGTGATGGCCGGATCAGTCAGGAGCGGAGACGGGCCGATCAAGAGGTGGCGGTGATCGACAGTGCCGGTAGGCTCCAGATTCCCGGCCCACTGCTCGACGCTGCGAGCCTCGGGGCCAGAGCCCGTCTCCGCGTGGTTGATGCTGGGCTGTTGCTCGAGCCGGTCGATAGTGCTTCCGATTGAGGTGGTGCGACTGGACGGTGTAACCCGACACTTCGCTCAGGGCCAGGGGATCGTCACAGCGCTGAGACAAGTTGACCTGGAAGTCGCCGACGGGGAATGCATCGCCATCACCGGCCCCTCCGGCTCAGGCAAGACGACACTGCTGGGCTTGATCGGTGGGATCGATCGTCCCGACTCCGGACAGGTTCTGGTGGCAGGGCATGACGTCGGCCAGCTGAAGGGTGCTGCATTGGAGGCCTACCGGCTGCGCGTCGTAGGGTTTGTATTTCAGAACTCAGGCTTGCTGCCGTTGATGTCGGCACTCGAAAATGTGGTGCTCACTGCGGCTCTTTGCGGAGTTGAGCCCGGTGAAGCTCGCGAGCGGGCGCATGAGGTCTTGGCGCAATTGGGACTAGCGGGACGAGTCGATCACCGTGGTTACGAACTGTCTGGTGGCGAGCGCCAACGTGTCGCCCTGGCTCGAGCACTGGTAAAGCGCCCGCGCATTCTGTTGGCGGATGAGCCAACCGGTCAACTCGACAGCAGCACAGCAGTTGAGATTATTGATCTTGTCAGGCAGCTCCAGGGCATCACCGTGATCGTCGTCACCCACGATGCTGCCCTGGTTGAGGTGGCGGATCGCTCGCTGCAACTTGAGGACGGTGTTTTGCACGGGAATCGTCGCGTCACGCCATGAATATATCCGCCACCAACGCCAGCCCTACCGATCTGCCGATCCAAGTCAGCCCAGACCGTTGGGGAGCTCCTTCATGGTCTTCCAGGTGACCGCTAGCATGACGTCCTACCTTCATAGGACATCGAGCACTACGCGCTCGAGAGCCTGCCAGTGAGTCGGAGGACGGGTGATCGGCAGCCGCACTCCGAGACGCACGGAGCTGACATTGCTGATTCCTATTCGGTGATCATCCGCCCGGAGTGGTCAGGGCTGATAGGTCTCGACTGGGCTCGCCCCCTTCTCGACTGGCAGGACGATCGAATCGTGGAGCTGCCGCGGGGACTTTCGCGACACGAGGTTCGCTTCTTAGCGCTCTACGGTGCCACCTTTGCGTTGAAAGAACTCCCGGGCGACCTGGCAACTCGTGAATATCATGCACTCCGCCGCCTGGAGGAGCTGGGCGGCTCAGCAGTGCGGCCGGCCGGGTTGGTGGTGCGTAGGTTGCTCGATCCCGGCTCCGAGCAGTCAGGCGTTGTCATCACGCGATACGTGGACTACTCCTTCTCCTACCGAGAACTGCTTTCCGGCGAGAGCTTCGGTCGTCGCCGTGATCAGCTCCTGGATGCGTTCGCCTTCCTGCTTGTCGAGCTCCACCTCCTCGGCTGCTTCTGGGGCGACTGCTCACTCTCAAATGTGCTGTACCGCTACGACGCCGGCGCCATCGAGACTCTGCTGGTCGATGCCGAGACGACTGCACTGCATCCCAGCCTCTCCGACGGGCAGCGGCAGCACGATCTCAGCATCATGGTCGACAACGTGGGGGGTGAGATGGGCGATATCGCTGCCGCACAGGGTGTGTCTCTCGACGCAGCCGACCTGGGCTTGGGCGAGGACATCGCCCGTCGGTACGAGAGGCTTTGGGCTGAGCTGGGCAGCGAGCAGCGGATTCCAGTGGATCGTCAGTACCTGATCACTGAGCGCATCGCCAAACTCAACGATTTGGGGTTCCAAGTGGACGAGTTGGAGGTGATTCCCCACCCAGGTCGCGACCACCTGCACCTGCGGCTCAAGGTCGGAGACCGTAACTTTCACAACAGTCGCCTGCGGGAGCTGACAGGAGTCGAGGCTGCCGAGAATCAGGCCCGCCAGATCCTTGCTGACCTCCGCTATTTCGAGGTCAAGGAGGGCAGAGGCGAGCCGGCCAAGCCGCTGCTCAGGATGCGCTGGCGCGTTGAGGAGTTCGAGCCTTGGCTGCGCCGGCTGGCGAGCCACCTTCCCGCCGGCGCTGACCCCCTGCAGGCCTATTGCGATCTTCTGCATCACCGCTACCTGCTGTCGGCTGAAGCCGGTTGGGACGTGGGGACTGAAGCTGCCTTCCAACACTGGCTGAGCAGCGACAGGCCCGGCTACCCACTGGCGGGCGAGGGCTCCGGTCCATCGGAGCCTCCGGCCTGCTAGAGCTCCGACCGTGGGTTCATGGAGGCCCACTCAGACGAACGCTTCTTCGGCCTGGGCGGCCCGCCAGGCGTCGGCCAGACTCGGCGGGCCTTCCTGCCTTCGGCCATCCCTAAACAGCGCAGTCCACGATCATCTCGCTCCTTCCTAATGGGTCAGCGGCCGGGCTCCAAGCCATCCAGCATGGTCCATCGATTGACAAAACGGCAGCAGGATTTGAAGCAGCGCGCCAGGGCTTTTGGGTTGGTTGCTAGAGTCGGGCTATGGATGTATTTGGTCGGCTGGAGGAGCTGGTGCGAATTCCGATCTGGGGCGGGGCCGAGGCGAGGGCAGTCGTAGGCGATCAGATCACGTTTGCAGTCATCGACCTGGAGCCAAATTCGCAGGTGCCGGAGCATCATCACGTCAACGAGCAGGTGGGCATGGTGCTGAGGGGCGAGATCACCCTGACAGTCGCCGGCGAAGCCCGTACGCTCGGCCCGGGCGGTACCTACGTGCTGAGAGAGGATGTGCCTCATTCGGCGCTGACCGGTCCTGAGGGCTGCTCGGTAGTCGACACCTTCTCCCCTGTGCGGCGAGACTGGGATGCTTTTCCTCGGCACGATCCCCGCCCGGGAGCATGGCCCGGGTAAGCCGAACTGCCGAGCTGCTCGGCCGGCTGATGGCCGTGGAAGCCAACCGGTTCGACGGCCTTGACCCCGCGCTGGCCGAAGCCCTCCTCCGCCGGTTGTCGGAGCTGAAGGCGGCGGCGGCCACCGACGAACTGACCGGTCTCCTCCGCCGAGGTGCGGGCGTGCCGGCGTTGGCACGGGAGCTGCGAAGGGCCGAGCGCCAGCGAGACCAGCGGCTGACAGTCGCCTTTCTCGATCTGCATGCCCTGAAGCAGGTCAATGACAGGGAGGGCCATGCAGCCGGTGATGCGCTGCTTCGGACGCTCGCCGAGACCCTCGCCCAGGGCCTGCGCGCCTACGACGTGATCATCCGCTGGGGCGGTGACGAGTTCGTCCTGGGCCTGGCGGCGGATTTGGGCCAGGCGGAAACAATCCTGACTCGGCTGGCCGAGAGCTTCGGCGGCGCGACCTCTCACCGTTTCCACTTCGGGTTGGCTCAGCTGCAGCCGGGAGAGGCTGTCGCGGACCTGGTGGTCCGCGCGGACGCGGATCTCTATGCCCGCCGGCGCGGCAGCGGCCGCGACAGGTGAGGTGAAGGCAGGCAGAACCGCCAGGGCCGATGGCCCCACTCGTTGCTGTAGTCCATGCCGATCCGCTTCGTATGCGCGATGGCGCCAGGTCTCGGTCGATAGCCGTCATCCATCACGTAGATGTCGGGCGGCACCAACGCCACTCCTGAAAGCTCCGTGTCGACGATTTGGAGCTCCCGGCAGACCAGGCCCGGACCTGAGCAACGGCCCAGGCCCGGCCCCGGCTCGAGCGCCCTCACCAGCACCGCCTGCGGCACCCCTTCCGGCTGCGTGACGAAGTTGAGGCAGCGATGCATGCCGTAACTGACGTAGACGTAGGCGTGGCCCGGCGGCCCGAACATGGGCCGGGTGCGCGGCGTGAGACCGCGCCACGAGTGCGCCATGCGGTCCTCAGGCCCGCAATAGGCCTCCACCTCGACCAGGCGGCCCCAATAGCGCCGGCCGTCCAGCTCCCGGAAGACCAGCTTGCCGAGCAGGTCAGGGGCCACCTTGAGCGTGTCCCGAGCGAAGAACTCCGGGCCCAGGAGCTGCACCGGTGCAATATAGAGAAGAGCGCCTAGCCGTTTGAAGCCGGACAGCGCAGCAACACCCAAGGAGAACTACACCATGGCCACCGCCACCCTGACGGCCACCTCGCGGATCGAGGAGATACTCGGCGACTCTGCCCGCTCGCTCCTCGAGCACTCCTGCCAGACCATCAGCAGAGACGACCTGCACCTGCCCGGACCCGACTTCATCGACAGGGTCTTCAGCGTCAGCGACCGAAATCCCCGGGTCCTGCGCAGCCTCCAGACGATCTACGGTCACGGGCGGCTGGCCCACACCGGCTACGTCTCCATCCTGCCACTGGACCAGGGCATCGAGCACTCGGCCGCCGCCTCCTTCGCGCCAAATCCCGAGTACTTCGATGGTGGCAACATCGTCAAGCTGGCGGTCGAAGGAGGCTGCAACGCAGTCGCCTCGACGTTCGGCGTGCTCGGCTCGGTGGCACGCCAGTACGCCCACCGCATTCCGTTCATTGTGAAGATCAATCACAACCAGCTCCTGACCTTCCCCACCGAGTACGACCAAATCCCATTCGGAACCGTGCGGGAGGCGTGGGAGATGGGTGCCGTGGGCTTGGGCGCCACCATCTACTTCGGTTCGCCCCAGTCCAGCCGTCAGATCGTCGAGGTGGCGCGACTCTTCCACGAAGCGCATGAGCTAGGCCTGGCCACCATCCTCTGGTGCTACCTGCGCAACTCAGAGTTCACCAAGGACGGCGTGAACTACGAGGTGTCGGCCGACCTGACCGGCCAGGCCAACCACCTAGGCGTCAGCATCGAGGCCGACATCATCAAGCAGAAGCTGCCGGAGAACAACGGCGGCTTCAACGCGATCAAGGTAGGCAAGACCAACAAGCTCGTCTACGAGAAGCTGACGAGCGATCACCCGATCGACCTTTGCCGCTACCAGGTCGCGAACTGCTACATGGGCCGGGCGGGGCTGATCAACTCAGGCGGCGCCTCGATGGGCGACACGGACCTGCAGGAGGCGGTGACCACCGCTGTGGTGAACAAGCGAGCCGGCGGTACTGGCCTGATCACTGGCCGGAAGGCCTTCCAGCGTCCGATGAAGGAAGGCATAGGACTGCTCAACGCGGTTCAGGATGTCTACCTGAACGCTGCGATCACTGTCGCCTAGCGCTGCTTAGTCACAGCTCACCCGGCTCCCCGAGGGCGCGGCCGCAAGCTGCGGCTGTAGCCGTGCCCGAACCGTACTCTTGCCTGAGATGCAGCTGGCGTTCTTGGGGACCGGATCGGCGTTCTCGCTCGAGCGCTATAACGGAGCTGTGGTCGTCGACGGCCGCTTCCTCCTCGACGCCGGGGCCCCCGTGCTGCCTCACATGCACCGCCTCGGTCTCGATCCCGGCCGGATCGAAGCCGTGCTCCTCACCCACTTTCACGGCGATCACCTGCTGGGACTACCCAGTTTTCTGCTCTACCGCGCGTTTCACCCCACAGGTGGCTGGCTGCCTGTGCTGGGACCGCCGGGTGTGAGGGAACGGATCGAGCAGCTCTGCACTCTGGCTTGGAGTGACGATTGGCCGGATGCTCGGGGGCGGGCCGGAGTCACTTATCAGGAGGCGCAGGCAGAGGGGGAGGTGGCGGAAATCCGCTACCAGACAGTCAAGCTGGAGCATGGTCAGATGGATTGCCGGGGCTACCGACTGCATCTGCAGGGACGCGTGCTCGCCTACGCGGGGGACACGACTGCCAGCCCGCCGCTCGAGCGGCTGGTGGAAGGCGCCGATATCGCCATCACGGAAGCGACCGCGGCTAGCGAGTCAAGTGTCCACACGAGTTGGTCGGAGGCGGAGGCACTTGCCGCCCGCCATCCCGGCACGCGCTTCATCTTCAACCACATTCACTCGGGTCAGCTGAACCGCGCGGCAACCGACCTCCGGATCATGGATGTCTAGGCAAATCTGGCTGTCTAGGCAAATCTGGCTGTCTAGGCGAACGTTGTCCTTGACAGAGATGGGCGTTTGTCCCACAATTGCGAAGCGCCGCTGCCAGCTCCCGCTTCTCTCTGGCGCCGTCCCCGTCGGCCAGCTCAGAGAGGAACGTGAAGGTGCCCGAGGTTACTCGTCGCGAGGAGTTGGATTCTCTCTCCAGGTCCATTACTACCGGTTACTTGAAGCGGCTGTCACTACGTTCGGAACCTCCCGTGGCGCAAGCTGCCCGCAACACCAACTCCCGCATCCGGCGCGCCCGGCGCCGGCTGCAGAGACCGCCGCTGCCTTAGGTTTGCTGCCGGTCGGCCGCCAAGTCGCCGGCCCCACCCGGCTCTTCTGGCTGGCTGTGGGTTCTCTATGCGCCCCGTGAACGGGCACCGGCTTCCGGCCGTTTTGCTGGCGGCGCTAGCGGGCTGCGCTGGCTTCTCTCTGCTGGCACTCTTCGGCTGGGTGCTCTATCAGCGCGTATTCCAGGACTCATTGGCGGCGCTCTTGATAGTCGGCCTTGTTTTCGGCGCTGGCGGTCTCTACGGGGGCTGGCTGCTCAGCATGATCGTCTTCTCTGCGCTGAGCGGCGGCGACGCCGACGAACAAAGCGCCCGCTGAAGAGCGTGCAGGATGGCCCAGGGGAACTGTCCCCAATTGTCCACTAGGATGGGCCGTGTGGAAGTGCTGGGGCCGAAGGGGCCGTTTCCCTACGGCGGCGTCGACCGATCCACCTGGATGCGCAATCAATTGCGGGTGGCGGCCGAGATCTTGGACAACCCTGGAGGAGGGCTGCTCTTCGCCACCCAGACCATCGGCCAGGTCAAGGCGGCGCTGGGTGGTCAGTCAGGCTCGAGCCAGCTGGTGAACCTCTTGGACCAAGCAGAGGAACAGGTGGTGCGGCGGCAATTCGCTCAGGCCCGCGCGCTTCTCAGCGAGATGCTTCGGCATCTGGAACCGGTCGCCGAGACCTGACCCGCTGTCGGGTTCGAGGGCCGCTCGTGCGCAGTTCGTTTACCTTGACCAGCGCTTCTCGAAGCTCTCCTATCCAGTCCGCCTCGTGCTCTGCCACGAGCTTCACGCACCAGGCAAGGGCTTCGCTGCGGCTGCGCGCCACACTCGCCTCGACCAGCGTATCCAAGACTTGTCGCTCCCTCATCCGCAGACGCGTCATCACAGGCGTCGCCAGACTCGTGAAATCAAACCTTTCACCGCCCACTGCCACCGCCCAGGAGAGGCGGTGGCCGAAGCGGAGCTCGGCCTTCTGAGCGATGCCCATTCGCGCCTGGCGCGTTTCCTCTCGAAAGCTCTCAACCAGCTGGCGCAGCGGCACTCCGGGCCTGCCGGGTAGCGCCCCGACGACAACTATCTCATCAGGATCGACCTCAGCCCGCGGCGGCGCCTGGAACCATCCGGCTGGCACTTCGGCCTGGAGCCAGGTTGCCAGATCAATGTGCGTCATGATTACAGTGTTACATTTCGCTCCACCGACTGGGACCCGCCCATCCACCGGCACGCTTGGCCGGGCTCAGCCTCGCCATTGCCGTAGGTCCCGGAAAGCGCCACTGATGGGCCTGCCCGCGACCGGGCGGCGGGGTCGCCTTCCCGTAGCATCGGTTGGACTTTGCTGGTCCACGTGATCGTCGACTACGGTCATGGCACTGAGGTCATCCAGGGCATCAAACTCCTACCTGCCGAATGCTGCGCCTGGCTGGAGCTCCTCCTGCGCGGAGGCAACCCCATGGGAACCGTTTGGTCGACCTCCAGTCGGCGCCCAGATTCGGCTCAGCCTTCTGGACTGACCATCCAGTGTCGTGCGGCAGAAGTTCGTTGAGTAGATTGTGGGAGGCGCCGAGAGGGCGCGGTCTGGGCGCCCAGGCCAAGGAATGGGGAACAAGGAGGAGCGCACTTCCGCCGGGGGCCCCGGGCAGCGGGGGCGTGCGACGAAGGGCCGGGCCCCGTAACGCTGGCATCGGCGTCCAGAGCCGCAATATGCCAACGAATTTCTGACGCGGGACACTAGATGGACGACTTCACTCTCGGCGTCGAGGAGGAGTATCAGGTCGTCGACCCAGCCACTCGTGAACTTCGGTCTGACGCCCAGCGGGTCCTGGCCAGGGCTGCGAAGCAGGTCGGAGACCAGGTGACGGGTGAGTTCTACCTATCTCAAGTGGAGATCGGGACGCCTGTCTGTCAAACGCTGGCCGAGGTCCGCCGGGAAGTCATCCGATTGCGGCGTGCCGCGGCGGGCGCGGCCGCGGCCGAAGGATGCCTAATCGGCGCCGCCGGCACTCATCCTTTCTCCCACTGGGCGGAGCAGGAGCTCACGCCCAAGACGCGGTACGGGACGATAGTCGACCAGTACCAGCAGCTCGCCCGAGAAGAGGTAATCTTCGGCAACCACGTCCACGTTGGGATCGGGAGCCGCGAGGCTGCCATCCAGATCATGAATCGAGCGCGCCTCTGGCTGGCACCGATACTTGCTCTGGCGGCCAACTCCCCGTTCTGGCTGGGCATCGACTCCGGTTATGCCAGTTTCGGTCGCGAAATGTGGCGGAGGTGGCCGATGGCCGGTGTTCCCCCGGTCTTTTCGTCCCGCGCTGACTATGAGGAGTTCATCCAGCTCCTGATGGAAACCAGAACCATTGCGGAGCCCACCAAGCTGTACTGGGACATCCGACCCTCGGAGCGGTTTGAGACGCTCGAGTTTCGGGTCACCGACGTCTGCCTGTCAGTGGATGAGGCTGTGCTGGTGGCCGGTCTGACTCGAGCCCTAGCGCGAACCTGCCACCTCCAAGCCCAGCGGGAAGAGCCCATCCCACGGGTGCGTACGGAGCTAGTGGTGGCGGCCAACTGGCGGGCTGCTCGGTATGGCATCGACGCTGAGCTGTTGGACATCGAGGCTGCTGGCTCGGTGCCAGCCAAAACACTTATCGAGAGGTTCGTCAGCGTTGTGCGGCCCGCGCTCGACGAGCAGGGCGACTGGGAGGAAGTCTCGAGCCTGCTGTCCGCCACGCTGGCTCGTGGCAACGGCGCCAACCGCCAACGCAAGGCGTTTGCCCGCCGACAGAACCTGGAGGACGTTGTGGACCTGCTCATCAGGGAGACCTCAGCGGCGTGATGGTGGCTCTGAAGCGGACCTTCGCCTTTGGCCCTCAGCAAGATGAGGTGCGGTGCCCGAAGTCTTGTCCCGGCTTGCCGCCGGGGATCATGAGCTGACACTGAATACCCGACCCGCCGAGAGCCGGGGCGGCCTGAGTCCAATCGGGGTGAATGAGTCCGGGCCCGATCCGCACGCGCCTCGGCCGCCCTCGGCCGCCAGCTGACATAACTTCTGCTGACTTCTACGCAGCGGCCTCCTCAGGCTTGGAGCCGAGCATCTGGAAGCTCTCGACCACCACTTCGCTGGCATGACGCTTCTGGCCGTCCGCGCCGTCCCAGCTGCGGTGGTGGAGATGGCCGTCGACGTAGATCAGGCGGCCCTTACGCAGATAGCTGCCAGCGACCTCAGCCAGCTTGCCGAACAGCACAAGGCTGTGAAATTCAGTGTGCTCTTTGCGGCTGCCGTCCTCCTCCCGGCCGCCGAAGGAATTGGTGGCGATCCGCAGGGAAGTGACGTGCGTTCCGGCTGGAAGCGCCTTCACCTCCGGGTCGGCAGTCAGCCGCCCGATGAGTATTACCTTGTTGACCAATTTCTTGCTCCTTAGCTGAGTGAGGCCGACAGGAAAGGCACTGGGTCCACCGGCCGGCCGTCGCGGCGGACTTCGAAGTGAAGATGGGAGCCGGTTGACATACCGGTGGAGCCCATGCGACCTATCTCGCTGCCGGCTGTGACCAGCTGGCCGGCTGTGACCTCCGCCGAGCTCAGGTGCCCGTAGAGGGTGAAGAGGCCACCGGCGTGCGTCAGCTGCACGTGCAGGCCGTATCCTCCGGCGCCGCTGTTGATCACCTGCACCCGGCCGTCAGCCGCCGCATAGATCGGCGTCCCGATCGGTGCGGCGAGGTCCAGGCCTGTATGGATGTGGCGCGAGGGGCAGGCAAAGGTGAAAGGCTCGAGGGTGAACTCAGTGCAGCCGAACGGCTGCGTGACCACCGCCCCGCGCACCGGGAGCAAGAGGTGAGCCGGCGCCGGCCCGGAAGGTGCACCGGCCGCAACAGGAATGGTGTGCTGGCGAGGTGCCGCTCCGAGCATGGAGGCCACTGCTGCGATGGCGATGCCGACGAGGACGAACTTCACTGCCATCGCCTCACTTGGCCAGCACCTTCACAGCGGCCTTCCAGGCGTGATCGGCCTCCTTCTTCGCTTCTGAGCTAGCCTTACTGAAGACCTTGGTCGACATGCCGAGCGCGCCCGGCACCTTGAAGCAGATGTAAACGGCGGCCAGCGCGAAGAGGTGCTGGACTGGGAAGAGCGGCAGCCTCTGCCAGGTCACGTCAAGCGTGATGCCGATCTCCAGGATCAACAGCTGCAGCGGTTGCATGAGCAGCGTGAGGCTGAACAGATGTCCCCACTGCTTGGCATAGTGGCTGGTTTCGGGCAGTACGAAGGCCAGGGCGGCCAGGGGAGCGAGGATCGTGAGGATCACCAGGACCGTGAAACGGACGATGTACACGATCGCGAGCAATCCATAGGAGAGGACGAGCGCCAGCCGCGCCAGCACATTCCAGGCCGGCGCCGTCAGATCGCTCGGCTGGGACACCGGCAGCAACCAGCCGAGCAGGAGCTTGAAGTGGTCGGCCTGGTTCGCCTTAAGCACCACCAGATCCATTGCGTTGGTGGCCTCCACGCCCGCCTGGATCAGGACAGAGGAGAAGTTGATCAGGATGGCCGCGAGCATGGCTCTGGGCAGCATCTGGCGGAGGCCATGCTGGCTGTGTGTGCCGTGCGCGAACATGACGCGAAAGAACCCCCAGGTGAGCGCAACCGTCAGCGCACCGTTCGCAACCGACCTGGTGAGCGGGAGCCATTTGCTGATCGCCTCCGTCTTGACGAACGCGTGCTTCGGGTCGTAGGGGTCAGCTGTGATGAAGACGTAAGTTGCCGCGGCATGCGCGACGTCTTGAGCGGTGCTCTTGATGAAGCGCTCGATGTTGGCAACGAAATTCAGCGCGTCGCCGATCGCGGTGACTGAATCCTTGATCCCGTTCACCGTCTCCTGCAGCTGATGCAGCGCGTTCAAAATGCCGCCTGGATCGACCATGGCCTTGGGTCTCGCTCGCCTGGGGTGCCGGCGCCTACTTGGGGATGGAGGCAGTCAAGACGTTGACCAGTGTCCCCGCGAGTTCGACGCCGATCGTACCGATGACTATGCGCTGGATCCAGGCCTTCGCCTCAGTGACAGCCTTGGGTTCCACCGCGGTCATCTTCCAAAGAAAAGCCACCACAAAAGCGAGCGCGCCGATTGAGCCGACCAGAGCCTGTCCGATCAGCGTCCAGCGGTGCAGGATGTCTTGGATGGGGGCAACGTCGGGTGTCATGAGAACCTCCAGAGATAGAAATGGTCTGCTGGAGGACACTTTGGCGCCCCGGCGGCCTCTGCCTCAATGGAGCCTGTGAAGAGCGAGCGGATGCGGATGCCGATCGCAGAACAACCCCGGGACGGCTTCTGGCCGTCACTCGGGCGGGAGGTCCACCTCGCCTCGACGTGTCACCGTTCCACGACGCCGTCGTTTGGCCCTCAGGAGGCGTGTTTTTGCTAACCAGCAGGGGTGCGAACAGCGCATCAACACTCTTGCGTTGATCACCTCACGACTGCCGCGTTCTCGGCCACCCAGGCAGCCACCGGAGCTTGGCTGTTCACTCCGAGCTTGTTGAAAAGGGATCCGTCAGAGCCCCCACAACTTGAGACGGCATCGGACGCCTCCTTGTTGTGATGACGGGATGAGATGCATCCTCCCCCGGTTTCGGTTGCCCGCCACCCGGGAACCCACGGGGTTCAGTACCTGTTTTCAGTACCTGTTTTTCAGGCCTGTCGGCCCTGAACTGTTGAGTCACGTACCACTGCCCACAACGCTTGCGCGACAGCTTCCGTTTGTTGAAGGCTTCACTCTTGACAAGTGACTGATTAGTCACCTATTATCAAGGCGTGGACGACGATCGGGTGTTCAAGGCACTGGCGGACCCCACCCGCCGGCTGCTGCTCGACTGGCTCTTCGAGCGTGACGGCCGCACGCTCAGCGAGCTTGCTTCCGAGCTGGAGATGACCCGGTTCGGCGTCATGAAGCACCTCCGCGTACTGGAGGAGGCGGGGCTCATAGTCAAGCGTCGGTCGGGGCGCGAGAAGCTTCACTTCCTCAACGCGGTGCCGATCCGGTTGATCCACGACCGGTGGATCGACAAGTACACCGAGCGCCGGGTCTCGGCGCTGACGGGTTTGAAACGCCATTTGGAGGAGACAAATGCAGACGAACCTGACCAGCACGAAGCAGGTCTACGAGGTGTTCCTTTAAGGCAAGCCCCGAGCAGATCTGGGATGCGATAACCAAGCCTGAGTTCACGGCGAAGTACTTCCACGGCGCCCACGTCGAGACGACGGCAGAGGTAGGTTCGCCATTCCGATACCACTCGCCCGATCGGTCGAGCTTGTGGGGCGACGAGACCGTACTGGAGTCGGAACGGCCGAGAAGACTGATGGTGACCTGGCGCTCGCTCTACGATCCTGAGCTGGCTGGCGAGCCGCCCAGCCGCATCACCTGGGAGATCGAGGCCCAAGCGGGCGGCTTTTCCAAACTGACAGCCGTCCACGATCAACTGGAAGGCTCACCCAAGACGGCGGCGAGTGTTTCCGGTGCTGGCTGGATGATGGTCCTGAGCGGCCTGAAGACACTGCTCGAGACGGGGCGGCCTTTGGTAGACGCCTGATCGACAGGGTCCGTCATCAGCCTCTTTTGGTCCAAAGTCGGCTATGTAGCAAATCAAGGCGGGTGGCCGGGATCGGCCCGCCCGCGCCCTACCGGAGCTGATTAGCCGGGTTTCAGCGGAGCAGCCCTCGAAACAAGCTAGGACGGCGCAGGTTGCCCCGGTCTGAGGACCAGGGAGCGTAGAGCGCGCTGATCAGGCCCGCCAAGATCAGCAGCGGCTCGTCGTAGTTGACGCGCCAGCCGGAGAAATCCTCCCAGCTGGCCTCACGGTCCCCTCTGACCGGTAGGCCGCTCGCCTGTAGCCGCTCACAGGCGCTGTCGAACTCGCTGCGGGTGATCGAGATCGGGTCGCCGCGTTGGGGCGCGGCGTTCAACGGGATCTGGAAGTACCCGCAGATCGCGCGCAGCGCGAGATAGCCTGCGCGCAAGCACCGATCGGCGTGGGAGTCGTGCTGGTGGCGGCCGTCCAGCGTCGAGCGTAGAGGGCGGCCCCGTCCAGCACGGCGCCGGCCGCGGTGATCCAGGAGCTGTCTGCTCGTGGAGAGCGGAAGAAGGCGAGGACAGGCAGCGAGGTGTGGCTCTCCTCCACGTCGATGAACCATTCCCCCACTGTTCCCAGACCTCGGCGGAGAGACGCTCCACACCGTGCAGGCGCTGAAAGCGCTCGAGCATCTCCAGGCCGGGGGCGGCGAGTCGGCCCTGATATCCAGCTTGCTGACGAACGCCTCCCGGCGTTGAAACGCCGCATAAATCGTCGGCAGGTAGCTGATCAGGAGCGCCAGCTGAACCAAGCCGATCAGGCCCTCGACAAGCACCTGCAGCGTGTTGGGAAGGTCGTGCGGAGCTGAGAAGCCGAGAGTCAGCACAGATGAGCCGCTGGCCTGGAGGGAGACGAACGGGCCGTTGCCGACTGCCCAGAACATGATCTGAAAGACGATCACTATGAGGGTGATCCAGGTGGCCAGGAGCAGAAGTAGCGTGACTGGCCCGTAGCTGGCGAGGATGGCGTCCCGCCGCTCATAGCTTGCCCGGCGGCCGATCCGTATCTCACAGAACTGCCGGACCACCAGGAACACAGCCCGGCTGATGAACGAAACGCTCGCCCGGGGCAGGATGACAGTACGCACGGAGGAGCCGAGCGTCGCAGCGACGATCGCGAGCCCTGCCAGGAAGAGAAGCACGCGGCCGGCCAGCTGGAGATAGATCACTGCGGCATCTAACCAGTTGTGTTCTTCACAACCGAGGCTGCCTTTTGACCAGGCGGCTCCTCACGCTGGGCGCATGAGCACGATGACGTTAGCAGCGGAGACACGCCCGGCGAGCAGCGCCTCGTTCAGGGGCTTTTGCCCCCGCGCGCTGGATTTCCTCAGCGCGTTGGAGAACCACAATGATCGCGACTGGTTCCGGCAGCACGAGTTGGACTATCGACGGCTGATAACCGAGCCTGCCTGCGCCCTCATCACCAGCTTGGCGCCGCTGCTGCGCAGCCAGCTCGGCGCGCAGCTCAGGGCCCGAGCCGCCTCCATCCCGGCTACTTCCTGCGCGTCGCCCCAACCGCCAACTGGGTGGGAGCGGGACTGAGGTCCTTTCCGCCTGATGCGCTGGCTGCCTACCGACGCGCCGTCGACGAGCCGAGCCGCGGCTTGGAGCTGGCGCGGCTGCTCAGGCGCCTCGAGGGCAGAGGTTGGCAGGTTGACGGCGCCAGTCTCAGCCGAGTGCCGGCACCGTATCCGCGGGACCATGAGCGGGCAGGCTTGCTCCGCCACAGGGGACTTGTGATGCGAAGGTCCGATCTGCTCGCGGACGCGCTCTTCGTCCCCGAGCTCCCGGCCCACTTGGTCGAGGCCTATCGCAGCCTCAAGCCGCTCCACCGGTGGCTGGTCAACCTGCAGGCCGGAACCTTCGTGCCCCCGCTATGAGTCTGCGATTCTCGAGAGCTGGTTGTAAGCGACGAGATCGCCCGGGAGACCTCAACCCGTCTGCATAGTCCTGCACAGTTGGCGGTCACCACTTCGGCACGCACGCCCCGCAACAGATCAGCTGTTTCTCGAAGGCGTCAGCGGCTGCTCGCGGCCCCCCGGCGGCCGCGAACCCGTCGGCAACGCGTTTGGCTCCCTCCGCCTTACTGACGGCTTCCAGGACTTTGTGTCGCAGCCGGTCGGGGGTGAGTCGCTTGGCAGGTAGTCGTGTACCGGCGCAGGCAACCTCCACCCGCCGCGCGACCTCGAGCTGATCGCGGCCGAACGGTACGGCGCAGACTGGCACGCCCCGTGCCAGTGCTTTTTGGGTTGCGCCCATGCCGCCATGCGTCACTGCGCATACGGCTCGGTCTAGCACTGCCCCGTGCGGTATGAAGCGCTCCACCCGCGCATTGACTGGTACAGCCAGGCGCGTAGGGTCGCCTGCGGGCATGGTGGCAACGATGGTGAACGGATCGGCCGAGAGAGCCTCCAAAGCTGCCTGCACGAGTCGGCCGTCGTCCTGGAATTCGGAGGAGGTGGTGACCAGCACAATCGGACCAGTGATCTCCTCCAGCCAGCTCGGTGGCGGGGCCGGGGGGTCCCAATCGCACGGGCCCACCATGACGACGGTGCGGGGCCAATCGCTGCGCAAATACTCGAACGGTTCAGCTGTCATGTAGATGACGAGGGGCGGCTTGAGGAACATCTCGCCCACGTCGGTGAGTGGCGACAGCCCCATCCGCTGCCGAACATCAGTGAGGGCCGGCAGCATCGTTCTCTCGATCGTCCCGGACACGATCGGCCGCAAGAGACGGTCGCGCAGCCGACCAAGCGATCCGCGTGCTGGTGCCAGTCCAGGCCCGAACGGCGGTACGTCACGCGATGGAAGGGCCAGCGGGTAGGGGCAGAAAGTCGCCCACGGTCCCCCCCAGGCCTCGGCTGCCGCGAGGCCTCCCCAGCTGTTGATGTCCACCAGCAGCGCGTCAGGTTGCACTTCCACGATCGCCTGCCGGAGATCCGGGCCGTCGTGTTCGGCGCGCGCTAAGAAACCGCGCACGGCGCGGCCCAGCGCTGCTCGTGGGTTGCTGGCCCGCCAATCGTCGAGCGAGATCCCTTCCACGCGCTCGCTGATTGGGGCTGCGTGGAAACCGCGAGCCTGCATGAGCTGCACCTGCGAACGAAGTGTGCGCAGCGCAATCTTTTGCGACGGCTCAGCTCATCGAGGATCGGAGTGAGTGGAAACAGGTGGCCTTGCGCGGGGGAAGTGTAGGCGAGGATGCGAGCCATTAGGATTCCTCCAGTAACGGATTCAGGAGCTCGACCAAGGCGACCTCGGTCTGGTTGCGACTCAGAGCGCCATCACGGCGGAGAAGCTTCCAGATATAGACATCGCAGATCGCCACGAACTGGGCCAGCCGGCGCTCCCGCTTCAAACCACGAGTCGGCGCGAGGGCCGCGGCGAAGACGCGGGCACACCAGTCTCGGTGGACGGTTCGGCCCTGAGCGACCACCGAACGCAGCGCCGGATTGTGCTCCTCCTCGGCCAGCATCTTGAGGACACGATCTCCAAAGACCTCGTAATGGTCTAGCAGAGCACGAACCCCGCTGGCGGGGTCGCCGGGAATTGCTTCATCGCGCTGCCGGCGAATCCTCTCGGACTCGCGCGCACCGGCCGCAGTAAAGAGAGCATCCCTGCCGCCGAAGCGGCGAATCACTGTCTGCACGGTGACTCCGGCCCGCCGGGCCACCTCATCCAGAGAGATTTTGTCAGTGGGCAGTTCCCAGAAGACGTCGACAGCCGCATCGAGGATGCGTTCGGCGGTAGCGGCTGACGTCTGAGCGCGCGCCATCATGCGATAAGTACGGCGGTCTGATGGTTTGATATTAGTGACAGTAACATGAAATAGCGGAAGAGAGAGTGGTGGGTACTGGCCACTGCTCGCCGCGACTCGGGCTAGGTGGTCGCTCTGCTGCGCCGACGCCGTCGCCACCACCCAGACCGGTCGTATCTGCGATTCTGGAGGGGTGGGCGATGTCAACAGCTACCGTCAGAAGCGCGACTTCCAGGCCACCGTCGAGCCGGCCGGTGAGCGCCAAGCAAGACTGACGCCCAGTCAGGGCCGGCTGAGCTTCGTGGTGCAGGAGCACCACGCCCGCCGTCTGCACTGGGACTTCCGCCTGGAGCGCGACGGCGTACTCGTCTCATGGGCGGTGCCGCGCGGAATCCCTCAGGACCCCAAGCGCAACCACCTGGCTGTTCACGTCGAGGACCATCCGCTGGAGTACGGCGGCTTCGAAGGCGAGATTCCCGCCGGCAACTACGGTGCCGGGCACGTGAGCGTCTGGGATCGCGGCACTTACGAGAGCCACAAATGGGAGCTGGAAGCCAAGAAGAAGGAGGTCATGATCACGCTTCACGGCCAGCGGATCGAGGGCCGCTATGTGCTGTTCCAGACCGACGGCAAGAACTGGATGATGCACCGCATGGATCCCCCCCAGAAGGCAGGCTTCGAGGCGGCGCCCGAGCAGGTAAGGCCGATGCTTGCCAAGTTGGCCGCCGGCCTGCCGACGCCAGAGGAGGCCTGGGCCTACGAATTCAAGTGGGACGGCATCAGGGCGGTGGCCTTCATCGATGGCGGCCGGCTGCGTCTGATCACGCGCAATCAGGAGGACGTGACAGCGCGTTACCCGGAGCTCCGTGCCCTGGCCGAAGCTCAGGGTGGTCGCACGATGGTGCTGGACGGCGAGGTTGTGGCCCTGGGCGAAAACGGGGCACCCAGCTTCGAGCGCCTGCAGCAGCGCATGGGCCTGACGGCGCCGGCGCAGATCAGGCGGAAGCAGGCCGAGGTGCCTGTCGCCTTTCTGATCTTCGATCTCCTCTACCTGGACGGCGAAAACCTCTTGGCGAGGACTTACCAAGAGCGCCGCGGCAGGCTGCAGGAACTTCAGTTGGCGGGAGCCACCTGGCAGGTGCCCGAGCACCAGGTCGGCGGTGGTGGAACCATGCTGGAAGCCAGCAGCCGGCTGGGCTTGGAGGGCGTCATGGCCAAGAAGCTCGACAGCGCCTACGACCAGGGGAAGCGCAGTGGAGCCTGGCTCAAGATCAAGAACCATTGGCGGCAGGAGCTGGTCATCGGCGGCTGGATGCCGGGCGAGGGACGGCGGGCTGGCAGTATCGGCTCGCTGCTCGTGGGCTACTGGGAGGGCGAGAACTTCGTGTACGCGGGCAAGGTAGGCACAGGCTTCACCGATAAGACGCTTGACCAGCTGCAGGCCCTGCTCGAGCCGCTGGCTAGTGGTACCTCACCCTTTGCAGCCGGCAAGCCGCCCCGGGCGGTGCGATTCGTGGAGCCGGTTCTGGTTGCTGAGTTCGAATTTGCCGAGTGGACCACGGGAGGTCAACTCCGCGCTCCCTCCTTCAAAGGCCTACGCCAGGACAAGGATCCGAAAACCGTGGTTCGCGAGAGGCCGGCCCGGTGAGCCCCGCTTCGAAGCCCGTGGAGGTGCGGGTGGAAGACCGCCTCCTGAAGCTGAGCAATCTGGACAAGGTCCTCTGGCCTGAAGCCGGCTTCCGCAAGGGTCAGATGATCGAGTACTACACGAAGATCGCACCGGCGCTGCTGCCTCATCTGAAAGGCCGGCCGCTCACCTTGAAGCGCTATCCCGACGGCGTGGACGGCATGATGTTCTACGAGAAGAACTGCCCCAAGCACCGACCGCCCTGGGTGAAAACCGCCAAGGTTTGGTCCCACGGAAACAACCGCGACATGTTCTACTGCCTGGTCGAAGACCTCCCGACTCTGGTCTGGCTGGGCCAGCTGGGCACCATCGAGCTGCACACGTCACTCTCGCTGGCGCGCGCACTCCCGCAGCCCCGCATGCTGGTCTTCGATCTCGATCCGGGGCCTCCCGCCACCATCGTCGAGTGCTGCCAGGTTGCCATCTGGCTGCAGGAGTGGTTCGCAGGCCACAAGCTCAAGTCCTACTGCAAGACCTCCGGCTCGAAGGGGCTGCAGCTCTATGTGCCCTTGAACAATCCAAGTGTCGACTATGCCTTGACGAAGAAAATCAGTAAGGGGCTCGCCCAGAAGCTGGAGCGAGAGAAACCTGACCACGTGGTCCACATGCAGCGCAAGACCCTGCGCGAGGGCAAGGTACTGATCGACTGGAGCCAGAACGATCAATACAAGACGACAGTGAGTGTTTACTCGCTGCGGGCCCGGGCGCTGCCGACAGTCTCCACGCCTGTGACCTGGGAAGAGGTGGAGCAGTGCCTGCAGGAGGGAGATCCCAACCTCTTGGTCTTCGATTGGGAAACTGTTCTCTCGCGGTTCCAGGGGCAGGGCGACCTCTTCGAGCCGGTGCTGAAGCTCCGGCAGCGGCTGCCGGACGCAGTGTGAGCATGACCCGGCCGGCCAGGCCGCGCGTGGTGATCGTGGGCGCGGGCTTCGGCGGCCTGACACTTGCCCGAGCACTGCGGCGCGTACCCGTCGACGTGACGCTCGTCGATCGCAACAACTATCACCTATTCACGCCGCTCATCTACCAGGTTTCCACGTCGCTCCTGGACCCATCCCAGGTGGCGCAATCAGTTCGCAAGCTGGTCCGTCCGCTGAAGAACTGCGATTTTTGCCTGGCGGATATGACAGGTGTGAACCTCGAACTGAGACAGCTGGAGACCGATCGGGGTGACCTCCCATTCGATTACCTCGTATTGGCGACTGGCAGTGTGAACAACTACTTTGGCAACCGATCGCTGGAGCGGCGTTCACTGGCCCTGAAGGATCTGCCCGAGGCCCTCGCGCTGCGCAACTGGATCCTGGAGATCTTCGAGCGGGCCAGCTGGGCTCCGGCTGAGCAGCGCCAGCCGTATCTGAGCTTCGCAGTGGTCGGCGGTGGACCCACAGGGGTCGAGTTCGCCGGAGCCCTCTCCGAGCTGATCAGGCTGGTGCTGCGCAAGGACTTTCGCCAGCTCGATCTGGGCCGAGCGCGCGTCACCCTCATCGAGGGCACCGATCGTCTGCTCAGCGCCTTCCACCCAAGTCTCTCCGCCGCCGCCCTGCACTCACTGGAGAAGAAGTCGGTGGCTATCCGGTTGGGAGTCATGGTGGAGAAGGTGGAGACCGGGCAGCTGCACCTGAGTGACGGCAGCACACTCCAGGCCGGCACTGTGGTCTGGACGGCCGGCGTGCGAGCCGCCGACACCGGCAAGCTGCTCAACGTGCCGCTCGGGCGTCAAGGGCGGGTACCTGTCGACAGTCACCTTCGCCTGCCGGAGCGGCCTCAGGTCTTCGTGATCGGCGACCTGGCGGCGCACGAAGACCTGCCGATGCTGGCCCAGCCTGCCATGCAGGAGGCTCGGCATGTGGCTCGGACCATCGCAGCCGACCTCCGCGGCACCAGCCTGGAGCCTTTCCGCTACCGCGATCCCGGGATCATGGCCACCATCGGCCGCAATTCAGCAGTGGCGCAGATCGGCGGGGTCCGCCTCAGCGGCTTCCTCGGCTGGACCGTCTGGCTGGTCGTCCACCTGATCAACATTGTCACTTTCCGGGCGCGTCTGGCCACTCTGCTGAACTGGGCCTGGGATTACTTCTTCCTGGATCGCCCTGTGCGGATTCTCGTCCGAGCCAACGATTCTCCGGGGGACTCTTGAGCTGAGCTCTCGGCACGCTCCCGCCAACGGCCGCTACCTTTGTTATGGCTGCACCGACGGGTCTGTCACCGAGACCGGGTTGGCGGTGCTTTGATTTAGAACATGAGCCGAGCGTGGCGAATCTGTTTAGCGGCGCTGCTGCTGGTTTCAGCCGCTTGTTCTGCCAACCCGGCCGAGGTTGTCAAGCCGCCTGACGCCAAACAGGTGTTGCAGGAGGCTGGCAGCGCCATGGCCGGCCTCCAGAGTGCGGCGATCTCGGCGAAGTTCGGCTCCGGCATCACCCTGCAGGGCCTGGAGCTCGTCTCGGCCAGCGGTCATATCAGCCGGCCCAGCAACAGCGACGTGGTGGTGAAGGTGAAGCGCGGTGACTATCTGCTTGACGTGCGGCTCGTCACCACGGGCGGCCGCGCCTACATCCGACTGCCCTTTGCCAGCTTCACGGAGCTGAGCGGCAACTCAGGGGTGAGCATCCCGGATCTGGCCCAGGTTCTGGATTCCAGCCACGGACTGCCGGCCGTGCTGCCGCGCGGCCGCCAGCCTAAGTACGCAGGTGCTGAGCAGGTGAAAGGGGTGGACTGCAACCACGTCGACACCACCTATTCCGCGGTCGACATCGGCCAAACGCTGGGTGGTCAGGCGCCAGCCTCTGATGTCAAGGCCTCGATCTGGGCCGGCAAGCAGGATCACCTGGTAAGGCGCGTCAAGCTCTCCGGCGACTTCCTGCAAAGCGCCAAGCCAGTGGACGTGGACCTGACCCTGACAGAGCTGAACCAGCCGGTCACGGTTACACCGCCGGCTCTGCCGACACCCGGCAGCCAACCTTCCCCGGGACCGGGCACGCCGGGGACACCGGCCACTCCGGCCGTCCCCCCCGGCCAGCCGCACCCCTCTCCGGCTGCCGGCGGCTGAGGCCTGGCCGTCCAGCGACCGTCGTATCGACAGGCGCTCCGGCTGGCGCTGTTTGCGATCGGCTTGGCGCTGGGCGCAGTTGACACCTACGCGGTGGTCACGCTGCTGCCCCAGATGATGGCCTCATTGGAGCTTCCGATCGACCACATCGAGCAGGCCACGCCGATAGTCAGCGGCTTCCTGGCCGGCTATGTAGTCGCCCTGCCACTGCTGGGTACGTTCTCGGACGCCCGAGGCCGGCTCCCGGCTTATGCGGCCGGCCTGCTGCTGTTCGGACTGGGCTCGCTGTTGACCGCGAGCGCCGGATCCAGCGCTGTGCTGATCAGCGGCCGGACCCTGCAGGGGCTGGGCGGCGGCGCCTTGGTGCCGCTCTCGCTCGCCCTCGCCGCCGACCTTTTTTCTGGCGGGCGTCTGGCCCCGGCACTGGGCGGGGTGTCCGGCATCCAGGAGGCCGGCAGCGTGCTGGGACCGGTCTGGGGAGCCGTTCTGGCGGCGTGGCTGGGGACATGGCGCGGTGTTTTCTGGCTGAACCTGCCGCTCGCCGCCGTCCTGCTCGGCGGTCTGCTGCTGACGGCTGGCAGGGATGACGCGCGGACGCCACAGCCCAGGCTCAGTGGGGTCGACTGGCTCGGGGCCGGGCTCTTCGGCTTGGCGCTCGGTCTCGTCGTCCTGGCTCTCTACCCGGACGATCCCGGCCGGCACCCACTCAACTCGGCAGTGGTCCCCCTCGGCCTGGCCTCAGTGGCGGCCGCCGCGGCGTTTGTCTGGTGGCAGCGGCGGCGGCCGGAGCCGCTGATCGGCGGCGCGATGGTCCGCAGTCCAGCGCTCTGGGCGTCCCTGGTCGCGAACCTTCTCGGCGGCGGGGCGCTGATCATTGCCCTGGTCGAGGTCCCTCTGCTTGGCCGCGGCGTGTACGGCCTGAGTACCACCAGCGCCGGGCTCCTCCTCACCCGCTTTCTGCTCGGCCTGCCGCTGGGAGCGCTGGCCGGTGGCCTGCTCGCCGGCCGGCTGGGGAGAAGGATCACAGCGATCGCCGGACTGTGCCTGGCGGCAGCGTCCTACGCGCTGATGTCCACCTGGGGCGGTCAGGAGCTGACGGCTTCTCCCCTCCGCGCGGAGCTGGAGCTGGCCCTGGCGGGCGCGGGCTTCGGGCTGGTTATCGCTCCACTGACGGCGGTGGTGATCGAGGTGGCGGGTCCCCGGCAGCACGGCCTTGGCGGCAGCCTCGTCGTCCTGGCCCGCACGCTGGGCATGGTGCTCGGACTGGCGGCTCTGACCGCCTACGGTCTGGCGCGATTTCAGCGGATCTTCGACGCTCGCTCCTGCGGCAGTCCCGGCGGCGCCGACTTGGGACAGCAGGTTTCAGCGCTCGAGGCATGCACCAAGGGAGCGCTCCTGCAGGAGTACCACGAACTTTTCCTGATTGCCGCGGCTGTGTGCGTGCTGGCAGCAGTGCTGGTCGCTGTCTGGTTGAGAGCACCAGGCAGCCCTTCTGACCAGCTGCCGGCCAACACCGCCCGAAGCCTCAACGCCGCTCGGTAGCCACCACTATCGGGAGCACAACCTTGCGCAGGTACTCCTCGGCGGCGCGTGTCGCCTGGGAGAGAATTCTCCACTCACTCGCTTCCCAGCGCGCCTCCTCCCGGTTCAGCTGACCGACCTGCTGCTTGCTGATGCCGGCCGGGGGAGCCGGCGAGGGGGCCTTCGCTTGGCGCGGCTTGGCGGCCGGGCCGGTCCGGTGAGAAGGTGAGGCCGAGGGGATCGGGGGCGCCTCCGAGGGCTGCTGAGTGTCGCTGCCGATCGCCGAGGGCAGCGGCTGAGTCACTCTGGCGACGCCCGCTGAGCCTCGCTGCTGCCAGAGGTGGACAGCGACGTAGCCGAGCCCTGCGACAACTGCCAGCTCCAGGACCAGCAGTACTACGAACGGTGGCTTGCGGATGCGCATTTCCCTCATTCGGCCACCGTAGAGGTCGGGCCGCGTAGCGCCAACGCCGCATGTGAAGACGTCCGCTCCCGGCCCGGGGCGCCCGCCCTACCGCGGACAGGCTCAGGCGATGCCTGCTAGTGCCTCCAGACCGCGCTCGATGGTCTCCAGGCGTTTGGGAAAGCTGAAGCGCACGTGCTTGCGGCCCAGCTCGGGGTGGGCGTAGAAGCTCGAGCCCGGCACGGTGGCTACGCCGGCGGTCTCGATCAGCTGTTCGGCGAAGGCCTCGTCATCCAGCTGACTCAAGCGGCTGAACCCGGCCATTACGTAATACGCGCCGGCGGGGGATGAGACCGTAAAGCCGCGAGCGTTCAGGCCGGCCACGAGCAAGTCCCGGCGCTCTCGATACTCACTCAGATAACGCTCGTAGAAAGCGTCAGGGAGGCGCAGACCTGCGGCGACGGCGATCTGTAGAGGATGCGCGGTACCAACCGTCAGGTAGTCATGGACCTTCCGAATGCCGGCGGTCAGCTGCGGCGGTGCGATCAGCCAACCGATGCGCCAGCCGGTCACCGAGTAGGTCTTGCTGGCGCCGCTGATTGTGATCGTCCGCTCCGCCATGCCGGGCAGGGTGGCCAGGCTCACATGCTCGCCCTCGTAGACCAGGTGCTCGTAAATCTCGTCGGTGATGGGTGTCACACCCCGCTCCTGGCAGAGCTTGGCGATGAGCTGGAGCTCCGCGCGGCTGAAGACCTTGCCTGTCGGATTGTGAGGCGTGTTGACGATGATGGCCTTCGTCCGGGCGGTGAAGGCGGAGCGTAGTTCGTCGGGATCGAACCGCCAGTCAGGTGAGCGCAGCGGCACAAATCGCGGCCGCGCCCCGACCAGGACCGTGTCAGGCACATAGCACTCGTAGAACGGCTCGAAGACGATCACCTCGTCGCCCGGCTCGACGGTTGTGAAGAGCGCGGCGAGCATCCCTTCAGTGGCGCCGCAGACGACACTGATCTCGTTCTCGGCGTCGACAGGCCTGTCCCAAACGCGGGACTGGTAGGCGGCGATTGCCTCGCGGAGGGTCGGGGCGCCCCAGGTGATGGCGTACTGGTGGTAGTCACCACCTCGGTCCAGCGCCGCCTGGGCGGCGACGACTATCTCAGGCGGTGGCTCGAAGTCAGGAAAGCCCTGGGCGAAGTTGACAGCCCGCGCCGGCCCGTGCAGCCGCAGGTTGCGCATGGTCATGTTCCGAATCACCGAATCCGGGAAGCCGTCAACCTTGCCGCTCAGGCGAACGCTCATCGAACGGCCGCCGGACGTCAGTGCCGCAGATGAGCGGCGTCGAGACGGAATTCCGTGCCCCCGCAGCGGGCACACCGCTCGGGCGGCTGGAGGCCGTGCTCGGCGTGGGCGCAGGAATCGCAGGTCCAGACCTGAGCTGTGAAGAAACCGAGAATGTCGGAACGGCTGACCAGTCCGACCAACCGCCCTTCCTTCAAGATGGGCAGGCGCCGAATCCGCTCGCTGGCGAAGAGCTGGGCCGCCTCATCGATGCCGGTGTCCTCGCTGATCGAGATCACGTGGTGCGTCATGATGTCACCGACAGTGCTGCCCTTCTTGGCGATCACGTCAACCTCGGAGAGCACGCCCACCACATAACCTGCCTCGTTGAGCACCGGCGCCCCGGACAGACGCCGCTCGGCGAGCTTCTTCGCGGCCTCTGAGACGGGGGTGCCCTCCACGAAGGTGAGCACCTCCTTCGTCATCACTTCCTTGATCGGAATCATGAGGTGGCAAGCAGTTTAGCGATCGTCGCAGGCTCGAAGTTTCCGCCGGAAAGCAGGAGGCCCAGGCGCCTGTTTGCGCCTGGAAGCTTCTCTGCCAGGTAGGCGGCCAGCGGCAGGGCGCCGGTCGGCTCCAGGGCCAGCTTCAGCTTGAGCCAGGCGGCGCGGGTGGCCTCTATGATCTCGTTCTCGCTGACGGTGACTATGTCGTCAACCAACCGCCTGCGAATGGCGACCTCATAGGTGCAGGAACCGATGGCTGTCGTTCGCACGCCGTCAGCGAGGGTGGTCGGGGCCTCTCTCAGCGACTGGATGGAGCCGGTGCGGAAGCTGCGGGCTGCGTCGTCAGCCGACTCGGGCTCCACTCCGATCACCTTCAGGTCACGATTGTGAATTTTGGCGGACAGAGCTGAGCCGCTGAGCAGGCCACCACCCCCTGTCGGAACCGCCAACACCTGCAGCTCCGGCTCATCCTCCAGCAGCTCGCGGGCGGCTGTGGCCTGACCGTGCACGATGTTCCAGTCATCGAACGGGTGGATCAGAGTGAGACTGCGCTGCCCGATCGCCTCCCGCAGCTTCTCCTCTCGGTTGGCGAAGGTGATGCCGTGCTGGATCACCTCGGCTCCCAGCGCCCGCGTGGCGGCGACCTTGGCCGGATTGGCGTCCTCGGGGATGAGGATGACCGCCCGCAGCCCAACCGCCCGCGCGGCGAGGGCCAACGCTTGGGCGTGGTTGCCGGAGCTGACAGCTATGACGCCCTTCGTCTCGGGCCGCTCGGCGTGCAGCTTCATGACCGCATTGAAGGCCCCGCGCACTTTGAAGGAGCCAGTGACTTGGAAGCACTCGGGCTTGAGCCTGAGGAATTGGTCCAGATCGGTGCTGAGGGCCGGGGTGCGCCGGATGTGCGGTTGGATGCGCTCAGCGGCCTGCGCGATGAGCTCCGCCTGCTCACGCAGGAACGAGGCATTGTCCGCCGGGGCGGTCTGCCTGACCAACGGTTGCTGCTGAAGTTCCCCATCAGCCACTGATGCGCGTCTGCCAGGTGTCGTTGCTGAGGGCCAGCGTGAAGGGTCCGTCGTTCTCCAGATTGACGATCATGTTCGCGCCAAAACTACCGGTCCGGGTGATGATCCCTCGCCCGCTCAGGTGTGCTGCAAACTGCTCCAGCAGAACCGCGGCGTGAGCGGGGTCGCCGGCACCGAGGAAGCTCGGGCGGCGGCCGCGGGATAGGTCGGCATGGAGCGTGAACTGAGAGACGACGAGCGCCTCTCCCCTGACCTCCTCGAGGCTCAGGTTGGTGCGGCCCTGGGAGTCAGGGAAGATGCGCAGCTGAGCCACCTTCGTGGCCATCCGCTCGATGGTCGCGGGGGAATCGTCAGCGCTGGTCCCTGCGAGCACCACGACGCCGCGGCCGATCCGGTTCTTGTGCGTTGACCCGTCGGCGCCTGACCATGAAACGGAGGCGGAGAGCACGCGCTGGATGATGACTCTCACGCGGGACGCTCTCCGGCCGCACTGGACCAACTGCGTCGGCGAGACCCAGCGCAGCGTTCTTTAGCGACCACACGGCCGCCCCGGCGGGGCTCATCTTCACAACCACTATTGCCTCCTTTCGATGTCTCCGAATACGATCTCTGCACATCCCCTCGGGTGGGGGGTTTGGGAGGTGGGGTGCTTAACCTGGCGCTGATTTCTCTGCTCGGCGCGGTTACTCCGGTCGGGCCGTGACCGGACTGTTAAGCCACGCCGCCAGATCGGCGAAGACCTCTTCTGAGCCATAGTCGTTGAACGGCTCATGGAAGCGTCCCGGATAGCGCCGCACCACCTGGCCGCAGCTGGCCGCCGCGTTGAACGCTTCGGCCCCGTTCGCGTCGATGAGTCGATCGTCGCCCGACAGGATGAGCAGGAAGGGTTGCCTCAAGGCACTGGCGCGCGCAAGAGTTTCGGTGCAAGCTGCGCGCCATTCCGTGTAGAGCCGGGCTGAGATGCGGTCATGGGTCAGAGGATCTCGGCATAGAGCCGCACCTGCTCAGGGTCTCGCGAGATCACCTCTGGGTCGACCTCGTTCGACATGGTCAGGCGCGGTACAACTCGACTGGCCGCGCCCGCCAGTCTCAGCTTCCACGCGGGGACCCTCACCTTGGGCAGGAAAGCCGGGTTCGAAAGGACGAAGCGCTGTGCTTGGACCTCTCCGCGGAGCATGGCACCGGCGATCAGTACGCCACCAAAGGAGTGGCCAAGCGGCACAACTTCGCAGCCGCCCGCCAAATCCGCCGCGAAGGCGAGGAGGTCTGCATAGTCGTCTATCCAGTCCGACCAAGCCTTGAGGTGACCTCGCTTGCCCGCGCTCCGGCCCATGCCTCGCAAGTCCACGGCATAGCAGGAGATGCCACGGCGGTTCAGCGCCCGCCCGAGCCGGGAGTATCGACCCGAATGCTCGCCCAGACCATGGGCAACCACCACCGCGAAGCTTGGCTCGGGAACCGTCCAGGCGCGCCAGAACAGCGAAGTGCCGTCCCGGCCGCGAAGCCACCCCTCGTTCTGTTCAGGCTCAGCGGCCAAGGTGGCCCAGCGCGCGCAGAATCTTCAGAGCCTCCTGCTCCGCCTCCAGCAGCGTTGGCGCATACGCTCTGAGCCCACACAGCGCGTAGCCCCACTGCTCGGGCCGGGAAGCCTGAATAGCGCCCTGGCGATGGGCCGGCGGGTAGAAGTGGATCGATTGGCCGTCCACCCGCTTGATCACCGGGCGCCTGGCGAGGAGGTCTTCGAGCTGGTCGCCAGAAGGCAGCAAGCCATGCCAGAAATCCAGATAGCGCAGCTTCGTGAAAGGGTTGTCCTCGTCCCTCACTGTCACCCTCAGGCCCAGGCTGGCGCTGAGATCCCGCAGGAAGAGCATGAAGACGAGCACGTCAGTCTCATCGCCGCCCGACTTGAGAAAACCGGCCGCCGTGACATCTTCGCCCTCAGCTTCACGGACATGGCGCAGGAACTCCATCTCGAACAGTCCTGTCGCACGATCACTCGCCAACCAGGGCGACTCCCCCCGCCAGGGACGCTGCGCGGCGAGCGTATTGAAGCTGGCTAGGACCGAGTCCTGCAGATCGCCCCCCAGCCGGTGAAACCGGTGATGGACAACCCTGGGCATGCCCGAAATGCTACCTGCGCCCAGCTGCGCCGGCCCCGGTTCAACATGTCCTCTCGCTTTGAAGCACCGACACTCAAAGCCCAGCGATCGACCAACTTCCGTGACTTGCGCTGCAATTACCGTGCGGACGCCTCACGCCAGCGAACAACCGGATCGAATACCGGTCAGGAGCATGACCGTGTGACGTTCGGCCCTTTCAAGCAAGTGGCGGACCGGCGCGTGCAGCTGCCATCGCCGCCGCCTGCCAGGGTGGCGCCTGGACTGCAAGCGGCAGCCGGTGCGGACCTGCAGCGAGCAGGAATTCCCCCCGCCGGCAGGTCTCCAGGGTTGAGCGCTGGGCCTCACTCAAACTGAACGCCGCTTGAATCTTCTGCGCCTCGGCGGGCCGCTGGGCGCCGAAGAACATCAGCGCCGGGTTGGTCGCTACCACGCGACCCGCCTCGCTGCTGAACAGGTCGCCGGGGTTCTGGGTGGCAAAGACGAGTGAGCCGTGGTACTTGCGGATCCTTCGGGCGAGCGCCACCACGAACTGGCGGATCGTCGCATCCTCGAACAGCAGGCCCAGCTCATCGATGACGAGAAGCCGGCGGCGATCACGCTTCTTGATCCGCGCCCAAAGCGCCTCGGCCAGCAGATAGTGGACGGGGGCGATCATCTCCTGTCTCAACTCACGCATGCCGAACACAATCACTGGTGCTTCCAGGTCTACGTTCGTAGGCCGGCTGAAGATTTGGCCGAGGCTGCCTTGGACCCAGCGCCCGAGCACCTTGCCGGCTCGAGAGTTCGGCTCCAGCAGCGCAGCCACGTCTCCCAAGACCGGATCACTGACTGTCTGGAAGGTCTGCCTGATCGCCTGCTCCAGGACAGCTCGCTCCGCCTCGTCCAGCGAGCCGCAGATTGTGGCGCAGAGGTCAACCGTGTCTGCCACCGCTGGTCCGAGAGTTGCCTCATCTCCCGTCTGGCCGCCACGCATCTCGAGGACGTTGAGGGAGTGGTGAGAGCCGAGGTTGAGGGGGATGTCCACACCGCCCAGCATCTCAGCCAGCGTCCCGTACTCATGTTCAGGGTCGATGACGAAGATCTGCGCTCCTGTGTTGAGAGCGGACACCAAGAGCACGGACATCAGGTATGTTTTGCCCGCCCCTGAGTGGCCGAAGACGCCGATGTTGGCGTTGGCGTAGCGGCGGTCGTCAAAGGGGTCGACCATCACGGGTTGCCCTGTAGCTCGCGACCTACCCAGCACCAGCCCGTCCGGCTCGTAGAGATCAGCGTCGAACCAGGGAAAGAGCGTCGTCAAGGAGGAGCTGTGCAGAAGCCGCTTGCGGGCCAAGACGTCTTGGCCCAGCGGCAGGGTGCAGAGACGGCCGTCGAGTTGGCGGAAGTCGCAGGCGACGAGGCTGCAGAGGCTTGCCCGAGCCGCTGCTTGAATTCGGCGGCTGGCCAGGACCAGATCTTCTCGCTCATCCACAGTGACCGTCAGGTAGACGGAGGTGTAGAAAGCCGATTCCTGACTGGCAATCAGTTGCTCCTGCAACTGCTCAGCAGCAGGCATGGCGCCGCGCAGCGCCGGATCACCGACGCCGTCAGGCTGCTCTGAACGCGCTGCTCGCATGTTGACCAGCTGTCGTTGCAGATAGTGGACCACCCAGCTGGTCGAGAGGCGCTCCGCGTGCCAGCTCAGCGAAAGGTGCAGGCCGGGCGGGATGAGCCGCAACAGCCAGCCCGCCTCCAACTCGGAGCCGGGGAAGCGATCGATGAACCAGGTGCGATGCCAGCCGTTGCCATCGTGCAGCGCCTGCCTCAGCTCGCGACCATGAAGAGCAAGATCCCGGTCGTCTCCCGCGAGCTCCTCCTCCACCCGTACGCCCATCCCGCCCAACGCCCGCCGTAGACCTTCCACCGAGGTTGAATCCACTACGAGCCTAACCAGTCGCGCTTGGGCCTCGGGGGATCGGCGCAGGGAGGTGGCGAAAGCGAGGTCGGCCGCGCGCCGTTCCTCCGCTGGGGGCACTGCCTGCCCTTGCTGCGGATCGCCCGCTGGGCCAGCAACGCCTGGGCTAGAGTCGATGACGACCTGCAGGCTGCTGTCAAGCCCGTCCAACAGTGCCCGGAACCCGCTGGCCCAGCGCAGACGGTCTTCGTCAGTGGCATCCAGGAAACCGAGCGCGGCCGTGCTGATGGGACTGGATCTCGCCGTCTCGGCCGCCAGCTGCCTCGCCGGCCGGGGAACTACTCGCACTGGCCAGGGCAACCGTCCCGCCGCGCGGGCGACGCCCGCCAGCCGATCCTTCATGCTGCCACCTCGAGGATGGCGAGTCGATTGATCGCCGCGAGGTCCAGCTCCCGGCCGAAGCCAGGAAGTATTGAAGATGCTGCTCCTGGCGACGACTCGTCTACGACGCTGCTACCTTCACTGACGTCGGGAAGTTGCAGGATCTGAGCCGAACCAGGGGCCGTGTCGTGCGCTCCTTCCGGCCTGGTCGTCAGCGGCAGTTCAGCTGTCCCCGAGGCCGCCTCGGACAGCCTGCGCGAAGCGACTGCCGCCTTCCTCCACTCGAGCGCTGCAAGCTCCAGCGTATGGTTGCGTCGCAAGAAGACCAGGCAGTCCCAGGCGAGGCGATCGCTCCGAGTGCCGCAGACCCTGCCCCACGCCAGGACCGGCCCCGACAGCAGCATCAGCAGGCAGCAGAACGCCCGCACCACTCCCGGGAGCACCTGCAGACCCCACACTGTGAAGGCTCCAATGACGGCGATGACCAGATAGCCGAACCTGATCGGCGAGAGGCCAAAGATGAGCTTGTCCTCGAGATCCACGCCCTGCGGTACGCGAGCCCTCATGGCGGCGGAGCCTATACCCCGCAACCCGTGCTGGGAAGACCGCCGGTTAAGAAAGTAGAATCGTGGGCGGCCGGGCCCTAGGCCGGAGGTGTCCCCAAGCCCGTGTAGCTCAACTTGGCAGAGCAGGGGACTCTTAATCCCAAGGTTCAGGGTTCAAGTCCCTGCGCGGGCACCATAAATCGAGTTCAGGACCTTCCTCTATACGGTATACCTATGTCCGCCTTCACCGCTACTGTAGCCTTTTTGTAGCCTTCTTGTGCTACAGTCGTGGCGATCATGACGGCCAGGCGCGGTTACGGCGAGGGCAGCATCTTCCGACGCCAGGACGGACTCTGGGTAGGCTCGGTGAATCTAGGAAGGCGGGAGGGCGTGCGGCGGCGCAAAACCGTCTACGGGCGCACCCGTCGCGAGGTTCAAGAGAAGGTTGTGGCTACCCTCCGCGACCAGCAGCTGGGCATCATGCCGTCGAGGGGGACCGGCACCGTGGCTCAGTTCCTCACCACCTGGCTCGAGAATTCCGCCAAACCGCGCTTGCGCCCGTCCACCTACCGCAGCTACAGCGACCTGATCCACCTGCACCTGATCCCCAGCCTCGGCCACCTCCGCCTCGACCGATTGGGTCCGGCGCAGGTCCAGGCGATGCTGAACGCCAAACTCGCCAGCGGTCTCTCGCCGAGACGGGTCGAGTTCCTGCGGGCGGTTCTGAGGACATCCCTGAATCAGGCAATCAAGTGGGAGATGCTCACCAAGAATGCGGCCGCCTTGGCCGACTCACCGCGCGTCACTCGTCGTCCGGTGCAGGTGCTGAGTCCGGCCGAGGCTCAGCGACTCTTGGATGCGGCAAGAGACGATCGGTTTGAGGCCGTCTACGCGGTGGCCCTCAGCCTCGGGCTTCGCCAAGGAGAGGCGCTCGGCCTGCGCTGGCAGGACATAGACCTAACGGAACAGCGCCTCACCGTGGTGCATGCACTGCAGCGGGTGGACGGGAAGCTGACGCTGATGGAACCCAAGACTGCGCGATCCAGGCGCTCGATCAAGGTTCCGGCCGTTATTGCCGATGTCCTGGCGAAGCACCGGAAGCGCCAGTTTGAGGACCGCCTTCGGGCGGGCGCCCGATGGCAGCATTCAGATCTGGTGTTCACGACGACCATTGGCACGCCCCTTGAAGGAACCACGGTGACGCATCGATTTCCCCACCTACTCGCGGCTGCTGGCCTGCCACGGATCCGCTTTCACGACCTGAGGCATTCCTGCGCCTCCCTCCTCCTTGCCCAGGGAGTATCTCCCCGCGTGGTGATGGAGACACTCGGCCACAGCCAAATCAGCCTGACCATGAACACATACACGCACGTAATCCCGGCAGTCCAAGCAGAGGCGGCCAATGCTATGGATCGCATCCTGACGCGACACGCCCCCACAGCAAGCCAGTGAGTGTGAACTGTATTGGCGACGGAGAGAGTTTGGGAGCGGCGGCCGCAACGAAAACCTGGGCTGTTAACTGGCTCTCGAGATTGCCTCTGGCGCGGCCGGTTCACCGAGCCCACCAAGTCACTTCTTCCCACGAGTACGCTGTGAAGGTTGGCGGTTGTCAGCGGTAGCACTCCGAACTCAAACTCGCCACAATGTCGTTCATCGAGGGAAAGCGAGCAGTGATCGAATACGTGCGGAAGGTCGACCTTGAGGCACTACGACAGAGCCCGGAGCGCTGGTCGCAGGAGCTGACCAGCGACGGAGCCATATGCAGCTGCGCCGTCACTGTCATCAAGACCCCTCCCGGGGGAGGTTCTCCGGCCGGCCTGCACACTCACGGGGTCGACCAGGTGTTCTACATTCTCGACGGGACGATGAACGTCGAGATCGACGGCAGCGCGTACGTCGTCGATTCGGGAACCGCCGTTCTGTTCCCCGCCGGTGTAGCGCATCGCAACTGGAATGCCGGGACCGACGCGATTGTCCACCTTGCGATCGCCGCGCCGGCGCCCCCGAAAAGCGCGGCGTTCGCGATCAGCGTCCCGTCCTAAACCCTCCCTCCGACCGCTCCAGACCGACCATCGCTCCACACGAACGTTTCGCGAGAACCGAAGCGTGTGTTCCCGCCGGAATTCACTCACGAATCGCCTCGGCGGTGGCGGCCAGCGCTTGCGAGCGGCAGCGCCATCTACCCCGAGGTGGGTGACGGAAGCGCAGCCGCTTTTCGCCGGAGCGGCTAGCAAGGATGTTGCGCCCGGTGAGGCGCTAGCAAGGGGACGAGTCCGACAAAGGTAGCGGGTTGAGGCGGCCCGACGTAGGCTCGTAATGGATTTGCCGTTGAAGAACATCCAGGGTTGCTCGCCTGAGCTGCCGGCGCCGCTGGCACTGCCGCCGGAGGCGCTCTCGATCCTCCGACTGGACGGAACCCTCACGCCGGGCTGGGACCCTCCCCTGACGGAGCGGGAGACGCTCTCGGCTCTGCACCTGATGATGCTATCCCGGGCGCTCGACCACTGGGCGATACGACTCCAGCGCATGGGGAGGCTGGGCACCTACGGGCCCGTTAACGGACAAGAGGCGTCCGTGGTTGGGTCTAGCTGGGCCCTAGAACCGGCGCTCGACTGGCTCGCCCCCGCCTACCGGGAACAGCCGGCGATGCTGCACCCTGGGCTGTCGCTCGACAAGTTGCTCGCCGGGTACATGGGGAAGCTCGCCGCGGCACGGATCCCGGACGACGTGCTCATGCTTCCCCGCAACCAGTCAGTCTGCGCTCAGCTTCCCCACGCCGTCGGGTTGGCCTGGGCCCAGAGGCTCCGCAGAACGGGAGCCGCTGTCATGGCATTCATCGGTGAGGGGGCTTCGTCCGAGGGCGACTTCCACGAGTCCTGCAATCTCGCCGGCGTCGTGGGGGCGCCGATCGTGCTCGTCGTCCAGAACAATGGCGGGGCGATTTCCACCCCGAGTTCGCGCCAGACGGCCGGAGTGCTCTGGGCCCGGGCCACCGGTTACGGGTTTCCGGGCTGTCTCGTTGATGGCAACGACCTCTTCGCCGTCTATGCGACGGCGCGTGACGCAGTCCGTCGAGCGCGTGGCGGCGAGGGACCGACGTTGATCGAGAGCCGCACCTACCGCATGGGCTTCCACAACACAACCGACAACCCGGCGGCCTATCGCAATTCGGCTGACGTGGCCGCCGCTGCAACCGCAGACCCGATCCTTCGGGTGCAGCGCTACCTGACCAAGCTAGGCAAGTGGCACCCCGACGTGCAGCGGAAATGGTCGGAGGAGCTCGATAGGGAGATTCGGACGGCGATCGAGCAGGCTCGGACCTACCCTGCTCCTCGGCCGGAGGAAGTGTTCGAGCACGTCTACGCCGATCCGCCAGGTCGTGTTCGAGACCAGCGTCAGGCGCTCCTCGATTCGGTCGAGCGGGGCCAATCCTAGCATCGTGCGTAGATGCCTAGAAGGCGATCGTTAGGCGCACACCGTCCATGACCCGTGCCACGGAGGGGAGGAAATGGCTCTCCAGGGCACCCGGCGGGTAAGGGGTGTCCCAGGCGGCCACTCTGTGCACCGGGGCGTCGAGCAACTGGAAGGCCTCGTGCTGGAGGGTCGACACAATTCGGCGCCGAAGCCGGCGGTGATCGGCGCCTCGTGCACTACCACCGCCGGCCGACCTTGGAGACGGCGCTCACAAGGCCCTCGACGTCAAGTGGAACGAGGGTGCGGAGGTCGAGCACCGCGGCGCTAATCCCTTCCGCCTGGAGCTGCTCGGCGGCGCGGAGACTGAGCTCGACCGCCGCGCTCCAGGCGACCAGTACAACATCGGTTCCCTCTCGCACAAGTCGCGATCGCCCAAAGGGAATGTCGTAGTCGTCCTCCGGTACCTCCATCTTCTCGGAGCGGTAAAGCCGCTGCGGCTCGAGAAAGAGCACCGGATCGGGGTCACGGATCGCCTTCAGGAGGAGACCCTTGGCGTCGTAGGGGTTGGCGGGGCACACGATCTTGATGCCGGGCTGTTGAGCGAACTGGGCCTCGATGGCGTCAGGATGGAACTCGGGCGTCCGCACGCCGCCGCCAAATGGGGCGCGGATAGTTACCGGACAGCTGAATCGGCCCCGGCTGCGGTAGCGGTAGCGGCCCAGTTGAGGTCCGATCTGATGCATCGCCTGGTGGGTGAAGCCAAGAAACTGGATCTCCGGAACCGGCACCAGTCCGCCGATCGCCAAGCCAATAGAAGACCCAATGATGGACCCCTCGGCGAGCGGCATGTCGATCACTCGGTCGGGCCCGAATCGGTCCAGCAGCCCGTCAGTCACCCGGAAGACGCCCCCCAGACGGCCTATGTCCAGGCCGAGTAAGACGATACGCTCATCGCGCAACATCTCGGCCGCCAGCGCCGATCGGAGCGCCTCCACCATGGTCAACTCCGGCACGGCTGCTCCATTATGGTCCACAGGTCATACGTGTCCCTCATTGAGGCACCCGTTCTCTCATTGGTCAACCACCACGCCAGCCGCCACCAAGTCGCCGCGATCGTGGGTGCTCATGTGCACCCGCTCGTCAAAGAAGGAGAGGTCGCCTGCACCGAAGGACCAATTAACGCCGCTTCGGACGAGTTTCAGATAGAGATGCACGGCACTGGGGCACGCCGCATATCCGAACCTCACCCCTGACCCCGTTTTGGCCATCGCGCAGTTCACGCTGAGCGTGCAGCAGCTGGTGAGTCGCAATGTGGATCCAATGATTCCGGCCGTCGTGACCGTCGGCGCCATTCACTCAGGCGAGGCATCGAATGCCACTCCCCCCAACGCCGTTGCTCGAGGCATTATCCGGTCGATGTCAGAGGATCAGCGCACGATGTTGCATCAGCGACTACGCGCTGTCGCGGAGGGAACCGCGCTCACTCATGGATGTGGAGTAGATTTGAAGATCGTCCGCGGTGAGCCGGTACTGGAGAATCACCCCAGACTCGTTCGGGCAACTCGATCGCGTCTTGAGACATTGGGTCTGCAATTGGCTCCAGCGCTGAGGTCATGCGGCTCAGATGATTTCGCTTTCTTCAGTGCGGTGGCGCCGGCAATGATGATGTTTGTGGGCTGCGGGCGCGAGAACGGCAGCCATCCTCTACACAGTCCTATGTTTCTTCCGGTGATAATGCTGTGCGCCACGTCGCTATGGCAATGCTGGCCGGCTATCTTGCCGGGACCGCTCTATTGGGCAATTAGCACAACCGAGTGATCGCCGCCCTCGCAGATGCGTCTTGTCTGAGGAATGTGCACCACGTGAACGCGGCCGCTCAGGTGATCGAGTTGCAAGGTAGGGGAAGAGCCACGCTCTAGATTCCACGCCTGGGCAATGGTTTGGCAGCTAAGTATTTCATCTTCGCATGCTTTACTGGCTCAAGCGCCGACCGCCTTGCGAGGCGTATGCGGCAACGAGGGCAACGACATTCTGCTCGGCCAATGCCTGACGGAACATAAACACAATTGCGGCGAGACTGTCATTACATCACCCTGCTAAGCTTCGATCGATGCAAATTAGCCAGGCGCGCAGCAGGGCGGAAGCCATGCGGGACTTGAACATCTTCATCTCGATGACGGACGAGGATGGGGACGGCGAGGTGGTGGCGGTTAAGGATCTGGTCGACGTGCGTGGAACACCGACCCTCGGTGGTGGCGGACTTCTCCCCAGTCAACCCAAGGAGGATGACGCACCATTGATTGCGAACCTCCGCAGGCATGGGTGCGTAGTGATCGGAAAGACGAATCTTCACGAATGGGCATTCGGTTCAACCAATATCAACCACCGCTTTGGGACTGTGCGCAATCCCCGGGATCCGGTCCGCATCGCGGGTGGCTCTTCGGGCGGCTCTGCCGCCGCAGTCGCCGCCGGGGTCTGTGATTGGGCGGTTGGCACTGACACTGGCGGATCGGTGCGTATTCCTGCCGGTCTCTGCGGGGTGGTCGGATTCAAGCCGACCTATGGAACTGTGGACACCAGCGGAGTGGTACCCCTCAGCCACTCACTTGATACCGTTGGCTCCCTCGCCAACGACGTGGCGACAGCTAGTCGTGCGGTCGCCATGATGGCCGGAACAGACGACTGGGGCGCTGTACCGGCATTGACACAAGCGCGCTTACGCTTGGCGGTGCCGGCACTCTGGGTGCAGGATCTGGATACAGGGACGCAGCGAGCCTGGGACGTGATTTCTCACGGGCTCCCTCAGATCGAGTTCCCGGCGCTGCACGCTATGCAGAAGGCCTGCCTGGATATCATGTATCCGGAAGCCGCCGCATTTCACCGAGAATGGATACGCACCCGGCCTCAGGACTACTCCCCGGACGTACTGAGCCGTCTCCACACTGCATTCGGTGTATCGGGAGCAGACTACATCGACGCCCTCACCAACCGCCGCCGCATGCAAGCTGAGGTCGCTCGGGCGATGCGCGGACTTGACGCAATCCTTCTGCCCACCTGCGCTTCGGTGGCCCCGCTTATCAGTGACAGTGTCGAGACGGCGCCGCTGGTCCGCTTCGGGCGACCATTCAATCTGACCGGTCAACCGGTGTTCACACTACCTGCTCCGGTCGAGGGACTCCCCGTTGGGATTCAGGTGATCGGCCATCTTGGCCGCGACATCGAGTTGAGTGCGGTTGCAGCGGCACTCGAGCAGATCTGGCGCAGCTATTGAACTTTCGAGGCTGAGCAGAAAGAGCCGACGGGGAGCAGCGTCCGTGCATCCCTTGTCTTGGTTAACCCGAGGGTACTTAGAAGGTGGTGCGAACCCAGGGAGGGGCTAGCCGGCCTCCATGACGCCGCCAGCACGCCGCAGCGTGGTAACCGCGGGGGAATCGACTGCAAGATGACGGCGAGATCGTGCTGGCGTCCATCAATCGGCCGCCGTCCATCAACAGGCGGCCGTCCTGAGCAGAGCGATCACAAAATCAATCTGGCACGTTCTCGACGACGCCTAGTGCAGCGACCAGTGCTGCGCCAAAGTACGGTGCGAACCCTGTTAGGAGGTGAGTCTCAGCCGTCAGGTTGTCAACGGCCTTCGCAATTTCGCCCGGGTCGCGCTCGAGGATCACAGTCGCCCATTCGCCTGCCTCATACGCCAAGCACCACCTTCATGAGCTTTGGTAGGTTCACCCTTTTCGGCCGTCAGCTTTCGTGATTGGCGAGCGCAATCCCGTCACGGTGGCCTTGGGACGCAATCTAGGATCTAGGGCATACGGCGGAGGCATGTTCCGCGGTCCGGTCCCCTCTTCGTCGATATCGGCAGCTCCTTAGCACTCGACTCTTTGGTAGGATCGCGGACCGGACAGTAAGGAAGGGTGAAGCGACTCATAGTTACCGGAGGCAGCGGGAAGATAGGCGGCTGGATCCTGAAGGACCTGTGCGATCGCGGCTACGAGGTCCTGAACGTCGACCTTACGCCCGCGCGGGAGCAGCGCTGCCGCACGCTCGTCACCGATCTGACCAACGCCGGGCAGGTCTACGCCGCGCTGTCCGCCTACACTGGTATCGACGAGCTTCAGCCCTCGCTGAAGCCCCGGCCCGTGGATGCGGTAGTCCACTTCGCGGCAATTCCCCGCATCCTGCTGGTGCCCGACAGTGAGGTTTTCAGAATCAACGTTCTAAGCACTTATCACGTGTTCGAGGCGGCGAGCCGGCTTGGAATCCGGAAGGTTGTCTTCGCCTCAAGTGAGGGTACGTACGGCGTTGTGTTCGCTGAGGAACACCTCGATCCGCGCTACTTTCCGGTGGACGAGGACCATCCGACGTTGCCCATGGACGCCTACGGGCTGTCCAAACTGGTCAATGAGCAGACAGCCGCAGCGTTTCATGCTCGAACGGGAGGTGACTTCTACGCGCTCCGGATTGGGGACGTAATGGCGCCGGCCGACTACGCGAAATTCCCTGTCTGGACGACCAATGCGGAGGCGCGTAAGCGAGAGCTGTGGGCCTACGTCGACGTCCGGGACGTGGCCCAGGCGGTCTGCCTTGGGCTCGAGCGAGACCAACTTGGCTTTCAGGTGTTCAACGTCTTCGCTGGGGAGAGCGCCCACGAGCGGCCCATCACCGAATTGGCGGCCCAGTTTTACCCCAAGGTTCCTATCCGAGGTCACCTTGGCGACCATGAATCTTTGGTTAGCAACCAGAAGCTGCGCGACATCCTGGGTTTCGAGCAGCGCCACCGCTGGAGGGACCAGGTCCCCAGCTGAATGCTCGGTCAGCCGAGGCCCAGCCCCAACGGACTCCAGACCGCCTGGGGTATCCATGCGACCCGCGGTCCGAGGACTAGGCGGGGAATCATGCGGACTTCCTCGAAACCTTGACTCGACAGCAACTCGCGGGCTATCGCGTTCTCCGTGGTCGGGTAAACCCAGACTTCGTCGCCCAGAGCGGACAGCGAACGCAGCGCCCGCAGCACCGCCTGCGCCTCCGCGCCGACGGTCTCCGGAAGCTGAGTGGCCAGGCAACCTCCCCAGGGTGTCGGCACCACGATGCCAGCCGGACGAGAACGGCCGGGAAGCACCCAGCCCGACATAAACAGGGGGCGCAGCGCGCCGGACCGATCCTCACCCGCCACGCGGGCATCCATCGACAGCACGCCATCAAGATCCACCGGCAGCAGCGGACGAAGGGGCGCCATCGGGACCGAGCGCGGGAGGGTCGTCCCGCGGTATTCGTGATAGTGCGTCTCCACCTCGAATCCGAGGCGGTCGTAGACAGGCCGGCCCAACGCCGTCGCAATGAGCTGGATCGTGCCGCATCCCTCTCCCCGCAGCAGCTGGATAGCGTGTTCGGTCAGCTCCTTGCCCAGGCCGCGACCCCGCAGTTCCGGGCTCACGAAGACATGGCCGAGCCAGCCGCTGCTGCCCCAGCTTGTGCTTACAGCGGTCCCAAGCACTCGCCCCGTTTCATCTTCCGCGACCATGGGATGGCAATTCGGCTGCTGTGCATAGAAGGCGAAGGTGGGGTGAAACTGCCGGTAGGTTCCCCAGCCGCCCTCTACCAGGCAGGCTGTCGCCGATTGGACACCGGCCGCAGTTCTCGGCATTGGGCAAATCCGCATCCCGTGCAGACGGGCTACCAACCCGGTCGCAGCTCTTAGGACTTCAGCGGCATTGCGATCGGCCGCATCGGGCTGCCGGTGGCACCTCGGATCTTGAGGCAGGCGCCCATGAAGGCGAACTCGTAGATTCCCTCGTGGGACAGATCCTCGAGGTAAGCCATCTCGAGCAGAGGAATTCCGGCTTCCGCCAGCAGATAGGTGTGGACCGGCAACCAGTTCTCCGGATCGACCGAAGGAGTGTGCTCCACGCCACCGTTGTCGGCCCCGACGTACATGGCTCCCGCCCTGGCCAGGAACTCCGCCCCCTCTCGATTGATACCCGGAGACCTGGGCACGAACCGGCGCTGATCCGGCCAGACGCTCATCCGTCCGGTCCGGATCAGGACCACATCTCCCGGCCGAAGCTCGGTCTTCTGCCGCTTGAGTGCAGCAAGCAGGTCCTTCTCACCGATCGCATGGCTCTCTGGCAGCATCTCGATTCCGGCCGCCGCCGCCGCGTCGATCATGACCCCTCGTGCTATCACCGGGGGCTGCTTGTCGGCGCCTGCGCGGTGCCAATGGCGGCTGCCCAGATGCTCTCTGGTGTTGAAACCGTTGAAGATGCTGCCGTGATAACCGAAGTGAGTGAGCGTGTCTACGTGAGGCCCGCAGTGCGTGTACATCGAGATCGCGTCACCCGTGTAGCTCACCCTTTCGTTCAGCTCTGCGGACAGGGACGTCGGGTTATCGACCACGGTGCCCGCCGGAGTATGCGTCAGCCAGATCTGAAAGCCAGGATCGTTGAAATCGTCCCACAGCGGCATGCCCACGAAGAAGTCCACGGCCAGGTCGAAGGGCTTGCCAGCGTCGGCTTCGCGCATCGCCTGCCGACGCGAGCTCTCGTCCATGAGATTGAGCATCCCGATTTCATCCTCGGGGCCGAAGGGGCTCTTCGAGACCTGATTCAGCGTGGCGTGATAGGCGGCAATCTTCTGCCGCTGATCTTCATTCAAAAGGCTTGGTCCACACATGGCCTCAACTCTCCTCCAAAAGGTGCTTGGAATGCTGCGCTGGACTGAACCGACCGTAGCGAGGATTCATTGATTCGACTCGAGTGCCGTAACGCGAATGGTCATCGCGATCGAGATCTCGTCGGCGTCTGAATCGGCAGAGCACCGGTGGTACTGCCATTCTGCTCTCTGAGTCGACCGAGGACGATGCGCGGCTGATGCATGCGAGAGGGCGGAGACTTTCGCCCCCTCTGCTGGCAAGTCAGAGGGAGCGGACAACCGACTCGATCCGGTTCATGCCCTCGGCCAACCGCTCCAGCGAGCTGGCGTACGAGACTCGGATGTGATCGTCGGAGCCGAAGGGCAGACCGGGCACGACGGCGACTCGGGCGGCCTCCAAGAGGAAGTCGGCAAAGCCTACCGAGCCGCTTGACCGATTGCCACTTGCCATCCGTCCGTAAATGTCGCTCACACGAGGGAATATGTAGAAGGCGCCCTCTGGAACCGCTTCGATCACAACCCCGGGCATGGCAGAAAGCCGCTGCAGTACGAGCTGGCGTCGGCGGTCGAACTGCTGGCGCATGGACTCCAACGGCGCCTGGTCTCCGTTCAATGCGGCCAGAGCCGCACGCTGACTGATGGAGGAGGCTCCGGAGGTGCACTGACTTTGCAGGTTCGTCATTGCCGCCACGATTTGAGGCTCGGCCGCCGCATAGCCCATGCGCCAACCGGTCATTGCGTAGGCCTTGGAAAAGCCGTTGACGGTGATCGTCAGACGCTGGATCTCCTCGCCGAGCGAGGCGATGCTCACGAACTCGGCGCTGCCGTAGACCAGCTTTTCGTAGATCTCATCGCTGATCACGTACAGGTCCCGCGCCACGCAAAGCGCCACCAACTCGCGCAGTTCTGCGTCGGTGGCAACGGTACCGACCGGGTTGCTGGGGCTGTTGAGCATCACGACCTTGGTGCGGGAGGTGACCGCCGCCGCGACCGCCTCGGCGCTCAGTCGGTACCCATTGGAACTGGTGTCGACCAGGACGGGAACACCGCCCGCCAGGCTCACGATCTCTGGGTAGCTCACCCAGCAGGGTGAGGGCATGATGACCTCGTCACCAGGGTCGACCAGGACCATCAAGGCGTTGTAGATGGACTGTTTGGCCCCGTTGGAGACCACTATCTGTTCGGGCTCACAGGAGATGCCGTTGTCGCGCAACAGCTTCTCAGCGATGGCAGCCCTGAGCTCTGGGATTCCCGCAACGGGCGTGTACCTGGTGAAGCCGGCCTCGATCGCCTCAAGTCCGCCGCTCCGGGCAGCCGGCATGGTGTCGAAGTCCGGTTCACCCGCGGTAAGGTTGACCACGTCCACCCCTGAGGCCGCGAGCGCCTTCGCTCGGGCGTCTGTAGCGATTGTCGCCGAAGGACGCAAGAGGCGGGCCCTCTCACTCAGCGTGGATGGCACCTTCAGTCCGAGACCACGAGCGAGCGTCCTCCGTCCATTACCAGGAGCTGGCCGTTCATGAAACTCGCCGCCTCGCTGGCCAGGTAGAGGTAGAGCGACGCGATGTCCTCCGGTCTCCCCACTCTGCCCACGGGACTACCCCTTCCCGCCGCCGCTACGCCCTCCGCGCCCAGCGAATTGATCGGATCAAGGGACTGGGGCGATTCAATGACCCCCGGGGCGACCACATTAACAGTGATCCCATGCTTCCCAAACTCGATCGCGAGGCTTCTCACCAAGCCGACGATCCCGGCCTTGGCTGCGGTGTAATGGGCGTGCTCAGTCCAGCACTGCACGGTGCCTGCGACCGAGGAGGTCGCCAAGAGTCGCCCGTAGCCCGCCTCCTGCATGTAGGGCAGGGCGGCCCGAAAGCAGCGCCAGACGCCGAGCAGGTTCACTTCGACCACCTGGTTCCAGGCCTGATCGGTGAGCTCGAGCGAGGGCACCGTGCGCGCGATGCCGGCGTTCGCAACCACCACGTCGATGCGTCCAAAGCTATCGATCGCGCTCCGCGCGAAGGCGTCGACCGAGGCGGTCGAGGACACGTCCAACTCATGGACGACCACCTGGCGCCCAGCCGCTGCCACGCTGTCACGCACCTGCTCCACGTCGTGAGGGTCGCCCGGAAACCAGCCCAGGACCACGTCCGCTCCGGCTCGTGCGAACGTTCGGGCGGTGGCTGCGCCGATACCAGAGGCGGCGCCGCTGATGATGGCTACCCGGCCGGTGAGATCACACATGCGGAGCCTCCTTTTCAGAGTGGGGCGTGAGGGGAAGACCGGGCTCGGAGTTGTCCACCGCCGCTCATAGCATCACATCTCCACCGTTTGGTCCCAATGTCTGGCCGACGTAGTAGCTGGAGTCGTCGGAGGCCAGGAAGACGGCGGTAGGCGCCACCTCGTAGGCCTGTCCGAAGCGACCGATGGGCAGCTCGGAAAGCTTCTTGTCCTTCCACTCATCGGTCTCCTCGGCCATCATGTCCGTGAGGATTGGACCCGGCGCGATGGCGTTGACGTGCACTCCCTTGGCCGAAACCTCGCGCGCCAGGGCCTTGGTGAACGCGATCACGCCCCCCTTGCTGGCGCTGTAGTGGACCATCTCTTGGCCGCCGATCTGGCCGAGCTGCGAGCCGACGTTGATGATCTTGCCGCTGCCGCGCTCGAGCATCTGGGGGAGCACGTAGCGAGTGCAGAGAAAGACACTCCGGAGATTCACACTAATGACCTTGTCCCACTGCTCGGCGGTCATCTCATGAAGAAAGACCTGGGAGAAGATCCCGGCGTCGTTAACGAGGATGTCTACCCGGCCGAGCTCGCCGACCACCCGTTCCACCATGGCCCGAACATCGGCCTCCTGGGACACGTCGGTCCTGACATACAACGCCCGGCGTCCTCCGGATCGGAGGGTTCCGAGCAGCTCCCCCACTGCATTCTCCGGCGCAAGGTCAGCGACCGCCACGTCCGCACCTTCGCTTACGAAGGCTTCGGCAATCGCTCGGCCAATCCCGCGAGCGGCGCCGGTGATGATCGCCGTCTTGTTCACTAGTCTTTCCATGGGCGTGACGTCCTGCACTTCAGTTCGACGGGCGGGGACTACGCGGGCGGTGTGCCGCTCAGCCGGCGCGGCTGGCGGTGCTGCGGTTGGCAGTGCCGTGGCGGCCTGCGACGGCTGGCGCCCACAGGTCGAGGATCTCCTCTGACTGGACAACATCGAAGCGGTGACGCATCAGCAGGAGCGAGGCCTTGTGCTGAGCCGGATCGTCGCTGGCGACGCAGTCCTCGGGAACTATGACGTAGTAGTCGTTGAAGAGCCCGTCGCGTGCGGTGGACTCGACACAGCCCTCAGTCGTCGCCCCAGTGACGACTATGCTCTTGATCGCGTTGCTGCGAAGCAGCATGTCGAGGTTGGTGCCCCAGAACCCACTCGAGCGGAATTTGCGGACGACCAGGTCCCCCGGCTTCGGGCTCAGCTCGGGGATGATCTGCTGGCCTTCGCTGCCCTCCATGGTGTACTGGAGCGGCTTGAGCGGCCCACGAGTGGCGAAGTGAAGGCGCATCGTGAAGCGAAGCTGCGCCGGGGATTCGATCTTGGAGTCCGGCAAGCGAGTCATCATGATGTAGATGACCGGGATGCCGGCCGTCCTGGCCCCATCGACCAGGCGTGCCAGCCTGGGCACCATCGGGGGGTACATCGAGATGTCGATTCCCTGCTGCGCGAAGCTGAATCCCGCGCTGCAGAAGTCGCGCTGCATGTCGACGATCACCAGCGCCGTGTATGCCGGATCAACGAGTTCGTCTAGGGTCGAGAAGACCTGCTTCCCGTCGACCTCCACCATCCCTTAGGTGACATGAGTATGCGCGGACCGGTCGTCGAACATGCCTCCCTCCTCAGCTTTCGTGATCGGCTCGTCGGCAACCACCGAACCGAAGGCCCCCAGCTTCTCCGGCGCGCGCTGGCGCAGGTAGAAGTAGGCGCCGATCCCCACCACCAGGTACAGTCCGACGATGTACGGCACCAGGTTGTACGGATAAGCCTGACCGGGGGCGACGGTGGACCACAGCGGGTAGATAAGCCCCAGAGTCCCGAGGATGGGGGCGATCACGTGAAGGAAGAGGTTCCGGTTGGGCCGGTTACCAAAGTAGCGGATGAGGGCGACGTTGCACAAGATGTAAACGAGGATGACACCAACCGTCCCCACCGCACCGGTGAAACCGTAAAGGCCGGTCGGACCGGGGCCGAGCCAGGCGCCACCGGCCAGTCCGCCGATCACGGTCACCGCGGTCAGCACATAGATAGCGATGTAGGGTGAGTGGAACTTGGGGTGAACCTTGCCCAGCACGGCCGGGAGCGCACCCTCACGGCCCATTGAGAAGAGGACCCGGACTGTCGTGTTCTGGAGCGCGAGGAACGCAGAGAACAGCCCGGCGATGGCGCAGAGGTCGACCAGCTGCTCGAGCCAGGGAGCATCGCGACGAGCCAAGGTTACGAACGGAGTCGCGTCCTTGTTGAAAGCCGCGAGCGACTGTGCGTCGTTCAGGTGGTAGCCGGCGGTGAGGCCGTACATCACGTAGACGTAGAAGATGCCGACAACCACGATCGAGCCGCCGACAGCAAGGGGGATCAGCCGACGCGGGTTGCGCGACTCTTCGCCAAGAACCGCCGCAGCGTCGAACCCGATGAAGGAGAGAATGCCGAAGACGACGCCGAGACCGACGCCCGAGACGCCCCCGGCGGCGGCGGCGGGCGAGAAGGCGGAAAGCGTGTTACCGTCACCGGCCTTGGCGATGGCGATCGTGGCGAGCAGGAGGAAGACCAGTACCTCGACAGTCAGCAGCGTGAGGTCGAGCTGGACTGAGGCCTTGACGCTGCGAACCGAGAGCAGCAGCACCGCGGCCATGAAGATGAACGCGAAGATCCACCACGGCAGGTCGGCGTGGAATGTGTTCTTGACGTAGTCCTGGGCGAAGGCCGCGACCGCCCCAAACAGGCCGGGGCCGAGCAGCGTGTAAGCGCCGAAAAAGATCCATCCGGTGAAGAAGCCGGCTCCCCCGCCGAGACCCTGTGATGCGTAGGTGTAAAAGGAGCCGGCCGAAGGTAGAACCCGCGCGAACTGGATCACGGTGTTTCCGACGAAGAGGATCACGATCAGCGCTATGAGAAAGGCGAGAGGGAGGGCGGCACCAGTCGAGGGTCCAGCGGCGGGGGCATTCAGGACAACCGCGAGAACGGGGCCCATGACAGCTGCCGACAATGCAATGCAGTTTGGGAGGCTGAGTATATTTTTCTGCAGGCGTGAGCCACTGACGTCAGCGGATATTTCGGACATTTGCCCCCCTGATTAAGCCCAGCGACGATTTGCCAGGTAAGCATAGTTGATGAGAGAACCATCTGTCAATTAGCCGAAGGTCCCTCACCGAGGCCCGACGGTCCTCCCGAGAGAATCACACCCATCGGAGTAGCGGAGCGAATGCTGATCAAGGAGATGGACGAGTTCCTCGTGTGGACTGAGACGCCAGCCGTTTCTCGAACATCCCTCCGCGACCAAAGGGGTTGAACGGCCGAATCCACCCAGTATGTTTGATCAGGAATGCCAGTGCCGTCCCTTGAGGAGCGGGTCGATCGCCTCGAGTCAGAGCGGGAGATCCATGCCCTCCTATTCCGCTATGCAGAACTTTGTGACGCGGCCTACGACCCGGATAACCTGGCCGCCCTGTTCACCGATGATGCGACGTGGTCATCGCGGAGCAAGGACGGCTCGGTTGACTTCGGCCATTATCAAGGACGCGACGCGATCCGGAGCTTCTTCGCCGGAGTTTCCGACGGCCTCGGGCCGATGACCCTCCACTACCTGCTTTCGCCGCGGGTAGAGATCGGTCCCGACCGCGATTTGGCAGCTGGGCACTGCTACCTGTACGCCATCCTTGACCGGCGGCTAGCCGGCGCCACGGGCGGCTCCTCAGAGCGGGAGCGGATCGTCCTCGCCGGAACCTACGTCCACCGCTTCAGAAGGGTCGGCGGACGTTGGCTGATTTGCGCGTCTGCCTGCGACCTGAGCCTGGAGGCGCCGTTTCCCTCCTAGCCAGACAACCGGGGCCGTGTCGGCTAGATATCCTTTCGACGAAACCGTCAGCGACTAGCTCGCGAAAGAGGGAGCCGAGATGCCGACACAGTTGAACCGACAGTTTTTCGCCAATGAAGACATCCCCACTGAGGGGCCGCCTCGGGACCTGGTCGGCTACGGCTCGCGCCCGCCGGCGATCAAATGGCCTGATGGGCATCGGGTCGCGGTGCAGATCGTGGTCAACTACGAGGAGGGCACCGAGAAGTCCTTCGCCATGGGCGACGGCCAGAACGATGGCCTGTGGGAGCTGCAGGTCGATCTCCCGGGCGCGCGGGACCTCGCTTTCGAGTCCTGCTATGAGTACGGTTCCCGGGCGGGGATCTGGCGACTGTTCCGAGTCTTCGACGGCGCCGGAATTCCGGTCACCTTCTTCGGCGTCGCTGCCGCCTTCGAGCGGAATCCCGAGGTGGGGCAGCGATTGGCTCAGCGGGGCGACGAGGTCGCCGGACACGGATACCGCTGGACGAACGCCTATGAGATGACGCGCGACGAGGAGCGGGAGGCGATGCGGCGCGCGGTCGCCTCGATCGCCCGAACGACGGGCACGCGGCCGGTCGGCTGGTACTGCAGAGAGATGAGTGTCAATACCAGGGAGCTGCTTGTGGAAGAGGGTGGCTTCGTGTACGACTCGGACTGCTACAACGACGACCTTCCCTATTGGACGAAGGTGCATGGTCGGCCTCACCTAGTCGTGCCCTATGGCCTGGTAGTGAACGATGCGCGCTACGTCCTCTCCCAGGGCTATGGAAGCCCCGAACACTTTCTCGAGTACGCGAAGGCGAACGTCGACTTTCTGCGCCGCGAGAGCGACGGTCTGAACCGCATGATGTCGGTCGGGCTCCATCCACGCTTTAGCGGACAGGCGGCCCGGGCCGACGCGCTAGCCCGCTTCATCGATTACTGCCAGAAGGCGGGCGACGTCTGGATCACACGCCGCATCGACATCGCTCAGATGTTCATCGACCAGTATCCCGCCGAACGGTGGGTCAAGGAAAAGGAGACAGCGTAGTACAGGAGCGCACTGTGCGGACGATCCCCTTCAGAGGGCCGAGTCCGTGGTTCGGCGCTCGCTGGACAGCGTCTTCCGGCCCTCGACGGCGCAGTGCTAAACCGGAAGTACCTGATCGCCTGATGCTGCCGTGCAGCACCCCTGCCTGGCCTGATGTCGGCCTTATGAAAGGGGCAGGCCCGCGACCCCTGTGTACGGGAATCATTTGCTTAGCGCACGAGGTCGTTGGGCAGGAAAGCCGAGACGACCCAGTTGGGCGCGTCTACGACCTCGCTGATCCTTAGATCGACCGCCACCGAGCACAGGGCGTACGCCTCCTCCGGTTCTAGCCGGAACCTCCGAGTAAGGTACACGATCATGCGCTCGATCGCCTGCCGGGTCGCGGCCATTAGGTCGGGCGCGACACCGGTGGTGGCATGGTATCCGCTCATCCCTGCCTCCGGCCGCTCAAGAGGACGGGTCACATCGAACTCCGGAGCATCCACGTCCATGTCGGGTCGGAGGCTGAGCCGGACGGTCACCATCGCCGGCGATTCGATCGCGGTGCCGCAAACCTCGCCATCACCCTGAGCGGCGTGGGTGTCGCCGATGCCGAGGAGGCCCCCCTCCACCTCGACGGGCAGATAGAGGGTCGCGCCCACACCGAGCTGCTTCACGTCCATGTTTCCGCCGACACGCCGCGGAGGCACGACGCTGTGCACACCGGGCTCGGCCGGGGCCAGCCCGATCACGCCGCAAAATGGCTGGAGGGGAACGCTGATCCCGTCGCCAAAGGCGGCGCGCCCGTCGCCACCGATCTCCCAGAGCTTCAGCCAAGGACTTGCGAACTGGTCGGCGAGAAGTCCAAAGCCGGGAAAGATTGCGGTCCAACCGTGAGCGCTCATGTCCATGCGAAGAATCTCGATCGCCAGTACGTCACCTGGCCGCGCGCCCTCGATGTGGATGGGTCCGCAGGTCGGATTCACCTTGTCGAAATCGATATTGGTGACGGCGTCGATCCCAGCCCCCGCCCCGATCTGCCCTGCCGAGGCATCAGGGACTGCTAAGGTGAGCTCGGCGCCGGACTGCACCGTCACGATCGGCTCCCGCTCGTTCGACCAGTTCAGCTGGGTCCGGCTGATGACGTCGTGGATTGACACGGGGCCGGCTCCTTCTTCGCTCATGCTCTTTCAGTTCTGGTCTCTGAACTTCTGGAGTACCCAGCCCTTGTCCAGATCGGACACCTGGTGGAATTCGACGCTAACGGTCTTAAAACGCCACTCGCCGTACTCGCGCACGAAGGTGTCGTTATAGACGGCGCTCATCACCACCGCGTCCTTGAGGTCGTCCTGCGGCGAGCGGGTCATGGTCGCGAACTCGATAAGGTACCAGCTCCCGCTGGCAGTTTGCCCGTCCTCGCTGATCTCTACCACCGGGCAGATCATGAAGTGGAGGGCCCACAAGATCTCAGAGCTGATCGTGGACTGGAACTCGTGGATAGCGGCTCGCCCGCGGTAGGTGCCAAAGGCGTTGCTGGTCCAGAGCGAGTCCTCCACGAAGAGGCTGGCCATCCCGTCGGCGTCGTACCCCCGGTCGCAGAAGTAGGCGTAGCGGGCCTTCAGGTTTTTGATCGCCTCTACGTCCTCAATGCGGGCCAGACGCTCTTCGATCGACTCGCCGCTGCGGCGCCCCGAGAACTCACCCATTGCTCGCGATACCTCCAGACGACGGGGCCACAGTATGCAGGCCCGGGAAAGGCCCCGGGCGCTGGATCCTGATGATACGAGGCGTATCTGCGCCAGCGACCGCCTGCTGCTTTTGCAGTGGCCGAACTAGATTGCCCAGCGCCTCCCGGCTTTCCGTTCTTAGGCTCGTTAGGCTGGAATCTGGAAACCACGTGCCTGAAGGCGGTGCAGAAGCGGCTCAAAGAATGGCAGGGTCCTACTCGCCACCAGCGCGCCGACCCCTTTGAGATTTCAAAGCAGTCCTTGTCAGTGATTCGGAGCCGCCAACCACCTTTCGAACGCGGCTCGGATAATCAGAACTCGTCTCCCAAGCCGGATCGACGGGATTTCACCACGGGCGACCAGTTCATAGGCCGTGTTTCGGTTGATTCGTAGCATCGACGCTACTTCAGGTACTGAATACGTCAAAGGCATCAAGGCGGGCGGCGCTGGCCAAAACGGCGGCTCTTGCAGCGGTGAATGATTCCAAAGGGCTGTCCATCTACTCTCGGAGGACTCGGACTCTGCGTGGGCGTTGACGTCCTGAAACACGTGCGATGCTCCTTTCACTGAGGTTGCCGAGTGATCGTAGATACAGGGGAACCGGAAGCGGCGCCGGTTCCCTAGACCCCTCCGCGCCGTTACAGATAAATAGGAATCAGCTGTTGCGACCCGGTGCAGCGGACTCATTAGAGTTGCGCGACTGTGTCTTAGAGATCCCGCGCCTGAAGCGTGTGACCGCGCTTCTGCCGAGTCCGCTGCCGAGGCGGGCGATGGAGCCCATGGTCATCATCGAGATGGCGCCGGCGCCCCAGCCCCGAACCATGCCACCCGCGCTGCCGTGGGCAAAGCGGAGCCCCTGAAAGAGAATCGCCGGCGAGAAGGTGGCGATGAGCAGGATGGCTAGACCGGCGCTCAGCCAGCCCGCCTTGCCCTCGGCCGACTGTGCTCCGTGCATCGCCGGGATGACCAGGCCGAAGCCGATGTAGATCACCGTCGCGACCACGAACTTGGAGAGCATGAGCCCGACCAGGAACTCGACCAGCTGAACAGCGGCGGCCGTCATCCTGGGCCAGATGGCCAGCACGCAGACCAAGGGAATGAAGGCAGTCACCGTCAGCATCAGCGCCGCTCTGACCAGGAGCTCCAGATGGACTATGACCGCCATCAGGATCGTCAGCAGAGCTGTGAAGATGAGCGCTCCCAGCGTGCCGGCGCTGGCATGGCGGCTCAGGTGATCGACCGAAGCGGGGTCGGTCAGGCTCTGGGCGTACTGGCCCAAATCGGGCGACCAGGCGGTTGCCAGCAGCGCTGCGTAAGCAGACAGGTACTGAACTAGGGTCAGGCCGCCGAAGGCGAAGAAGACGGCGATCAGCACCCGGGGAACGAGGTTCCAGCTCAGCCCCAGCTGGCCGCCCAGGATGTGTTCGACTAGGCCGATGGCGATCACGGCGCCGACGACCAGAAGGGCGATCGCAAGCATTCGGTTGTAGACGGGCACGATGGCCAAGTAGTCAGGCTCGGTGCTCTCGCCAAAGGACTGGAGCAGCGAAGCCAGGCCGGCGCGGGCGCTGGCTGAGGCCCAGGTGGCCAGGGCCAGGACGAACTCCTGCACGTAGTCGGTTCCTGTCGGGAACTGAGGCGCCATCTACTGGAAAAGGCGTCCTGAGTAGTTGGCGACGGCGACACCTATATAGAGCAGCGCCATGGCGCCGATGGAGACCACCAGTCCGCCCTTGGCGCGGTCGCTGAGCTGCGCGTTGCTGGTCCAGCTGGCCAAGACCAGCATGATCAGCGAGACCACGATGCCCAGGCCGGAGATGAGCATCAGGACCGCAGCCGCGTTGTTGGTCAGGTGCTGGAGACCGTGTAGCACGTTGGGTGGGAGTCCAGAGAAGTCAGGAGTGACAGAGACATCGGCGAGCAGAGCGCGCATGGGCAACCTCCTTCACCAGCCGCCGCGGCTGGGCTGACGGGCGGCACGACACCGGTTGGCGCCGCGGTCAAAGAGCGCTAAGGGCGGTTCAGCACTTGTTGGCGCCAGGCCCGGACCTGATCCCAGCGGCGCATCTGGAGCTGGGCCGGCGGCGCGTTCGCGTAGAGCAGGACAGCTGAGCGCAACCGGCGGAGTTCGTCGATTGAGGTCAGCGGCCGTCCGGTTCGCTGCTCAGAGCGCCTGCTGTAACGCTCGCCCTCACTCTGCGATTGGTAGATCCTGGTCTCGTCGCCGATGGCACGGGAGAACTGCTCCAGCGTGCGCAGATCGCCCTGGCCAGGCAGGAGGAGGCGAGCGCGGCAGTTGTTCCAAATGGTCCGAGCTTCTTCCTGCCCGTAGCCGGCTTCAATCTGGGCCAGGTCGTGGAAGCAGAGCAGGAACTGAATGCCCTGGCCGGGCCCGCTGGAGGCATAGCCGGCCAGTCGCGGCACCCGGGCAAAGTTGGCCGCCTCGTCCAGAGCCAGCAAGAGGCGAGGGTTGAGCACGCCGCCCTGAGCTCTTGCCCGGCTGGTGGCCTTGCGCAGGAGCGTCTGCAACAGCGCCGAGAAAAGAGGTCGGCAGCGCTCGGCATCCTCCGCGGGCGCCACCAGGTAGAGACTCCCGCCTGACTCCAGCAGCTCATCGAGATCAAGCTGGCTCGAGCTGGCGGCCGTGGCTCGAGCTATGCGGTCGTCCATCCAGAGCGAGAGGCAGGAGCGGGCGGTCGAAGCGATCGAGCCCGCTTCCTCCTTAGGCGTCAGAGCAAAGGCGTGGAGGAGCTCGGAGGCGGTCGCATCCCTGGCGACAGCCGAGAGGCCGACATAGCCGGGAACAGCCGTGCGGTTGAGTCGGGAGAGGACCGAGCGCATGTCTCCGCCGCGCTCCTGCTCAGCTACGAGGAGCCCGGTCAGGAGATTGGCGGCCGACAGATACCAGTGAGCAGAAGCTCCTCCTTTGCCTGCAGCGCAGAAGTGGTCGGCGAGCTCGGCCGCTATGCCGCAGGTCTCAGCTGCGGCAACCGGATTCCAACCTGCCGGCTGAAGGCCGAGGCGCGCGATCCAGGAGTGGTCAGGATCGAGCGGCGAAAAGACCCAGACCGGTCCCCGCCTCTGGCGAAGATGCGCCGTCAGGGCGACCAGCTCCTCCTTGGTCGAGGTCGCCACCAGGGCACCGGTCCAGGAGAGCAGGCTCGGCACGACGACGGTGGACGTCTTGCCCGATCGCTGAACGCCCAAAAGCAGGACGTTGTCCTCGGCCGAGGACTGCAAGGGGTGACCGCCGAGCCAGCCCAAGACCAGGCCGTCGCCGTGCATGCGCTCCACTCGGCCGCGGCGGCCTAGCAGTCGGCGCTCCCAGACGTTGGCCCAGCGGCTGGTGCCATGGCTATGCGGGGAAGAGCTGCCGCCAATCAGCCAGGCCGGCAGAAACTGTCTGGCGCACCAGCTAAGGACGCTCGTGGCGGCCAGGGCCAGGCCGGCCAGCTCGCGCATCAACGTGAGCGCTCCCGGCTCCGCCACTGCTCTTCTCGCGCCTGGCGCTCGAGCTTCTGCCGGTATCGGCGCGCAGCTGCCTGCAACAAGATCAGGGCAGAGAACCGTCGTCCGGCATGAGGACGCAAGCGCCGACGCATGGCGCCGGTCGGCTGCCCCAGCACACGCGCCGGTGCCTGCTCGCGCCTGTTTGGCTGACAAGCACCGATGAGCTTCCTGACTGGCAGGGCGACTGGCTCCGGTGCTTCGGGTCGCAGCTGGGCTCCGCGCTGGCGCTGGATCTCAAAGGCCAGCGTCTCTTTCATGCCGGCCAAGCGACGCGGGTTGAGGATCAGTGAGCGGTACTGGCCAGGCCCGACCTCCCGCATACCGGCCAGCACGATGTGGACGTGGGGATGGGCGGTGTTGCGGTGTTCAGCAGCGATCCAGTGCAGGCCGCTGCTGCCGGCATCAGCGTCCAGACGGCTGATGGCCGCCTTGGTCAGCTGGCGAAGGTCGAGCCCTTCGGCCTTCTCGGGCGAGAGGACAAAGCGATAGAGAGCGCGGCGCCGATCGACAGTACCGCCTTTGCCGTCGGGGGCCAGCTGAGGCCGGCTGCCCTTGATGGAACGGGCGACAAAGTTGGCCAGCTGCCGGCGCTCGTCGTCGCCAGCCGTGCCTCGGGGACCGAAGAGGCGACCGGCGGCCGCGCTGGCGTCGCGGTGGGCGACGTACTTCAACATTCCGGACACCCCGGGGCCCGGAGATTCCGCAGCGTTGGTATCGCCGTGACGATCGCGGTACTGGACGTAGAGGAGGAAGCCGCCGACCTGGCGTCGTAGCTGAGCTGGGCTCGCTGCCGGCGTGTATTTCACGGCCAGGATCACCCGATCGCCACTCACTCCCCTTCCTCCTGAGCGATCGCCTCGACCATGCCGGCCAGACGGCGCTCGGCCGCCGCGGCCGCCGCCTGGGCGAGGTCTGAGGATTGGGCAGCTCCATCAGGGACGATTAGCTGGAGCAGGCAGAGCACGTGCTCGGCCGCGACCAGCGCGGCCATGGCAGCCCCGCCCTCGGCCGGAGCCGGGTCCAGCCCCCTCGCCACCAGGCCGCGGACCGCGGCGCCAAGTGAGACGCAGGAGCGCTCGGCGTGGGCCTCGAGCGCCTGACGCTGGGCAGCCGGAAAGCGAATTGGAAGCGGCGCGCTGAGTGCTGGCTTGGCTGTCCTCACACTCTCCTATTGCGCATCGAGGGGGCGTCCGCAGCGTTCCTTTTGCGTCGTCTGGCGAAGAAAGGACGCTCAGGGAACGCCGGACGACGGTCTCCAACTCGCGCGGGTTGAACGTCGTCTGCCCGCACGACGCCTCGCGGACGCTCAGGGAACGCTGCGCGGACGCCTCTCTTAGAGGCTTTGGACATCAACCCGCAAGGAGGATGTCTATGCAGCTGTTGAGTTTCGCCAGTCGTATCCGGGAGGCCTATGAACAGAGCCTCGGGAGTCCACCAGCCCTGGCCAGGCTGGCCGGACACGCCTGCCCACTGCGGGCAGACCGCGGCCTCGGCCAGGAACAAGAGGACAGGCTTCTGGAGGCGGCAGTGCGCGCCTATCGACGCGAGCGGTGTGCCGAACGAGCGGCACTGGTGCTGGAACTCGTGGCCCCAGCATTGACGCTTCGGCTCGCTGACCTGAGGCCCGTGCCTCCCGCCATCACCGATGATGACCTGGCCCAGCAGATGCTGGTCGAGCTCCTTTGGGCCGCTGCCACTATGCCACTGCCCGATGGCGCCGGCTTCGTAGAACGACGTTTGGTGCTACGCGCTGGAGATCGCGTCTCACGCTGGCTGGAGCGGGAAGCCCGACGTCGGGCACAAAGCACTGAGCTGGTCGAACAATGCTGAGTTCAACTCGGCGCGCGCTACCATCTATCCCGCCTGATGTGGCCGGCGAGGGAGTGTGGGGCGTGAGCCCGGAGCAGCTTATCGAGGACTTTAGGCCCCGGGGCTGGCGTCAGCTCTGCCTGACCGTGGGCTATGTGGGCCTGCTGGTGATTGCCCTGGCCGCTCTCCTGACCGGCGACGTCGCTGCCTTTGTGCTCTACCTGACGCCCGCGATCGTCGGCTTTCTCTTCCTCCACACCCGGGTCTTGACCGCTCTGATCTGGAGCGTGGTCTTCATGCTCGGCATCTTCTTCGCGGCCCTCGGCAGCCAGCTCGGCTTCCTTCAAGCACTGGCGGCTGCGGGCGCCTTCGTGATCGGTGTCTGGCCTGATCCGCGAGCCCAGCCCGACCCGGCCCAAGCCGGCCAGCAGGACGAGTCCCCCTCGCGACCTGCGCCGCCCCCGGCGCCCACTCCGCCTCTGGGGGTTTCTCAATCCTGGCCGCCAGCTTCCTCTTTTCCTCCCCCGGCTGCGGTGGCTGAGCCCCTACCGGCGGCCGCACCGCCACCCGAGTCGCAGCCGACTCGGGCCGTCTCGGACCGCCTCCAGATCACCACCCTCGGTGGCTTCTCGGTGCGGCTTGGCGAGAACGACTTCACCACCGATTTACTCGAGCATCCACTCCTGAGCTTCCTCTGGGTCTACCTCCTGGTACGGGCACTGGACGCTTCCGACCATGGCATCCGCCGTGAAGCCTTGGCCGAGGAAGCCGCACCCGGAGTGCCGACGAGCGAGGCCATGAGCCGGCTCCGCCGCCGCCTTCACGATCTCCGCCATGGCCTGCCCGCTCCGCTGGCGGAGCGGGTGGTGGTCGGCCGTGACCATGTTCGACTTGAGATCGCCGACTGCGACATCGATCTGCGGCGGCTGCAGGCGCTGGCCGGGCGCTGCCGCGACGCTGGCGAGCTGGTCGACCAGCAGCTGGCCGCTGAGATCGAATATGCATTGAGGTCAACCAGCTCGGGAGACTTCCTACCCCTCTTCGATCAACTGGAGCAGCGCGCCAACGACGGCCGGGGGGTCGCCGGCGATTTGGTCTCCGATCTCCGGCAGGCGATCAAGCTGACTGCCGACCGCTCTCAGCGGCTGGCGGTGTTTCCTGGACAGCATCGCGTGGCCATCGCCGGGACGTCGCTCTTGCAAGCTCAGCAGATTCGCTTTGACGCCACTGAAGCGCTGCCCAAGCTAACGCCGGTCCAGCTGGTTCTGAAGCTCACGCCTGCCGGACAGAGCTCCGCAGCAGCCAGCATCAAAGACGCCATGACCAGGTGCGCAGCCAGCGGCTCCCTGCAACCGCAGGGCTGCCCGCAGAATTTCAGCAGCGTTGAGAGCCTTCGAGATCCGCACTGGCAGGTCGTGGGAGACCCAGGCGGTGATCTCGCCGTGGCACTCGATCCGGATCACGGGTTGCTCGCCAAGGGGCACTTCCAGATGATCCTGGCAGCGACCGAGCCAGTGACCGGAGCCGTCAGCCACCACGCTGTCGGAGGTGCTTACCAAACCGTCCTCGCAGCGTCCGCGGACGCACTAACGGTGCAGTTGCTGGAAGCTTCCTCGGCGGGACCGCCTCTCAGCCGCCCGGCTGCCGCCACCGACAGTGCTGTCAGGGATGCCGTTCGCCAGGCGCTCGCCGCCTGTGCCACATCAACCAGCTTCTTCACCCCCGACTGCCCGCAGTTCCACGTCCTAAACGACATCCAGGATCCGACCAAGAACGTCCAGTGGCACCTGAGCGGCGATCCGGCGGCTGCCGCCACCGTCACCTTCGATGGCGCCACCGGCGTCATCCACGCCGTGGGCAACTTCACCATGACCCTTGACTACGACCAACGCCTGGTCGGCAAGGACTACCCTCAGCACGCCGAGGACAGCGGAGCTTTCCAGGCCGACCTCTTCTGGGACGGCAGCAAGCTCGTGCCTGTCACCATCAGCCGTCCCCGGTAGCTGAGACAAGGTACTGGGTAAGGTGTCCACCGTGGCGGTCTGGCCCGACCGTCATGCTGCCAGTCAGTTCCTCCGCCACGGGCGGAAGCCTGACAACTTCACCAGCCCGTCCGATGGCGTTAGGTCGCCGTGCCTGGTGGAGGCGGCCTCGCATCGGCTTGCCTGCACAGCCGCCAGCGTGACGATCGGATTCTCGAGTGGCCCGAGGAGCCAAGGGTGGTGGTCAAGTTGATAATCGGGGTGCTGATCGCAGAACTGAGGGCACTGTGACGGACCGGTTTCCACGGACCGAAAGCACGAGCCCCGAGCCTGATATCTCTTCAGGCGCCTAACATTGACCGCCATGCTTCGGAAGGACGATCTGCATCTGAGTAAGCTCGTCGTCAACGGTATGACGATCCCGCCGGTCATGGCCGCCGGACCCATGGGGGTGATGGCTCCCCAGGCGCTGACACCGAGGGAGGGGTCCGAAATCTACGCTGAAGTGTCGCGCTACGGCTTCACCGGTTTCCAGGTCGTCCAGGGCGGCATCCAACTGATGTCCTCTGACGGGATGTCGATCGTCGTGCTGACAGGGGGCGGGTGGCAGTTCACAGAGGATCTATCCAGGACCACCTTCGATCACTCGGCCGACAAGCTGGCGGTGGTCATTGATCACTACGTGAAGAAGCTGCCTCAGGGTACGATCCTGGCCGGCCAAGTGGCCCAAGTAGAGGCAGTCTGGGAGAACTTCGGAGCGGATGCGGACAGTTATATCGAACAGCGCTTCCTCAAGCCGGAGTTTGCACGAGTGGTCGAGGGTCTAGTCGAGGGTCAAGAGATGTTGGGCGGCGGTGTCCGCATGGTCCTGAAGCGCCCAGCCGAGCAGCCGCTCCCGCCCGGCATGGCGACCGCCGACCCGTCCGGACCGGCCGATGTGTTCGAGGTCAAGGTCGAGCCGCTATACGCGGATCGGACCAAGTTGTTCCTCCTGGTGTCGGGAACGTTCAGCCCAACGGTTGACTTCAAGGTCATCGAACGGAGGACCCGATCCATACGAGATCTGCTCTGGAGCAAATTGGCGACTAACATGACGTTGGAGGCGTAGACGATGGCTATTGGTAACATGCCCGAACTCAAGCGCCCGGACGAGGCCTTCAAGAATCTGCAGGATCGTGTCGGTCCCTCGCCGAAGCGTGAGGAGCACAATGAGCCACGAGAACGCGTGATGACCCTTGTCCCCCAGGCGATCCCCATCGAGTACTGGCAGGAGGAGGATGGGAGCTGGGCCGCCCACAGCCCGATCCTGGGGGTTACAGCAGCGGGGGACACTGATGCCGAGCTGTTCGCTGAAATGGCGGAGCAGGTGGACGACTTCTGGCAGGTTCTGAACGAGCGCTACCTGACCCTTGGCGACGAGTTGCGCAACCTTCTCCAGCTTCGCCACTTGGGCCTGAAGTTCGACAGGAAGAGCAGCTAAGAGGTAGTGTCGCCTGAGGAGGCGATCACAGCCTTCAAGACCCTCGGTTGTCGTCCTGTGCCGAGGCACAGCCGGAAGAATTACGTGTGGCTGGAGCTGGACGACGAGGGCGGCCGCCAGATCGCCATCTTCAACGTACCGACGAGCAAGAACCCCATCCGGAAGGGAACGCTCCTCAATGGGCTGCTGCGCCCCAATGGCATCCGTGACGAGAACCACCTCCGAGAGCTGCTAAACGACCCGGATCCGCCCGCGGCCTTCTGGAGGGCACTACCGAAGGGTGGCCCAAGATACAGACCGGGTGGCCAATAGTCGGACCCTTGAGCCGCAGCACTCTTACTTGGACGCCGCTTTTTTTCCTCCGTCACCACTACAGTTTTGACCAGCTCGCCGTGAAGCTCGCGCCTGCCGGCAGAGCTCCGCAGCGGCCACGATCAAAGACGCCCTGAACAGGTGCGCAGCCGGCGGCGCCCTTTAGCCGCAGGGCTGTGCGCAGAGTTTCAGGAGCGTTGAGACCCTTAGAGATCCGCACTGGCAGGTCGTCGGAGACCCGGGCACTGACCTCGCCGTCGCGCTCGACCCCGACCAATAGTTGCTCGCCAAGGGCCACTTCCAGACGATCCAGGCGGCGACCGAGCCAGTCACCGGAGCCGTCAGCCACCACGCGGTCGGAGGTGCTTACCAGGCCGTCCTCGCAGCGTCCGCGGACGCAGTCGCGGTTCAGTCGCTTGAAGCTTCCTCCGCCGGACCGCCTCTCAGCCGCCCGGCCGCTGCCACCGACAGTGCTGTTAGGGATGCTGTCCGCCAGGCGCTGGCCGCCTGCGGCGCTTCGACCAGTCTCTTCCCGCCCGACTGCCCGCAGTTCCACTGCGGATTCCGGCGAATTCCGCCACAGTGGCCGATTTCAACCGGCGCGCGCAGTTCCACCTTCCTGAACGACATCCAGGATCGACCAAGAACATTCAGTGGCATCTGAGCGGCGATCCGTCCACTGCCACCACTGTCAGCTTTGATGGCGCCACCGGCATCATCCAAGCCGCGGGTGACTTCACCATGACCCTTGACTACGACCAACGCCTGGTCGGCAAGGACCACCCTCAGCACGCCAAGGCCAGCGGAGGCTTCCAGGCCGACCTCTTCTGGGACTGGACCAAGCTGGTGCCGGTCACCATCAGCCGACGAATCTAAGGAAGCTTGAAACGCCTGGCGACGGATTCAGCGCTGACGGATCCGTCGTCCAGAGCACTCTTTCCAGCCCGAAACCTGGCTTTCAGGCAGCGACTACAAACGGCTTTCCAACGACTACGAACGACGCCATTCGGCGTAACAAGATAATGTGGTTAGGACAGAACCTGCGAGTCGCTTGTGGTTAGCTCAGTTGCTTTGGATCAGAGTCATCAATCGGGCTCGTCTTCCGACGCCAGAGCCCAGCTCATCCGCAGAGACCTATGCCGGCGCTGCGGCCCCCGACACGCGGCGGGAGCGCGCCGGCTGAACTCGCGCCGGAGCACCTCGTCGACGTCGCTCAGCAGCGAGGCCTGGAGCCGGATCCGGGAGCGGGCAGCCGGCGCCCTGGGCCAGGCTGTGATGCGGGACGAGCTGGTTCGGATTGGGCGAGACCGTCACCTGCATTGCGCCGTCGATCGAGGCGGCGGCGCTCGTCCATGATGGGCGACTGCTGCACCTGGCTGCTTTCCCTGGCCGCCATGGGCGGGCGCGAACGGCGTTCGCACCCCCGGCCCGGCGGCGCTCGTGAGCGACGTCCAGCTCAGGCCGGACGCCGATGGCGAGGCTGCGTTCTGCTGCCCTGAGTGCGATCAGAAGTGCGTGCCGCGAGCGATCAGGAGTGGTGTGCGCTGGATCTTCGCCTGCCCAGACCATGGGCTGATCGACAACTGGTCGGAAGCTGCGCCGCGGGTGCGGGGGTGCGAGGGTGCGACGGGGTCGATGAACCCTGAGGAACGCCTGTGGCTCCTCGAGCGCGCCTTCGACGAGTACGGTCGGAGCCCGCTCGATCAGGACTACATGGTGATCGAACAGCTCGGGCGCCCGGACCACTACGTGCAGTTCATGCATCACGGCGACGATAGCGTCCTCCTCGCCGAAGTCAGCTCGCGTGAGTGGGGTGGCAGTCCCAGTGATGGATCGCTGGCGCCGGAGTCAGTGCAGGTGCTGGCGGAGCTTGGGTTCACCGGCGGCGGCCCACTCAAGAACTACCGCCGCGACGGCATCGCGGACCGAACGCCGATTGAGCTGGCGGCCATGGCGGAGCGCCTTTTTGTCGTCGCATATGGGCCCAGCGCAGATTTTGAGGTTTCGATCCAGTTCAAATGCGATGAGGCGCTTCACCGACTGTTTCTGCGACTGATGTTCGAGCAGGCGCGGGGCTGATTCCGGACGCTCTGGTCAGCGCGCGTCAGATGCTGGCCAGCCTTGAGTGTCGGATTCGGGACACCCCATGCACGCTCAGTCGGACCTGCCGGCGCGCACCAGGCTTCGCTCTGGCCAGATCGGCTTGCGGCTGCGGACCTATGACGTGCTGTGTGTCGCACCCCTCTCGGCCCGGGGGTAGTCTCATGGCGTGGCTAGATCGCCTAAGTCGCCGGATCGTTTTACGGACTAGGCGGACTGTGCCCTAAAGCACCTACGCCCACCATGTCAGGTGAACTCCGCCTGCGCCGCCCGGATCTAGTTGTGGACGATCCCCTCGATCTGGCCCTTCGTTTCTTCGCTGAAGATCCCAGCTCCGTTGGAACCAAGTCCTATGACGCGTACATCGCAGGTGCCCCGGCTCCGAATCGAGTGGTTGATGAGGACATCGCCGTGATCAATTCGACCATGTCCGCCCGGTCGTCACACAAGCACTGGGCTGATCTGATCAGTCGGGGGGATCTAGCAGAGTTAGTAGCCGTCGAGCGCGATTGGGACCTCTTCTGTACTCCTGACGATATATGGAGAGAGCGAAACGTTCCAGATGTCCTCGAGCGGCTCTTTTCGGTGGTCATCGGTAAGGGAATTGCAATTTCGCGCGCTACCAAAGTCCTGCACATCAAGCGTCCCGCGCTCATCCCCGTTTGCGATTCCTATGTACTGGGGCTTATGGGGATATTTGGCGTGACAGCCGCAAGCGGTGTGGCCCTGATCGAACACCTGCGCGATCTCAGGTCCGAGCTGGTCCCAACATTGATCAGCTTGCAGAACAGTCTCCGGGATCATGGTCACGAGAGGAGCCTGGTCAGGATCATGGATGCGCTGATCTGGAGCAGCTACCCAGATACGCGGCTGGGGAGATCCGGACTACCGGCGCGCCGACAGTCGCCACTGACATACGGACTGCATCAGACTCGTGACTGTATCCAATTGTCAATCGCCTCACGCCGCAGGACAAGATCCGGGCCAAGTCAACCTCCACCGGATCACGACAAGCGTGGATCAGAAAGCGCGTCCCGCGGCGCAGCCTCGGCTTCCCGATCTTTTGCGCCTTCCGCCACCCGGCAACATCGATCGGGCGCTGGGACTGCAGGATCGAGATTGGTGAGACCGTGAGGAGGCGCCCACTTGTCGCTTGAGGCTGCCCTTCACTACCGCAGCCTTGGCATGCACATCAAGCGCGTGATGAACGACCGCCCTTACACCTACATAAATTCGCGGCTCTTTAGGAGTGGCCCTGGCCGAGATCGGCGCTGTCTATAGACACAGCCGCACGCTGGCGGCCACAAACCAACGGCAACACTGAGGCGTTCATCAAGAACTCACGCCGTGAGTAGGCGTATGCTCAGCTCTACCCATCCAAGTAGGAGGAACTCGACGCGCTCCAGCTCTGGCTCGACTACTACAACCACCACCGCACGCAAACGGAGCCCAAGAACAGACGCCCATGCCAGTTCTCGTCAACAACGGTGCTGGGTCTCGCTGGCCGATCGACAAGTCGAATGGACCAGCGGAGACATGCCAGTGCTGAGGCAGTCTAAGCACACCAGACGGTCTCCCACAACTCGGAAGGACACCTAGAGCGGTGGCAGTCGTACAGCAATTGGGACGCCAAAGCCTGTCGAGAGGCGGCACTCACCAGCACTCCGCGAATACGAAATCACCATCCTGAACGGGGCTGGGCCGATCTCCGGACCGCAAGTGCAAGGGGTTCGATCCCCTCGTGGCGCACCCACGGCGATTCAGAGTTCTTGAATCAGCTCACCCAACCCCCGACATACCCGACCAGCCGGCCGACCATCTCGGCGAAAAGTCGCTCGCCCTCCTCGGGAGTCGCCTCGGTCGGGCGGCCCCAGACGCCGGAGCGTGTGAAATGCTGCATCGGCCGGTTGGTTAGGTCGCCGCGGATCACATTCCTCGGCACCTCGTCGACCGCATTTCCCATCTGGACCAGGTCTGGGCGGAGGTGCAGGATGAGCGAAGTCTCCCAGCGGCCCGCATGCAAGTCCGTCTCGGTCATGGCCGGGCCGAAGACCACGCTCTCCGGAATCAGCACGGCCTGGTGGTCCGGCCGGTTGTGCGCATTGAGCTCGCGCAACGTCGGGTTGAGAATGAAGTTGCCCCCGTGCCCGCTGAGCACGAAGACCGGATCCACGTGGTGGTACCAGCACGCCGCGACCACATCGGTCACTACTGCGGCGAGCGTGGCCCAGCGCAAGGGGACGGTGCCGGCGAAGTCGATGTGCTCCGAGGAGGTGCCGTACGGGAGTGCCGGGAGCGCCCGGCCTCCCAGCCGTGCGGCCACGGCCATGCTCAGGGCTCCGGCCACGATGGTATCGGTCTCCAGCGGTAGGTGGGCACCGTGCTGCTCGTGCGCACCGATCGGAAGAATCGCCCACGCCATAGCTGTCTTGTCTACTCGGGCAGCGCCGGGAGGGCGAGGTCACGCGCGACCACAGTGGCCGCGTTGTGGCCGCAAAGGCCGGTCACATTGCCGTAGGGATGGGTTCCGGCGCCGCAGAGGTAAAGGCCTGGAATTGGCGTCCGATAGTCACCCGCGAGCGGAAAGGGTCGCGAATCCCACGCCTGGTCTGGGGAGAGGTGGCCGACGTTGAGGTCGCCGCCGACCATGTTCGGGATGCGGCGTTCGGTGTCGAGCGGCGTGTTCGTGAAGGAGTTGAGCACGTTATCTCCCTGCACTCCGTCGGCGTAGCAGTTCCAGCGGTCGACGACTGTGCGCGCATGATTTGCCGCCATCCGGTCCCAGTTGCGTGCGTCCCCACCGAGGGCGTAGGGCACCTTCTGCCAGACGAAGGCGGCCTGCTCGCCGCCCTTCCCGCGAAGCGAGGCGTCGAAGAGCGTTGGAACCGAGCCGTTGAGACAGATTGGCGCCGGAATCCGGCCTTGGGCGCACGCCGGGTAGAGGCCGGTGTAGGCCTCGGGTCCGTCCGCGCCGAAGATGTGCATGAACGCCCGTTGGACCGCAGGATCGTATTCGGCGGCGCGATAGCGCGGCGGCCGCCGCAGCGCCAGGTGGACCCCGAAGAGCGGTCCCACAGTGCTGTAGCGGTAGGCGCGGGCGCTCTCAGCCAGCCCTGGCGGGCAGGCGTCACCGAGCAGTTCCAGGAAGGTCTGGCCGGGATCGATCCCGGAGATCAGGCAGCGCCGCGCGGCGACGCTGCGGCCGTCCTCGAGCTCGATTCCGACCGCTCGGCCGCCCTCGAGCAGAATCCGGCGGGGCCGGGCGGCGGTCCAGGCCAGGCCGCCCAAGGAGAGCAGCGCCCGTCCGAGTCCTTCGGCCAACTCGCGAGCGCCGCCCAGGCAGAGCTGAGCCCTCCGCCGACCCGCGACCAGAGCCGCCAGTTGGAAGCCCTGGCCGGGCACCGTGATGTCGATCTCGCGGAGGACCATGATGGCGCAGAGCAGTGCCCGGACGGCTGGATGTCGAAAGTGACCGAGCACTGCATCCACCGGCCTGAGGCCCGCCAGCCCCAGAAAGGTCCTTCCCTCCGCCGTTTGCTCTAGGCGCTCACGGCGGGTGGCTGCGGGCTCGGGCGGACTCTCCAGAAGGGGGTTGATGACCTGTTCCACGACCGGCTGCCATTGATGCCCTAGGCTCTCCCAGGCTCTGGCGTCATCGGGGTTGAGGCGGCCGATGCTCTCCGCGGTCCGTTCACCAGTCGTGTGCATAACGAGGGCGCGACCATCGGAGAGGTGGAATGCGATGTTGGCCTCCGGCTCAAGGTAGCGGACCCCATGCCTCTCCAGCTGAAGCTCGCGATACCATGGCATGGCAGTGATGCCGCGGTGGAAAACCGAATGGACCTGATGGTGGAGGCCGGGCACGCGGTTGTCCTCGGCCCGCGAGCAGCCCCCGCCCAGGGCCGGCGCCTGCTCCACCACCAGGACCTCAAGACCCCGCCTAGCCAGCCGCCCCGCACAGACGAGGGCGTTGTGGCCACCCCCGATAAGGATGCCGTCGACGGTCATGTCAGCCACCGAACGTCACAGCCATAGAAACGGACGCCGGCCGCTCTCGTTTAGGATTCATCGCGCGGCCGCGGACCGGACAGATTTGAAGGGCTCGAGCAGGTGCTTGGCGAAGAGTTCCAGCTGGTTTAGATCGGCGTTCATGGTGTGCAGGAACATGTGCTCCACTCCCACGTCGATGCGCTCCTGAATGCGCTCCTGGATGCGATCGATGCTCCCCGTGAGGTACACCGCTTCGATATAGTCCCAGGGCCGCTCGCCAGAGACGACGGCTAGCATGCGATCCTTCTGCTCCGCGATGATGTCGTCGGGACGGCTCTTCTCACTGAGCCAGCAGAAGTTCTCGTGGGCGACCGTGAAGCCGAGCTGGGCGCGCGATCGGCCCCGTTTGGCGAGCCCCTCGTCGATCTCACGGAGGTCCTCGATGATCTGCTCGGGACGCGAGGTAGGCCGGGCGATCCATCCATCCCAGCGGCAGATCCGATCCAGCACCTTGGGGTCCATCCTCGGCTGGTCCGGGCTGGCCTCATGGGCGTATTGCCGGCCACCCGCCACCCAGACCGGGGGGACGTGGCTTAGCGGCTCGACGGTGATGTCCTCGAATTGGTAGTAGCGGCCCTGAAAGGTCTGCTGAGGCGCCTTCAGAAGTTGCATAGAGGCCTCCAGGACCTCGTCGGTGCGGCGCCCACGCTGCTCCCGCCTGCCGCCAGTTGATTCGAATTCGGGCGGGTACCAGCCGGTGCCCAGCCCATAGATGTAGCGGCCGCCAGAGAGGTGCTGGAGGGTCGCGATCTCCTTCGCCAGCACCACCGGGTTGTGGGTCGGCAGCACAAGCACCGAGGTGCCGAGCTCAATCCGGCTGGTCACAGCGGCGGCGTGGCTGAGCGTCATCAGCGGCTCGGTCCAGCTGACCCGATAGAAGCGGCTGGCCGTCAGCAGGTGGTCGGTGATGAAAAGGGATTCGAAGCCGAGCTCCTCCGCCCGGACCGCGAAGCGGCGGATCTGGTCGCCGTGCTTGGCCTGCTGCCCGAGCAGGAGGTACGAGGGCAAGAAGACGCCTAGCTTCAAGGAAAGACTCCTTTGGTCAGCAGCCGGACAGGTACTTGTTGGTGAAGGACTTGGACGAATCTGGAACACTGTCCGCGACGCCGGTCTGCTTCACGACGTCCTCTGTCGACTTCCAGGTATTCGTGTCGATGCAGAGCATCGGTTTGCCCTTGATGAGGTTCGGAAAAAGCGGGATGGTTTCCTTCCACTGCGCGACGTTGACGTCGGTGTTGTGCTGGTCCTGGCAGAGGGTCTGGTTGTACTTGCAGAGCTCTTTGACGCCCTCCTCGGGATGGTCGCTGGTGTACTGGAGCGCCCGCTGGGTGACCTTCAGGAAGTCAGCGATCTGCTTGGCGTGACCGTTCCCCCAGTCGTCGTTCACAAGGTAGGTCAGGCCATAGGCCTTCTGGCCGTAGTCCTCGCCCTTGACGAGCGCCACCGGTGTCCCCGCGCCGTCGAGGACGGCCTTCGCGGTGAAGAAGTTGGCCAAGAAGTCGACCTTGCCCGTCGCCATCTCGGCATAGCCAGGGGCTGAGATCGAGACCTGCTTGATCTTGGAGGTGTCGAGGTGTTGCTGCTTCACGAACGCCTGCCAGAGGATGAAGGGCGAGCTGCCGGGTACAGCGCCGAAGGTCTTGCCGTAGAGGACGCTGGGATCCAGCTTCTGCTGGCTCTTCTGCTCTGGGGCCAGCGCGGCCTGCCGTATCACCAGGGCGAAGGCGTTGTGCTGAAAGACCGCACCGACTGCAGTCACGGGTAGACCCTTCGACTGGCCCGGAATGATCGAGATGGCGTCGGCCACGCCCATATCGGCAGAGCCGTTGGCGACGAGCTGGACGGTCGTGGTGGATCCGTTACCGGGCTGGAACTGGGGGTCGAGGCAGGCGTCCTTGTACCAGCCCTTGTCGAGGGCCGTGTAGTAGGCAACCTGTTCGGTGTCGAGGACCCAGTTGAGCCTGAACTTGAAGCTGGTTGGCGAGCTGCAGCCGCCGGCCGAGCTGGGGCTGGACTGGCTGCTGCCGCCGCTGCCTCCGCAGGCGACGAGGGCAAGGGTGGTGGCCGCGATCGCGGCTAAGGCAACTTTTCGAAGCATCGATCGTCCTCCTACAGACCTGGATCCTGGACGCGAACGCGCTGCCAGGGGGTGATCAGACGTCCGAGGACGTCCATGCCGAGAAAGAGCACGACGCCCATGGCCACCAGCACGGTGATGGACGCGAAGCTCAGGGTCGTGTCGAGCTGGGAGTCGGCAAAGATGATCAGGTAGCCCAGGCCCTTGTCTGCCCCGACCCACTCGCCGACGACGGCTCCGACCACCGCGAGGGTGATGCCGATCTTGAGCCCCGCCAGCACCTGGGGTAAGGCGTGCGGAAGCCGGACCTTCAAGAAGACCTGAAGCGGGTTCGCGGAGACGGAGCGGAGAAGGTCAATCAGGTTGCGGTCCACCCACAGCAGGCCCTCGGCGCTGGTGACCACCACAGGAAAGAAGACCAGCAGGATCGTCACCACGACTTTGGGCCAGATCCCGAAGCCGAACCAGAGGATGAAGAGGGGAGCGATGGCCAGCTTCGGGACCGCCTGCGACGCCACGATCAGGGGGTAGAGCATCTCCTCGACCAGCCGGTTGTACGCGATCAGCAGCGCGAGTACGAAGCCGACCAAGGAGCCTAGGACGAAGCCAACGAGGGTCTCTTCGAGGGTGACCAAGGTGTGCGGCTCCAGGATCGACCAGGAGTGGTAGAGCCGCAGGAGGATGGCGCTGGGGGCCGGCAGCACGTAGGTCCGGACGTGGGCGATCGTGCAGATCAGCTGCCAGGCGACCACGCAGAAGATCAGGAAGAGTATCGGCGCCGCCCGTCGCGCCAACCCGATGACATTCATGCTCGTACCTCCTCTCCGGCAACGCGCTGGGCCTGGTCGATCAGGCGCCGCAGCTGCCGGGTAACTTCGAAGAACTCTCGCGTCTCCTTCAGGTGATTCGTGCGTGGTCGGGGTAGCGGGATCGGGACCTCCTCCAGGACCCTGCCGGGTCGCGCGGTCATGACCACGACGCGGTCGGAGAGGAAGGCGGCCTCCTCGATGGAATGGGTCACGAAGAGCACCGGCTTCTGACCCCGCCAAACGTTCAGGAGGACCTCGCCCAGATGGTCCCGGGTGAGGGCGTCGAGAGCGGCGAAGGGCTCGTCCATGAGTAGGACTTGGGGGTCGAAGGCAAGGGCTCGCACGATCGCCGCGCGCTGCTTCATACCGCCGCTCAACTCCGAGGGATAGCTCTTCTCGAAGCCCTTCAGACCGACCAGCTCAGTCAACTCGTCAATCCGGCCGTCGTCGAGGGCCTTACCGCCGATGATCTCGGCCAGCAGCTTGGTGTTGCCCCGCAGATTGCGCCAGGGCAGCAAGGTGGCATCCTGAAAGACAAAGCCGAAGGCGCGCCGTTTGCGCGCCTCCTCGACGCTGCCGCCCTGAATCCGAACGCTGCCCTGGCTTGGCCGCAGGAGGCCCCCGACAACCTTCAGAAGGGTCGTCTTCCCGCAGCCGGAAGGGCCGAGCAGGCTGACGAACTCACGGGCGCCGACCGACATCGTCGTGTGGTCGAGCGCGACCAGCCGACCGTACTGAACGCGGATCCCCTCGATTTCGATATCCGACGTGCGCCGGTCGCCTTGCCAGCTTGGTTGTGAGACATTCTTCATCCCTAACACCCGGCGTCCTTAGGCGAGGGCAGCCGCCGTCCGCCGGAGCGGCGCGGTGGAGTCGCGCTCGACGAGGCTTACGGGATGTACTCGGACTCGCGGCGATGAGTCTTGGCCCTGCAGGATGGCGAGCGCGCGACGGACGCCGGCGACGCCGATCTCGGCAAGGCCGATGCGGATCGCGGTGAGCCGGGGCGTGGTGTAGCCCCAGGCGGGGATATCGCCGAAGACGCCGAGGCTCAGGTCGCGGGGGACTTCCACCTTGCGCTTGCGGAGCTCCGACAGCGCACCCAATGCCATGGTGTCGTTCGAGATGAACAGCGCAGTGAAGCCTGCGCGGGAGTCAAGGAGCCGGGCGGTGGCCTGCTCGCCCCCGGGTTCAGTGAAATCGCCCGGCGCGACCAGCGGATCGTGGCCGGCCGCCTTCATCGCCAGGACATAGCCTGCCTCGCGCTCATGGCTGGTACGAACTTGGGGCGGGCCGGTGATGAAGGCGATGCGGTGATGACCGAGGCGGAGTAGGTGCTCGGTCATCAGCTGGGCGCCCCCGCGGTTATCGCAAACCTCGGTGGGCCAGCGCTCCACCCTGGGCGCCAGCGCCACCACCGAGCCGCCGTACTCCTGGATCGCCTCCACCTGCTTCTTCATGGCTCTCTGATAGGCGCGATCAAGAAGACCGCCCGCTGCGAAGAGGACGGCAGAGACACCGGAGAGGCGGAGCATCTCGACGTACCGGAGTTCGACCGCGGGGTCGCGGCGGCTGGAACAGACGAACGTGAGGAAGGAATTCCTGTTAGCCTCGTCGGCCGCGCCACGGACGATCTCGGCGAAGTATGCGTCGGTGATGTCATGCACGATGACTGAGATCGTGGGGAGGCGGCGGCTCCGGAGACCGCGCGCCATCAGGTTGGGCTGGTAGTTCAGCTTGGAAGTTGCCTCCAGCACGCGCTTTCGGGTTGCGGGGTTGACCGGATGGCTGTGGGCCGGGTTGAGGGCGCGTGACGCAGTGCTCGCCGACACGTCGGCCAGCCGCGCCACGTCTCCAATCGTCGGCGGAGGAAGTCGTTTTCCGGAAATCGGTTTCCCTCGGATCGAACGATACTATGGTGGTGGCTCAGCCGATGTCAATTGAGACCACTCTGGTCGGCAGCTATCCGCTGCCCGACTGGCTCCGCGCCCACCCTTCCGAGCAGGGGCTGACCGATGCCACCTCGGTGGTAATCCAGCTGCAGCGGGAGGTCGGGATTGATCTCCTGACCGACGGTGAGTTCTATCGGTTCGACGTCAACCATCCCGAGACGAACGGGATGATCGAGTACTTCGTCGAGCCGCTGCTCGGCGTACGCAGCAAGATCACGCGCAGCGACGTCCGCGAGTTCCACTCCAACCCCGACTTCCGGTTCCGGCGCAAGCCCGCCGGCGTAGTGGAGGGGCAGATCGGGGAGGGGACGCTGGATCTACCCGCGGCCTGGCAGCGGGTGAAGAATTTGGCCCTCGGGCGGTTCAAGTTCACGCTGACCAGCCCCTATATGCTCGGCCGGACATTGCTCGACCACCACTACGGCAGCCTCGAGGATGTGATCTTCGCTATCGCCGACGTACTGGCGAACCAGGTGCGGGAGATCGACGCGGAGGTCGTGCAGGTGGACGAGGCCAACCTACCGGGGCGCCCGCAGGACTGCGAGCTGGCGGCCGAGGCGGTGAACCGCGTCCTGGAGGCGGTGCCGGGGAAGCCCGCGGTGCACGTCTGCTTCGGCAACTACGGCGGCCAGAAGATCCAGAGCGGCGAGATGGCAGCTTTGGTGCCGTTCTTCGAGCGGCTGCGCGTCGATCATTGGTTGCTGGAAAGCGCCCGGCCCGGCATCTCGCAGTTGGAGCCTCTCAAGGAGCTCACCAACGCCCGCTTTGGTGTGGGCGTGATCGACATCAAGGACACTGTGATCGAGTTGCCGGAGACGATTGCGCGCCGCCTGGAGGGTGCGGCGCAGCTGCTTGGCGGCCCCGAGCGCATCGCCTACGCGCATCCCGACTGCGGCTTTTGGGTGCTGCCCCGCCACGTTGCCGACGGCAAGATCAGGGCCCTCAAGACCGGCCGGGACCTCTTCGAGGGCCGACCCGAATGAACCTCGAGCATGCCCTGGCTGCGGCCGAGCCCGAGCTGACCCCACTGGCCGTCGTCGACGAAGAGCGAATGGAGGCCAACCTGGCCGCCATGGCGCGTATCGCTGCCAGCGCGGCGGTGAAGCTGCGGCCGCATGCCAAGACGCACAAATCGCGCTACGTGGCGGGCCGCCAGCTGGAGCACGGGGCGATCGGGCTGACCTGCGCCACCCTGCGGGAGGCCGAAGTGTTCGCCGACGCGGGGGTGGAGGACCTCCTGATCGCGCATCCGCCCGTCGGTGAGCCGAAGCGACGGCGCCTGGCCGAGCTGGCCGGGCGGGTGCGGCGATTGGCGGTCTCGATCGACCAGGTCGAGCTGGCCGACGGCCTACCGGACGGCGTGGAGGTGCTCTGGGAGGTAGACAGCGGGATGCACCGGATGGGTACCGCGCCGGGCGTGGCGAGTGCCGACGCGGTGCTGGAGTTGGTCGGCCGCGTCGGCCCGGCGCGGGTGCGCGGCCTGCTCACGCACGGCGGCCACGCCTACAAGGCAGAGACCCAGGAGGCGCGGCGACGGGCTGCGGACGAGGAGGCGCAGGCGCTGCTGGAGACGGCGATGCTGCTACGGCGCCGCGGCTTCGAGTCCCGAACCCTGAGCGTCGGTTCCACGCCCACAGCCGACAGCGCCGGCCGCGAGAAAGGGATCACCGAACTGCGGCCCGGCACCTACGTCTACGGCGATGCTAACCAGATCACGCTGGGCAGTCAGCGCCTGGAGGACTCTGCGCTGGCGGTGATCGCCACCGTCGTCTCCGTCCACCCCGACCGCGTGGTGGTGGATGCAGGTTCCAAGAGCCTGTCCAGCGACCTACGCGTGACCCGAATGGAGGGTCTGGGCATCGTGCTGGGCCATCCCAGCCTGCGCCTGGAGCGCCTGAGCGAGGAGCATGGCGTGCTGGCCGGCGAGGGCCTCGACCGGCTAGGCATCGGCCGGCGGCTCGCGATCGTCCCGACCCACGCCTGCACCTGCGTCAACCTGCAGTCAGAGCTGCTCTTCTTCAGCGCCACCGGCACTCGCTGGCGATCGGTCGACGCTCAGGGCTGGCGGGCGGCCCGCAATCCAGCCCAGAGGGACCTGCTCGATGCCTGAGAAGCTGCGGATGCCGACGCGCGAGGGGACCTTAATCGACTACACGGTCGAGGGCAATTTTCTGTACGCGGATGGTGGGTCGCAGCCGCGCACGCGGCTACCCTACGCCGCCGTGCACGTGGTCGCCGACGCGCTGGCCGACACCACGCCCGTCTCGCCGGCCGCCATCGACTGGGAGGCCACGCTCGCCTTCCGCCGCCACATCTGGCGCTACGGACTTGGCGTTGCCGAGGCAATGGACACCGCCCAGCGCGGCATGGGGCTGGACTGGCAGGCCTGCAAGGAGCTGATTCGGCGCTCGGTGGCGGAAGCCAAGGCGGCCGGGGGACGAATCGTATGCGGCGCCCAGACCGACCAGCTGAGGCCGGACTCGGCCCGCTCGCTGGAGGACGTGATCGCGGCCTACGAGGAGCAGTGCGGCTTCGTTGAGGGCGAGGGCGGACAGGTGGTGCTGATGGCCTCGCGAGAGCTGGCGCGCATCGCCACAGGGCCCGACGACTACCTGAAGGTCTACGGCCGGGTGCTCTCGCAGCTGGAACGACCGGCGCTGATCCACTGGCTGGGCGAGGCTTTCGACCCTCTCCTGGCGGGCTACTGGGGGTCGGCCGACCTGGACCGGGCGATGGCGACCTGCCTCGAGATCATCCGCGCGCAGCCGCTCAAGGTGGACGGCGTCAAGCTCTCACTGCTCGACCAGCGCCGCGAAATCGTGATGCGATCGGGATTGCCCAACGGCGTCCGCATGTACACGGGCGATGACTTCGACTACCCCACGACCATTGGCGGCGACGGTGAATATCACTCGGACGCGCTATTGGGAGCGTTCGATGTGATCGCGCCGGCGGCATCCGCCGCCTTGGCGGCGCTGGACGAGGGAGACAAGATCCGCTTCGAAAGGATTCTGGAGCCCACCGTTCCGCTCTCGCGGCACATTTTCGAGGCGCCCACCTTCTACTACAAAACTGGCGTCGTCTTCGTCGCATACCTCAACGGGCACCAGGATCACTTCAAGATGGTCGGCGGCCTCGAAAGCGGGCGCTCGACCGTGCACCTCGCGGAGACGTTCATGCTGGCGGACCGAGCGGGCCTGCTCCGCGACCCCGAGTTGGCGGTAGACCGGATGCGCGCGGTACTGAAGTTGGCCGGCGCCGACTGAAAAGCCGGTGACCCTCTGGACTGCTTCGGCACGATCCGGGGTGGCACACCAATCCCCGCGATCACAATCTGTGACACGCACTTGATGGGCGCACATCGCCGAATCGCTGTGGACGGTGAGGCCGGACTGCTGGGCACTCCCACTTGCGGTCGCTCGACGCAGTCCACGTCGCAGCAGCGATGCGGCTAGGCGACATTCCATTGCGCTTCAGCACCTGGGCCAGGAACCACTCTGACACTGAGCCCTGATTCACGGCAACTGTCTTGCCCTTCAGATCCTTCACCGACTGGATGTCGTTCTTGGCCAGAATGCCATCGCCGCCGACCGACGCATCGATCGGAAAGACCTGAACCGCTGGCACACCTTGCGACGCCGCTCGGGCGAAGGCATCGACAGTCGAAGCCATGCCCTGTAGCTGACCCGCATTGAGTGCGTTAAGACGCAGTACTGGATCCTCCACGTCGGTGAAGTCGACATCCAGACCATGCTGCTTCCAAAACTGCTTTTTGTCGGCCGCGTAGAGGGCCGCATAGCCGGTCCAAGTCGAAGAGGCGATGTGGATGGTGCCGCTGTACTTGCCCCCGTTCGTGGGTGTCGCGCTCGTCCCACCGCAAGCCGCAGCCACCAGAACAGCTGGCGCCAGCACGAGCACTGGTCGACCAATCACATTCCGAATCACCATGGCGGATCTCCCTTCTATGACCGCTTTGGCGGGTATTGTACGACTGAATTCAGGGCCGCCAGGCAGGGAGCCGGAGATCGTGGGAAAGGGCGGCTGAACACAGTCATGTCTTATCGGGAGGGCCATGTCGAAGCGATACGGTGACGCTTGGAGGACCCGCCGCGATAGGTCCTCAGATCGGGCGCGAGAGCCCGGACCAGTCGATCTGCGCCGCTACGAGCTCAATCCCGCCTGGACTGGGATTCCGACCTTCATGCAAACGCCGATGTGTTTGACCCCCGAAGACCTGAGGGCGGCAGCGGCCGATGTCGCTGTGCTCGGAGCTCCAATGGATTGCGGCGGGGGACAGCGCGGGGCCGCGCTTGGACCGCGGGCCATTCGGAGCGCCGAGCGCTACCTTCCGGCACCGGCAGCACTGATGAACCATCTGCATGTTCGGCTGGAGCCGTTCAAGGTCCTGACGGTCGTCGACTATGGCGACGCGGCAGTCGATCCCTTCAGCATCGAGGCCTCGATGCCGACGATCAGGGAGCTCGTCCGCGAGGTGGCGGACACCGGCGCTGTGCCGATCGTACTTGGCGGCGATCACTCCATCCTCTGGCCGGACGCGGCCGCGTGCGCCGACGTCTACGCCGCGGGCAAGGTGGGTGTGGTCCACTTCGACGCTCACGCCGACTGCAGCAAGGCGTACATGGGCCACAGCGTCACCCACGGGACGCCAATCCGAAGGCTGATCGAGGACGAGCACATCCCAGGTCGCAACTTCGTTCAGATAGGTCTACGTGGCTACTATCCGGACAACGAGCTGCTCGACTGGATGCGCGAGCAGGGCATGCGCTCCCACTTCATGGCTGAGGTTGAAAGATACGGGTTGGATCGGGTGGTGGAGTTAGCGGTCAATGAAGCCCTGCAGGGCCCCGAGTACCTCTACCTCTCTTTCGACATCGATGTCCTGGATCCGGCCTACGCTCCCGGCACCGGAACCCCTGAGCCAGGCGGCTTCACGACCCGGGAGATGTTTCCCGTAATTCGCCGGCTTTGTCATGAGGCGCACGTCGTGGGTTTCGAGGTGGTCGAGGTCGCGCCCAATCTCGACCACGGCTATACAACCGCGCTAAACGCCAATCGCGTGGTAGTTGAGGCCATCACGGGACTCGCCATGCGTAAGCAGAAGCTGCCTGGAGTTCAATATCTCGACAGCGTGACAGCCGGCGACGAGGCCTTCCCTCGGCCCCGCCCCTCGTTCAACCAGCCGACCCAGGAGGACAACGGGTGAGGTCCGGCGCTCCAGTCAGTCTCCTGCCTGCGGAGGTTGCTCATGACCGACGGATCGTCACCTGATCGCCGGCCGCCCCGACCCGCGCGAGCACGGGCGCCGCAACCGCACCATGTTGCTGGTGAGGTCAGGCTGACTACGCAGCAGGCGCGAGTCGTATCAGTGGCTACGACGAGAAGGAGAGACCAGAGATGCTGAGGATCGAAGATCTGCGCAGGGCGTCCGGTCTCGGCTTGATAGTCGCTGGTACAGCGGCGACCATCGGCGTCATCTACGGCTACGACCTCGCCAACATCGCCGGGGCGCTCCTCTTCATCACCAAGGAGTTCCACCTCTCGACAGTTGGGCAGTCGGTCGTTACGACAGCCGTCGTGGTGGGCGAGGTCCTGGGGGCGATTGTCGGCGGCCCCATGGCGAATGCGATCGGACGCAAACGAGCCATGCTTCTGCTCTCCATCTGCTACACCGTCTTTGCAATTCTGGGTGCTGTCTCGGTCAGCCTGACCATGCTCGTGGCTGTCCGTTTTCTGCTCGGTCTGACGGTGGGGATCTCCGTCGTGGTGGCTCCAGTCTTTGTGGCGGAGTCCTCACCAGCCCAGATCCGGGGCGCTCTGCTGGTCCTGTATCAGGTGGCCACAGTGGTCGGCATCATCATCGCCTACCTTGTTGACTTCGCCCTCGCCCGCAGTGGCAACTGGCGGCTGATGCTGGGGCTGGCGGCGATCCCGGCGGTCGCTATCAGTTTAGTGCTGATTCGGGTACCCGACACCTCCCGCTGGTACTTGATGAAGGGCCGTCGAGAGGAGGCCCGGCGAAGCCTGTCTCGGGTTGATCCGGAGATAGACGTCGAACGTGAACTGGACAGCATCCAGCAGGAGATGAGGTCCGAGCGAGGAGGCCAACTCACCGAAATGCTGCGGACGCCCTATCTGCGGGCCACTGTTTTTGTGGTGGGGCTTGGCTTTTTCATCCAGATCACCGGCATCAATTCAATCGTTTACTACAGCCCCCTGATCTTCAAAGCCATGGGCTTCACCGGCAACTTCTCCCTCCTCATTCTGCCGGCCTTGGTGCAGTTCGCTTCCTTGATCGCCGTCATCATCTCGCTGAGTTTGGTCGACCGCCTTGGCCGCAGGCCGATCCTCCTCACTGGCATCGCCATCATGATCCTGGCCAACGTGCTTCTGATGGTTGTCTTCGCCCTGGGTAAGGTCGGAGGCGGTCTCACCGCTCTCGGCTTCATGGGAATCCTCCTTTTCACTGTCGGCTTTACGTTCGGTTTCGGCGCCCTCGTGTGGGTGTACGCCGGCGAGAGCTTCCCCTCCAGGCTTCGGACCCTAGGCGCGGGCGCCATGCTGACTTCCGACCTGGTTGCCAACGTGATCGTTTCAGCGGTTTTCCTGGTTGTGCTCAATACCCTGGGCGGCGTTGGTACCTTCGGCATCTTCTTGGTACTGGCGGCGCTGGCCTTGGTATTCGTGTTCAAACTGGCGCCGGAAACCAAGGGTCGACCTCTGGAGGCGATCCGCTTCTACTGGGAAAACGGAGGTCGTTGGCCCGAGCCGACCAGTTCGACGCCAAACCCGGAGTCTCCTCGGATCCCTGAATCGACCGACGACCAATAGGCCTCGCCTATTGAGCGGTCCAGCCTCCATCGACTGCCAGAATGTGACCTGTGATGAGGCTGGCCTCGTCGGAGAGCAGAAAACAGATGGCCCCGACTACGTCGTCGACTTCACCTAGACGGCCGGCCGGAATTCGAGAGAGGACCGTTTGCAAGAACTGCTCATCGCGGAACATTGGCTCAGTCAACGCCGTCTTGACGAAGGTCGGGGCAACCGCGTTGACCCGAATCCGCTGCGGCGCCCACTCCAGCGCCAGGGCCTTGGTCAGACCGTTGACAGCGTGCTTGCTGGCACAGTAGGGGGCTCGCCCGGGATATCCGACAGTTCCCATCTGGGACGAGAGCGTCACCACGGCAGCAGGCTGCCCGCCAGGAATGACTCGCTTGGCAAAGGCTCTGCAGGCCCAGAGCGTGCCGAGGACGTTGACCTCGACGATTGCGGCCATGTTCTCAACGGGCACCTCCACCAGAGGTCCGGGCCGGTTGATCCCGGCGGCTGTGACCAGGATGTCAGCGGGCTGCGCTCCCAGTCCTTCGAAGACGGCCTCCAACTCCGCTGGGTCGCTGACGTCAGCGGGCGCGACTGAGGCACAGCCGCCGTTCAAGCGGATGGTCTCCGCCACCTCCTCCAGCTCGGAGCGGGTACGGGACACAAGCGTCACCTCGGCTCCGGCGCTGGCGAGAGCGATCGCCGCGCCTCGACCGATGCCGCGACCAGCGCCGGTGATGAGCGCACGCCGACCAGCGAAGGACCTGTTCAAACTCGCCTCTTGGGCGGTGGTCCGAGCGTGCTGCGCATGACAACGCGCGGCTCGAAAACCGCGCGACGCACCTGGCCTATCTCGCTTCTTCCTTCGACTCGATCGACCAGTAGTTGTGCAGCTGTTCGGGCCATCTCCTCCATCGGTTGATTAACTGTGGTCAGTTGGAAGACGTCCCAGCCGGCCATGGGCAGGTCGTCGAAGCCCACCAGCGAGACATCGCCCGGCACCTCAATGCCACGCCGGCGAGCTGCGTTGAGAGCTCCGATGGCGATCGTATCGTTGCCGCAGAAGATAGCTGTGGGCGGCATTGGTAGATCCATCAACCGTTCCATTCCCTGGTCGCCGGTGCCCACCCCATAGGGCCCGCGGCGTACCAACTCGTCGGGCAGTTCAACGTCTGCCACGCCTATACCTGCGCGCAGGCCGCGCTCGCGATCGCGGCCGGTGCTGGTGTCGGCCGGCCCGAAGATGGCGCCCACCCTTCGGTGGCCGTGACGCAGGATCTCGGCCGCCATCAGGGACGCCCCCAGCGCGTTGTCGACCACTGCGCAGTCGCCGCCGACGTCGTCAGTGACGCGAACGAGGAACACGAACGGTAGCCCGCGCCTGGCCAGCTCCCGCGGGATGCCGGAACCGAGCAAGGTTGTGGTCAGCACTATGCCGTCAGTGGAGCGGTCGAGAAGTCGATCGAGCGCTTGTTGGTCGCTCTCTGCACCCTCCAAGCGCTCCATAAAGAGCACCATCCGGTAGCCGAGGCCGGCCAGAGCGTCGTGCAAGGGGGCCACCACATGCGGATAGAAGGGGTTCTCCAGGTCCGTGACCGCCATCCCGACCGTCCGCGTCAGCCGGGTGACCAGGCTGCGCCCCAGGTGGCTGGGCGTGTAGCCGAGAGTCTTGGCCACCTCGAGCACGTGCGCTCGCTTCGTCTGGGAGAGGCGAGCATCATTGCGGAAGGCACGGGAGACGGTGGATTGCGAGACGCCAGCGGCTCGAGCTACGTCGTGGCCCGTCACGCTCGCCAGCGCCGTTTCTCTGAGCGAGCGGACAGCGTTTACGGGCTTGGGCGGCATCGCTGTGACATCTGGAGAGTCGTGATGGAGATTCCCGGTCCCGAGGGACTCGCGTCAGCGGTTGACGCGGAGGTCACAAGTGCGAGCGTGGCCCTCGAAGTTCTCAATGCGGCACTGGCGTGCGCAGACCTCGCCAATCATCCGGCTCGCCGCCGGGCTGCACTCCTGATAGGTCACAGTCTTAAGGAACTTGCCTACCCAGAGGCCGCCGGTGTATCTGGCGGCTCCCGCCGTGGGCAGTATGTGGTTGGTCCCGATCGTCTTGTCACCGTAGGCGACCGTGGTCTCCGGGCCGAGGAAGAGGGACCCGTAGTTGCGCATCCGCTGCAGGTACCAGCGAGGATCCCTCGTGTGTACCTCGACGTGTTCGAAGGCCAGCTGATCCGCCTCGCGCGCAGCCTCTTCGTGACTGGCCACCACCCGGATCTCACCCCTGTCCCGCCAGGCCACCGAAGCGACATCAGCAGTCGGCAGATCGGTTAGCTGACGCTCGACTTCGCCAGTCACAGCCTCCGCCAGCTTCTCGGAGGTGGTTAGCAGGACCGCCGGCGAGGTGGGTCCGTGCTCCGCCTGACCGAGCAAATCGGCCGCCACTGTCTCAGGGTCCGCGCTCTCGTCAGCAATGACCAAGATTTCGGTCGGCCCGGCCAGAAGGTCGATGCCCACGACGCCGAAGAGCTGACGCTTGGCCTCCGCCACGTAGGCGTTGCCCGGACCCACCAGAAAGTCCACTGAATCGATGGTCTCCGTGCCCAGCGCGAGCGCGGCGATGGCCTGGACCCCGCCGAGGATGAGGATCTCGTCAGCACCGGCCAGATGCATGGCCGCAACCGTGGCCGCCGGGGCGGCACCCCCCAGCGGGGGCGTGCAGGCGACCACGCGCTCCACGCCAGCGACCTTGGCGGTTATCACGCTCATGTGCGCCGACGCCACCATCGGGTAGCGCCCACCTGGCACGTAGGACGCCGAACTGGCCACGGGCAGGTGGCGATGCCCGAGCGTAACTCCGGGGAGGGTCTCCACCTCCAGGTCGGTCAAGGTCGCCCGCTGAGCCTGGGCGAACCGCCTGACCTGGTCCTGGCAGAACCTGATGTCCTCGATCACCTGGCGCGGAACTGAGGCGACCAGCTCCTCCACCTGAGCTGACGAGAGCCGGAAACTCTCAGGCTCCCAACGATCAAATCGGGCCGAGTACTCGCGTACTGCCGCGTCCCTCCGGGTGCGGACCTCCGCGATGATCGATTCCACAGTGCTCCGCACCTCGGGGTCTCCCCCGAGCGGGGCGACCGGCAGAGCGGGCGACTTCAGGACTGCGCTCACAGCCATCCTCCTTTCATCTGATCAGTGACTACGTAGGCTACAGTCTGACAGACCCGCCACCCGACTACACGGCCCACTTAACCCTGGGCCAAAGACTGGCTGAGGTGTGCGCCACTCAAGTCCCGAAAGTGTGCGGTCTTGTGCTCTCGCAGCCGGAGGAACAGAAGTGACTCATCTCAGCTGCGACAGATCCGACGCATACCACGCACCGCCGGCACATGCTCACCAGCCTACGGAGGCAGCCGCGCGTGCTTGACAACGAGGCTCCCTGATGCTAGGCTCCCTGACAGATAGATGACTACGTATGCACAACGCTCGTGGGCTCTGGAACAGCCCGCGGGCGAGGAGACTGGGGCGTGACGGTTCGGGCCGTCAACGCCGACCCGATGGAGGGACGCATCGCCCGCTTCAACGATCTGAAGGGGAATGGGACCTCGATCATGTTCATCGACAGCGTCCTGCCGGGCCACTACCGGACGAACTACTCAGTGATCGGCGACACCGCGTCGGAGAACCCAGACTTCAAGCCCATGTTGACCATCCCGCACCGGTTCCAGATCGGGATGTTCGAGGCACCCCCTGGCAACGGCCCCGGCTGGCACACGCACACCTACGTTGAGCTGTTCGTTCCTCTGACCGGCCGCTGGCGCTTCTGCTACGGGACCAACCCAGACGACCCCGACGACATCGCTGGCGACGCAGTGCTCGAGCCCTGGGACGTGATCTCGTTCCCCTCGGGCCTTTGGCGGCGCTTCGAGAACGTTGCCCAGACCAACTCCTGGGGTTTCGCGGTACTCGACCCGCATGACGCTTTCACCGGCAGGGATCCGGTCTGGCCGGCCTGGCTCGAGGCTCTGGCTGCCGAGCGGGGCTTGCGATCCGACGAACACGGGCGCATGGTCAAGCCGCCGAACTTTGCGGAGCTCGAGCGGGAAGTGGCTGCGAAGATTCTGCCGACAGCTGAGGAATGCTGATGCCCCGAATCAGCACAGGCTGGCGACCAACAGTGATGGCCGCGTGGTGTCATGAGCTGGGAGGTGAGGCGATGACCGCTGCTCAATTGAGCCGGAAGCCGAGTCGCAGATCCGGCAGACTTTCGACGAGGGCGGCTACCTGGCGTGCGCCAGCATACGTAATCACCCCCGAGGGCAGGAGTTGAGCAGGCTGCTCGAGGCGACTGGCATCGTCAAGCGGTACGGTCACGTCACCGCCCTCCACGGCGCAGACTTCTCCGCCGACGCGGGAGAGGTAGTCGCACTCATCGGAGACAACGGAGCCGGGAAGAGCACTCTGGTGAAGGTGCTCTCCGGCGTTGTCGCGCCTGACGAAGGGACCATTCAGATCAAGGGAAACCCGGTGACTCTGGGTTCGCCACTTGGAGCCCGGGCGTTCGGCATCGAGACAGTGTTTCAAGACCTGTCCTTGGCACCCGACCTAGGCCCCGCCGAGAACGCATTCGTCGGCAGAGAATTGGTCAAGCCAGGTTTGCTTGGGTGGTTTGGCGTCCTCGACAGCTCGAAGATGCGGCGGCAGGCGGCTGATGCGTTCATGTCCATGGGCACCAACCTGATGACGCTTCTCGACGAGCCCGTCGCCACCATGTCGGGCGGCCAGCGCCAGAGCGTTGCCATCTGCCGCTCGATCATGTGGGCCAGCGAGGTGCTCTTCCTCGATGAGCCGACCGCCGCACTGGGAGTTGTCCAGACACGCAATGTGCTCGATCTCGTCCGCCGGGTGGCCGCGCGCGGGGTGGCGGTCGTGCTCATCAGCCACAACATGCAGCAGGTCCTGGAAGTGGCCGATCGGGTTGAGGTGTTGCGTCTCGGTCGCCGGGTCGCGCAATTCCGGGCTGCCGGGACAAACATCGAGCAGCTGGTCGGGGCAATGACCGGCGCGCTCGACGGGTCGGCGGCATGACCTTGCCCCAGAGCGACAGGGCCGATTCGGCTGCCGCAGAGCAGAGTGCGGTCTCGGCGCCCCCGCCCATACGCAGGCGGCCTCTCCGGCGCCTGCTGACGACCTCGCCAGTGCTGATGAGCGCCGTCCTGCTCTTCCTGGTGATTGTTTTCTCTGCCATACGCCCTGACGCCTTCCCTAGCCTGGCCAACGCCCAAAACGTTGTCATGGACGCAGCCGCCCTGCTGGTCATGGCGGTCGGGATGACCTACATCATGATCGCGGCCGGGATCGATCTGTCGGTCGGCTCAGTGCTGGTCTTTGCGGGCGTCTGTTCGGCCAAGGTCATGGGCGCCATCGGCTCTGACAATTGGGGGACCGTCTTGGTCGGCCTCGCAGTGGCGCTCGCGGCCGGCCTGGCTTGGGGCCTGTTCAACGGCCTGGCCATTACCAAGCTTCGCGTGCCCGCGCTGATCACCACACTTGGCACTTTGGGCGCCGCCCTCGGCGCCGCCAACCTGGTAACCCACGGCAACGATGTTCGAACAGTGCCGCTGACACTCATCGAGTTCGGCGTCGGCGGCCCCTTTGGGCTCAGCTGGATCGTCTGGGTTGCGATCGCCGTGGCCATCGTCGGAGGCCTGGTACTGGCTCGGACTCGATTCGGGCGTCACACCTACGTTATCGGTTCCAACGCCGAGGCGGGGAGGCGGGCTGGAATCAATGTCGACAATCACCTGCTGAAGCTATATGGGCTGAGCGGCCTCCTCGCGGGCTTGGCCGGCTGGTTGTCCTTGGCGCGTTTCGCCACGACCACCATCGCCGGTCACAGCACTGACGTACTGGCGGTGATCACTGGGGTCGTCCTGGGCGGCACGAGCCTCTTCGGCGGCTTCGGGACGGTCGGGGGCACAGTCGTCGGGATACTCATCCCAACGGCTCTCTCGAACGGATTCATCATCGTCAACGTCGAGCCGTTCTGGCAGGAAGTGGCCACCGGCTTCATTCTCATCGCGGCGGTGTACGTCGACCAAATTAAGCGCCGGGCCCGGGACCGGGCCTGAGACACAAGGGGAGACAAGAATTTCGTGAGGCAATTTCGAACGGCAGCGGCGGTAGTCGCACTTCTGACCACCTTGGTCCTCGTTGGCTGTGGCGGCACATCCAATTCCTCGACTTCCGCGAGCAGCGGCCCCAAGAAGAAGATCGTCTATGTGCCGGGCCTTACCGGCAATCCGTTCTACTCCACGGTTGCCTGCGGAGCCAAATCGGTGGCAGCAAAGCTCAATGTGGATTTCTCGGTCCAGGGGGCCCCACAGTTTGACCTGGGCGCGCAGACCTCGATAGTCAATGCCCTGATCACCTCGAAACCTGACGCAATCATGATCTCCATCACTGACTCGAAGGGCATGATCGCTCCCCTGGCGCGAGCCAAGGCGGCGGGCATCAAGGTCATCGCGATTGACGGTGACCTGGCAGATACGAGCATAGCCGTCACCAACATCCAGTCAGACAACGTTAAGGGCGGTGCGCTGGCCGCCGATAAACTTGGTCAGCTCATGGGCAACCAGGGCTCGGTGGTGCTGCTGAGCAACGCTGCCGGCAACCCAATCGGCGAACAGCGACTTCGAGGCTTCGAGGACGAGCTGAAATCGAAGTACCCGGGAGTGCACGACCTGGGGGTTCAGTATTCCAAGAACCAGACGTCCCAAGCTGCGCTGATCGTCTCCAGCACGGCTGTCGCGCACCCGGACTTGAAGGGCGTGTACACGACGGCGACGAACAACACTGAGGGCGCGATTACCGGGGTCCGCGAGTCGAACAAGGTAGGCCAGGTCAACATCGTCGGCTACGACACCTCCGATCCGATCGTGGAGGCGCTGCACCAGAAGACGCTGGCCGCTGACGTGGTCCAGTACCCGTTCGGCGAGGGCAAGCTCGGAGTGCAGTCAGCAGTCGACGCGATCAACGGCAAGTCGGTGCCTCGCCAGCAGAGTCAGCCCTTCGTGATCGCCACGCCCCAGAACGTCGACACTCCGCAAGTCCAGCAGTACATCTACAAGCTCAACTGCTAGGACACTCGTGACCGAGAGGGCTGAGCAGCCGAACTTCAAAGCACTGAAGGGGCAGGCGCCGCACGGCGCCTCCCCATCGGTGCCGGCCAATCGAGCCATGCCGCATGACTTTGCTATCTCAGTGAAAGCGAAGCGCTGCCAGGACCTCCGAGCAGCCGATCAGGGCAAGCGGGAGCAGCCCATGCGCGGATTCGAGGAAACCTACGTCGACATCGTCGACTACATCATCCGCATAACCGATCGCATCTGGGAAGACCAGGACATCGGCTACATCTACGACACCTACAGCGCCGGCTGCCGCGTCTACGACGACCATGGCCCGAACTACGGGGTCGAGAACGTGGTGGAGGGGACCATTCAGGCCATCCACGCCTTTCCCGACACCAGGCATTACGCCGACGACGTGATCTGGGCAGGGAACGAGGACGAGGGGTTTGCCACTTCGCATCGGGCGATCAACGTTGGTTACCATCTCGGCTCCTGGCGTTGGGGTCCGCCGACCCGCCGCAAAATCAACCTATGGGTGATCGCCAACTGCGTGTCGGTTGAGAACGAGATCTACGAGGAGTGGGTGCTCCACAACACCGCCGCGCGATTGGCTCAGTGCGGCATCGACGTGCGAGCCGCAGCCCGCACGTTCGGCAACGCGGGGCTCAGCCGCCCAATGGCAGAGCGTGAGCTGACCGAGGTCGAACGGCTGCGCGGTGGGCGCAAGCCCGAGCGGTACCCCGCGGCCAGCATGCGCTCAGGCTTCGATGTCGAGCATGTCGTGCGAGCGCTGTTCCACGAGACCTACAACCGGCGAAACCTGAGCGCCATTGACAGAAGCTATGCCTCAAACGTGCGCTGGCACGGCACTTCCAATCGCGAGGGTTACGGCCGCGCCGAGGTCCGGGCGATGGCGCGAGGCCTGCTTGCGACCTTTCCCGACCTCGGCCTGCACGTCGACGACATCTATTGGATGGGCAACGACGAGGACGGTTTCAGCGTTTCGGTGCGGTGGACAGCGCTCGGCACACACCGGGGTTATGCGCTGTACGGCCCTCCCAGCGGCAGGCGCGTCCACCTCTGGGGCATCTCGCAGCTCTACTTCGTCGGCGGCCGCATAGTTGAGGACTGGATGCTCTTCAACGAGTTCGATGTTCTCGCGCAGATCCTGCGCGACGAGCCTCTCACGTTGACGCCGGATCGCGAGTCGTGACCCACATCGTTCTGCGCTCTTCAGCACCTCTCACGCCGCCTGAGCGCCGATCCGAATGAGCCTGCCGGCGGGGCTGCCCAGAGATGTCGAGCTGCGGTTGATCAAGGCGCCGCTCGCCTCGCCGGCACCGGGCCGCGACCCGGCCGTATCAGCCAAGGTCAGCGAGATGCTGCTGCGCGTCGAGCGCGAGGGCATGGACGCCGTCCGCGCCTATTCGCGCGACCTCGATGACTGGGCGCCAAGAGAGTTCGCAGTCAGCCAGGCTGAGATCGATGCCGCTACAGAGTCCCTGCCGGAGGCGCTGCGGGAGGCAATTGCATTCGCGCAAATGCAGGTCCGCCAGTTCGCCGAGCACCAGAGACGAGCCCTGGTGGACTTCCAGGTGGAGACTCTGCCCGGCGTTCAGCTCGGTCAGCGCCAAGTGCCTGTGGAGCGGGTCGGAGCCTACGTCCCGGCAGGGCGGCTGCCGATGCTCGCCAGTCCCTTCATGACAATCCTGGTCGCCAAGGTCGCCGGTGTGCAACGCGTGGTGGCGTGCTCACCGCCCCGAGATGGTCGGGGCATTCATCCACCGGTTCTGCATTCCATCGCAACCTCAGGCGCTGACGCGATATTCGCCCTTGGCGGCGTTCAAGCACTCGCCGCCATGGCGTTCGGAATCGAGGACATGGGCCCAGTCGACATGCTGGTGGGCCCGGGCAACGCTTTTGTGGCCGAGGCCAAGCGCCAGCTGTTTGGGCGAGTTGGCATCGACCTTCTGGCCGGACCGTCCGAGATCACAGTGCTCGCGGATGAAACCGCTGACCCCGAGTTGGTTGCGGCTGACCTCCTGGCCCAGGCGGAGCACGGCCCAACCTCGCCGGCCATCCTGGTCACTACAGACGAGACGCTGGCCGAGAGGGTCGTCAAAGACATAGATCGTCAGCTTGACGAGCTGGCCGCCCTGGGAGCCGACGAGATTCCCAGGCGTGCCTGGACCGACCACGGCGCAGCCATCCTTGTCAGTTCTCCTGAAGACGCGATCAGGGTGGTTGACGGTCTGGCGCCCGAGCATCTCGAAATCCAGACAAGGCGCGATGACTGGTACTTCGACCGCCTCCGCAGCTACGGCTCTGTATTCCTGGGATCTCAGGCAACAGTGGCCTTCTCCGACAAGGCCATCGGGACCAACCACACGCTCCCCACCGCCGGGGCGGCGCGCTACACAGGTGGCCTGTCGGTGGCGAAGTACCTGAAAACGCTGACGTATCAGCGGATCGTCTCCCAAGTCGGAGTGGCGGCCATCGCGCCGGTGGTGGCGGAGATCTCACGCGCAGACCTGATGCCCGCCCATGAGGCGTCAGCTACCCGACGGCTCGCGCGCCTGTCGCACGGATCGGAATCTTAACGGATGTGAACGCCTGGACGCATCCCTCCCTGATGGCCGACCAGGTGCTCGGCGTCGACGCCGGGGACCGATTTGCGTAGTGTCCTGCGCCAGAAGTTCGTTGAGTAGATTGTGGCAGGCGCCCGGAGGGCGCCGGTCCGGGCGCAGAGGCCACGAAAGGGGTGGAACTAGGAGGAGCGCACTTGCCAGCCGGGGGCCCCGCGCAGCGGGGGCGTGCGACGACGGGCCGGGCCCCCTGACGCCGGCATTGGCGTCCGGAGCCGCAATATGCCAACGAATATCTGGCGCGGGACACTAGGGCCATGGCCCGAATAATCTGCCAGCAGCTCGCACCTCAAATCGCCGACCTTGCCGGCAACCGCCGTCTGTCGGTCGAGGCGATTCGCGCGGCCGTCCAGGGCGGGGCCGACGTGGTGGTGCTGCCCGAGCTCGTCACGTCGGGATACGTCTTCGAATCGCGGGAGGAGGCGGCGTCGGTTGCCATCACACCCAGCCATCGTCTCTTCGCTGAGTGGGCGTTGGCGGCAGCTCGGGGACCCTCAGTCGTGGTGGGAGGATTTTGCGAGCGGGGAGCTGACGGTCTGCTGTACAACAGTGCCGCGATGGTAGATGGCTCAGGCGTCCGGGCCGTCTATCGGAAGACCCATCTGTGGGCGCGAGAGAAGCTCGTCTTCGAACCAGGCGCCGGGGCGCCACCTGTGCTCGACACCCAGGTCGGCCGGCTGGGTGTCCTCGTCTGCTACGACCTCGAGTTTCCCGAGATGACTCGCACGCTCGCCTTGATGGGCGCGGACCTCATCGTCGTCCCGACCAACTGGCCACTGCTGGAGCGACCGCCGGCTGAACGGCCACCAGAGGTGATCATCGCGATGGCCGCCGCTCGTACCAACCGTGTCTTCGTCGCCTGTTGCGACAGGGTTGGGGTCGAACGGGGCCAGGAGTGGACTGCTGGCACGGCAATCATCGACCAGTCAGGTTGGGTCATCTCGACGACGTGTGAGGCTGGGCCGGCGACAGCTGACGTCGACCTTGCGCTGGCCCGGCGGAAGGGTTGGAGCGACCTCAACGATGTGCTGGGGGACCGCCGACCGGAACTCTACTCAGCGCTGAGCGCAAAGCAGACAGGCAGCGCCCAACCTCCGCTGACGGTCTCGGATCGAACCGCGAGCCTGAGCGAAGGGCCAGCCCGAACCGGATGAATAGCTTGAAAGACAGATCTCTGGCCAGCCGCTTGGGCGCCCTGGAGCCGGTCAGCGGCCTCTTCGTCAAGATGCCCGCCCCGGCCCAGGTGGAGATGGCCGGTCGAGCCGGCTTCGATTTTGTCCTCCTCGATACAGAGCATGGTCCGGGCGGAGGACTCGAGCTCGAGCATCACCTCCGCGCCGCCGATGCGGTCGGGATGCCGGCCCTCGTGCGGGTACCGAGCTTCGATCCTGGGCCGATCCTGGCGGCTTTGGACGGCGGCGCCCGCGGGGTGGCGGTCCCCCACGTGATCGACGGCACGACGGCTCGCGCAGCCGTGGCGGCCGCACACTATCCTCCACTTGGCAGGCGCGGCCTCGCGCTGTCGACTCGGGCTGGCGGCTACGGCCATGTCCCCCTGGCGCGCCATCTGGAGCAGGCGGCGGCTGAGACGCTGGTCTTCGTACAGATCGAGGACGCGGAGGCGATCGATGCCGCCCCCGGCATCTTGACCACCACCGGAGTGAGCGGGGTGCTCGTCGGGCTGAACGACCTCTCGATCTCGCTCGGGCACCCGGGCGATCCCGAGCATCCGTCGGTGGCTGCAGCCGTGGAAACCATCCGGGCCACAGCCAGCGCGGCGCGGGTGCCGGTGCTGGTTGTGGTCGGAAGTCCGGCAGAAGCTCGCAGGTGGCGCAGTTGGGGCGCCGCAGGGATCGTATTCGTGGCGCCCCAGCTGACCTTGGCCGCCTTTACCAGCGCCGTGCGCGAAGATCGAGCCAGTCTGACCCCGCAGCCGCCCCAGGCAGGCCCCCTTGCTCCCTCCCAAGTCGCCGCCGAGCGACTGCAGTTGGTGCTGGTTCCTGGCATGCTCTGCGATGCCGATCTGTGGAGTGAGGTGTCGGTAAGGCTCAGCGAGTGGGTCAGGCGCCGGGGGGCCCGGATCGATCTCGATGAGTCGGTTGCCGCTATGGCTGAGACTGTGCTGGCAAGCGCGCCGCAGCGCTTTGCCCTGGCCGGCCACTCGCTGGGTGGAATCGTCTGCCTGGAAGTGATCAGGCGCGCGCCTGAAAGGGTGATCGGGATCGCCTTGGTCAACTCAAGTGCGCGACCCCCTGACGACCAGCAGCTACTGCAATGGGAGCGGCTGCACGACGAGGCCGAGAAGGGCCGGTTCAGCCAGATCGCGGCTACGCAACCTGATGTGCTGCTGCCGCCGGCCAGACACTCGGACAGAGCGCTGCGCGATCGCGTCGAAGGCATGGCGCGGTCGGTGGGTGTCGAAGCGTTCCGGCGCCAGCTGATGGCCCAGAGGACCCGACCAGACAGCCGCCCCTGGCTGGCGGGGATCGCCTGCCCAGCGATCGTCATAGCCGGTCAGGACGACGACATCTGCCCGATGGCGGTCCAAGAGGAACTCGCTTCAGGCATAGCCGAATGCCGTCTGGAGAGGCTGGCTGGCTGCGGGCACCTGGCACCTCTGGAGCAGCCGGAGGCGGTCGCCGAGCGCCTTCTCGGCTGGCTGTCGACTCTGCCACAGCCGTCATTGCCGCCAAGCGCTGCGCAATTCGCTGGAGCCGGCTGGTGACGGGCGCTGACGGCAAGCGGGTTCTCACCACTCACGTGGGCAGCCTGCCTCGCCCGGACGCTGTTGTCGATGTGGTCCGAAAACAGGACGACGGAAAGGTGACCGACGCGGCTGCCGCTGACGCGATCCTGCGCGAATCGGTTGCCGAGGTGGTCGCCCGCCAGGTCGCCGTCGGTATCGACATGGTCAGTGACGGCGAGATGAGCAAGATCAGCTACGCGACCTATATGCGCCACCGCCTGACAGGCTTCGAGTTGGGCGATGCGCCCCGAGCGGTCCCTGCCGATCTCGACGCTTTCCCTGACTACCGGGATCGGATCGCCAGTCGAGGCGAGACCCCTGTCTACCGGCGTCCGATCTGCCGGAGCCCTATCGCAGTCCGGGACCTGGGGCCGGTCCGAGCGGATATTCGCCACCTGGTCGAGGCGACTCGGACTCAACCTGTGAAGGCGGCCTTCCTCACCGCCGCTTCGCCGGGGGTGATAGCTGTATTCCAGCCTGACGAGTACTACTCGACCCAGCGCGACTACCTGTACGCGGTGGCCGAGGCGATGAAGGTCGAGTACAACGAGATAGCGGCTTCTGGCCTGATTCTCCAGGTCGACTGCCCTGATTTGGCTATGGGTCGCCACATCCGCTATCGGGACGAGAGCGAGGAGGCCTTCCTGGAGCATGCCGCCGAACAGGTCGAAGTCCTGAACCACGCCCTCGCCGACGTGCCTGCCGAGCGCGTGCGGATGCACGTCTGCTGGGGCAACTACGAGGGACCTCATACGAGCGACATCGACCTGCGCAAAATCCTGCCGATAGTGCTGCGGGCAAAACCCTCGATGATAGCCTTTGAAGCCGCGAATCCCCGCCACGCGCACGAGTGGGAGGCCTGGCTTGGTGTCAAGCTGCCAGAAGAGAAGGTGCTGATCCCAGGCGTGATCGATACCTGCACCAACTACGTCGAACACCCCGATCTCGTTGCCCAGCGGTTGCGGCGCTTTGTCGAGATCGCCGGTCCGGAACGAGTCATCGCCGGCACTGACTGCGGCTTCGGCACCTTCGCTGGGTTCGGCAGGGTCCATCCAGACATCTGTTGGGCAAAACTGCAGTCGCTGGTCAAAGGGGCGGCGCTGGCATTCCAGGAATGAGCCGGACACCGAGGCCGCGCGAGGCAGGTCGGGGTAATAATGGCTTGCTACCAGCAGATCGTCTAGGAGGATTCACAATTGCCGAGGCGCGGACAGCACGACCAGACTCCAGGTGATGCACGGAACCCCTATTCGGATGTCGGCGGCCCAGCCGGTAGGCACGCGCAAACCCATGATGTACGCCGGGAGGAGCTCACCAACCCTCGCGGGCCCGACCAGCAGACCGAAGACTTCGACCACGACCTGCATGATCCACGGCTGGAGACGGGACCCGGACATGCTGAGGAGAGCTTCGTCGCCGCCGAGTCGAAGACAATCCACGATCTGCTGCCCTGGCTGGACGGCTCACAATTGGAGCAGCTGGCAGTCCTCCAGGAAGGGACTCGTCTCGAACAGGGCGGTGTCTACCTGGACCTGCGCGACCGCGAACGCGGCCCCTTCAAGGCCATTGGTGGCGTGACCGCCGACGCGCCGCACCTGTACGTCGCCAAGCGGGACCTGGACCACGAGCTCTGGAACCGTTTGGCTGGCGATCTGCCCGACGTTCGCATCGATCGTCCCACTTAGTGACCACGGCTTATAACGCACGATTACGCGCGATGCAGGAAGCATCGTGGATGCTTCGGCCCGGGCTCCCCGTGCCGTGGAGCTGGTTGCCTGTAACGGCCGGTTGGGCCGTAGCTCGGGGCAGGCGCCCGCCCAGGGCGCCGGTCAGGGCGTCGAGGCGAAGGAAAGGGTGGAACGAGGAGGAGCGGATTTGAAAATCCGTAACGACGAAGGGCCGGGCCCCTTGACGCCCGCATCGGCGGCC